>CADEGF010000046.1:1650-59133 GCA_902826815.1 uncultured Mycobacteriaceae bacterium
TGTGATGTCTGAACGCTTGTCATTGTGATGCGACTTTCTCGTAGAGCTCGTAGGGATCGTGAATGTGGTGCCCGATCTGTCCCGCCATCCATGCGGCGGTGTAGTCCCAGTTTTGATCTTCCTGATTATCGGAGCCTTCAGCTTCCTGCGCGTCAGTATCGAGGTTCGACCGGAAGATCCCGGCCGCCGAGGCGGGCAGGAAATCCTCGTAGACAACGGGTTTGGACGGGTCACCGCCGTGGTAGTACGCCAATCCTGCCGCCGCCAGGCGCTCGTGGGTGGTGGGGAAGTAATCGCCCCACGCCTTGGCGGGGTTGGGGGTGGCCATGGCCGCGTCGAAGCGTCGGCGTCCCTTCTGGGTCAGCGCGACGCCGCGCGACTCGACTTCGCCGAACCGCACACGAAGCGTGGCGTCGGTGACCCTGCCGTCGACCTCACGGAAGCGACGTGGTTCGGCGAGCGCCCGGAACGACGTCTGGCGCAGCAGCACATCGGGGCCCCCCCATCGCGGCGGGCCCTGGATCGCCTCGGTCATCGTGATGCCGCGCGCGGTCATCCGCCGGTACAGCTCGTCGATGTCGAGGACACGCGGCGTGAGGTGGTTGATGTGCGTCGTCGCGACGCCCGCGATGTCGGCGGCGACGGCGGAGACGGCGGTCAGCTCCTCGTACCAGCTGCGGTCGATCGGGGCGCGCGACAGTGCGAATGCGGCGACCGCTGCGGCGACGAACTGCTCGGCGCGCGCAGGCTCGGCGCCACCCGCGTGGGCAATGCTCCTGGCTTCGGCGATCAGTGCGGGGTCGAACAGCTGGCGCTCGGCCAGGAAGCGCTCGACGCGCTTACGCAGCTCGGGGGAGAAGAAGCGGGTGTCGGCGGTAGCCAGCATCGACGTGAAAACCCGGAACGGGTTGTGTTCCAACTGTTCTGCGTCGATCGGGCGGAATGCCGTCGACACCACCGGTACCGGCGGAGTGGCGTCGCGGAGATCGTAGAACCCGACCGGGTACATGCCGAACGCCGCGAACAGCTCTGCGACGTCGGCCAGTTCGCTTGCGCTGCCGACGCGGATCGCGCCGTGCCGTTCGGCGGTCACCCGTTGCGTGCCGCCGAGTTCGCGGTTCACCTGCCCGCTGACGTCGAGAAGTGTGGTGTATGCGGGCACCTCGGTGCCGTACATATGGGACAGGGCGGCCGCGAATTTGGCGCGCAGCTGCCACGTTTCGATCGCGCGACTCATCGGGCACACCTGAAGGGATACAGTGCGGCCATGAGCGAACCGCTCGATGAGATCGATCGGATACTGGCGCGCGAACTCGTCGCCGACGGGCGGGCCACGCTGGCCCAGCTCGCAGCGACGGCCGGGCTCTCGGTATCCGCGGTCCAGTCGCGAGTGCGTCGACTCGAGGCGCGGGGCGTGGTGACCGGGTACTCGGCTCGGATCAACCCAGAAGCCGTCGGGCACATGCTCTCGGCGTTCGTGGCCATCTCTCCCCTCGATCCCTCTCAACCCGATGATGCGCCTGCGCGGCTCGAACACATCGAGGCCATCGAGTCATGCCACTCGGTGGCCGGTGATGAGAGCTACGTCCTGCTCGTGCGCGTCGAAACGGCGCGGGCGCTCGAAGACTTGCTGCAACAGATCCGGACGGCGGCAAACGTCCGCACCCGAAGCACGATCATCCTACAGACTTTTTACGCAGGACGCGAACATATCCCGTAGTTCTTCCGGTGAATGGCTAGATAGACCGTAAAAAGTACGCTAAGATTGCTAGTATGACCGCTGTGTTGAACCCTGCCCAAAAAACAGTCGCCGCCGGCGCGATCGGCCCAGCCGATGTGCGCGAGGTGCTGGCCCGCAGCATCCTGGCCGACGGTCTCGATTTCGTGCTCGACATCGAGCGCTCGGCCGGCTCGAACCTGGTCGATGCCCGCACGGGCGAGCGCTACCTCGACATGTTCACGTACTTCGCGTCCTCGGCGCTTGGCATGAACCATCCCGCGTTGGCCGATGACGAGGCGTTCCGAGCCGAGCTCGCCACCGCCGCGGTGAACAAGCCGAGCAACTCCGATGTGTACAGCGTCCCGATGGCGCGGTTCGTCGACACCTTCGCGCGCGTGCTCGGGGACCCCGCGCTGCCGCACCTGTTCTTCGTCGACGGCGGTGCGCTGGCCGTCGAGAACGCGCTGAAGGTCGCGTTCGACTGGAAGAGCAGGCTCAACGAGTCGCGCGGTATCGATCCCGAACTCGGCACCAAGGTGCTCCACCTGCGCGGCGCCTTCCACGGCCGCAGCGGCTACACGCTGTCGCTGACCAACACCGACCCGAACAAGGTCGCGCGGTTCCCGAAGTTCGACTGGCCGCGCATCGATTCGCCCTACATCCGTCCCGGCGCCGATATGGTTGCGCTCGAGGCCGAGTCCCTGCGTCAGGCGCGGGCGGCTTTCGAGGCCAACCCGCACGACATCGCCTGCTTCATCGCCGAGCCCATCCAGGGTGAGGGTGGCGACCGCCACATCCGCCCGGAGTTCTTCGCGGCGATGCGTGAGCTGTGCGACGAGTTCGACGCACTACTCATCTTCGACGAGGTACAGACCGGCTGCGGATTCACCGGAACCGCTTGGGCCTACCAGCAATTGGGGGTGACCCCTGACGTCGTTTCGTTCGGTAAGAAGACCCAGGTATGCGGGATCATGGCCGGCCGCAGGGTCGACGAGGTCGGCGACAACGTGTTCGCGGTCAGCTCGCGGATCAACTCGACGTGGGGCGGCAACCTTGTGGACATGGTCCGCTCGCGGCGCATCCTCGAGGTCATCGAGTCCGACGGTCTGATGGAGCACGCCGCCGAGGTGGGCCGCTATCTGCACGGCCGTCTGGAGGAGCTCGCTGCCGAGTTCCCCGAGCTGGTTCACGACGTCCGCGGTCGCGGCCTGATGCGCGCGTTCAGCCTGCCGTCGGGGGAGCAGCGCGACGAGCTGATCCGCAAGTTGTGGGATCGCCACGTCATGATGCTGGCCAGCGGCTCCGACAGCGTCCGGTTCCGGCCTGCGCTGACGGTCTCGTACGGCGAGATCGACGAGGCCGTCGCCGCCGTGCGGGACGCACTGCGCTAGAGGGCGGTCGGCGCCGACGGCTCGGTGAGCCGTCGGATAATCGAGCGTAGCCGCGGCAATTCCGATCCGCCGACCAGCCGGCAGCCGTGAAGCTCCGCGAGTTTGACTGCGGCTGGGGTGAATTCGTTGTTGGTGACGACCATCGTCTTCGTGCAGCCGTGCATCGGGGCCCCGGCGACGACTTCTTGCACCGCACCCGCGCCAACTGGCCGTGACTGCCGTTTGCATTGCACCGCAACGCGTTCGGGTCGGTGACCGACCACCACGTCGACACCCCAGTCGCCGGTGACCGCCGTCATGATCACCGGCACTCCGCACGACCGGGCGATGCGGGCGACGTGGTCTTCGAACTCCATGCCCGACATGGCCAGGGCCGCGGGTGTCTCGTCAGGGCCGGGCGTGAATGCGCCCCTGACGGTGGCCAGCAGGAAATGCGGGGCGGCGGCGAGAAGTAGAGGTGCGACGGCCCCGATGACAAGACTCCAGGGCAGGCTCGCGCCGAGTAGGTGAGCGGCCAGGCCTGCTGCGCCGCCGATGGCGAGGTAGACCTTCGTTCTGGTGCGCGCCACGAGGCGAATGGTAGGTCCGCCGACCGACAGCACGCGGCATGGCTCGCCGCCATCGACGAACCACCAGCGTTTTGGAAGCGCGCTCCGCGATTCGAGGTTTATCCCCACCTCACCCTTCTGGCGCCGGGTGGTTCCTGATGGCGGCGATGCTGCTGGTTCTGGCGAAGAGCCTGCCACTCATCGCGGTGCCCTAACCGTGATGTCGGATTCGGTGCCAACGCCTTCGGGTAGTTCTACCGTTGGAAATATCCCCTAAGACGGGCAAGCAGTGTGGCGGAAGGAGCAGCCATGAAGAGCCCGAAAGATCCCGTCGACCATTCGAGGACGACCCGGCCGCATGCCGGCGAGTCGATGACCGATACCAGAATCATGCCGGCGCTGATTGTCATCGCTGTGGCGCTGGTGTCCTTCGTTGGAGCATTGGCCGCGCACGCGACTGACCACCACGGCACCGGCTTTGCGTTCGGGGCGGTCGCGGTCGCCCTCCTGGCCGCGGCCCTGGTGTGGCTGGCCGTCGAGCATCGGCGGGTACGCGATATCGAAGAACGTTGGTACGCAGAACATCCCGAAGCGCACCGACAGCGCCCTAGTAGCTAGTCGACAGCGAACAAAGAAGTCCCAGCCGGCGTCCCGGCTGGGACTCTTTGGTCAGCGCTAGGCCTTACTGGTTGGCTTCCTGCCGCTTCTCGGCAGCCTTCGCGCTCCCGCGCGCGGCCTCGGCTTCGCCTTCCTTCTTCGCGACGTCCTTTTGAGCGTCGGCCTTGTCCTGCTGGGCCTTGCCCTCACGCACCACGTCGTCACGGCCGGTCACGGTGCCGATCGCTTCCTTGGCCTTGCCCTTCACGTCTTCGACGGCGCCCTTGACACCTTCTTGAGGTCCACTGTTCTTCTCGGTCATAGTTCACTCCTCCGCTAGCGAATTCAGCTTTAGGTTTTGCCCATTTCTTGGGCGAACGCGGGAAGATTTTCCCGCGCAATCAAAGAGTTCCCGAGGTCTGGCTGGGTTAAACGCGGGGTGGCGTGACTAACTACGGGCGACCTTTCGGATCAGCCGCGCAGTGCTCTCCTCGACGATCGCCTGCCGCCGGCCGAGACTCTTGGCGCGGTTGGCGCGGCGCAGGCCCGCAGCGATCGTCATCTCCTTCTCGTACCCCTCGACCACTCTGGGGTCGACGTACGAACTGCGGGCCACCGCAGGCGTATTGCCGAGTTCCTCGGAAACCTCTTTCATCACTGCGGATTCCACGCGCTTGATCACGGTCTTGTTCACCGGCGGGTCGGCCTCGACAAAGGCGGCGGCCGCCAGAACGGTGCCGTGCCAGGTGCGTAGGTCCTTGACCGTGTACTCATCGCCGACGAGTTCCTTGAACCGGTCGTTGAGGTCGTCGGCGTGGACGTCGATCCAGCCCGATGAATCCCGGCAGGCGAGTAGCCGGTCGGTGCGTCCGGGTCGACGCATCAGCGCGCGCACCGAGCGGACCACCTCGGGGTCGTCGAGCAGGAGCGTGCGCCGCACACCGCTCTTGGCCGGAAAGTCGAATTCGACGGCCTGCCGCTGCAGCGCCACGTGTTCGCAGAGCAGTGTGGCGATGCCGAACGAGTTGTTCTCCTCGGCATACTGCTCACCACCGGCTCGGAAGTACCCAAGGTCGAGCAGTTGAAGGGCAAGGGCGAGGACTCGATCGCGACCGAGGCGCCGCTTGCGAAGGTCCGACGCTATGCGCCGACGCATATCCGGCAGGGCCTTCGACATCTCCAGCACGCGGTCGAACTTCTCCTCGGCGCGTTCCTCCTGCCACTGCTCGTGGTACAGGTATTGGCGACGACCCGCGATATCCGTTCCTACTGCCTGTATGTGGCCGTTCGGGTATGGACTGATCCAGACTTTCTTCCAGGCGGGCGGGATGACCAGGTCTGCGATCCGGGTCAGCGTCGTTTCGTCGGTGAGCGCGTTGCCCGCTTCGTCGTGATACGAGAACCCGCGACCGCGTCGCACCCGGTGCAGGCCGGGGCCGCTGACTACGCTGCGGCGAAGGCGCATCGCATCCTGCCGTTATAAATTCGCTCAGGCTGGGTATGACACATCGATGTCATTGCATGGTCGAGGCGGGGAACAGAACCGCGAGGGACGGCTGGAAGTCGTTCATTCTGCGTTATTACCCCGCGGAGAGCGGCGTCACACGTCGCTAATTGTCGGGAGCGCCAGTGGTTAGCTGGAACTCCACTTGGAGTAGTGTCGGTGCGACATTGCCGGGAGGTCAGATGGCGGACGAGCACAACATCAACGGACACCAAAGCGGTGACCGTTCCGTCGAAGTCCGCGTTTCTGCTCAGCTGGAGAACCTCGCCGTGGTGCGCACCGTCGTCGCCGCCATCGGCACCTTCGAGGATCTCGATTTCGACGCAGTGGCCGACCTCCGGCTCGCAGTTGACGAAGCCTGCACGCGGCTTATCCGGTCGGCGATGCCGGACTCCACCTTGGTGCTTGTCGTTCGTCCCCGGGAGAACGAGGTCGTGGTCGAGGCGTCGACCACATGCAAGAGCCAGGACATTCTGACTCCAGGCAGCTTCAGCTGGCATGTGCTGAGTTCGCTCACCGATGAGGTGAAGACGTTCCAGGACGGCCAGGGCGCTGATGAGGGCCAGTTATTCGGCATATCGATGACGACGAGACGGGCGAGTTCGCTCAGGTGAGTCGGCAGCGGTCCCAGGGTTCGAAATCGCGATCGAACTCTGAATACTCCGACGTCGCCGAGATGTTCCGCGAGTTGCAGGGTTTGCCGGACGACTCCGACAAGTTCACAAGGCAGCGCGAACGGATCGTGGAACGCTGCCTGCCGCTTGCCGACCACATCGCCCGCCGATTCGACGGCCGCGGCGAGCCGCGCGATGACCTCGTTCAGGTCGCCCGAGTAGGTCTCGTCAACGCCGTGATCCGCTTCAATGTCGACGCCGGTTCGGATTTCGTGTCGTTCGCGGTGCCGACGATCATGGGTGAGGTTCGCAGGCACTTCCGCGACAACAGCTGGTCGGTGAAGGTGCCGCGCAGGCTCAAGGAACTTCACCTGCGCCTCGGCGCGGCCACCGCCGAACTGTCGCAGCGGCTGGGTCGCGCGCCCACCCCGACTGAGCTGGCCGCCGAGCTCGGTATGGACCGCGACGAGGTCGTCGAGGGTTTGGTGGCAGGCAGCTCCTACAACACGCTGTCGATCGACAGCGGCGGCGGCAGCGGTACCGAGGACGCTCCAGCCATCGCCGACACCCTGGGCGACGTCGATCTCAACCTCGATCAGATCGAGAACCGAGAAGCGTTGCGCCCGTTGCTCGAAGCGCTTCCGGAGCGTGAGCGCACCGTGCTCCTGCTCAGGTTCTTCGAGTCGTTGACCCAGACTCAGATCGCCGAGCGGGTCGGCATCTCACAGATGCACGTGTCGCGGCTGCTGGCGAAGTCGCTAACGCGGCTCCGTGACCAACTGCAGTAGCCGACGCTGGTCGGCCTGAAGCCGCGACAGTGCCGCCGACATCGTGGTCGCGATCGGCAACGCCGAATCAGGATCGCAGACCCGCAAGAGCCTGCTGACCGCGGCGCTTGGCACCAAAACCCATTCCACACCGGAGCCCGCGCATCGCACGTTCAACGTGTGCAGCGCGGAGAAGCCCGCGGTGCCGAAGAAGTCGACACCGGTCAGATCCAGCGCCACTCGCTGGGTGCTTTCGACATCGCCCAACGCGTACTCGACGAGTTCCTGGGCATTGAACGCATCCACTTCACCGGTGGCGGTGATCACTGCGACCGACGGTTGCAGCCTGCGCGTTGCGAACGACGCGGTCCGACTGTCGGGGCGATGAATAGGGCGCGCAGTAGTTATGGCATTAGACATTATTTGTGACTCCATCAGTCGAAGAATTTTTCCAACTGTGGTTCACGTCAAAAGTTCAAGGCCCTGGGTCCTCAAAGCCCATCGCAGCGGAAAGTTCGTAAAACCCCGCAAGTCGATGACGTATCCCGCGGCTGTGAACTCAACCTGGATTGACCTTACGCCCCACCGCCGACACACATCAATCTCGAAATGACATTTCTAATAGAGCCTGGTCAGCGCCAACCGGAGTCCACACTGTTGGCATGGTTTCCCACGCCTGCGGCGTCGTCCTCGCAGCCGGTGCGGGCACTCGCTACGGCATGCCGAAGGTGCTCGCCGCCGGCGGGCAATGGCTTGGCAACGCGGTGCGCGCGCTTGCTGACGGCGGGTGCGACGACGTCGTCGTCGTGCTCGGTGCGGCGATCGTCGATGTGCCCGCGCCTGCGCGGCCGGTCGTGGCGAGCGACTGGGCCGAGGGGATGAGCGCGTCGCTGCGCGCGGGCATTGCGGCGCTGGAATCCGGGTCGGCCGAATACGTCGTGCTGCTCACCGTCGATACACCCGACATCGGCGCGGACACCGTCGGTCGCGTGCTCGACGCCGCCCGAACGTCGCGGTCCGGCATCGCGCGGGCCTACTACGGCGCGCGGCCCGGCCATCCCGTCGTCATCGGTCGCCGCCATTGGGTGCAGCTCGTCGGCACGTTGGCTGGTGACGAGGGCGCGCGGTCGTTTCTCGCCGCCCACGCCGATGTGGTGCGTGTCGACTGTGCCGACCTCGCGACAGGTGCCGATATCGACGTCAATCCCGAAGGTTGATGCCGAGAGCCTGGCCGGCAAATCGGCGCACCGCCTGCTCCGCGACCTCGATCGCTTCGGAGTTCTCGCCGACGGACGACAGCCTGGCCGTATCCGGGTCAAGGGTCACCGTCGCGACCACTTCGCCCGTGATCGGCTCACATACGTCCCAGCGATAGTCGGCATCCGAACGCACGCCGCGCAAATACCAAGCGCCTGCATTGATTTCCACCGGGTCCACGGGGGGTAATAGTAGGCATGAAAATTGCAGTGATCGGTGCCAGTGGCCTTATCGGAACAAAGCTTGTCGACCTGCTGACCGCGGACGGCCACCAGGTCGTTGCCGCCTCAAGGAACACCGGTGTCGACGTGCTCACCGGCGAAGGCGTCGCCGGCGCACTCGAAGGCGCGGACGCCTTGATCGACGTCCTCAACTCGCCGGACTTCTCTGACGGGCCCGTGATGAACTTCTTCACCACGTCCACGACCAACCTGGTGGAAGAAGCGAAGAAGGCCGGCGTCGGCCACTACGTCGCGCTGTCGATTGTCGGAACCGATGTACTTCCCGAGAGTGGATATCTGCGCGCCAAAGTCGCTCAGGAGAGGATCATCAGCGAATCGGGTCTGCCCTACACGCTGGTGCGGGCCACCCAGTTCGAGGAGTTCACCGACCAGATCACCGATTCGTTGGTCGTCGGCGACGAGGTACGCGTTCCAGACGCGTTGATTCAGCCGATTCCAGGTTGGAAGGTGGCGTCCGTCGTCTCGCGCGCAGCAGTCGCCGCCCCGCTCAACGGTTACGTCAACATCGGTGGGCCACAAAAGATCTCGTTCAAGCAGATGGCGCAGGATTCATTGGCGCGCCGCGGCGTCGCCAAGGACATCGTCATCGACCCGAAGGCCAAGTACTTCGGCACGGCACTCGAGGAGCGCAGCCTGGTGACGCCAGACTAGATTTACTTGATCTCGGCCAGCACCGTGCCCTGCGTGATCGCCGCGCCTGCCTCCACCGCAAGACCGGTGATGGTGCCGTCCTTGTGGGCGGTGACGGGGTTCTCCATCTTCATCGCCTCGAGCACGACCACCAGATCGCCCGTGGCGACCTCCTGACCCTCCTCGACAGCGACCTTGACCACGGTGCCCTGCATCGGGGCGGTCACCGCATCGCCGGAAGCCGCTGCGCCACCGTGCGAACCGCGCTTACGGGGCTTCGGCTTCTTGCGGACCACCCCGTGCGCTCCCGCACCGCCACCGTTTCCGATGGCCAGGTCGCCGGGCAGCGACACCTCGAGTCGCCGGCCGGCAACCTCGACGACGACCGTCTGCCGCGGGATGGTGTCGGACTCCTCAAGCGGGTCACCGCCGGTGAAGGGCTCGATCTGGTTGTCCCACTCGGTCTCGATCCAGCGGGTGTGCACCGTGAAGCCGTTGTCGTCGCCGATGAACGCCGGATCGGACACCACCGCGCGGTGGAACGGAATGACGGTGGCCAGACCTTCGACGATGAACTCGTCGAGCGCGCGACGGGACCGCTCGAGCGCCTCTTGCCGGGTAGCGCCGGTCACGATCAGCTTGGCCAGCATCGAGTCGAACTGCCCGCCGATCACCGACCCGGACTCCACGCCGGAGTCCAGCCGCACACCGGGGCCGGTCGGCGCCTCGAACTTGGTGACGGGGCCGGGGGCAGGCAGGAAGCCGCGGCCCGCATCCTCGCCGTTGATGCGGAACTCGATCGAGTGGCCGCGCGGGGTCGGATCCTCGGTGATGTCGAGGGCGTCGCCGTTGGCGATGCGGAACTGCTGGCGGACCAGGTCGATGCCCGCGGTTTCCTCGGTGACCGGATGCTCCACCTGAAGGCGGGTGTTGACCTCGAGGAACGAGATCAGGCCATCCTGCCCGACCAGGTACTCGACGGTGCCTGCGCCGTAGTAGCCGGCCTCCTTGCAGATGCGCTTGGCGGACTCGTGGATCTCCTTGCGCTGCGCGTCGGTCAGGTACGGCGCGGGCGCCTCCTCGACCAGCTTCTGGAAGCGCCGCTGCAGCGAGCAGTCGCGGGTGCCCGCGACGACGACGTTGCCGTGCGTATCGGCGATCACCTGCGCCTCGACGTGGCGCGGCTTGTCCAGGTAGCGCTCGACGAAGCATTCACCGCGGCCGAACGCCGCAACGGCCTCACGGGTGGCCGAGTCGAACAGCTCAGGGATCTCCTCGATGGTGCGGGCCACCTTCATGCCACGCCCACCGCCGCCGAACGCGGCCTTGATCGCGATCGGCACGCCGTGCTCCTTGGCGAAAGCGACGATCTCGTCGGCGTCCTTGACCGGTTCCGACGTGCCCGGCACCAACGGTGCCTTTGCCTTGGCGGCGATGTGCCGTGCGGTGACCTTGTCACCGAGGTCGCGGATGGACTGCGGGCTCGGGCCGATCCAGATCAGCTCCGCGTCGATCACCGCCTGCGCGAAATCGGCGTTCTCCGAAAGGAATCCGTAGCCCGGGTGGATCGCATTGGCGCCGGACTTCGCGGCCGCGTCGAGCAGCTTCGCGAAATCGAGGTAGGACTCCGCCGACGTCTGGCCGCCGAGTGCGTACGCCTCGTCGGCGAGCCGGACGTGTGGGGCGTCGGCGTCGGGTTCGGCGTACACGGCCACGCTCGGGATCCCGGCGTCCTTGGCCGCGCGGATCACCCGGACGGCGATCTCCGCACGATTGGCTACCAGCACCTTCTGGATGCGTGAGCTGGCGTGACTGGGCACTGCGCCTCCTGATCGACTTCAGTCTTCGCTTGTCTAAGAAACGTCTTTAAGAATGTAACCCGCGTAGCTTAAGCGCCCACGCCGTGCCGACCCCAATTGACCCTGGGTAGCCGCACGGCTAGCTTCTGCTGTTATGGGGCTGACGGGTGTGTGAGCGCTCAGCTATGTACGGTTCCGGCCCGAATTCTGTACAAGGTTGAGCGCTCGGCACAGATTTTCGTCAGCGCAGGTGCTTCTTGATCCTGGCCAGCATCGCCGACATGCCGCGTAGCCGTAGCGGGCTGATCAACGCCGCAAGGCCCAGCTCGCTGTAGAAGTCGTCGGGTACGGCCAGGATGTCGTCGGCCGACTGCCTGTCAAGCCCCTGCGCCAGGATCGATGCGAATCCCCGCGTCGTCGGCGCCTCGGGCGGTGCGCTGAAGTACAGCCGAACGTGGTCGCGGTCGTCGGCGTCGACGTGCAGGAAAAGCGGCGACTGGCATTCGGGCACCGGCTCCATCGCCGCCTCTTCGAGGTCGGCGGGCAGCGGCGGCAGCTCACCGGAGAACTCCAGCAGCAGCTGCAGCTTGTCCTGGCCCTGCACCTCTTGGAAATCGGAGACCACGTCAGCCAGTGGTGCCGGCATACTCATGGTGCTTCGCCCGGCTCCTCACCGACGGCGACAGGCACTCGCACCGCGTTGCCCCACTCGGTCCACGAACCGTCGTAGTTGCGAATACCCGGCAGGCCCAGCAGATGTGTCAGCACGAACCAGGTGTGGCTGGAGCGCTCGCCGATGCGGCAGTAGACGACGGTTTTGTCCTCTGGAGTCAGGAACCCGTACAGCTCCTCGAGCTCCTCACGATTGCGGAACCGGCCGCTGTCCTGTGCGGCCTTGCCCCATGGGATCGAGCGGGCGGTCGGGATGTGACCGCCGCGCAGCGCGCCTTCCTCGGGATAGTCCGGCATGTGGGTGCGTTCGCCGGTGAACTCCTGGGGGGAGCGGACGTCGATCAGCGGCTGGCTGCCGAGGACGCCGAGCACATCCTCCTTGAACGCCCTGATCGGGGCGTCGTCGCGGTCGACGACGGGGTAGCCGCTTGTCGGCTTGTTCGGTACGTCGAGCGTGGTCTCGCGGCCGTCGGAGATCCACAGATCACGGCCGCCGTCGAGCAGTCGGACGTCGGGGTGGCCGAAGAGGGTGAACACCCACAGTGCGTAGGCGGCCCACCAGTTGCTCTTGTCGCCGTAGATCACCACGGTGTCGTCGCGGGAAATGCCCTTGCGGTCCATCAGCCCGGCGAACTGCGCACCGTTGATGTAGTCGCGAACGTGTGGGTCGTTGAGGTCGGTGTGCCAGTCGATCTTCACCGCGCCGGGAATGTGGCCGGTGTCGTAGAGCAGCACGTCCTCGTCGGACTCCACGACGACCAGGCCGGGCCTGCCGAGATTGCCCGACAGCCAGTCGGATGTGACCAGCCGTTCCGGGTGGGCGTAGGCGGCGAGGGCGGGATCGGGATCTGGAGGAAGTGGCACGTTAACGAGCCTACAGCGGGTTATCGGCCCAGAGTTCGGCGATCGACAGCCCGGCACGGGTGAACAGCCTGCGCATCGTGGGTAGCGACAGGCCGATCACATTCGACGGATCGCCGTCGATACCGTCGACGAACCAGCCGCCGAGACCGTCGATCGTGAACGCGCCCGCCACCCGAAGCGACTCACCGCTGGCTAGATAGGCGGTCAGCTCGTCGTCGGTCGGCGAGCCGAAATTGACTGTGGTGCTGCCGGACTCGACGTCACGGCGTGTCACCGCGCCGTCGCGCACCCGGATCACGCAGTGGCCCGAATACAGAGTGCCAGGACGTCCTCGCATCGACTCCCACTGCCGCCGTGCGGCTTCGACGGAATCGGGCTTGCCGCGGAGCGCACCGTCGATGAAGAGCATCGAATCGCAGCCGATGACAACGCAATCCGAAGCAAGCGACGGTTGAAGGTGCGCGATGACCTGCTCGGCCTTGGCGGCGGCGAGCGCATTGGCGACGTCGCCAGGTGCGGCGTCGCCATCAAGGGCGGCGATGACGGCATCCTCGTCTACGCCCGAAACCACGACGACAGGCTCGATTCCAGCCTGGCGCAACACCATTCGCCTACCGGGTGAGGCGGATGCGAGCACCACGCGCGTCATCGACAACCTCGACGTTCACACGGCGACGACACGGACCAGGTCTTCCAGCCCGGCGAAGTCATCGGCGTTGCGGCTGTAGAGATCCAGGCGATTCGCATGGGCGGTCGCGGCGATCAACAGGTCGGCGAATCTGCTTCTGGGCTTTCGTCCTTGCCCCAATATTCCGGCGACGACGAGTCCGTAACTGCGTACGGCGGCACCGTCGAAAGGGATGGGTTCGAACCGGGATTCGACTTCCTGCAAGCGGGCCTGTCGTTTGGCCGCCTCGATCGGCGTCGCGGCGAGGAGGGGTCCTGCGGCCAGCTCGGCCGCCGTGATGGCTGAGATCGCCATTTCGGCTGGCAGTACGGCAAGCACTGACGGATCGTGCCAGTCGATCACGACCGATGTATCCAATAGACCCGCCGTCATGTCACAGACCTTGATCGATCGCCCGGTCGAGATCGTCGCGGAATCGGTGGTGGTCAATACGCACAGCCGCACCGGCCAGGCCAGCAATTTCATCGCGAGTGACGAAGGTGCGGCGGCCTGCCCGTATTGGGCGAAGCTCGGCAACGGGTTCGCCGTTGCGTGTCACGACGAAGGTTTCGCCGGCCGTCACGGCGTCGATGACCTTGGCATTGTCGTTACGAAGTTCGCGCTGGGCGATTTCCCTGACCATAGCACAGACTGTAGCGCGTTGTGCTACGCAATGCTACAAGCGTTGCTTCTTCGGGCTGCCTCACCGCCGCATGTGTAGTCGCTCTTTCAGCGTCACCAGCTGCCAGCTGATCGGCGCGAAGCGCAGTTTGTCGACCGGATTCCCCCACAGATTGAGTTCCTGTGGACCCGGCTCGACGCGGCCTCCGCCCGCGGCGGCCAACACCGCGACCACAGCGGCGAGTTCCTCGGTGGTCGGGTCGCCCTTGACGACCCTGATCTCGTCGACGCCCTGCGTCGCCGGCTCGTCGATCGTCATCGCGCGCGGGTCGCTGACCTCGGTGATGTGGGTTTCGTCGTGGCTCACTTTGGTCCGATCGTTCGCTCGCTCACAGTGGAATGTTCCCGTGCTTCTTCGGCGGCGTCTGGGTGACCTTGCGTTCCAGCAATCGCAGGGCAGTGGCGACGTAACCCCTGGTGTGAGACGGCGGGATGACGGCGTCGACGTAGCCGCGCTCGGCGGCGATGTAGGGGTTCACCAGGGTGTCCTCGTAGTCCTGCTGGAGCTCCAGCCGCAGCGCGTCGACATCCTGGCCGTCCTTGGCCGCTTGTTTGAGCTGGCCGCGGTACACGAACCCGACCGCGCCGGATGCGCCCATGACGGCGATCTGGGCCGTCGGCCATGCGACGTTGACGTCGGCGCCCATCTCCTTGGAGCCCATCACGCAGTAGGCGCCGCCGTAGGCCTTGCGGGTGATCACGGTGATCTTGGCGACGGTGGCCTCGCCGTAGGCGTAGAGCAGCTTGGCGCCGCGCCGAATGATGCCGTTGTACTCCTGCTCGGTGCCTGGCAGGAAGCCGGGAACATCGACCAGCATCACGATGGGGATGTTGAAGCAGTCGCAGGTCCGGATGAACCGAGCGGCCTTCTCGGAGGCGTTGATGTCAAGGCAGCCGGCGAACTGGGTCGGCTGGTTGGCCACGATTCCGACCGGGCGGCCGTCGACGCGGCCGAAGCCGACCAGGATGTTCGTCGCATAGCCGGCCTGCACCTCGAGGAACTCGTCATCGTCGAGGATGCGGGTGATGACCTCGTGCATGTCGTACGGCTGGTTCGGCGAGTCCGGGATCAGCGTGTCCAGCTCGAGGTCCTCGTCGTTGAGGGTGTCCTCGATGGCGCCCGTCGACACTTCGGCCGGGTAGCGCGGCGGGTCGGCGTAGTTGTTGCTCGGCAGGTAGCTCAGCAGGTCGCGGACGTAGTCGAAGGCGTCCTGCTCGCCGGAGGCGACGTAGTGCGCGAGTCCCGACTTCGCCATGTGCGTATGTGCGCCGCCGAGCTCCTCCATCGTCACCTCCTCGCCGGTGACCGTCTTGATGACGTCGGGGCCGGTGATGAACATCTGGCTGGTCTGGTCGACCATCACGACGAAGTCGGTCAGCGCGGGGGAGTAGACGTGACCGCCTGCCGCTGCGCCCATGATCAGGGAGATCTGCGGTATGACGCCCGAGGCCTGAATGTTGTTGTGGAAGATGTTGCTGTACAAGCCAAGTGAGACGACGCCCTCCTGGATGCGGGCGCCGGCGCCGTCGTTGATGCCGATCAGCGGGCGGCCGGTCTTGAGCGCCAACTCCTGCACCTTGACGATCTTCTCGCCGTACACCTCGCCGAGGCTGCCGCCGAACACCGTCGCGTCTTGGCTGAAGATGCAGACGTCGCGGCCGTCGATGGTGCCGTACCCGGTGACCACGCCGTCGCCGAGCGGCCGGTTCTCCTGCAGGCCGAAGTTCACGCTGCGGTGCCTGGCCAGCGCGTCGAGCTCGACGAAGGAGTCGTCGTCCAGCAGCGCAAGGATGCGCTCGCGAGCGGTCAGCTTGCCCTTGGCGTGCACCTTCTCGACGGCCTTCTCACCGACCGGGTGCAGCGTTTCTTCGGCCCGCCTGCGCAGGTCGGCCAGCTTGCCCGCCGTGGTGTGAATGTCCGGCTGGTGATCGGCGGACGGCTCAGCACTGTGTTCGGAAACGCTCGTCATGGTGGTCGATGCTATCGACATACGCTGGTTGATGTGAAAAGCGGACCGTGGCGCATCGACGTCGTCGAAGAGACCGGCTCCACCAACGCCGACCTGCTGGCGCGT
Organism: uncultured Mycobacteriaceae bacterium; assembly: GCA_902826815.1. Lineage (GTDB taxonomy): Bacteria > Actinomycetota > Actinomycetes > Mycobacteriales > Mycobacteriaceae > Mycobacterium. The sequence continues at coordinate 17,679 of CADEGF010000046.1, forward strand.
GCCGCCGCAGGTGAGGACATCGACGGCGCGGTGCTGATCGCCGAGTCTCAGACCGCGGGTCGCGGCAGGCACGGCAGAAGCTGGTCGACGCCACCGGGATCCCAGATCGCCCTGTCGGCAGGGGTGGGCGTCGGCGACGTACCCAGCGAGGCGTGGGGCTGGCTGCCACTGCTCACCGGCGTCGCCTTGGTGGACGCGGTCGCCGAAATCGCCGGGGTCACGGCAGGCCTCAAGTGGCCCAACGACGTCCTCGTCGGTACGGGGAAGCTCGCGGGCATCCTCGCCGAGGTGGCCGCGCCCACGCCGGCCGTGGTCGTCGGCCTCGGCCTGAACGTCACAGCGGCGCCCGACCCGGCCGCCACCTCGCTGGCGATGCTCGGCGCGACCGTCGACCGCACTGAGCTCACCGAGGCGGTGCTGCGGCATCTGGCGGCCAGGATCACCGCATGGCGGAGCGTCGGGGGCGCCGACGCCGCGCTGGCGGCCGACTACCGCTCGCGCAGCGTGACGATCGGCAACCGGGTGCGGGCCAGCCTGCCGGGCGACCGCGTCGTCGAGGGCGTTGCCGCCGACGTCGACGAGGTCGGCAGGCTGCGCATCGACACCGGTCAAGAGGTGCTGACGGTGTCGGCGGGCGATATCACCCATTTGCGGCCGGTCAACCCATAGAGTTTTGGATCGTGGGCTACCCCGATAACGTGCTGGCCGCCGACGAGAAGGTGGTACTGCACCGCCATCCGCACTGGAAGCGGCTCATCGGTCCGGTGTTGCTGCTACTGGTCAGCTCGGCGGTGGCGGCGTTCGGCGCCGCGGTTGTCAACAAGCAGGACTGGGGCACCGCCAAGACGGTCGTGCACCTGGTGATCCTGGCTGTCTGGCTGCTGCTCGTCGGGTGGCTGACGGTGTGGCCGTTCATGAACTGGCTGACGACGCACTTCGTCATCACCGACAGGCGGGTGATGTTCCGCCACGGGGTGCTCACCCGTCAGGGCATCGACATTCCACTGGCTCGGATCAACAGTGTGGAGTTCCGGCACGGGCTGATCGACCGGATGGTGCGCACCGGCACGTTGGTCATCGAGTCGGCGTCACAGGATCCGCTGGAGTTTCACGACATTCCGCAAGTGGAGCGTGTCCACTCGCTGCTGTATCACGAAGTGTTCGACACGCTCGGTGGCGAGGAGTCCGACAGCCGGTCGTCCGGAAGGCGCTGACGGCGCGCAGTCTCGATCGGGGTGACGTTCGATGAGCCGAGCGCGGTGCCCAACGACGGCTGGTGGGCCTCGTGCACGTCTTCCATCGCCTCGGCGATGCCGCCGTCGGTGAGAGCCGCCTCGAGCGCTGCGTCCGGTTCGCGGCCGAACTCGTCGGGGAACACCCAGCGCCGGAACGCCCAGAACCGGAATGCCATCTGAAGCAGGTTGCCGATGATGTAGGCGGAGACGAAGTCGGCGATGTTCTCGGTCATCAGCGATACGTCGGGCACGCGAAGCAGCAGCACATAGCTGGAGAACCACAGCGGAGCCATCGACAGCAGCACGCCGACGCCGCTGAACCCGAAGAACAGCAGCGCCTCGTGGTGGCGTTCGCGGCCGCCCCGGTTCTGGAAGCTCCACTCCCTGTTGAGGATGTAGGAGGCGATCACCGCGACGATGCCCGCGATGATCTTCGCCGTGACAGGCTTCGGCTCCAGCACCGTCAGCTTCAGCGTGTAGAAGACCGCCGAGTCGATGACGAATGTGGTCGCGCCGACTATGGCGAACTTGATGAGCTCATGGTGCCGTTCGAAGTACGGCCTGATCGGGCTGGGCAGCCGCGCGATCGTGGCGTCGGTGAAGGACACGACAAGCGAGTGTACGGAAATAATGGGCTCGACGCGCACCCGTGCAGGTCAGAGGTAACGCGGCCATGACACCATGAACGCTGTGGCGACACCCAAAGTGACCATGATCGGCGGCGGACAGCTGGCCAGGATGACCCACCAGTCCGCTATCGCGCTCGGACAGACGCTCCGTGTGCTCGCCGTCACACCCGACGATCCCGCGGCACAGGTCACCCCCGATGTGGTGATCGGTTCGCACACCGACCTCGATGCACTGCGTCGCGCGGCGGAGGGCGCGCAGGCGTTCACCTTCGACCACGAACACGTGCCGACCGAGCTGCTCGAGAAGCTGGTCGCCGAGGGTGTCAATGTGGCGCCGCCGCCGGAGGCGCTGATCTACGCACAGGACAAGCTGGTGATGCGCAGGCGGCTCGAGGCGATCGGTGCGCCGATCCCGCGCTATGCCGAGGTGACCGACGCTGACCAGTTGGCGGCGTTCGCGCCAGGGGAGCCGATCGTGGTCAAAACGGCGCGCGGCGGCTACGACGGCCGCGGTGTGCTGCTGGCGGGCGATCTCGACGAGGCGCGTGAGTTCGCGGGTAAGAATCTCGCCGAGGGAATCCCGGTGCTGGTGGAGGAACGCGTCGCGATGCGGCGGGAGCTCGCCGGGCTGGTGGCCAGGTCGCCGTTCGGCCAGGGCGCGGCATGGCCGATTGTGGAGACGGTCCAGCGCGACGGCATCTGCGTCGAGGTGATCGCGCCCGCGCAGGGACTGGGCGGCGAAACCGCAAGCGCGGCAGAGCAGTTGGCGTTGCGGCTGGCGGACGAGCTGGGTGTGGTCGGCCTGTTGGCGGTCGAGCTTTTCGAGACCGTCGACGGGGGACTTGTGGTCAACGAGCTGGCGATGCGGCCGCACAACTCCGGTCACTGGACGATGGACGGCTCGACCACCAGCCAGTTCGAGCAGCACCTGCGCGCGGTGCTGGACTACCCGCTCGGTGACACCGGCCTCGTCGCGCCGGTCACGGTGATGGCGAATCTGCTTGGCGCACCGGAGAAACCCGACATGGAGATGGATGAGCGGCTGCACCATCTGTTCGGCCGGCTCCCCGACGCGAAGGTGCACCTGTACGGCAAGCAGGAGCGCCCCGGCCGCAAGATCGGTCACGTCAACGTCGTCGGCGAAGACGTGGAGAAATTGCGTGAGCGGGCAACGCGGGCGGCACACTGGTTGTCGCATGCGCAGTGGAGCGACGGGTGGGACGGACATGAGTGAGCCAGGGCCTCGGGTCGGGCTGATCATGGGCAGCGACAGCGACTGGCCGGTGATGGAGGCTGCCGCGCATGCCCTTGCGGAGTTCGACATTCCTTTCGAGGTCGGCGTGGTGTCGGCGCACCGCACGCCCGACCGCATGCTCGACTACGCGCGGACGGCCGCCGACCGCGGGATCGAGGTGATCATCGCGGGCGCGGGCGGTGCGGCCCACCTGCCGGGGATGGTTGCATCGGCGACGGCGCTGCCGGTGATCGGTGTCCCGGTGCCGCTGGCCAGGCTCGACGGGCTCGACTCGCTGTTGTCGATCGTGCAGATGCCCGCGGGCGTTCCGGTCGCGACGGTGTCGATCGGCGGGGCTCGCAATGCCGGGCTGCTGGCCGTGCGCATCCTCGGCGCCACCGACGCCCAACTGCGTAAGCGGATCGAGGCGTTCCAGGAGCAGCTGGGTGCCTCGGTGCTGGAGCGCGACGCCGCCCTGCGGGATCGGGTGCTCGGATCTGACGGTAAAGTTACTGGCGAGTAGCAAGGAGTTTTCAATGGCTGACAACCCTGATTTCGATGTGTTCAAGCTGCCCGAGGAGCACGACGAGCTGCGTGCCGTGCTGCGCGACCTGTGCGAGAAGGAGATCGAGCCGCACGCCGCGGATGTCGACGAGAAACCGCGCTTTCCCGACGAGGCGCTCAAGGCACTCAACGACTCCGGGTTCTCCGCGGTGCACGTCCCCGAGGAGTTCGGCGGCCAGGGCGCGGACTCGGTCGCCACGTGCATCGTGATCGAGGAAGTCGCGCGAGTGTGCGCCACGTCGTCGTTGATCCCCGCGGTCAACAAACTCGGCACGATGGGGCTGATCCTGTCCGGCTCCGACGAGCTCAAGAAGCTAGTGCTGCCGTCGATCGCGTCCGGTGAGGCGATGGCGTCGTATGCGCTCTCCGAACGTGAAGCAGGCAGCGACGCCGCGGCGATGCGGACCCGCGCCCGCGAGGACGGCGATTCCTGGATCCTGAACGGCACCAAGGCGTGGATCACCAACGGCGGCAAGTCGACCTGGTACACCGTGATGGCGTCCAGCGATCCCGACAAGGGCGCTAACGGGATCTCGGCGTTCATGGTGCACAAGGACGACGAGGGCTTCAGCGTCGGGCCGAAGGAGCGAAAGCTCGGCATCAAGGGCTCGCCGACCACCGAGCTGTACTTCGAGAACTGCCGGATCCCCGGCGATCGGATCATCGGCGAGCCGGGCACCGGTTTCAAGACCGCGCTGCGCACGCTTGACCACACGCGGCCGACGATCGGTGCGCAGGCCGTCGGCATCGCGCAGGGCGCGCTGGACGCGGCGATCGCATATACCAAGGACCGCAAGCAGTTCGGCAAGTCGATCAGCGACTTCCAGGGTGTGCAGTTCATGATCGCCGACATGGCGATGAAGGTCGAGGCGGCGCGGCTGATGGTCTACAGCGCAGCGGCGCGGGCCGAACGCGGTGAGCCCGCACTGGGATTCATCTCGTCGGCGTCGAAATGCTTTGCCTCCGACGTGGCGATGGAGGTCACCACCGATGCCGTGCAGCTGTTCGGCGGCGCCGGCTACACGCAGGACTTCCCGGTCGAGCGGATGATGCGCGACGCCAAGATCACCCAGATCTACGAAGGCACCAACCAGATTCAGCGCATGGTGATGTCACGAGCGCTGCTGAAGTAGCGCGTCAGATCTGGTAGAAGATCCAGCCGGCCATCCCGCCCTCGAGGTGGTATGTGTTGTGGCAGTGAGTGATCCACTTGCCGGGATTATTGGTGTCGAAGTCCACTTCCACGGTCTGCTTCGGCGGAACCAGGACGGTGTCCTTGCGGGCGCGCGGCGCGTTGCGGCCGACCACCGCAAATGTATGCCCGTGCAGATGGATCGGGTGAAACATCATGGACTCGTTGATCATCCGCATCCGCACCCGCTGATCGGGCTTGACGCCGATGCCGTCCTTCGTCGGGTCGTATAGCCTGCCGGCGAACGGCCACGCGTATCCGGCTGCAGGGCCGCTCAGCGTCGCCTCGATCACCTGGTCGGGCGTTCGATCGGGCAGCGTCACCTCTGGCGTCGGTGACAGCGTCGCCGTGTCGAGCACGACCTCGTTGCGAACCGCGGCGACGAAGTCGTCGACGTTCACGGTGCTCGGCGCACCACCGATCCGGATGTTCAGCTGTGCGTGCCCATCCTTGCCCTCGGGCACTGCGACGACGGGTACCGACTTGTCGACGGTGACGGTGGCGTCGACCCGCTCACCCATGCCGAGGATGACCGATTTGGCCTGGGCGGGCATCACCGGGTAGCCGTCGGTGGCGATCACGTTCAGGTTCGTGTCCGGGACGGCGATGCGGAACGCGGTGTCCGATCCCGCGTTGATGACCCGCAACCGGATGCGTTGTCCGGCACGGTAATCACGCACCTCGGGGTCGGCAGGTACCCGGCCGTTGACGAGAAAGTGCGGATAGGTCACGTCGCCGCCGTCCGCGCCGAGCGGCGTCGTCGGGCTCACCCCTGGGCCGCCGGGCGCCATCGGCTTCATCCCGGTCTTGCGCAGGTCCTCCAGCACGTGGTCGGGGTTGGTGCCCGTGCCATCGATCCAGTCGTCGAGCACGAGGACGAGTTCCTCGTCATAGTCCGCCTTCTCGTCGGGATCCTCGATGATCAGCGGGCCGTACAGCCCGCGGTCCAGCTGAGTGCCGACATGCGAGTGATACCAATATGTTCCGGCATCGGGAACCATGAACTCGTAGGTGAAGTCCGAGCCGACGGGGATCGGCGACTGCGTCAAAGGTGGAACGCCGTCCATGCCGTTGACGATGGCCAGGCCGTGCCAGTGGATGCTGGTCTCGGCGGGCAGCTTGTTGCGCACCACCGCGCGCAGCGTCTCGCCCTTGCGGATACGGATCTCGTTGCCCGGCAGCCGGTTGTTGTAGGCCCACGTCCGAACGGAGACGCCCCCGAGATCGATATCTGTCTCGGCGGGTTCGAAGGTCAGGTCGACCGACGGCGGAGGGGGCGACGAGACGTTGGAGGTGGGCTGCTCGGTGGCGTTGCGCGAGGAGCAGCCCGCCGCGACCCCCGCGGCCGCCGTCAGGAGCATGAAGCCGCGTCGATCGATCACCATCATCGCAGCGTGGCACCCGCCGGCCGAGCCGGTGCGGTTTTCCCGAACTGGCGGTTAGGTCAGCATCCGCTGTTGAATCCGCACGGCGGAGCGGCCGTGTCGCCCGGAGCGGCCATCGACGTCTCCTCCGTTGCCGAGTACGCGGCGGTGGCGGTGTCGCCCATCGTCATCTCCCCTGCGGACGTCACCACAGGTGATCCAGTGCTGGTGTCGCCGTTGAGTGTGCCGACGGCGCCCAACGCGATCAGTGCACCGCCGCCCACTACCGCGGCGAGTGTCTTGACCCGATTGACAGCCATTTCGATCCCTCGATCCCTTGTACTTTTCACCGGAGCGGGCACTCGCGCCACTCCGTGAATAGTCATGGAACTACCTCAAGGGTTTCTGTGGGCGGTCTCCCAAGGACATTTCCAGGAACCCCAACTGCGATTGGCAGCGCTTAGCCTGTCAACCCACCATTCGCTGAGTTACCTTCTCCACCTGTCGGCGACGGGCCAGTAGCGTCTCGTCCGGGTTCGCCACCTGCACAAGTGAAGCACCCGCTGCGAACACCGCCAAGTAATTGGCAACCAGGTCGTCGCAGGTGTCCCACCCTGCGGTGGACAGCACGCGGTCGTCACCGGTGAAGCCCTGCGCGCCTGCGGAATCGCCTGCGGCCGCGAGCAGTTCGGCCACCGAACGACCATCGAGCGCGGGGCCGGGGGTGCGCTCTGGCACGATCTGGTCGCCGTGCACGCGCACCGCCGTCGCGTAGTCCGTCATCCCGACGGGCAGGTCGGCGACGGGCTTGCCAAATGGGTCCAAGGACAGCACCGCGATCTCACCGGGGCCGACGGCGGCATCCGCGTCGTCGATCCGGTCCGCCGTGCACAGCGCGACATCGGCTGTGATGGTTTCGGAGCCGGGTGCGAGCACGACCTCGGCCCCGATGTACCAGATGCCAAGCAGCACAGCCGCGGTCTGCCAGTGAGCGGGAAGCAGCACAGCGATCCGACTGCCGGGGCCCGCGCCGAGTTCGTCGCGAAGCAGGTTGGCGGTCTTGGCCGCCCAGTTGGCCAGCGTCACCGTCGACAGCTCGATCCGTTCACCCGTCGCGTCGTCGTAGTAGGTGATGCGTGGGCCGACCGGATCCCGGTTCAGCAACGGGTCGAGCAGTGACTGGCTGACCGTAGAAGGGGCGGTCAATTCACGCAGTCCGGGTTGTCCGAGCCTGCGGTGATGATCGGCGACGGCGGCGGAGCACCGTCGGTCGACTCGGTGGCCGCAGGGTCGGCCGTCTGCAGCGTCGGGTCGGTGCCGTCAAGGCCGGAGCCGGGGCCGGTGTAGTCGTTGCCGAGCACCACCCGAACCGTTCCCGGCGCCACGGTCGGGTCGGCGACGATGGGGAGTCCGCCGAGATCCTTGGAAACCGCTTGCGCGCCAAGGTCGTCGACCTTCTCCGCCAGCACCTGGCTGGTCTCGAGGACGCCCGCGTCGTGGTTGCCGACGGGGCCCGATGCGAAGCCGTCGTTGGTGAGCGCGGCCGACACCGCGGCGGCGAGCCCGTTGATGTCGGTGGCGTTGATCACCTCGGCCGCGGTCTTGGCGGGTGTGTAGGCGAGTTCTTCGGTCTTGCCCTTGTCCTGGTCCTGCAACAGACCGTCGACCCAGTCGCGAACCTCGCCTGGGTCCACCCGCACGACGCTCTGCATACCGTCGTCGCTCCAGCCGTTCTCGTCGAGCACGGGGATGGTGGCGAACGCCACGTTGCCCGCCGCCAGCTTCTGCAGTTGCTCGCCGAACTGCATGACGTCCCAGCCGTCGGACAGCACGACCGACCGCTGCACCGCGTCCTGCAGCCGGTTGAGAGTCGCAGGGCTCGACAGGGTCTTCCCCGAGATGACCTGGTGTGCAAGGGAAGCCATCACGACCTGCTGGCGCACCACCCGGTCGAGGTCGCCGCGAGGCAGGTCGTGGCGCTGTCGCACGAAGCTCAGGGCCTGCGGGCCGTCCAGTTGCTGCCAGCCCGCCGGGAAATCGGCGCCCGAAAGAGGCTCGTACACAGGGCTTTTCAGGCAGACATTGACACCGCCGAGGGCATCGGTGATGAGCGCGAAGCCGAGCAGGCCGATCTCGGCATAGTGGTCGACGGTGACGCCGGTGAGGTTGGCGACGGTTTTGATGAGCGCTTCGCGGCCGGCCTCGTTTGCTTCCGGCTCGGCCACAGACGGGTCGACGCCCTGTTCCTCGACGAGTTGCTTGAGCTTCTCCAGGTGCACCGACCCGTAGACGCCGTTGATCTTCATTTTGCCGATACCCGGCGCTTCGACGTAGGAGTCGCGCGGGATGGAGATCGCCGTGGCCGACTTCCCGTTGTTGGGGATACGGATCAGGATGATCGTGTCGGTGTTGGTCGACTCGTCGTCACCGGCGCGCAGGGTGGCCAATTCCTCCTGCGAGAGCGGATTGCCGTGCGCGTCGGTGCGGCTGTCCAACCCGACGAGCAGGATGTCGATCGCGCCGTCTTCGCCGCCACCGCCGAGCGCCGCCGACGAGATGTGGTTGATGCCGGATTCGAACGACCGGATCTTGCTCCACGCCACGCCCGTGCCGATGACGATCGTCGCCGCGAGCAGGACGGCAACGGTCCGGAACACGCGGGCGGGCATCAGCCCAGATTACTTGGCTCATGGGCGCAGAGCCGGTAGCCGCAGCCCGGCGTGCCAGACTCAGCCGATGGGAAACCGCATTGTGATCAGCGGCGCAGGAGGGCAGGTCGGGCGGTTTCTGGCGTCGGAAGCCGGTCGAAGGGGCCTCGATGTGCTGGCCCTGACGTCGACGCAGTGGGATATCACCGATGCGGGCGCCGCGGAGCGGATCGTCGCGCGCGACGACGTGGTGATCAACTGCGCGGCATTCACCGCCGTGGACGCCGCCGAAAGCGAGCCCGAGCGCGCGCACGCCGTCAACGCCGCGGGGCCAGGTGCCATCGCGCGGGCATGTGCGGCCGCGGGCGCCCGGCTGATCCACATCTCGACCGACTATGTGTTCGACGGGTCGTTCGACGGCGCGCCGCGGCCCTATGACGTCGATGACCGAACCGGGCCGCTCAGCGTCTACGGCAAGACCAAGCTGGCGGGTGAGCAGGCGGTGCACGCAGCACTGCCCCAGGCTCATGTGGTGCGGACGGCGTGGGTGTACACCGGCGTCGGATCTGATTTCGTCGGCGTCATGCGACGGCTGGCGGCAGGCGACGATCCCGTCAGCATGGTCGTCGACCAGGTCGGCTCGCCGACCTACAGCGGCGACCTCGTTTCGGCACTGCTCGAGATCGCAGGGCGGCCGAGCGCGCCGCCGCTGCTGCATATCGCCAACGAGGGCGCGGCCAGCCGGTTCGAGCAGGCACGGGCGGTCTTCACCGGCGTCGGCGCCGACCCCGACCGGGTGCGCCCGGTGTCCAGCGAGGACGCGCCGCGGCCTGCGGCCCGCCCGCCGTATTCGGCGCTGTCCGGCCGTACTGCCGCCGCAGCCGGCCTGACGCCGCTGCGGCCGTGGCGCGAGGCGTTGGCCGCGGCGCTGGCCAATTGATCGTCCCGATACCCTCGACGCCGTGAGTGACGAGCTGGTGGTGGTGACGGTGACGTATTCACCGGGGCCACACCTTGGCAGGTTCCTCGCCACGCTGTCCCACGCCACCGAGCGGCCGGTGACGGTGATCATGGCCGACAACGGCTCGACCGACGGCAGCCCCGAGGAAGCGCTCGAGCGGTTTCCCAACACCAGGTTGCTGCGCACCGGCGGGAACCTGGGCTATGGCACCGCAGTCAACCGCGCCGTCGCCGAGCTTCGCAAGGATTGCGCTGACCTCGACCTCTTCGTCGTCGCCAATCCCGATGTGCAATGGGGTCCCGGCAGTATCGACGCGCTGCTTGAGGCCGCAGGCCGCTGGCCCAGGGCGGCCGCGCTCGGGCCGTTGATCCGTGACCCCGACGGTTCGGTGTACCCGTCGGCACGCCACCAGCCCAGCATCATCCGCGGCGGCATGCATGCGGTGGTCGGGCCGGTATGGCGGAACAACCCGTGGACGGCCGCCTACCGACAGGACCGACTGGAGCCCAGCGAACGTCAGGTCGGCTGGCTGTCAGGATCCTGCCTGTTGCTGCTCGGCGCGGCCTTCGATCAGATCGGCGGCTTCGACGAACGCTATTTCATGTATATGGAAGACGTCGACCTGGGTGATCGGCTAGGCCGGGCCGGCTGGCAGAATGTCTATGTTCCGTCGGCGGAGGTTTTGCACGACAAGGGTCATTCCACCGGCCGTGACCCCGCCCGCAACTTGGCCGCACACCACAGCAGCACCTACACTTTTTTGGCCGATCGGTATAACAGGCCTTGGCAGGCGCCGTTGAGGTGGACGATGAGGGGCGCGCTCGTTGCGCGCTCGCGGCTGGTTGTCAGACGCAGTCGGCGAAAGGCGAAAGGACGGGTCTAGCGTGGCGGATTCTTTTCACCCACGGGGTGTGGATGCCGTCATCCTCGTCGGCGGGCAGGGCACCCGGCTGCGGCCACTGACCCTTTCGGCGCCGAAGCCGATGCTGCCGACCGCAGGCCTGCCGTTCCTCACCCATCTGTTGTCGCGGATCGCCGCCGCGGGTATCGAACACGTCATCCTCGGCACCTCCTACAAGGCAGGAGTGTTCGAGTCGGAGTTCGGCGACGGCTCGAAGCTGGGCCTGCAGATCGAGTACATCGTCGAGGAGGAGCCACTGGGCACCGGCGGCGGGATCGCCAACGTCGCGCACAAGCTTCGGCATGACATCGCGATGGTGTTCAACGGCGACGTGCTGTCGGGCGCCGACCTGAACGCCCTTCTCGCCACCCATCACGACCACGGTGCCGACGTCACCCTGCAGCTGGTCCGGGTCGGCGACGCGCGCGCGTTCGGCTGCGTGCCCACCGACGCGGACGGGTTGGTCACCGCATTCTTGGAGAAGACCGAGGACCCGCCGACCGACCAGGTCAATGCGGGCTGCTACGTGTTCAAACGCGAGGTGATCGACGCTCTGCCGAAGGGCAGAGCGCTGTCGGTGGAGCGTGAGGTGTTTCCGCAACTACTCGCCGACGGCCACAAGGTGTGCGGCCATGTGGACGCCTCGTACTGGCGCGATATGGGTACGCCGGAGGATTTTGTCCGCGGCTCCTCGGACCTCGTCCGCGGGATTGCGCCATCGCCGGCGCTGAAGGGTCACCGTGGTGAGTCGCTGGTGCACGACGGCGCGGCGGTGGCACCAGGTGCGCTGCTGATCGGCGGGACCGTGGTCGGGCGGGGTGCCGAAATCGGCCCTGGCGCAAGGCTCGACGGTGCGGTGATCTTCGACGGGGTGCGGGTCGAGGCGGGATCGGTCATCGAACGGTCGATCATCGGCTTCGGCGCCCGCATCGGCCCGCGCGCCCTGATCCGCGACGGCGTGATCGGCGACGGCGCCGACATCGGCGCGCGCTGCGAACTGCTGCGCGGCGCCAGGGTGTGGCCGGGGGTGGCCATCCCCGACGGCGGCATCCGCTACTCGACCGACGTCTGAGTTCTGGCGGCCGCGGCAGCCAACTGAGCCAACCCGTAGTCGGTATCGTCCGGGAGCGCATCGAGCGGCCACCAACGCAGGTCCAATGATTCTTCGCTGCAGACGATTTCGGCGCCGGCCGGTGCGTGTGCGATGAACTGCAGGTCGAGGTGACGGGTCGGCTCGCCGAGCGAGCAGGTGACCGGGTGCACGTGTATCGCCGCGATGTCCGGATCGACTGTCAGACCGTCGATTCCGGACTCCTCGGACGCTTCGCGCAGCGCGGCCGAGATGATGTCGGGATCGCCGTCCTCGCAGTGCCCTCCGAGTTGCAGCCATCGGCCGATCCGAGGGTGCAGCGTGAGCAGCGCCTGTCTACCGGTGTGGTCGAGTACGAGCGCGGAGGCGGTGATATGGCCAGGCACACATTCGCGTTTGCAGGCGTCCTCGCGGGCGAGGACGAACGACAGCACCGCATGCCGCAACGTGTCCTGCGCGGGATCCGGTGCGGCCCAGCCGGTCAGCGCTGCGATGGTCGAGTCGCGAAGGCCGCTCACCTGCGTACCAGCAGACCTTCGGTGGACGCCGGTTCGCGCGGGCCGGACGGCTCCGCCGGGTAGCCGATCGCGATGGCGCCCAACGGTTGCCAGTCGTCGGGCAGCTCGAGTTCGGAGCGCACCAGCTCCGAGGCGAATATGGTCGAGCCGATCCAGCAGCTGCCCACCTCACGCACGGCCAGCGCGACGAGCAGGGCCTGTACGGCGGCGCCGACGGCGACGGTGAACATGGTGTGCTCGGCGGCGCTCCGCTCGGCGTCCGGATACGTGTGCGCGCCGTCTGGAACCAGGAACGGGATCACCAGCTCCGGCGCGTCGTAGAGGATCTGGCCGCGCCCGACCCTGCGTTCGACGGCGTCGACGTTCCTGCCGTCGCCCGTCAGGTCGGATCGCCACTTGTCCTTCATCCGGTCCAGCAGCCGGGTCCGGCGGGCGCTGTCGGTCATCCACACGAACCGCACAGGGCGGGTGTGGTGCGGGGCGGGTGCGGTGAGCGCCTCCGCGACGGCGGCCTCGATGATCTCGGGCGCGACCGGGTCATCGCTGAATCGCCGGACCGATCGGCGAAGCAGCTGCGCCTGGCAGCGGCCCAGCGCAAGTGATTCCTCTGTGCCGAGCCAGAACAGATCCTCCTCGCCGGAACGCAGCAGCGTGCGGGCATTGGATCCGTTGTCCCGCAACGTCAGCCCGCGCACCACCGCGACGGGTATGCCGGTGAGCTTGCCCTTGACCAGGTCGGCGGCTGCCGCGATCTCGTCGGCGACGGCGACCTCGGTGACGACGAGCTCGTTGCCGTGCACGTCGTGTGCCCCCGCGTAGCCGTGCAACACCGTGATACCCGCCGCGCCGATGGCCGCATCGATCTGACCGTTGCGCCAGGCTCGGCCCATCGTGTCGGTGACCACGATGCCCACCGTCACACCGAGCCGCTCGCGCAGGCCTTCCCGCAGTGCTGCTGCGCTGCCGTCGGGGTCGACCGGAAGCAGGGCGAGTTCTGTCGCGCCGACATTGGATCCGTCGACACCCGCTGCGGCCTGCACGATGCCGAGGTTGTTCTCGGTGATGAGCGTGCGACCCTTGCGCGCGAGCACGCGGACCGCTTCCTCGTCGATCAGTTTGCGCCGCAGCGTGTCCCGTTCTTCCGGGTCCTGCGGCGCCGCCACGATGCGCCCCTCACACTTGGACATCACCTTGCTGGTGACGACCACCACGTCGTCGTCGCGCAGCCACGGTGCGGCGGCGGCCAGTGCTGCGGCGAGGTCGTCGCCGGGTCGGAACTCCGGCAGACCCGTTACCGGTAGCAGCTCGAGCGCCGCGGCGGATCCGTGTTCAGTCATGGCTTGACTCCCGCGAGATCCAAACCGGTGCGGACCATTTCGGCCGTCGTCGCAGGGTCGGTCATCAACAGCGGTACCGCCCGCACTTCCACTCCGGTAATCTCGGCGTGATCCCCTTCGTGCACCAGCCAGCCGTCCAGGATGCCGACGCCTGAGCGCGGTCCGTAGTAGCCGCCGACAGCCTCCGAGGTGCTCGCCACCCCGATCACGGAGAGACACTCGTCTGCCATTCCGCGCAACGGCTTTCCCGCGACGATGGGGGAGTAGCCGATCACCCGGGCCGAGGTGGACCGCAACGCGCCGCGGATACCGGGGATCGCGAGGATGGAGCCGATGCTGACCACCGGGTTGGACGGCGCAAGCAGCACCACGTCGGCGGACGCGATCGCATCGGCGACCCCCGGTCCAGCGGTGGCCTTGTCGGCACCGACGAATGCGAAGCTGTGCGTCGGCACCTTTGCCCGGTAGCGCACCCACCACTCCTGAAAGTGGATCGCCTTTCGGTCGCCGGCCTCGGGATCGGTGATGACGACGTGGGTTTCGCTGCGGTCGTCGCTGACGGGCAGCAGTTGCGCGCCGGGGGACCAGCGTTTGCACAACGCCTCGGTGACCTCGGACAGCGGATAGCCCGCTCGCAGCATCTGGCTGCGGACCAGATGGGTGGCCAGATCGCGGTCGCCGAGTCCGAACCAGTCCGGCTGGACTCCGTAGGCCGCGAGTTCCTCCTTGGCATGCCAGGTCTCGTCGCGGTGCCCCCAGCCGCGCTCGGGGTCGATACCGCCGCCGAGGGTGTACATGCAGGTGTCCAGGTCAGGGCAGATACGCACGCCGTACATCCATGCGTCGTCACCGATGTTGACGATCGCCGAGATCGAATGATCTTGTGATTTCCCATCTGCGAACTGGCCGAGGCCGAGGAGGTGCTGCACTCCCAACAGGAATCGCGCGCCGCCGACTCCGCCGACCAGAACGGTGACCTTCACACCGACCGAGACTAGGCGCTGGGTCACGAAGAGGTCTCGGCAGCCGGACGGTTTGAGGGGTGTGACAGACACGCCGGAGCAGCGACGCGCCGAATTGAGATAACGAGATGGTATGAAATTCGGTTCTAGCGCTTGACCACGGCAGCTAACAAGTGTGTAATCACACCAGTGTCATTTTTCGGTTGGCCGGCCGGTTCCGGTGTCGCAGACCGAGATTCGATCACTTGTTCGAATGAGATGGTCGCACATCTTCATCGTGGGGCTCCATAGCGATCAGCGATACGTTAGGTGAGGAGGGGAAGAATGTCTTTTGAGCAGGCTGATTTCGGCCATCAGATTCGGTTCGACAACCGGATGCTCGGCTCCGTAGGCAGCATCCCGCACACCAATACCGGGCCGGCACCTATGGGGGTTCCAGGACGTCCCCAACTCAGTTTGGTG
Organism: uncultured Mycobacteriaceae bacterium; assembly: GCA_902826815.1. Classification (GTDB taxonomy): domain Bacteria; phylum Actinomycetota; class Actinomycetes; order Mycobacteriales; family Mycobacteriaceae; genus Mycobacterium. The sequence continues at coordinate 32,776 of CADEGF010000046.1, forward strand.
CCGGAGCGTCCAGAACTCGAAGCCATCGCGCCGGCAACGCCGATGGACGAGGAATGGCAGGAGCGCGCACTGTGTGCGCAGACCGACCCCGAGGCGTTCTTCCCCGAGAAGGGCGGCTCGACCCGGGAGGCCAAGCGCATCTGCCAGGGCTGCGAGGTGCGCGACGCGTGCCTCGATTACGCCCTTGCCCATGATGAGCGCTTCGGCATCTGGGGCGGTCTTTCCGAGCGCGAGCGCCGCCGCCTCAAGCGCGGCATCATCTGAGCGCCCGGCTCAGTCGTCATCGATCGAAGGGTCGATGACAGAGGGTTCGACACCCAGATATGTGGCCACCTGAGCCACCAACACTTCATGCAGTAATTCGGCGAGTTCGATGGTGTCCTTCGCGCGGCGCTCGATCGGCTTGCGGAACAACACAATTCGCGCCCGAGTGGAATTACCTCGAACGTCGACACCCGCAGGGATCAGCCGGGCCAGCGCAATAGGACCGTCGGCCACCACCTCCGGCGGCCACTGCACACTTTCCGGATCCTTTGGTGACATCCGCGGGATCTCGTCGACGGCGACGTCGAGCGTGTTCACCCGGTCCTGCCAGCGTCGCTCGATCGGCTCGTAGGCCTCTAGCACCGCCATATCGAACCGCTCGGCCCGGCTGCGCCAGCCGGGGACGGTAGGGGGAAGCAACGGACCGCGCATGTCACGGCCTCGGCGTGATCGCTGGGCCACCTGTAGAACTGTAACGGTTGGAAGTCGGCGCGCAGACCGCTGCGTGTCCGACGCCTTGCCGGGTTTATCCCGCGATAGCCTTCCGTTCGTGAATGTTCCCCGTCGCTGCTGCCGGCCCGGGTGCCCCCACTATGCGGTCGCGACGCTGACCTTCGTCTATTCCGATTCCACCGCGGTGGTGGGACCGCTGGCCACCGTTTCGGAACCACATTCATGGGACCTCTGCGTGAGCCACGCCGGCCGAATCACCGCGCCCCGCGGCTGGGAACTGGTCCGTCACGCCGGGCCGCTACCCGCCCACCCCGACGAGGACGATCTGATCGCTCTTGCCGAGGCGGTACGCGAGGGCCGCGAGGCTCCGCTCGGCGGCATCGCGGCGGGTTTCACCGATCCGGTCACCGGTGCCCACGGTGGCGCGCTGATGGCGCCGCCTGCGGCGCGGCCCGAGTCGAACGGCCGCAGGCGCGGTCACCTGCGGGTGTTGCCCGACCCTTCCGACTAGAAGCGAAGAGCCCTCGCCGCTACGGATAGGCTGGCGCCATGTCCCGGCCGGCCGCGTTAGTGCATCGCGTCATCAAGGCATACGACGTGCGTGGCCTGGTCGGTGAAGAGATCAACGAGGGCTTCGTCGCCGATGTCGCAGCGGCGTTCGCGCGGATGGTGCGCGACGAGGGCGCCAGGCAGGTGGCGATCGGGCGGGACATGCGGGCCAGCTCGCCGTCGCTGGCGGCCGCCTTCGCCGAAGGCGCCGCCTCCCAGGGCCTCGACGTCGTCCAGATCGGGTTGGCCTCGACGGATCAGCTGTACTTCGCGTCTGGTCTGTTGGACTGCCCTGGCGCGATGTTCACCGCCAGCCACAACCCCGCGGCCTACAACGGCATCAAGCTGTGCCGCGCGGGCGCGAAGCCCGTCGGCAAGGACACCGGGCTGACAACCATCAGCGACGACGTGATCGCGGGTGTACCCGCCTACGACGGTCCTGCAGGCACGACGGTGGACCGCGACGTGCTTGCCGAATACGGCGAATTCCTGCGCTCGCTTGTTGATTTGGCGGACCTGCGGCCGCTGCGGGTCGCCGTGGATGCGGGGAACGGGATGGCGGGTCACACGTCGCCCGCGGTGCTGGGCAGTATCGCGGCACTCGACGTGCTGCCGCTGTATTTCGAACTCGACGGCACCTTCCCGAACCACGAGGCCAACCCGTTGGACCCGGACAACCTCGTCGATCTGCAGAAGCATGTGATCGCGACCGACGCGGACATCGGCCTTGCCTTCGACGGCGACGCCGACCGGTGTTTCGTGGTCGACGAATCAGGGCATCCGGTATCGCCGTCGGCGGTGACGGCTCTGGTCGCCGCGCGGGAGTTGAGCAGGGAGATCGGCGCAACGGTGATCCACAACCTGATCACGTCACGGGCCGTGCCCGAAGTGGTCGTCGAGCGGGGCGGCACGCCGGTACGCTCCCGGGTCGGGCACTCCTACATCAAGGCGTTGATGGCCGACACCGGTGCGATCTTCGGCGGCGAGCACTCGGCGCACTACTACTTCCGCGACTTCTGGGGCGCCGACTCCGGAATGCTGGCCGCCCTCCACGTCCTGGCCGCACTCGGCGAGCAGCGCAGGCCGCTGTCGGAGTTGATGGCCGACTATCAGCGCTACGAGGCCTCCGGCGAGATCAACTACACCGTCGAGGATGCGCAGTCGTGTGTGGACGCGGTGCTGAAATCCTTCGGCGATCGCGTCCAGTCCATCGACTACCTCGACGGGGTGACCGTCGACCTTGGCGAGGGCAGCTGGTTCAACCTGCGCACCTCCAACACCGAGCCGCTGCTGCGTCTCAACGTCGAGGGCCGCACCATCGAAGACGTCGACGAGGTCGTCGCGCTGGTCGCCAACGAAATCGCCTCGCTGACCGAAAAGTCGACATGATCGCGCCGGCCACAATCGATTTCGACGACGCCGAGGGGCTGATGGCCGCCGACCGCGGTGGCCTGCTCCGCGGAGCGGCGATGGCGGGCGCGCAGGTGCGGGCGACCGCTGCCGCGCTGGATGAGGGCGCACTGGAATCAGTAGCGGGCGATCCGCCTCGGACGGTGATCTGGGTCGCGGGCCGCGGCAACGCCGAAACGGCAGGCACCATTCTTGCTGCGGCGGTTGGCGGTTCGGCGGCGTCGCCGATCGTCGTCTGCGATGAGGTGCCACCCTGGATCGGCGCGCTTGACGTACTCGTCGTGGCGGGCGACGATCCCGGTGACCCGGCACTGGTGAGCGCAGCGGCGACCGCGGTCCGACGAGGCGCCAGGGTCGCTGTCGTCGCGCCTTACGAGGGACCGTTGCGCGACGCCACCGCCGGCCGCGCCGCGGTGCTGGAGCCACGGCTGTGGGTGCCCGACGAATTCGGCCTGGCCCGCTATCTGGCCGCGGGCCTTGCCGTTCTGCATGTGATCGATTCGGGCCTGCGCACCGATTTGGCCTCGCTCGCCGACGAACTCGATGCCGAAGCGCTTCGCAACAGCGTTGCACGCGAACTGTTCACCAATCCGGCCAAGACGCTGGCCGACCGGATGTCCGGGCGCGCCGTTGTGCTGGCAGGCGACAACGCGGCGACGCTCGCGCTGGCCCGCCACGCCGGCGCGGCCATACTGCGAATCGCACACCGTGCGGTCGCCGCCGTCGGCCTCTCCGATGCCATCGTTGCCTTGCGCACCGGGTTCGGCGCGCAGCCCGGGGCTGACCGCGAGGCCGCACTCTTTCACGACGACGACCTCGACGGGCCGTTGCCGGAGCGGGCAAGAACCATCGCGCTGACACTTGACGCGGAGCGGGCGGTGGTGACCTCGCGGGTTGCCGGGCTCGACGACGTCAACATCGTCGGCGCGGACGACGTACCCGACGTCGGTGACTCGCCGGTACAGTCGGGGCGTCCGGAGCAGCAATTGACGATGCTGGCGGTGCGACTCGAGATGGCGGCCACCTACTTGCGTCTGGTTCGAGGGTAGGCGAGTGAACCTTCTACGAGGAGCGCTGCGGACCTATGCCTGGGGTTCGCGAACGGCTATTGCCGAGTTCACCGGAAGGCAAAGTCCGACAGCACATCCCGAAGCGGAACTGTGGTTCGGCGCGCATCCAGGTGATCCTGCTTGGCTGGAGACCGACAGCGGCGACGAGTCGCTGCTCGAGGCGGTGCGCGACGATCCCGAGGGGCAGTTGGGTGCGGCGGTGTGCAAGCGGTTCGACGATGCGCTGCCTTTCCTGATGAAGGTGCTCGCTGCCGACGAACCGCTGTCCCTGCAGGCCCATCCGAGCGCCGAGCAGGCCGCCGAGGGCTTCGCGCGGGAAGAGCGACTCGGCATCGCGGTGTCCTCGCCGATCCGCAACTACCGCGACCGCAGCCACAAACCGGAACTGATGGTTGCGTTGGGCACCTTCGAAGCGCTCGCGGGGTTCCGCCCTGCGGCCGAATCGGTGGAATATCTGCGGGCGCTTGCGGTTTCCGAACTCGACCAGTACGTCAACCTGCTCGCAGGCCAGCCAGACGCGGACGGTCTGCGCGCACTGTTCACCACATGGATCACCGCACCGCAGCCGGATCTCGACGTGCTGGTGCCCGCCGTGATCGACGGTGCGATCAACTACGTCCGGTCGGGAGAAAAGCAGTTCGCGGCGGAGGCGAAGACGGTCCTCGAGCTCGGCGAGCGCTACCCCGGGGACGCAGGTGTGCTGGCGTCGATGCTGCTGAACCGGTTGACCCTGCACGCCGGTGAGGGAATCTATCTGCCCGCGGGCAACCTGCACGCGTACCTGCACGGCGTCGGGATCGAGGTGATGGCCAACTCCGACAACGTCCTTCGCGGTGGCCTGACCCCCAAACACGTCGACGTGCCCGAGCTGTTGCGCGTGCTGGACTTCACGCCTGCCAGCGAGGCGGCGCTGCGCCCGAAGACCTCCGAGGACGGGATGGAGACGGTTTACCAGACACCTGCGCCGGAGTTCTCGGTGTCGGTGCTGCGCATCGACGGCGACCTTCTCGGCCACGAAGTGGATGCGCCGTCGCGGCACGAAGGCCCGCAGATCCTGTTGTGTACCGAGGGCTCGGCGGTGCTACACGCCAAGTCGGGCCCGGTGACTCTCGAGCGGGGCGCCGCGGCGTGGGTATCGGCCGACGACGGGCCGATCCGGCTGGTCGCCCAGCGGCCGACGAAGCTGTTCCGCGCAACGGTGGGCATCTGAGTGTCGGCCGAAGGCAGCACGAGGGCGATCCTTGCCGCCCTGCTGGCCAACGCCGGTATCGCCGTCGCGAAGTTCATCGGCTTCCTGATCACCAGCAGTTCGTCGATGCTTGCCGAAGCGGTGCACTCTGTCGCCGACACCAGTAACCAGGGACTGCTACTGCTCGGGCAGCGCCAGTCACGCAAGGAGGCCGACTCGCTGCACCAATTCGGGTACGGCCGCAGCCGGTACTTCTATTCGTTCGTGGTGGCACTGGTGCTGTTCACGCTGGGCTCGGTGTTCGCGCTCTACGAGGGCTACCACAAGATCTCGCATCCGGCGGAGCTGACCTCGCCGATCGTGGCGATCGCCATCCTGGTCATCGCGGTCTGCCTGGAGGGCTACAGCTTTCGTACCGCGGTGAAGGAGTCGCGGCCGCTGAAGCGGTCCGGCAGCTGGTGGCGCTTCATCCGGGCCTCGCGCAACCCGGAGCTGCCGGTGGTGCTGCTCGAGGACTCCGGTGCGCTCGTCGGCCTTGTCCTCGCGCTGACCGGCGTCGGGCTCACGATGCTCACCGGGAATCCGGTGTGGGATGGCGTCGGCACCGTCGGCATCGGTGTGCTGCTCGGTGTCATCGCCGTGGTCCTGATGGTCGAGATGCACAGCTTGCTGATCGGTGAGGGTGCGACCAGGGATGAAGGCAAGGCGATCCGGTCGGCGCTCGAACAGACCGACAACGTCGACCGGCTGATTCATCTGCGCACGCAGTACCTCGGGCCGGAGGAATTGCTCGTGGGCGCGAAGATCGCGATGCCGCCGTCGACCGATCTGGCCACCGTGGCCAGGACAATCGACGCCGCCGAGGCCGCGATCCGTGCGGCGGTGCCCGTCGCCGCCGTCATCTACCTGGAACCAGATCTCGATCGGACGCCGAGGACCTAGCCGCCCGCTTCTCGGCCACGAGCAGCCGGATGTTGTGCCGGATGGTCCGGCCGACCAACTTCGTCGACGGGACCATGTAAAGGCTGTCGAGAAGGCTGAACCTGCGCAGAAACCATTCTGCGAGAACAGGATCCGTTTCGGCTGCGCCGAGGAACTGATCGAACAGGCCGCCAACGGGGCGGTACCACCACGGCATCGAGCCCGATGCGCCGTGCATGACGAGGTCGCCGATCGCGTTCATCGTCCACACCGGGAACGTCGACTTCGCGGTGGCCCTGTTGAACGTCGCGGCAAGGTCGGGGCCCGGTGACGCGAGCGCGCGGCGGAGGTGACCCGCCTGCAGCGATGTCATCGTCATACCCTGCCCGAAGGTGGGGTTGTAGCTGGCGACGGCGTCCCCGAACGGCAGGATCCCGGCGGGGAAGCGCTCGAGCTTGTGATACCGCCGCCATCGACTGGTCGGAAACTTGTGGAACGCGACTTCGCCGATAGGTTCCGCCGTGCGGATCGCGGCGGCGAGGTGGCTCGGGACGACTTCGTCTGCCAGCGAGCACATTCCGGCGAAGTCGTGCGGCGGTTCCACTTTGGCAACGCCAAATGTCGTCAGGCCCCACGTGCCGTCCTCGTAACACAGCATGCCGAGCCCGCGCGGCTGCTTCCTGTGCGCGCCCGCGACGACGACCTTCTCGCCGATCAGCCCCTCGGGTATGCGCAGTTGCTGGCTGGCGTAGCTGATGCCGACGTCGACGCCGGCCTCAGGCGGTCGGTCAAATCCCCACTGCTCCAACCAGACCGGCAGCCGCGTACCCCGCCCGGCGGTGTCGACGACGAGATCTGCTGGCACCTCTTCGCCACTGTCAAGGCGCACGCCTGTCACGCGTTGGCTCGTCGCGTCGAAGGTCGGCTCGGTGACGCCTGCGTGCACGATGTCGACGCCTGCGATCGCCGTCGCGCGCCTGCGGATCTGCCATTCCAGATGCGGCCTGCTCGGCACATACGCGGTGAACTCGTCGCGCAGCGCGCGCGTCGTGCCGAGGACGTGGCCTGCCGCGCCGAAGTGAATGCAGTCGGGCCGGTTCTGCAGGATCGGCACGCCCGCGGCGACCATGTCGACGAGCAGACCACCGAAGAGCGCCTCGAGTTCAACCGCGCCGCGCGCCATCAGCAGATGGACGTGTCTGCCCTGGGGCACCGCCGTCCGGTTGGCCGGCTGCATGGGCAGGTCGTCACGTTCGTACAACGTGACCCGTTCGTAGAAGTCAGACAGCACCCGCGCGGCGCATAACCCCGCGATGCTGGCCCCGATGACGACAGCCTGGTGCCCGTTCCGCCCCATTGAGGCTGACAGTACTCGTGAACGCTTTTCGGGCATCAGGCCTCGAGGGATCCGTTAGATTCCGGTCAGAAAGACCGGGAGGGTGGCCGATGGCCTGGCGAACCAAGTCAGTTGAGCAGTCGATCGCGGATACCGACGAGCCGTCGACCCGATTACACAAGGACCTGAACTGGTGGGATCTGACAGTCTTCGGGGTGTCCGTGGTGATCGGCGCGGGCATCTTCACGATCACCGCATCCACCGCAGGCGGCATCACCGGACCGGCCATCTCCATATCGTTCATCATCGCCGCGGTCGCGTGCGGGCTTGCGGCGCTGTGCTACGCGGAGTTCGCGTCCACGGTTCCGGTCGCCGGAAGCGCGTACACGTTCTCCTACGCGACGTTCGGTGAGTTCATCGCGTGGATCATCGGCTGGGACCTGATACTGGAGTTCGCCGTCGCCGCAGCCGTCGTCGCCAAGGGCTGGTCGAGCTACCTCGGCACGGTGTTCGGCTTCGGCGGTGGTACAACGCAACTCGGCGGCATCGAACTCGACTGGGGCGCACTGCTGATCATCGCCTTCGTCACCACGATCCTGGCGTGGGGCACCAAGTTGTCGGCAGGCGTCAGCCTCGTCATCACCGTCATCAAGGTCGCGGTCGTGCTGCTCGTGGTGGCCGTAGGGGCGTTCTACATCAAATCCTCCAACTACACGCCGTTCATCCCGCCCGCTGAGTCCGGTGGCGACTCGGGCACAGAGCAATCGCTGCTGTCGCTCATCACCGGTGCCGAGGGCAGCAACTACGGCTGGTACGGGGTACTGGCGGGCGCGTCGATCGTGTTCTTCGCGTTCATCGGCTTCGACATCGTCGCCACCACAGCAGAGGAGACCAAGAACCCGCAGCGCGACATCCCCCGCGGCATTCTCGGCTCGCTGGTGATCGTCACCGTGCTCTACGTCGCGGTCGCCGTGGTGCTGACCGGGATGGTGCACTACACCGCGCTGAAGGGCGAGAAGGCCAATCTCGCGACGGCGTTCTCCGAGAACGGGGTGGAGTGGGCGGCCAAGGTGATCTCGATCGGCGCTCTTGCCGGGCTGACCACCGTCGTCATCGTGCTCGTCCTCGGCCAGACGCGCGTGCTGTTCGCGATGTGCCGCGACGGACTTCTGCCGCGAGCGATGGCCAAGACCGGACCGCACGGCACGCCTGTGCGCATCACGATCCTGGTAGGCGTGCTGGTTGCGATCGCGGCCTCGGTGTTCCCGATGGGCAAGCTGGAGGAGATGGTGAACATCGGCACGCTGTTCGCCTTCGCGCTGGTGTCGGCGGGCGTGATCCTGCTTCGCCGCTCGCGGCCCGATCTGAAGCGGGGTTTCCGGGTGCCGCTGGTGCCGTGGCTGCCGGTAGCCGCGATCCTGGCCTGCGGATGGCTGATGCTGAACCTCACCGCACTGACCTGGATCCGATTCCTGATCTGGATGGCCATCGGTGTCGTCATCTACTTCTTCTACGGCTACCGGAACTCGGTACTCGGTCAGCGGGACTCCGCGACCGTGGATTCGGCGCGCTGACCCACCGCGAGCGTCGTAAAGCGCGCCCGATTCGCGGGTAAGGGAACGGTTGGCGCCCGTCGCGGCGTCACATGGAGGTGCTCAGCGATTACCTGCGTCGTCACGACGGCGTGATCACCCTGGAACAGGCGTGCGAGGCCGGGCTGAGCAGGCGAGCGGTGGAGAGACGAATCAAGTCCGGCCGGTGGAAGCGATGCGGGCGTGGGGTTTGTTTCGTCGACGATCGACCGTTTACCGACGCCGCCCGCGTCCGCGCGGCCGTCTGGGGATACGGGGCGCGGGCAGTCGCGAGCGGAATGACGGCGGCGTGGTGGCACGGTCTCACGCAGTTCGCGCCGGCTGTGGTCGAAGTGACAATGCCACGCAGCAGCCATGGCCGTAGCCACCCCGGGACTTGCGTCAGGCGCCGCGACCTGGAACCGGTCGACATCGTCGTGGTCAACGACATGCGCGTGACCGCCCTCGCTCTGACCGTCGTCGAAGCTTCGGCGAAGCGCGGTGGTGGAGCCAAACTGATGGACAATGCCCTGCAGCGGCATACCGATATCAACACGCTCTGGCGGGCGCACCTGCGCAACAAGGGTCGCACCGGCGCACCACGGTCACGGATGCTGCTACAGGCAGCCGGTGGGGGAGCGCGGTCCGAGGCGGAAAGGCTGCTCCACCAAATCCTGCGAAGCGCGAACATCACCGGGTGGAAAGCCAACTATCGCGTCGGCGGCTACCGCGTTGACGTCGGCTTCCCAGGCCCGAAGGTGGCGATCGAAGTCGACGGATTCGCGTTCCACAGCGGGCCGGCTGAGTTTCAAATCGATCGCGAACGCCAGAACGCAATCGCGTTACTCGGCTGGCAGGTGCTGCGCTTCACCTGGCTGGACCTGACCGAGTACCCGGAGCGGGTTGCGGCGGTCATCCGCTCGGCGATTTCGGCGCGGTAATCCACCGTCACGGTCGCAAGGCGCGCCCGATTCACAGGACGGAGTTTACAAAATAGCCATCCATGTATAGACAGCCGACAAAACAGCCTCTATAGTCAAATGCATGACCCAGAGCAATCGCGCGTTGACGCAACTCGAAATCGACCAGTGGCGGGACAAGAAGCGCTACTTGTGGCTGATGGGGCTGATCGCCCCGACCGCCCTGTTCGTGATGCTGCCGCTGGTGTGGGCGTTCAACCAGTGGGGCTGGCACGCCGCGGCGCAGGCGCCGTTCTGGATCGGCCCGATCCTGCTGTACGTGCTGCTGCCCGCGCTGGACCTGCGCTTCGGGCCCGACGGGCAGAATCCGCCGGACGAGGTGATGGAGCGGTTGGAGAACGACAAGTACTACCGCTACTGCACCTACATCTACATCCCGTTCCAGTACGCGAGCGTCATCTTGGGCGCGTACCTGTTCACCGCATCCGACCTCAGTTGGCTTGGCTTCGACGGTGGGCTGGGCTGGCCGGCCAAGATCGGACTCGCGCTGTCGGTTGGCGTGCTCGGAGGGGTGGGCATCAACACCGCGCACGAGATGGGTCACAAGAAGGACGAGCTGGAACGCTGGCTGTCAAAGATCACGCTCGCGCAGACCGCCTACGGCCACTTCTACATCGAGCACAACCGCGGCCACCATGTCCGCGTCGCAACCCCGGAGGATCCCGCGTCGGCCCGCTTCGGCGAAACGTTCTGGGAGTTCCTGCCGCGCAGCGTGTTCGGCAGCCTGAAATCCTCGTGGGAGCTCGAGGCCAAGCGGCTCGATCGGGCAGGCAAGAGCAAGTGGCACTGGTCCAACGACGTGCTCAACGCATGGGCGATGACGGTGCTGCTCTACGGCGCACTGATCGTCGTGTTCGGCCCGGCGCTCGTGCCGTACGTCGTCATCTCCGCGGTCTTCGGCTTCACGCTGCTGGAGACCGTCAACTACCTCGAGCACTACGGGCTGATGCGGCAGAAGCTCGAGAGCGGTCGCTACGAGCGGTGCGCGCCCGTGCACAGCTGGAACTCCGACCACATCGTGACGAACCTCTTCCTGTACCACCTGCAGCGGCACAGCGATCACCACGCCAACCCGACGCGCCGCTACCAGACGCTGCGCAGCATGGACGGCGCGCCGAACCTGCCGAGCGGCTATGCGTCGATGATCGGGCTGACGTACTTCCCGCCGCTGTGGCGCAAGGTGATGGACCACCGGGTGCTCGAGCACTACGACGGCGACATCACCCGGGTGAACATCCACCCGCGGGTGCGCGACAAGGTGCTGGCCCGCTACGGGGCGACCGTCTGATGACCGCCTACCGCTGCCCCGGCTGCGACTACACCTACGACGAGGCCAACGGCGCGCCGCGGGAGGGATTTCCCGCGGGCACGGCCTTTAGCGACATCCCCGACGACTGGTGCTGCCCCGACTGTGCAGTACGCGAGAAGGTCGACTTCGAAGAAATAGGAGTAAAGAAATGAACGACTACAAGCTGTTCGTCTGCGTGCAGTGCGGATTCGAGTACGACGAGGAGAAGGGTTGGCCGGAGGACGGCATCGCCCCCGGCACGCGCTGGGACGACATCCCGGAGGACTGGAGCTGCCCGGACTGCGGCGCGGCGAAGTCGGACTTCGAGATGGTCGAGGTCGCGCGCTCTTGAGCGTTACCGTTGCGGCTGTGAGTGAACCGAGAAGCGCGCAGCGCATCCCCTACGCCGAGGCGTCGAGGGTGCTGCTGCGCGATTCGATTCTTGACGGTATGCGCGACCTGCTGACCACCAAGGACTGGTCGTCGATCACCCTCACCCACGTCGCGAGCGCTGCGGGCATCAGTCGTCAGACCATCTACAACGAGTTCGGCTCACGGCAGGGCCTGGCTCAGGGCTACGCGATGCGGCTGGCCGACAGCCTGGTCGACGCGGTCGAGAATGCGATCACCGGAAACGTCGGCGATATCTACGCCGCCTTCCTCGAAGGCTTCCGGGACTTCTTCACGCAATCCGCGTCCGACCCGCTCGTCATCTCGCTGCTGTCCGGCGACACCAAGCCCGACCTGCTGCAACTCATCACCACCGACAGCGGACCGATCATCACCCACTGCTCGACGCGGTTGACGTCGACCTTCATCAACAGCTGGGTTCGCACCAGCGAGGAGGATGCGGGAGTGCTCGCCCGCGCCATCGTTCGACTGGCCATGAGTTATGTGTCGATGCCGCCGGAAGCGGACCACGATGTGGCCCGTGACCTGGCCCGTTTGATGACACCGTTCGCCGAGCGATACGGTGTGGTCGATACTTCTTAGCTGTCAGTGCGCCCCTGGCGCCTGTCCCGCGAGCCCGCAGGCTGAGAGTTTCGTCGGCGCACCACTGTGCGCTCCATACCCATTGACGAACAAAAAGGGGCTCTACATGACTGAGCTGAAGGCCGACGTCGCCAACGGCATCGATTTCAAGGTGGCAGATCTGTCCCTGGCCGAATTCGGCCGCAAGGAGATCCGGCTGGCCGAGCACGAGATGCCTGGGTTGATTTCGCTGCGCCGTGAATACTCCGAGGTGCTGCCGCTCAAGGGTGCGCGCATCTCAGGCTCGCTGCACATGACGGTGCAGACCGCGGTACTGATCGAAACGCTGGTGGCGCTCGGCGCCGAGGTCCGGTGGGCGTCGTGCAACATCTTCTCCACCCAGGACCATGCGGCGGCCGCGACCGTCGTCGGCCCGCATGGGACACCCGAGAAGCCCGAGGGCGTGCCGGTGTTCGCCTGGAAGGGCGAGACCCTCGAGGAGTACTGGTGGGCCGCCGAGCAGATGCTGACCTGGCCCGGCGAGCCGGCCAACATGATTCTCGACGACGGCGGCGACGCCACCATGCTGGTGCTGCGCGGCGCGCAGTTCGAGAAGGCCGGCGTCGTCCCGCCCGGTGAGGACGACGACTCCGACGAGTACAAGGTGTTCCTGGCGCTCATCCGCAAGCGCTTCGAGACCGACAAGGCCAAGTGGACCAAGATCGCCGAGTCGGTGCAGGGCGTCACCGAGGAGACCACCACCGGCGTGCTGCGGCTCTACCAGTTCGCCGCTGCCGGTGAACTCGCCTTCCCGGCCATCAACGTCAACGACTCGGTCACCAAATCCAAGTTCGACAACAAGTACGGCACCCGGCATTCGCTGATCGACGGCATCAACCGCGGCACCGATGTGCTGATCGGTGGCAAGGCCGCGCTGGTCTGCGGCTACGGCGACGTCGGCAAGGGTTGCGCCGAAGCGCTGAAGGCTCAGGGCGCGCGTGTCGCGGTCACCGAGATCGACCCGATCAACGCACTGCAGGCGCTGATGGACGGCTTCGAGGTCAAGACCGTCGAAGAGGCCGTCGGCTGGGCCGACATCATCATCACGGCGACCGGTAACCAGGGCATCATCACCCTCGAGCACATGAAGTCGATGAAACATCAGGCGATCCTGGGCAACATCGGCCACTTCGACGACGAGATCGAGATGGCGCGCCTCGAGAAGGATCCCAAGATCCGTCGGATCAACATCAAGCCGCAGGTCGACGAGTTCATCTTCGAGGACGGCCATTCCATCATCGTGCTGTCCGAGGGCCGCCTGCTGAACCTGGGCAACGCGACCGGTCACCCGTCGTTCGTGATGAGCAACAGCTTCTCCAACCAGGTGATCGCGCAGATCGAGCTGTGGACCAAGAACGACGAATACGACAACGAGGTCTACCGGCTGGCCAAGCATCTCGACGAGAAGGTCGCCAAGATCCACGTCGAGGCCCTCGGCGGTTCGCTGACTCGGCTGACGAAAGAGCAGGCCGAGTACATCAACGTCGATGTGGACGGACCGTACAAGCCGGAGCACTACCGCTACTGACCCACCTTTCCTGCGCGAGCAGTCCCCCGCAAGCGGGAGGTGCCCCCAGCGAAAACCCCCAATTTCCACGGATTTTGGGGGTTTTTGCGTCTGCTCGGCAGTTGCCTTGTTAGGGTTCCGCGCCATGGGGCGGGTGTGGGGGACTCTCGTTGTGCTGCTGTTGATCGGATCGCTTGGCGTTGCACCACCCGTGCTCGCCGACGATCCGACGAACGACACCTACGATCCGTACTTCAACGAAGACGAGTACCAGGCGTTCTATACGCCGCCGGATCCATTGCCGCCCGGCGCGCCGGGTGACCTGATCCGCACCGAGCCGTCGCGTCTGGTGCTCGAACCGTCGGGTCAGCTCGGCATGATCATGGCCGACGCAACCCGAATCATGTACCGCAGCACCGATGTTCACGGCAACCCGATGGCGGTAACGGGTACCTACTTCGAACCGTACAACGACTGGCCCGGCGGTGGTCCCCGGCCGCTGATTGTGTACGGCCCCGGCACCCAGGGGCAGGGCGATCAGTGCGCGCCGTCGCGTCAGTTCAACCAGGGCATCCACTGGCGTCCGTTTCTGGACCTCGCGTTCAACTACGAGGAGTTGTTCGTCTCGACGATGGTCGCGCGCGGATTCGCGATCGTGATGACGGACTACCAGGGCCTCGGCACGCCGGGACTGCACACCTACGTCGGCCGGGTACCGCAGGGCAACGCGATGCTCGACGCAGGCCGCGCGGCAAAGAAGCTGCCGGGTACCTCATTGGATCCCGATGGGCCACTTGCCTTTTGGGGCTACTCGCAGGGTGGGGGAGCAGCGGCGTCGGCGGCCGAACTTGCATCGCAGTATGCGCCCGAGCTGAAGGTCGTCGGCACGTATGCGGGCGCGCCGCCCGCCGACCTCAAGGAGTTGTTCCCCTATGCCGACGGCAGCGTTCTCGTCGGCGCCGTCGGTTACGCGCTCAACTCGGTGATCACGGCCTATCCCGAGCATGCCGACGCGATCCGCTCCAAGCTGACGCCGCGCGGCGAGGACTTTCTCTTCAAAGTGCAGGATCAGTGCGTCGCGGAGACGTTGACGAAGTTCATGTTCCGCCACCTGCAGCCGTACTTCACCGAGGACATCAATCAACTGGTCAATGAAGAGCCGTTCTCCTGGCTGTTCGACGAGCAGAAGCTCGGTCGCTTCAAACCCAATGCGCCCGTGATGATCCTGAGCAACCGGTTCGACCCGTTGGTGCCGTGGACGGGTGCCAACCAACTGGGCCGCGACTGGTGCGCGCAGGGGGCCGACGTCCAGTTGGACCAACGAAGAGCCGCCGTTTCTCAACAAGGCGATCGTCAACCACGCGCTGCCGATGTTGGTCGACGGAGAACGGGCCATGCAATGGGTGGCTGACAGGTTCAACGGGGTGCCGACCACACCGAACTGCGGCGAGTTCTAGGGCGGCGGGGGCGGCGTTGCCCCGCAGCGATTCTTGATGTCCGTCAGCGGCTGGCGAATGCCGGTCAAGTCGGCCTTCGTCTGCGGGTGCGACTTCATGTACGCCGCGACCTTCGGCTTCGCCGCATCGCGCGTCAGCCCTTCCAGGGTGTTGTAGAAGTTGTTCACGTCGGGATGGGCGAAGAGGTAGTCGGCCGTCGCCTGCTGCACGCCTGCCCGCGCGAATTCCAGGTCGGCGGCGCTGCAGTTCGGGGGATTGGCGGCGGGATCCTCGTTGGCGTGCGCCAGCGGAGTGCCTGCGAACAGCGCCGCGCCGAGCGCTGCGGTACACATGAGCAGCTTCATACCCTCTAGTTTTTCCCATGCTGTGCCGAACGGCGGCGATCACAAGCGGTCCGGCAGGAAACCCTCAGCAGACCGTCAGTCAGGCGGCTCATGTGCGCGTCAACGTTGCCCCGGCGGAAGCGGCGCGTTGAGATCGAAGCCCACCCCGACCATGCGGATGACGAAGCACACCGCCGCGGAGCCCAGCGCCGCCACCGTGCCGTGGTAGCCAAAGTGGTACCCCGCCGCGGCGCAACCTGCGCCGATCAACGCTGGAATTGCGTAGAGCTCGCTGCGCAGCACGGTCGGAATCCGTCCGATCATCACGTCGCGGATGGTGCCGCCGCCGACGGCTGTGACCGTGCCGACGATCATCGCCTGCGGCACACCGAATCCCATGTTCAGCGCCTTGTATGCGCTCAGCACCGCGAAGACGCTCAACCCGACGGCGTCGAGCACGGTGATCGCCATGGCCAGTCGGTCGAGCCGGCGACTGAGAACGAACGCGATCAGGCCACCCGCCGCAGCCAGGGCGAGGTATCGCCAGTCGACGAACGTCGCAGGCGGCAGTGCGTCGAGGAACACGTCGCGGATCGTCCCGCCCCCGAGACCGGTGAACATGCCGAGCGTGATGACCCCGAAGATGTCGAGCCGTTCGGCGCGCACCGCGGTCAGCGCACCGTTGAGTGCGAAGGCGAAGGTGCCGACGAAGTCGAGCACCAACAGCAACTGCGGTGCTTGGGTAGACACAGGGCGAGGTATACCCCCTCGATTCAGCCTCGCTGCGCGCGGGTGCTCCTCGTGGGAGGGTGTATGACCACGTCGACAAAGTGTGCCCACGCCGTACTTCGCGGGCTGGACGGCATACGGGACTGGCAGGAGGCGTTCTACCGCGATCTGCATCAACACCCCGAGTTGTCCCACCAGGAGTTCCGAACGGCTGGCAAGGTGGCCGAACGACTCGATGGCTGCGGCTATCAACTACACACCGGTATCGGCGGCACCGGAGTCGTCGGGGTGTACGCCAACGGGCTGGGACCTGCTGTCCTGCTGCGGGCGGACATGGACGCGCTGCCCGTGGCGGAGGACACCGGCCTCGGCTATTCCAGCAGCGCGCTGGCGGCGGACGCCGACGGCAACGAGGTTCCTGTGATGCACGATGACGGATTGGCGACACGTCTGCCAACGGTCGATGTCGCGCTCGCGCAGCACGTTCTGCCCGCGCCGGCGGGCGTGGTCGGCACGCGTATCGGACCGTCTGCCGCGGACAGCGTGCGCATCACCGTGTTCGGCCGCGGCGCACACGGTTCCATGCCGCAGGCCGCCGTCGACCCGGTGGTGCTCGCGGCGATGATCGTGGTCCGGTTGCAGACAGTCGTCTCGCAGGAAATAACGCCGGCCGAGACGGCAGTCCTCACCGTCGGCAGTATTTCAGCCGGCAGCAAGAGCAATGTGATTCCCGACAGGGCGGTGCTGCAGCTCAACATTCGGACCTACAGCAAGGAGACCCGCACCAGAATGCTCGGCGCGATCCGCCGGATCGTCGTCGCCGAATGCCAGGCGTCGAATTCACCGAAGGAGCCGACATTCGAACTCTTTGACCGACAACGACGCCGCCACCACATCTCAGGTAAACAACGCGTTCGCGGCATATTTCGGGGACCGCTGCCGGGTCCTGCCGCAGCAGTCGGCTGGGCGGTGACCGCGATGCCGCTTCCAGTTGGGCCCGCCTACCAGTGCGATCGTCATAGCGGCAGCCCGAGTCTGCGACAGCGATCGGCGCATGGTCGATCTGGACAATCCATCGTTTATGGACCTACATGGCGAACAGTTCGGCATCAGTGATCTACTACTCGGCGACGGGGCACGGCACAACGATGGCACGCATCGTTGCCGATGCCGGGGAGAAAGCCGGTGCCGACGTCCGGTTGCGTCATATCGCCGAAACACGTGACCCAGAGTCGTTTTCAAAGAATCCGGCGTGGACGGCCAACTATGAAGCCACCAGAGACCAGCCGGCGGCAACCGGCAACGACATCGTATGGGCAGACGCGGTGATCTTTGGCTCGCCGACCCGATTCGGTTCTCCGGCAGCACCTTTCCGCAGCTACATCGACACGCTGGGTGGACTGTGGGCCCAAGGCAAACTCGCCGACAAGGTGTACGCCGGATTCACGTCATCGCAGACCGCGCACGGCGGCCAGGAAACCACCCTGATCAACCTGTACGTGACCCTGATGCACGTCGGCGGCATCATCGTGCCGCCCGGATACACCGCCGAACTCAAGTTCGCCGACGGCAACCCCTACGGCGTCAGCCACATCACCGGGGCCGACAACCAGTCGCCAATCGACGACGCGACTGCGGCCGCACTGGAGCATCTCGCACAGCGGGTCGTCACGATCGCCGACCGTTTCGCAGCTGACTGAACCAGGCAGTCAGGTAACGTCGCGCGGCCCAGTGGAATTCGGTCCTCGTACTGGGTGCGGATGGTGTCGTCGGCCAGCGCCCCCTCCAGGATGGGTGTCGCATCCAGCGCAAGCTGGTCGCCCTGGAAAACGTTCGCGGGCGCACCAAGGA
The DNA here is from genome assembly GCA_902826815.1 of uncultured Mycobacteriaceae bacterium. Lineage (GTDB taxonomy): Bacteria > Actinomycetota > Actinomycetes > Mycobacteriales > Mycobacteriaceae > Mycobacterium. Next base: position 50,706 of record CADEGF010000046.1, read on the forward strand.
GGACATGCCGGAGAACACGGCCATGCCTAGTATCGAAGTCGATCCTGATACCTACGGGGCACACGATCACGAAACACGCCAGCTACGCTCACCTCAGTGCTGATCGCGATAGAGGGTGTCGATGGTGCGGGCAAGCGCACGCTGACCGACGGTTTGCGCGCCTGCTTCAAGGCCGACGGCAAGTCCGTCGCCAGCCTGTCGTTTCCGCGCTACGGGCAGTCGGCGTCGGCAGACATCGCCGCCGAGGCGCTGCACGGCGCCCACGGCGACCTCTCGACGTCGGTATACGCGATGGCTGTGCTGTTCGCGCTGGATCGTGCCGATGCCCGCGACGAGATCGCCCTGCTGAGGTCGCAGTACGACGTGCTGATCCTCGACCGCTATGTGGCGTCCAACGCGGCCTACAGTGCGGCGCGTCTACACCAGGACGCCGGCGGCAACGCGGTGGCGTGGGTGCGCGAACTCGAGTACGAACGACTGCGACTGCCCGCCCCCGACTGGCAGGTGCTCCTCGACGTGCCCATCGAACTGGCCGCCGAACGGGCCGAACACCGCGCCAACACCGAAGCCGACCGGACAAAGGACTCCTACGAGCGCGACGACGGGCTTCAGCGGCGTACCCGCGAGGTCTACTCGGGCCTTGCTGCCGCCGACTGGGGCGGGCGCTGGCTGGTGGCGGAACCGGACGTCGACGTGCCCGCACTGGCCGCGTTATTGATCGACTAGCCGACTCGCGGCGTTGCTAGCAGCGATTTATCGCTTTTTGGTGACACCATGGACTCCATGAGGCAAAGGATTCTGGTCGTCGATGACGACCCTTCGCTCGCCGAGATGCTGACGATCGTGCTGCGCGGTGAAGGGTTCGACACCGCAGTCATCGGCGACGGTACCCAAGCGCTGACGGCCGTACGTGAGCTGCGGCCCGATCTGGTCCTGCTGGACCTGATGCTGCCCGGCATGAACGGGATCGACGTGTGCCGCGTGCTGCGCGCCGACTCCGGTGTGCCGATCGTGATGCTGACCGCCAAGACCGACACCGTCGACGTGGTGCTCGGCCTGGAATCCGGCGCCGACGACTACGTGATGAAGCCGTTCAAGCCGAAGGAGCTGGTGGCGCGCGTGCGGGCCCGGCTGCGCCGCAATGAAGACGAGCCCGCGGAAATGCTGTCCATCGCCGACGTCGACATCGACGTGCCCGCACACAAGGTCACGCGGCAGGGCGAGCAGATTTCGCTGACACCGCTCGAATTCGACCTTTTGGTGGCGCTGGCACGCAAACCGCGGCAGGTGTTTACTCGTGATGTGCTACTCGAACAGGTGTGGGGCTATCGGCACCCGGCCGACACCCGTTTGGTGAACGTGCATGTCCAACGTTTGCGGGCCAAGGTCGAGAAGGATCCTGAGAATCCGCAAGTTGTGCTGACTGTTCGAGGAGTGGGATACAAGGCCGGACCTCCGTGAGTTTTCGCGGCTCAGCCGCGGGCGTGACCTTGCCCCCCCGGCGGTCGCCGTGATCTTCAGCTCGAGGCGGCGGATTCATCGGCGTTCTGCACCACTGGTACGCGGATTGGGTGCGCTGGGTCGGGCATTGAGCCTTGCGTGGCGTCGTTCCCTGCAGTTGCGGGTGGTGACGCTGACGCTCGGGCTGTCATTGGCTGTCATCCTGGTGCTCGGCTTCGTGCTGACGAGTCAGATCACCGATCGCATCCTCGAGGTGAAGGTGCGCGCGGCCACCGAGGAGATCGAACGGGCCCGCAACACCGTCAGCGGCATCGTCGGTGGCGAGGAGACCCGGTCGCTGGACAGCAGTTTGCAGTTGGCGCGCAACACACTCATCGATCGCAAGGCCGATGCGGGCGCCGGGCTGGCGGGCGCCTTCGACGCGGTCCTCGTCGTTCCCGGTGACGGGCCGCGGGCGGCGACGGCGGCAGGACCCGTCGCGCAGATTCCCGACGCGCTGCGAGACTTCGTGAAGGCGGGCCAGGTCAGCTACCAGTACGCGACGGTGCGTACCGAAGGATTCTCCGGGCCCGCGCTGATCGTCGGCACCCCGACTCCATCTTCGACGTCAACCGTCACCAACCTCGAGCTGTACCTCATCTTCCCGCTGAACAACGAGGAATCCACCATCTCGCTGGTGCGCGGAACGATGGCGACCGGCGGGGTGGTGCTGCTGCTCATGCTCGCCGCCATCGCGTTGATCGTCGCCCGCCAGATCGTGCTGCCGGTGCGGTCGGCATCGCGGATCGCCGAACGCTTCGCAGAAGGCCACCTCACCGAACGGATGCCGGTGCGCGGCGAGGACGATATGGCGCGGCTGGCGGTGTCGTTCAACGATATGGCCGAAAGCCTTTCGCGGCAGATCACCCAGCTCGAGGAGTTCGGCAACCTGCAACGCCGCTTCACCTCCGACGTCAGCCACGAGCTGCGCACCCCGCTGACGACGGTGCGGATGGCCGCCGACCTGATCCACGATCACAGCGACGCGCTCGAGCCGGCGCTGCGGCGGTCGACCGAGCTGTTGGTCAGCGAGCTGGACCGCTTCGAAATGCTGCTCACCGACCTGCTCGAGATCTCCCGGCACGACGCCGGTGTCGCCGAGCTGTCCGTCGAGGCCGTCGACCTGCGTGACACCGTGCAAAGCGCACTCGACAACGTCGGCCACCTCGCTGGCGACGCCCAGATCGAAGTCATCGTCGACATGCCGGAAGCGGAGGTCATCGCCGAGGTGGATCCGCGCCGGGTGGAACGCATCCTGCGCAACCTGATCGCCAACGCCATCGACCACGCCGAGCGCAAGCCGGTGCGGATCAGGATGGGCGTCGACGAAGACACCGTCGCGGTCACCGTGCGCGACTACGGCGTCGGACTGCGTCCCGGCGAGGAGAAGCTGGTGTTCAGCCGGTTCTGGCGGTCCGATCCGTCGCGGGTGCGCCGCTCCGGCGGTACCGGGCTCGGTCTGGCGATCAGCATCGAGGACGCCCGCCTGCACCAGGGCCGACTCGAGGCGTGGGGTGAGCCGGGCAAGGGCGCATGTTTCCGGCTGACGCTGCCGTTGGTGCGCGGCCACAAGGTGACGACAAGCCCACTTCCACTGAAACCGGTTGGGCGGGAGCGCAAGTCACGGGGGTCGACGATGCCGCGACAACCGGCGGGAGAAAGCGTGTGAAGCGCGTGCTCGCCGTCGTCTCGGCGTGCGCCATGGTGTTGGCCGGATGTGCCGGTGTGCCGAGTTCTTCTGCGCCGCAGGCCATCGGGACCGTCGACCGGCCCGCACCACCCAGCCTGCCGAAGCCGACGCCTGACATGGATCCCGACGTGTTGTTGCGGGAGTTCCTCAAGGCCACCGCCGATCCGTCGAACCGCCATCTTGCCGCAAGGCAGTTCCTGACCGAATCGGCATCCAACAGCTGGGACGATGCAGGTAGCGCGTTGCTGATCGACAGGGTGGTCTTTGTCGAAACCAGGGCGTCCGAACGTGTTTCGGTCACCATGCGAGCCGACATCCTTGGCTCGCTGTCCGATATCGGGGTGTTCGAGACCGGTGAGGGCGCACTGCCCGACCCTGGCCCGATCGAGCTGGTGAAAACCTCCGGCGGCTGGCGCATCGACCGGTTGCCGAACGGGGTTTTCCTTGACTGGCAACAGTTTCAGGAGACCTATAAGCGCAACACCCTGTATTTCGCCGACCCGACGGGCAAGACCGTGGTGCCCGATCCGCGCTATGTCGCGGTGTCCGATTCCGATCAGCTGGCCACCGAACTCATCACGAAGCTGATCGCGGGCCCGCGTCCCGAGATGGCCAACACCGTGCGCAACCTGCTCGGGCCGCCGCTGAGGCTGCGCGGGCCGGTTACCCGTGCCGACGGCGGCAAGATGGGCGTCGGCCGCGGCTACGGCGGTGCGCGTATTGATCTGGAGAACCTGTCGACCACCGATCCACACAGCCGACAACTGCTTGCCGCGCAAATTATTTGGACGTTGTCGCGGGCGGGCATCAACGGGCCGTATGTCATCAACGCCGACGGAGCCGCGCTGGACGACCGATTCGCCGACGGCTGGCAGACCTCAGACGTGGCGGCCACCGACCCCGGCGCGGCCGACGGTGCCGCCGCCGGGCTGCACGCTCTCGTCGACGGCTCGCTGGTCGCGCTCGACGGTCAGCGGGCGCCAAGGGTGCCCGGCCCGTTCGGTGCGACACCCAATCAGACGGCGGCCGCCGTATCGCGCAACGGGCAGGAGGCGGCATCGGTGGTGACGCTGAATGCGGGTGCACCGGATATGGCGTCCTCGCTGTGGGTCGGTCCGATCGGCGGAAATCCGTTGCAGGCCATGGACGGCCACACGCTGTCGCGGCCGACGTGGTCGCTGGACGACGCGGTCTGGGTGGTCGTCGACGGCAACAATGTGGTGCGCACGGTCCAGGACGCATCCGGGCAGCCGGGTCGGATCCCCGTCGACTCCACGGCGGTGTCCACCCGATTCCCAGGGCCGATCGCCGACCTGCAGCTGTCACGCGACGGCACGCGCGCGGCGATGGTCATCGAGGGCCAGGTGATCCTCGTCAGCGTCGAGCAGACACCCGGCGGCGGCTACGCGCTGACCTACCCCCGTCGGCTGGGTTTCGGGCTGAAGAACACGGTGGTGTCGCTGGCCTGGCGCACCGGGGACGACATCGTCGTCAGCCGCACCGATCCACAGCATCCGGTGTCCTACGTCAACCTCGACGGGGTGAACTCCGACGGCCCGAGTCGCAACCTTCTGATGCCGGTCGGCGGCGTCGCCGCCAACCCGTCGACGGTGTACGTCGCCGATGCCCGCGGCATCCTGCAGCTGTCGGGTTCGGCTGCCGACAGCGACCCACGCTGGGTCGAGGTCCGGCCGCTGATGACGCCAGGCGCGATACCCGTTCTTCCCGGCTGAACCGTGGCTCTTTCGCCGTTGGGCAGACAAATCGTCTTCGGTGTCCTTTGCTGGTTGCAAGGCCCAGCCCGCCGAAAGGATTCACCATGCCGTTCGATGATTTGCAGGTTCCCCGACAACACGTGATTCGCGGTGCCGGCCTCGTGCTGACCGCAGGCGCGCTCGCGGCGTGCGGCTCAACGGAGGAGAAATCCGCGGCGTCCGCCGAGTCGTCGTCGGCGCCCGCCGAGTCGCCCGCCGCCGCGCCGGGCGGAGCCATCGCCAAGACGGCGGACGTACCCGTCGGCTCAGGGGTGATCGTCGATGACGTCGTGATCACCCAGCCCGCGGCAGGCGAGTTCAAGGGGTTCTCGTCGAGGTGCACGCACAAAGGGTGCACGGTGAACAAGGTTGCCGACGGCACCATCGACTGTCCGTGCCACGGCAGCAAGTTCAACCTGGACGGTTCGGTCGCCAACGGGCCCGCCACCGAACCGCTTGAGGCGAAAGCCGTCGCGGTCCAAGGCGATTCGATCGTGCTGGTCTGACGCTCGCCGGCCTCGGTCTGGCTGTCCGCGCGACTCCGGCATTGACAACCCCACCCGGGGGAATCTATTTTGTAATTATGCGAAATAGCGAACCGGTGGATCATTCCTCCGAGCTGCTCAAGGTGATCAAGGCTGTCTCCAGCCCGGTGCGACTCGAGATCCTCTCCCTGCTGAAGGACCCGACAGGGAACTTCCCGCCGCAGACCGACGGTGACCTCATTCGCGACGGCGTGTGCGCCGACTTCATCCGCGACAAGGTGGGGATCGCGGCGGCGACGGCGTCGCGCCACCTGACGCTGCTGACCGAGGCCGATCTGCTGATCGCGACGCGTAGGAAGAACTGGACGTTCTATCGCCGCGACGAATCGGCGATCAAGCGGTTCACCGAATCTCTCAAGAAGCAGTTGTGAGGAGTGAATCCGGTGAAACTCGAATACAGCCACGTCGACGTGTTCAGCCGAGTTCCGTTCGGCGGCAACAGCCTGCCGGTCTTTCCCGACGCTGCGGATCTCGATGCAAAACAGATGCTGCGGATCACTCAGGAGTTGAGGCACTTCGAAGCCATCTTCCTGGAGGCGACCGATGAGCCCGGCACCGTGCGGGCCAGGATCTTCGACCTCTTCGAGGAACTGCCCTTCGCCGGGCACCCGATCATCGGGGCGGCGGCCGTGCTGCACAACCGGTCGGGTGCCGCAGATGCACAACGCTGGCGGTTTCAATTATCGACCAAGGCAGTCGAAATCACGACCGAGAGAACAGGTGACGGGTATTCCGGTTGGCTGAACCAGGGCACCCCGGACTTCCTTGGGGCGATCGATGACCGCGGTCAGATCGCGCGCGCGTTCAATCTCGGACCAGAGGATCTCGACCCGAACCTACCGATGGAAGTGGTCAGCACCGGGCTTCGCTATCTGATCGTTCCTGTTCGGCCCGGCGTTCTGGCGCGGGCCAGAATCTCGCAAGACATCACCGAGTTACTGCAGGGCTTCGGCGCGCAGTTCGCGGTCCTGCTCGATGAAGCCGCGGTAGAAGTGCGGCACTGGAACAACGACGGGGTGATCGAGGATGTGGCAACGGGTAGCGCCGCGGGTACCATCGGCGCCTACCGGCTACGTCATGGAATGGTCAGCGGCGGTGAGTCATTCACGTTGAACCAGGGTCGCTTCACCGGTCGACCCAGCGAGCTGTACGTACGCCCCGAAGGCAGCCCGAGTCACGTCGAAACGGTCAGCGTGGGCGGCGACGTTTCCTTCGTCGGACACGGAACGATCGCGGCCCGGCCATGACCGAAACACTCATCGACGCCGAAACCATCCGCGCCAGCGTGACATTCGAGGATCTGGTCGAGCCGGTGTCGCGAGCATTCGCCGAATCGAGTGCGGGCTTCGCCGACAACGGGATGGTCGTGATGCACCCCGCGCAGCGCCGTGAGCTGGGCGATGTCTACGTCAAGACCGGCACCCTGCGCGGTCACGACGTCTATATCGTCAAGGTGTCACCCTGGTTCAGCTGCAACGCCGAGCGTGGGCAACCCCAAGGTGGATTCGTCGCCGTATTCGACAGCGCCACAGGGCGAACGCTCGCTCTCCTGCACGACGAGCACTTCCTGTCCGACATCCGGACCGCCGCGGCAGGCGCGGTCGCCGCGCGAGTACTCGCGCCGTCGACAGTCGCTACTGCTGCGGTGCTCGGCTCGGGAGTGCAAGCCTATTGGCAGCCCTTGGCGCTCTATCGGGAACGGCCCTTCGCCACCCTGGTGATCTGGGCGCGTAGCGAGGAGAAACGCGAGACGCTCAGGACGCGCCTGAGCGAACGGCTGCCCGACGTGGACATCCGCTTGTCGTCGGATATCGAGCGCACCGTTCGCGGCGCCGATGTCCTGATCACCGCAACGCAAGCTCGTGAACCCCTCGTCGAGGGGGAATGGCTGCGCCGGGGCACACACATCACGGCGGTCGGCGCCGATGACGCAACCAAGTGTGAACTCGACGCTGTGGCGCTTCGACGTGGACGGGTCTTCGTCGATTCGCGGGAGACGGCCCGGGACAACGGCGACGTTCACCGAGCAATTCACACCGACCGCTATTCCATCGAGGAACTGTCCGGCGAACTCGGCGACGTGATTTCAGGGAAGACCGCAGGGCGGACGTCCGATGACGACATCACCATCGCCAAACTCGTCGGGATCGGGGCGCAGGACCTCGTCGCCGCGGAGGTGACGCTGGCGAAGCTGTCACCGGCGGGCGCAACACTGGCGGCGTGCTCGACCTGATTCTCCCGCTGGAATGCGGCGGCTGCGGGGTCCCGGCGACCCGCTGGTGCGACGCCTGCACGCACCAGCTGCGGGTCCGCCCCGACGAACCACACGTCGTCACACCGCGCGTGCTGCCCGGCGTGCCCGTCTTCTCGCTCGGCCGCTATGCAGGCCCGCGCCGAAACGCGATCGTGGCGGTCAAGGAACACGGCCGCGCCGACCTGATCTCTCCGCTGGGCACCGCGCTGCGCGGTGGGCTGCGGCAGCTGCTGATGTGGGGCGTACTGGACATGCCGCTCACCGTCGTGCCCGCGCCGACGCGCCGCTCAGCCGCCCGACGGCGCGGCGGCGACCCTGTCACCCGGATCGCGCTGGCCGCCACCTCGGGCGGTCGGGACGCGACGGTCGTTCAGGCGCTCCGGATGAAGGCCATGGTCCGCGACTCGGTAGGACTGTCGGGCGCGGCGCGCCAGCGAAATGTCGCAGGTCAGGTAGCGCTGAAGCGGTCCGCGACGGTACCGGGGACCGAGGTGGTCGTGGTCGACGACATCGTCACCACCGGTGCGACGGCGGCCGAAGCGGTGCGCGTCCTGCAAACTTCCGGCGCCCGGGTGGTCGCCGTCTTAACCCTTGCGAACGCCTAACCCGGATTTTTCGCGAAACTTGCGCTCGGCGGTGTGTAGATATGCGAAAGCGCCTGTCCTGCAAGGAATAATTGGACTTC
>CADEGF010000047.1:0-3352 GCA_902826815.1 uncultured Mycobacteriaceae bacterium
CGGCGACTAGCGGCGACGGCGGGATCTCAGATAATCACCGACGACCGCAGCGCCAAGCCCGTCGAGATCGGGCACCACGACACGTCCCTCGACCCGACGCGCCACCTGGTCGATGAACCTGGCCAGGCCGGGGTCATCGCCGAGCCGGAAGATCGTCACCTGCGCACCGAGCCGGGCCATCTCGTCGAAGCCCTTGACGGTGTGGGCGATCGTCCTCGGATGCGGCGGGTAATCGAAAAATACCGACGTCCCGTCGCTGTTACCGAAGTTCTCGAGGTGCGCGGTCGGTTCGCCGTCGGTGACGACCAGCACCACCGGCTGCGCATTCGGATGGCGGCGCAGGTGCCGCCCCGCCAACGCAAGCGCGTGGTGCAGGTTGGTGCCCTGTTCGTAGACGCCCTCCAACCCCGTCAGCTCTGCCGCGGACACCGTCCGCGCATAGCGGCCAAAGGCGATGATCTGCAACGCATCCGACCGGAACCGCGTGCTGACCAGATGGTTGAGCGCCAGCGCGGTGCGCTTCATCGGCAGCCAGCGGTTCTCCATCACCATCGAGAACGACGTGTCCACCAGCAGGGCCACCGCGGACTGCTGCCGGGTCTCGGTCTCAGACACCTCGACGTCTTCGACCGTCATGCGGATCGGCATCTCCGCCACACCCGTACCCGCCTGCCGCAGCACGGCGTTCGTCAGCGTGCGGGTGACGTTCCACGGCTCGGTGTCGCCGAACTGCCACGCCCGCGTCGCCCCCGTCAACTCACCTGCCGCGCCTGCCCGTCGCGTCTCGCGCTCGCCGTGTCGACCCGAAAGCTGCTGCGCCACATCGCGCAACGCGGTCTGCCCGAGCTGCCGCATCGCCTTCGGCGACAGCCGCCACTGCCCGTCGGAGCCACGGTCCAGGAAGCCCTGGTCCATCAGCGCCTTCTCCAGGTCGGACAGCGTTCGCGCGTCGACAGCAGCCTCGTCGCCGAGCTGGCGCGCCAGCATCTCGAGGTCGATGTCCTCCATCGTCGCGCCCGCATAGCTCTGCGACAACGCCTCGGCGAGCTGTTCGAGCTCGGCGATGTCGGCCATCGCCTGCGCGCCCTCGCCCATCCCCATCGGATTGTCGCCGGAGAACCGCGACGAACCCGTCCAGTCTTCACCGGGCCGCGCCGCCTGCAGGTGTCCGTCGAGCCGGTTGAGCGCGTTCATCAACGACGGCGAGCCGAACGCCTGCTGCGCCAACGCATCCAGCTCCGCACGCTGATCGGGCGACAGGCTGTTGCGGAACCGCTGCGCCGCCGCCGCGCGCTGCGCCAGCGAGTCGAGCAGCTCATCCACATTCTGCGGATTCTCCGGGAAGAACTCGCCATGCTTCTTCATGAAGTCGTCGAAATCCTGCTGGGTGTCCTCGCCGCGGGAGTGCTTGTCCAGCAGGTCATTCAGGTCGTCGAGCATGTCGTTGACGCGCTGCCGATCCTCATCGGTGGCGTTCTGCAGCGCATCCTTCATCCCTGCGAAACGCTGGTCGAGCATCTCGCGGCCGAGCAGATCCTTGATCTGGTCATACTTCTCGCGGGCCTCTTGGCTGCGCCACTCGTAGTCGGACAGCTCCTGCACGGCCTTGGCGGGCGACGGCGGCAGCGACTCGATCCGCATCTCCTGGAAGCGGGCGTCGTCGTCGAGTGCGCGCGCCAGTTCCTTGCGTTCAGCCAGCACCGCCTCGTCGAGCAGCTTCTTGATCTCCTGCAGGGTGCCGTCAAGGTTGTTGCGCTGCAACAGCTCCCGGCGACGACGGTTCGCCTCGGCGGCCAGCTTGTCGGCGCCACGCATATCCTGCGTGCCGCGTCGCAGCAGCTCCTGCAGTGCCCGGCGCGGCGACGAGCCCTCCATCACGTCCTGCCCGATCGCCTCCAGCGCATCGCGCAGATCGACCGGCGGCGCCAGCGGATCGGGTCCGCCGGTGTAGCCGGAATAACGGGAGGAGCGCCCGTGCCCTCTAGCCATAGACGGTTTCGCCTTCGCCGGACACCTTGTCGATCCTCTTCGCGAGATACAAAGCCTCCAGCGCCAATTCGACCGCGGCGGCGCGCTGGCCGTCCGACTTCGCACCGAGCCGCTCCTGCACCTTGGCGATCGCAGGCACCTCGGGCACCACCGCCAGCACGTCGCGTGCCGACACCCGCTCGCCCGTCGTCACCGCAGTGCCACCCTCGATCGCGACCACCAGCGGCCCGACGTCGATGCCGCCGAGCAGCCGCTGCGCGGTGTCGGCGGTGGCGCGCCGCAGCAGATGCTCCAGCACCGCCTGCTCGCGACCCTCCTCGCCGGACTCGAACTCCAGCTTGCCGCGCAGCACGTCGATCACGGTGCCGAGGTCGACCACGCGGGCCACCGGATCCTCCTCGCCGAGAATCGCCGAGCGATGCCGGGCGGCCGCCGCAACCGTCTCCGCCCCCGCGATCGCGAACCGCGCCGACACACCCGAACGCTGGTCGATCGAGCTCGACTCACGCAGATAGCGGGCGAAGCGCGCGAGGATCTGCAGCAGATACTCGGGCACCTCGGCGGCAAGCTGCGCCTCCTGGCTGATGACGCCGACCTCGGCGTCCAGCTCAATCGGGTAGTGCGTGCGGATCTCTGCGCCGAACCGGTCCTTGAGCGGGGTGATGATGCGACCGCGGTTGGTGTAGTCCTCTGGGTTGGCGCTCGCGACGACGACCACGTCCAGCGGCAGCCGCAACGTGTAGCCGCGCACCTGGATGTCACGTTCCTCCATCACGTTGAGCATCGACACCTGGATGCGCTCGGCGAGATCGGGCAGCTCGTTGATCGCGACGATGCCGCGGTGCGCCCGCGGGATCAGCCCGAAGGCGATGGTCTCCGGATCGCCGAGGCTGCGACCCTCGGCCACCTTGATCGGGTCGATGTCACCGACGAGGTCGGCCACGCTCGTGTCGGGGGTGGCCAGCTTCTCGAAGTAGCGCTCGCTGCGGTGCCGCCACTCGATGGGCAGATCCTCGCCCGACTCGGCGGCCCGCCTGATCCACTCCGGTGTGATCGGCGTGTACGGGTGCTCACCGAGTTCCGAACCTGCGATCACCGGCGTCCACTCGTCAAGCAGACCGGACAACGCGCGCAGAAGCCGCGTCTTGCCCTGACCGCGTTCGCCGAGCAGCACCACGTCGTGGCCTGCGATCAGCGCCCGCTCGAGCTGTGGAAGCACGGTGTCCTCGAAGCCAAGGATGCCCGGCCATACGTCGCGGCCCTCGGCCAGCGCAGCCAGCAGATTCTCCCGGATCTCGTCCTTGACGCCCCGCTCGCGATGGCCGGAGGCACGTAGCTCGCCGACGGTCCGGGGCAGATCATT
>CADEGF010000047.1:3452-30790 GCA_902826815.1 uncultured Mycobacteriaceae bacterium
TCCGGGGCAGATCATTAGGTGATGTCACTACTCCACGCTACGACTGCCGCCACTCGAAGGCACTCGGTAGGCCCCTTGCTACGCCCAACGCGAAAGTGACGAGTGCGAGGGAATACGGGCTACCCGCCGGACGGCGGGAGCATCTGGAAGCCGGTCAGGATCATTTCGGAGTCGCGCTGGTACGTCGGATTGTCGGGGTCGGCGCTCTGCACCGTCATCGTCATCGCGTACGTCATGTCGTCGGTGTGCAGGACAGCGGTGATCACCTTGGCCGGATGCGGCGGCAGGAGTCCGAGCTGCGGCGTCGTGTACTCGAGGGTCTCCGCGGGCAGCTCGCACAGCGTGGTTTCGGTCATCTGGACGTTCGTCGCGCCAAGCGCGCTCTTGAGCGCGTCCTGCTGGGCGTCGAAGACTTCGCGCGGTTCGGCGATACCGCGATGGCTTTCCAGCGTGACGACCGCCGTCGGCGCAAACCCGTCGCGAGCCAGGTCCTTGTTGCGCATCGTGAACCGGATCAGCTCGGAGTCCATCATCGTCACCCGCTCCCAGCCCTCCGGCTGCGGGATCTTCATGACGGGCTCTTCGTCGTTGTGGTCGGGGATCGACGCCATCGGCGCGTCCACCTTCGTGCAGTCCGACGCGACCGCGGGGGCCTTGCCCATATCGGCGGCGGCGACCACGCGGGCGTCGTCGACGACGCGGGTGCACGCCGTGGCCAGCACCATCGCCGCGGCACCGATGATCACTGCCGCCGTACGCGCCGCCCTCCCCATGGACGGCAACCTATCAGTGGTGGCGGCGATACCTGAGAAACATGTAGCCGTCGCACAGCAACGCATGCTCGAGTTCCAGTGAATTGGGGAGCGATCGTCGGCTCGGCGGGCGGTGGCCGAGGGGTTGGCTGCCCGCCAGAAGCGGCGCAATGGTGACGCAAATCTCGTCAACGAGGTCGGCCTCGACCAGCTGGTCGAGAACGGTGGGACCGCCTTCGCACAAGATGCGCGGTAGGCCTTCGGCTCGAAGAAGACCGACAGCCGTCGCAAGATCGGCGGCGTCGTCACCGGCAGGCATCACTTGCCAGCGGGCGTTCTGGGTAGCTCGGTGTGTGCGGGCCGCGCGCTCGCTGGTCACGAGAATTGGCTGTCGCGGCCCGTCGAACAGCGGCGCAGGCAGTCGTCCGGTCTCACTGATGACGGCGATCGGCGGCGGCGTCAGGTCGCCCCGCAACTTCTGCTGTGCCGCGCTGAATCGCACTGGCCCGTAGCTCTCGGCGCGTGCGGTGCCTGCTCCCACCAGTACGACATCGGCGAAGGCACGCAGGTCGCGCAGCAGGAGTTGATCCGCTGGGCAGGACAGTGTCCCCGCGCGGCCACGAAAGGCCGCAGCACCGTCGGCGCTGAAGATCATGTTCGCTCGCACTCCGTGAGGCGCATCGGCATAGAACGACGCCAGCTCCGAACGATCTTCCACAGTTCTCAGCTGCGTCACGCTTCGTGCCCCGGCTCAACGTCACGGACGTCGGCGAAGCACACCCAGTCGGTGGAAACATCCGACGCATTTCCGTCGGTTGGCTCGAGTAGGTGCGCTACGTGGTCGCCGACGTCGAACCGCTCGAGTATTCGGCCAACAAACCACGCCGATGCGTCGCGGAGGATCGGCAGGCCCAACGGTCCTGCGTTCCAAGCGCATTGAGCGAACTTGTCGGTGTCGTCTCCTGTCTTCCCACCGAAGAGCTCCGCAGTGGCCAATTGCTTGTGGGGCAGCACGTGAACCACTAGATGTGTGGCTCGCTGGGCCGCATGGTGTGTGTGATTCCTCTTCGACAGACCGACCAGGAACCGCGGAGGATTGATGCTGGTCTGGCTGGCGAAGCCGACAAGACAGCCCGCCAGGCCGCCGTCGTCCTGATCCTCACGGGTTGTCACGACGAAGACCGGGTAGTTCAGCGCCGCGACAATATCCTCAAATGCGTCTGACCCACTCATCGCTCGAGGATAGTTCGCGGTCAGTGGGCGAAGTGGCGTGCTCCGGTCACGTAAAGCGTGACACCGGCCTTGGCGGCGGCTTCGGTGACGAGCTCGTCGCGCATCGACCCGCCGGGATGCACGATCGCCTTCACCCCCGCGTTCGTCAGCGTCTCAAGGCCGTCGGGGAACGGGAAGAACGCGTCGGAGGCGGCCACCGCGCCACGCACCCGGTCACCGCCGCGCTCGACCGCCAGCCGTGCCGCGTCGACGCGGTTCACCTGGCCCATGCCGACGCCGACCGTGGCGCCGTCGGCGGCGACGACGATCGCGTTCGACTTCACCGCGCGGCAGGACCGCCACGCGAAAACGAGGTCGGCCAGCGTTGCGGGGTCGGCGGGCTCACCGGTGGCCAGCGTCCAGTTCGCCGAGTCGTCGCCCTCGGCGTCGAGGGCGTCGCGCTGCTGCAACAGCAGGCCACCGCTGATCGGCCGCATCTCGATGCCGCCGGCCAATGGTTCGGACGCCACCAGCACGCGGATATTCTTTTTGCGCGCAAGCACTTCCACCGCGCCGTCTTCGTAGGCAGGCGCGATGATGACCTCGGTGAAGATGTCGGCGACGGTCTCGGCCATCTCGACGCTGACTGTTGTGTTGGCCGCGATGACGCCGCCGAACGCGCTCAGCGGATCGCATTCGTGGGCCTTGCGGTGCGCATCGGCGACCGACTCCGACGAGACGGCGATACCGCAGGGGTTCGCGTGCTTGATGATCGCCACACACGTGTCTTCGTGGTCGAAGGCGGCCCGCCAAGCGGCATCAGCATCGGTGAAGTTGTTGTAGGACATCTCTTTTCCGTGCAGCTGCTCGGCCTGCGCCAGGCCCGGCCAGGCGGAGTCGTCGCTGTAGAGCGCCGCCTGCTGATGCGGGTTCTCGCCATACCGCAGCACACCGGAGCGGCGCCACGTCCTGCCGAACCAGGCCGGCAGCTTTTGTGCATGTTCTTCGGGGGCCAGCGTCTCCCCCATCCAGCTCGCCACGGCCACGTCGTACTCCGCGGTGTGCCGAAACGCCAACGAGGCCAGGATCTTCCGCTCCGCGAGCGTGAAGCCGCCTTCGCGCACCGCAGCGAGCACACCGTCATAGCCGAGCGGATCGACCACCACCGCCACGCTGGGGTGGTTCTTCGCGGCCGCGCGCACCATCGACGGACCGCCGATGTCGATCTGCTCGACGCACTCGTCCTCACTGGCGCCCGACGCCACCGTTTCGCTGAACGGATACAGGTTCACCACGACGAGGTCGAAGGCCTCGATGCCGAGTTCCTCAAGCGCCGCAGCATGTTCAGGCTTCCGCAGATCGGCGAGCAGTCCCGCGTGCACGCGTGGGTGCAGGGTCTTGACGCGGCCGTCGAGCACTTCGGGGAAACCGGTGAGCTCCTCAACCGGTGTCACCGGAACGCCAGCGCCCGCAATGGTTTTCGCGGTAGATCCGGTCGACACGATCGCGACGCCCGCGTCGTGCAGACCCTTGGCGAGCTCGGGCAGCCCGGTCTTGTCGTAGACGCTGACCAGCGCCCGTCGGACCGGCTTGCGCCCATTGCTGTCCGTCATCCGATTACCGCCTTTCGTCCAGTCCAGGTCACGCCGCCCGTCGCAAGGGCTGCCAGGACATCTACCAAGAGTCTGCGTTCGACGACCTTGATTCGCTCATGCAGGGTGGCCTCGTCGTCGTCATCGAGCACCGGGACCGGCTGTTGGGCCAGGATCGGGCCGGTGTCGGTGCCCGCGTCCACCAGATGCACGCTGCAGCCGGTGACCTTGACGCCGTAGGCCAACGCATCGGGTACCGCGTGCGCGCCGGGGAACGACGGCAGCAGGGCCGGATGAGTGTTGAGGATCCGGCCCATGAAGCGCGAAAGAAACTTCGGCCCAAGGATTTTCATGAAGCCCGCCGACACGATGAGGTCCGGCTCATACGCCGCGGTGGCGCCGGTGATCGCCGTGTCCCACGCGTCGCGGTCGGGGTGGTCGGCCAACCGGACCGTGTAGCTGGGCAGTCCCGCGGCTGCGCAGATATCGACGGCCCGGCAGTCGCGGTCGACGCCGACGGCGACGATGCGGG
Organism: uncultured Mycobacteriaceae bacterium; assembly: GCA_902826815.1. Taxonomy (GTDB): domain Bacteria; phylum Actinomycetota; class Actinomycetes; order Mycobacteriales; family Mycobacteriaceae; genus Mycobacterium. Next base: position 7,541 of record CADEGF010000047.1, read on the forward strand.
CCGGGTAGTCGCCGACCGCCGACTCGAGCAGGGACTCCAGCAGCGAACCGGTGCCGGAGGCCAGCACCACGACCCGCGCCGGTGCGCTCGGGGGCACGCGGAGGGGTTGCTGCACGCGACGAGCCTAGTCGTCGGCCTGGCGGCTCTTGTCGCCCATCGGGCCCGGCGTGCCGTCACCGTCGTCGATTTCGTCGTCGATGTCGTCGTCGATGTATTCGAAGTCCTCCGGATCGGGCAGCTCGTCGTCGAACTCCGGGCCGAAAACGGGCTCTGGCTCGCGTTCGAGCACGGGCTCAGGCTCGACCTGGGGTTCGGTTTCGGGTTCGGGATCGGGTCCGACCTCTGGCTCGGGCTCGAAGGCGGCCTCGAATTCCGGGGCGGGCTCGTCGTCGAACGCGGGCTGGAGCCCGGACTCGTCGACGTCGTCGTCGAAATCGACGTTTTGGTGCGACCTACTCGCACTTTCTCGCCCAAGTGTCGGTTTGGGCGTACTCGGCCGGCGCGCGACACCGCCGGCCATCGCCACCGTCAGGCCGCCGATCGCGACGAACCAGAGGAACACCGCGGGCCCGAACGTCGCCTGGTCGACGCCGACATGGCCGAAGTTGCCCAGCTCGCCACCGCCCGCGTAGCCGAGCAGTGCCATCGCCGCCGCGGCGAGCGCGGACGACAGCGTCAGCTTCCCCAGTGCGGGCAGCAACGGAAGCGGTCGTCGGCCACACTGCTGACCGACCACCACACCGGCTGCGGCGCCGATGATCAGCAGCACGACCCAGATCGGGCCGAGCGGCGGCGTCGGGACCGCCGCAAGCACCGGCAGCGCCGGGATGTCACCCCCGAACACCGTGAACGAACTGAACGTCGCCAGCCCGACGTGGGCACTCGACCCGACCGCGACGGCGGAGGCGCCCACGATGATGTTGGGCGCATACAGCGCCGACAACAGCGTCAGGCTGAACTGGCCGAACACCGAGTCGGTGATCGCGTACAGGTCGTGCATCGTCGACCAGTGGACCACCAACGACAACGCCGTGACGGCGCCCGAGAGCCCCGTCAGTGCCAGCACTCCGGCGACCGCGGGCCGTCCCGCATCGGCCACCCAGCGCGGCAGCCCCGCCGCGGCGGCCAGCCGCCTGCCCGCGCGCGACCCGACCCCGATCACGGCCCCGATCGCATGCACGGCAAGCACGCCGGTGAATGCCCGCAGGGCGTTGGGGGTCTGCAGCTCGGTCAGCACCGACGAGGCGTCGTGGATGACGGCCAGCGAGATCGCGGCGATCAGCAGCGGGCCGCCAAGCGCGGACGCCACGATCCACCGGATCACGAACCAGGATCCCTGTGGCGGCGTGGCGGCCGCAGTGGTGCGCGCGGTCCCCCACACCATCGCCAGCACCGGCAGCAGCGGCATCACGCCCAGCTCGCGGCCCCCGATGGACACGGGCACCTGATGCACGCCCAGCCACATGCTGGCGATGGCACCCGAGGCGCCGTACATGTCGCTGTTCGCGATGAGCAGCTGCAGCAGGACCACCGCGGCGATGACGACCAGCGCCACCGCGGACGGCCCGAACGCAACGCGGAAGAGGTCGCGTGCTTGGCGACTGCCGACCGACCTGTTCTCCACCACTAGCGGTATAGCAGCTCTTTGCTCGCGTGCGCGGGATTCACGCTCGCGAGGCTAGAAAGATTACGACGACGAGTTGCCGGACTCGTTCGACGACCCCGATGACCCCGACGACCCTGACGACGCCGAAGACTGCGGCTGCGGCTGACCGCTCGGGCTCGGCTGCGACGCCTGCGGCTGGCTGTAGGTGGGGAAGCCGGTCGGAGGGGTCGGCGGGCCGCCGTGCTGACCGATCGGAGCGAAGCCACCGCCTGCCGAGGAGCCACCGGAGTAGCCGCCGTACTGGCCCTGGCTGGGGTACTGCGGGCGCTGCTGGGCCGCGCCCTGGTGCGGCGCGTGCTGGCCGTAGTACTGGCTCGGCTGGCCGTACGGGCCGTAGCTCGGCTGCTGCTCGTACTTCGGCTTCGGCACCGGCGCCTTGAGGATGCCCGCGTCGAGCAGCAGGGCGCCGATCGCAACCGCGGACTGCACGAACGTCAGCACAATGAGGGTGTAGAGGGCCCAGCCGATGCTGACGCCTTCTGGCTTCTGGATGATCTCGGCGAGCGTGAGCAGGAACGACAGCACGGCGACGGCGGCGATGACACCGATGGGAGCCTTCTGCTTTGGCAGCAGGCTCGCGGCGGCGATCAGCCCGGAGACCAGCGCCGCGACCACGGCCATCACGACGCCCTGCGAGGTGCCGCTGGCGCTGCCCAGCTGCGGGAAGTCGGTGCTCTCGATCGTGAACACGTCACCGAAGCTGATCAGGTACACCAAAAGGCCGAGGACGGCTACGCCTGCGAGCAGGTAGAAGGCCAGCTTGCTCGGGCCTGCCGCGGCGGCGGTCGCTGCGGGCGCCTGCGACTGCCCCTGCGCCGAAGGCTGCTCGACCTTGCCGAACTGCTGGGTCGGGGCACTGAACTGTGTCGTCGGCTGCTGACTGGGCGGATATCCCGAATTGGGCGGGTAGGTCATGACCTCTCCTGCTTTTGATTGCGATTCGATACCACCCTACGCACGCTGCGTTAAGCGGACACGAGCACAGGTGCGTCGGCCCATTTCTCCTCGGCGCGCTCGATTTCGCGGACCAGCGGCAGCACGCGCGAACCGAAGTACTCGATCTCCTCCTGGAAGTGCAGGAAGCCACCGAGAATCAGTCGACGCCCCGGCTGCGGACATTCCGCGCTTGTCGCCGGTCGAGTTGCCAGCTTGTTGTACGGCGGATTTAAACCCTTCCACAGCTGGGCGAGCCCCCCGCTGACATTGGGCACCCGGTACGCGAATTGGACGTGCTCTGCGATGCGTTCAGTTGTCATGCATGATTCAGTGCTCCTCTCGTCCGCGTCCATGACAACAGTGCGGGCGGGTGATCGTCGCGGGTAACGCTCTCGCTGAAGGAAAGTCGGTCCGGATGGCCTGGTATCGACGTCCCCGTTGACAACTCCGAGCAAACTCCGCACGCTCATTGACATGATGTCGGGGCGACTGGCTCGACTACTGATCGGCGCACTGTTCGTCGAGCTGATCGCCCTTGCGTTCGTGGTGATGCCCCGGCAGGTTCCCGTCAGCGTTGTCGCAGACCCCGGCCCACCGCCCGTGAGCCAGATATCCGGGCTGCCGCCGGGTGCGACGGTGTGTCCCGCGGTGTATCCGACCATCGTCAGCCCGTTCAATGCGGGCGCGCGCGGTACTCCGATGACGTCCTGCCCGTTCGTCGAGCAGGTGCGGCGCGCGTATTCGCAACGCCCCGCCCCTCTTTCGCAGCCCCAGCAGATGCGGGTGGCGAGCCCGGCGACGGGAAAGTGGTATGACCTGGTGTGCGCGCCGACCCAGAAGTTCGTCACGTGCAGCGGCGCGGTGGTCGCGGTGATCTATCTGTACAACACCTAGTTCGGCTTGGCTGCAACGCTTTCCGACAGATTCGGGCATGTCTCCTGCGGCGGCATCTCCGTCGAGATCCAGGCTTTCCATTGCTTCTCGGTCATACTCGACGTCAGCTTTGCGCATATCGCCTCGTCGGCCGGGGTGGTCGGCAGGTTCGGCCAGATGCGCAAGCTCCCGTCCGCGCTACCAGAAACGATTCGCCGATTGTCGGGGCTGATCGCCACGCTGACCACCTGGGCCTGGTGTCCAGCGAAGATGAACTGGGCCTCGTTCGGTTTGTCGGTGTTCCATAGCTGCACCTCGTAGGGATCGAAGCTCGCCACCACGATCCGGTCCCCGCTGGCGGATGCAGGTGCGCGGCTGAAAGCGATGCCCATCACCGCGTTGCCAACCTTGATCGGCTGGCCGACCGTCGCACCGTCGTCGACGTTGAAGCGCTGCAGGAAGCCGACTGCGCCCCCGGCCTTCGTCCAGTTCACGCCACCTGTGGCCACCCGCTGGCCGCCGGGGCTGAACGCCACGCTGATCAGCGATCCCGGCATATCATCTGCCAGTTCTTCTTTCGCCCTGACGTCATCGGGCAGTTGGTCGGCCGCGGTGCGCTCCCACAGTTGACCACCGTCCTGGAGCCGCCACATCCGCAGGTGTCCGCTGGCGCTGACCGAGGCGAGGCGGTCATGCTGGGGGTCGAATGCGACGTCGTAGACGATGGCGCGGTCCTTGTTCTCGAAGACGCGACGCTGCCCGGACGGCAGATCCCACACGACGATCTGGCCATCGACACCCCCCACCGCCAGCCGGTTGCCTGTCGGGCTGAACGCGACGGAGGTCAACGGCCTGCCTGCGTCGAGCACCTGGATGTCATTGGTACCGCGGACCTCTTTGGCCACCCGGTGCCATAACCGGACGGTGCCATCGGTACTTGCCGACGCCACAGTGCCGTCGGCCGGGCTGAGAGCCACGCTGGTGACTGTCCCGGTGTGCCCGGACATGCTGTCGATCTGAGTCCCGGTGTCGGCGTTCCACACTCGAACCGTCCTGTCGACGCCGACGGACACGATCTCGCGACCGTCGGAGCTGATCGCCACATCGGTGGCCGGTCCCGTCCCACTGCTGATCGGTGTCGAGATGGGCTGGCCTGCGGTGGCATCCCACAGCCGCATCGTGTGTTCGTTTCCGCCGCTGACGATGTCGCTGCCATCTTCAGCGAAGTCGACGCTCAGCACCAGGCCGCCATGCCCGCGCATCGGGTCACCGATGCGCTCGCCGCTTGCGACGTCCCACATCTGCACGGTCTTGTCGTTGGATCCGGATGCGATGCGCGTGCCGTCAGGGTTGAACGCAACGTCGGTGACAGTGGCGGTGTGGCCGTTCATCTCCTCTACGGGTCCGATGTTTTCGGGTTTCCACACACGCACACGGTTGTCCGCACCGCCCGACGCCAGCAGCTTGCCGTCCGGGCTGAAGGCCAGACTCATCACGCCACCGAGGTGGGCGTCGCGCCGTGACTTCGCTTCCACCGCGACCGGGCCGACGATGTCGAACACCTGAAGTGTCCCGTCGGCACGGCCCACCGCCAGACGGTGTCCGGACGGATCAAAGGCGATGGCGAAAATCTCGCTGTCACCGACAATCGACGGCATCGATTGCCGCGCAACGGAACTCCAGATGGTGACGTTACCGTCCACGCCTGCAGCCGCGATCAGGCCGTCTGAGCTCATCGCAAGGCTGGTGATGCGACCGTCGTGTTTGCCTCCCACCGTCCTGCTTTCGGCGAAGTCGTCTGCGCTCTCCCACACCCGCACCGCGCCATCCTCTGTCCCCGCGGCGATCGTCTGCCCGTCAGGACTGATCGCCACACCGGTGAGTTTGGTGTCGCCGCCTGGCAACACCTGCGCAGTGTCGCCAATGGTGTTCTGCCAGCCTGCGCGGCTGGTGTCCCACACCCGGATACCAGCCGGCTCTGCCATCACCAGCCGGTGGCCTCGAGGCGCCGACGCCACCCCGATCACGGGTTCGTCGACAGTCAGCACCTTGCGCATGCTGTAGCGATCCACCAACGCGTTCAGCAGCGGCCGATCGTTGGGCACACTCGCCAACTTGTTGGCGGCCAACAACTCATTGAGCGCCTGGACATCGTCACCCTCCCGGGCATCGGCGAGCCGCGACTGCGCCTCGGCGACCAGTTTCTGGGCAGTCGCGTCGCGGGCGCTGCGTTCGGCGACACCCTGGGTATGTCTGGCCCAGACGAAACCTGCCACCGCGGCGAGCGCGACGATCACCGTCAGCGCCAGCACAGACCGCAGGATCCGGTCGCGTCGACGCAGCACCGCCGTGTGGCGTTCGGTGATCTGCTGCTGCTCGCGGGACGCTTCCAGCCGATCCCGGGTGGCTTGGAGCTCCGCCGCCGCGTGACGGCGCGTCTCCTCTTCCCGCTCGGACTCGCGCAGTCGCGACGCACCGACGAAGTCTCGGGCCGATTCGAGCTTGCGCGAGAACGTCGACGACGCGCACAGCGCTTCGGCGTTGGTGAGCAGCGTCCCCTCGTACAGGTAGGCGGTGTCGCGCCCGTGCGCCTCCCACCTGTTGGCTTCGCGGATCAGGTCATCGGTGGCCTTCAAGTCCGTCTGCTGCTCGGCCAGCCACTGGGCAAGGTCGGGCCACTGTCGCAGCAGGCTTTCCAGCGCGACCTCGACGACATCCTGGCGTTCGGCGCCGTCGGTGCCCAGCGCCCGGCGATCCCGCACCAACAGGCGAGCATCGACGAATCTGGAGACCACTTCGCGGCTCGGCTCGGGGATGTCGGTCCACAGCGCAATGCGTCGCAGTGGTTCGTTGTTCTCCGATACCGTTGCTAGCCAAGGCACGAAGGCGTTCTTCAACAGTTCGAGTTCCTTGCGCCTTGTGGCGGGATCCTGTGACAGCAGGCGGTCGATCTCGTTCTGGACGACGGAGGCCATGCCGCCCATCTCGGTGAACTGCGCCAGCGTCAAGCTGCCCGACGGGTGGTAGTCGCGGTACATCCGGTGCAGCGTCAGCGACAGCAGCGGAAGTGAGTCGCCGCCCGCGGTCATATTCGCCACGTCGGCGAACAGTTGGTTGACCAGTGCCGGTTCCAGCGCCAAGGGCCTGCCGCCTTCGGTGGACCGTTTCGCCGGACCTTCGATGACTTCCTTGAAACGTCCGAGCGGCATGGGCCGCAGTTCGTCGAACGCGATGTCGACGCCTGCCAGTTGAGGAGCGGTCTGCATGACGGCGTAGCGGTCGGTTCGAATGGTGGCGAGAATGATCAGCCGCAACGGCGGGCCATCTGCGTTGGGCGCCATCAGGTCTCGCAGCACGGCCAGCAGCGCGGGTCCTTCGTTGCCCGCTTCTGCCGAGAACAGTTCCTCGGCCTGGTCCAGCGGGAGCACAAGCGCCGGGTCGTGCGCGGCTGTCACATCGTGAGACTGCAGCAGTGTCTCGGCCAACAGTTCACGCACTTTCGCGATGTCCTGGATCCAGTGGTTCTTGATTTCGCCCAGTGACGGCTCCGTGAGGCCGACGCGGTTGCGGCCCTGGAAGATCGCGCTGGCAAGGCCGAGGTCACCTGTCATGGCCTCGCCTCGACCGGGCCGAATGGTCCCTAGAACCGCGAAATGGCCCCGCTTCTGGATAAGTCTGGGCAGGATGCCTGCCCGCAGGAACGACGACTTACCGGTACCTGAGGCCCCGAGCACCACGAACAGCTTCCCTGTTCCCGACTCGGCGATCTCGGACATTGTCTTGAGGGCGCGGACGGTCTCGGTGTCACGGCCGAAAAAGACTCCGGCGTCGAATGATTCGAATGGCAGCCAGCCACGGTAGGGTTCTCGCTCCGGCTCGTTGGGTGGCGGCCATGGAAACGATCCGGCGCCCAGATCGGGTGATTGGACATCGCGCAGCAACCGGTCGAGACCGTCGGCGGAGAACACGACGGCCGGCATGTCGTCGCCGATGTCGACCGCAACCGTGGATTCGTCGTCGCGCACGAAGACGTCGCGCCACTGCCACGCGGATACCGAATGCCCCCCTGCTTCGTCATCCAGCCGCGCACAGAAGACCCGCTTACCCGAGTCCTCGGCGCCGCGGTATTCGTGTACGCATTCCGGTCGGCTCTCCCAACTCGTGGACACCAGGCAAAGCAACGCCTCGCAGCTGGACAGCTTGCGGGTGAGCGTCAGTTTCCATCGCTCGCCGCCGACCATGCCGTAGCGCGGGTCGATGTCTAGAAAGATGTCGTCGTCGAGCGCGGGGTCCTGCTCGACCAGCCACCGCTTGAGCGCGATCGCCTCACGATTGTCTTCGCTCGAATGGCTCAAAAAGATCCGTGGCATGAGGCGATTTCCGACAAGTCCTGTGCACTGTTACAGCTCAGCGAAGCATAAGGTTGCGGGCAAAAATTTGCTGGGCTTTCACACCTCTACGATCCTGGTCGCCGGGATGCCGTTGAATCGCGACGCCGTCACCGACGTGTAGGCGCCCATCATCGGGCTGACCAGCACGTCGCCGACGTTCAGCGCAGGCATCGGATAGTCGCGGGCGATGACGTCGGCGCTGTCGCATGTCGGCCCTGCCAGCGTCACCGCCTCGTCACCGCTCACGCCGTCGACGATCTCGCGCAGCGCGAGGATCGGCGGATGCACGTCCTCGGTCATCACATTCGAATAGCTGCCGTAGATCCCGTCGTCCAGGTAGTGCCATTGGCGGCCATCCCGCACGGCGCTGCCGACCACACTGGTCAACAGCGTCATGCTGTCGGCGGCCAGGAAGCGCCCGGGCTCTGCCAGCAACGTGAATTCGTCCCGGCGGTCGCCGAGCACCTCGTCGACGACGGCGGCCACGGCGTCGATCGTCGGCATCGTCTCGCGATAGGTCACCGGGAACCCGCCGCCGATGTCGATGATCCGCGTTGGCACACCCAGTGTTTCGTCGACCTCGGCGATGAGGTCAAGCGTGCCGCGCAGCGCATCCCGGTACGGCTCGACGGTGCCGCCCTGGCTGCCGACGTGGAAGCTGAAGCCGCCGAACCGGACTCCCGTCGCCAGCACATGCTTGACGACGAGTTCCGCATCGGCGGGATGGACACCGAACTTCGTCGACAGATCCGACTTCGCCGTCGGGTTGCAGAACGCCAGCCGCACAAGGACTTCGATGTCGGCAGGCAGACCCGTGAACTTCTGGGCCTCGACGGGATTGTCGACGACGAAGGTTCGGATACCCGCGATGTAGGCGTGGTCGATGTCGGCCGGCTTCTTGATCGGGTTGGTGTTGATGCATCGGTCGACGGGAAGGCCGAGCGCACCAACGAGTTCGACCTCGGCGCGCGTCGCCACGTCCAATCCGCATCCGGCGGCGGCGACGGCGCGCAGCACCGCCGGATGGGACGATGTCTTCACCGCGTAGTGCAGCCGAAAGCCGCGCAGCTGCGATGCCAGCAGCCGGCACTGTTCGACGACGCGGTAGGGGTCGAGGACCAACAGCGGGGTGCCGTACTGCGCGACGAGCGCGCGCCAGCCCTCGGTGTCACACCGGTCTCGCAGGCCGTCACGCAGCGGCGACCGCAGGAACGGGTCCACCGTCGACCTCCTCGCCGCCTCCATGCCAACGGAGTCTTCGGGGTAACCGCGACCTGGTCGCGAGTAACGCACTACCCCAGTCTCAGACGGGCCCGATTGCCTTCGAGGCGACGACTGCGAGAAAGAAGACGATCGCGGTGAGCGGCGCCGAGACGCATGCGATGAGCATGCCGCGCCCGATCTGGGCGGTGGCGCTGCGCACTTTCGTCATTCCGTAAGCGACCAGGGCGTTGACGATCACGACCGGCAACAGGATGACGGGTAGCAGGTACCACGCAGGGATGAGAATCCAGGTCACGACTTCGAGCACGAACATGTTGGCCGCCATGGCCGCGAAACCCGCCGGGCCGTACCGCGGCTCGCCAGAAGAACGCGGCTCGTCAGAAGAAGAGGTAGGCAACCCCGACTCCTCCGATCAGCACGATGAGCGCCGACGCCGCCACGCTGAGGCCGATTCCGCGTGCGATCGACGAGGCTCTCGTCACGAGCACGCTGACAGCGGCGAGAGAGAGGATGCAGGTGATCCCGATCGCGGTGGCGATCACTGCGCTTTCGCTCCCGCGGGTGTCCGGCGCCCCAGAGGACTTGCCGAGCAGCCACATTGCGATCAGCAGTACTCCGAGCACGAATTGAATGACGATCGGGCCCGACAGCGTGGCCACTCGCCAGACCCGTTCATTCCATCGGCCGTCGTCGACAGGCATTGTCTGGACAGGCAGTGTCTGGACAGGCACTGCCTGGACAGGCACCGCGCGCATCGACCAGCGGCCCGCGCGGTCGCAGTCGATGATCAGTCGCCGCCAGGGACTACCGCGATCGGTCGCCTGCCGTTGATGAGAGGCAATGTCTCCCAACGCCTCTGGCGGTACCGGCAGCGGGGCCGGTTCGCTTTCCGACTCGGTGACGACGGTGGCGGACACGTCGGCCAGCCCGAACTCCGCGTGCAGGCTCACCCAGTCCGCTGGGGCGCTGGCCGCCAGCGTCGACACGGCTGACTCAATTGACTTTCGCAGACCATCTGGCGACGTGGCGACATCGTCGCTACCACCACAATCATCGCCCACAGCAAATACCCTACAGGGAATCGGATACCCCGCCCTTGCCCCTCAGACTGGAACACGTTCTAATTCTGAGTATGGACTATGGGCTCGTGCTCTTCACCAGCGACCGTGGGATCGCTCCCGCCGCGGCGGCCAAGCTTGCCGACGATCACGGCTTCACCACCTTCTACGTGCCCGAACACACTCACATCCCGATCAAGCGCGAGGCCGCGCACCCGACCACCGGCGATGAGTCCCTTCCCGACGACCGCTACATGCGCACCCTCGATCCGTGGGTGTCGCTCGGCACCGCCTGCGCGGTGACGTCACGGGTGCGGTTGTCGACGGCGGTGGCGCTGCCCGTCGAGCACGACCCCATCACGCTCGCCAAGTCCATCGCCACGCTCGACCACCTCTCCGGCGGACGCGTCAGCCTCGGCGTCGGATTCGGCTGGAACACCGACGAACTGACCGACCACAACGTGCCGCCAGGCCGACGGCGCACGATGTTGCGCGAGTACATCGAGGCCATGCGCGCATTGTGGACTCAGGAGGAAGCCGAATTCGACGGTGAGTTCGTGAAGTTCGGGCCGTCGTGGGCGTGGCCGAAGCCGGTCCAGTCGCACATCCCGGTTTTGGTCGGCGCCGCGGGCACCGAGAAGAACTTCAAGTGGATCGCGCGGTCGGCCGACGGCTGGATCACCACGCCGCGCGACTTCGACATCGACGAGCCGGTCAAACTGCTGCAGGACACCTGGGCGGCGGCGGACCGCGACGGCACACCCCAGATCGTCGCACTCGATTTCAAGCCCGACCCCGAAAAGCTCGCGCACTGGCGCGAACTCGGCGTCACCGAGGTTCTCTTCGGCCTGCCCGACAAGGCCGAAGACGAGGTCGCGGCCTACGTCGAACGGCTCGCAGGCAAGCTCGCCGCGCTGGTCTGAGCCGCGCGCGACAACTCGACGAACGCCTGGGCGGCAGCGTCGACGCCCTCGTCGTCGTCGGTGGCGACCAGATCGAGCAGCAGGCCGCGGATGACCGCGAGCCCGAGCCGGACGAATGCGGGGTCGGCTGAGCCGTCGGTCTTCGCGTCGACCTCCGCCAGCCAGGAGTCGACGGCGCCGGGCACCATCCGGGCGAACGGCTGCTCGCCCTGCGCACCGCGCGCATAGCACTCGAAGAAGAGTCGCTCGAAGGGGCGTAGCTCGGGGCGGCGGACGTCGGCCCACATCGCCGCCATCGCGTCGGCGGGCTCAGCGGTGGCTTCCGACAGCGTCGACATCTGCCTGCGCTCGACCACGTCGACGATGGTCAGCAGAAGCTCGTCTCGTGACCCGAAGTGATGCAACAACATTCGATGACTGGTGCCGACGGCTTCGGCGATCTCGCGCAGCGAGCGGTCACCGATGCCGCCGCCTGCGAATGCCTCGATGAGTGCGTCGAGCAGCTGCCGTCGCCGCTCGAGGTCAGGAGGTCGAGCCACGCAGTTGCTCACTGCGCGCCTTGAGGCCCTTGGCCTCGAGGTCGAGGTATCGCTCGGTGATTCCGCGCATCATCCGGCCGACGAGCGAGCCGACCGGGCCCAGCTGGTCGAGCCGTTGCTTGACCTGGGTGCGGTCGCCGTCGGGATGGACTTCGTGAACGGCGACGGTCCGACCGCCCGGTGAGCGTTGCTCCCATGTCCACGATCTGCCCTCATCGAGCGCGGTCACCTCCCACACCAGCTTCGGCAGCCGCGGCTGCTTGATCTCGAACCGCTTCCCTACCGCGAGGCCGGGCCCGTCGAGCGCCTTCAGAGCGGAAACCGATGCCGTCCACTCCGGCCAGCGCTCGACGTCGGCGAACACGTCCCAAACGAGGTCCGCGGGTGCGTCGATGTCGATGGCACAGTCGGTAATCATGTACCAGATGGTACATCAATCATGACGTAGTCGACTACTCGTGCCGTCGATGACGCGGGATTAGGCCAGGCGCGCGCGGTTGCCGTGCTCGGTAGGCGTCACGACGATGTGCGCACCGAGCGGGTCTCCGTCGGACATCAGCCCGACGAGATCCTCGTCTTCCGTGAGAGCCATGAACCGGGCATCGTCGGCGTCGAGCCTGCCGATGATGACCCCGGTGCGCACCGGCCAGTCGTAGTGCACAGAGTAAGTCTCGATAGTCGCGGGGCCGTCAACCGTTTCCGTCACCGAAACAGTTGGCAGAGAAGCGACCTCGTCGTTGAGCGCCTTGCTGCGATCGGTCCGCCAATCGACAGGCAGGGTCGAGTAGATGCCAACCGAATACTTGCTCATCGTTCCGCCGTTGGCGCCGACGAGGCCGAATTGGCCTGGCTTGTCGCGCATCTCGGCCACTGTCTCGGCGATGGCGTGCAGCGAATAGCTGTTGCCGGGTCCGCCGAAGTAGGGCAGCCCACCCGTTAGCGTGAGCCCCCGCGGGTCGTCACCGTCGATGCCGAGTGCCTCGCACGCGACGAACACCGGGAACGGGAAACAGCTGTACAGATCGAAGGTGGCGATATCGTCGACGCCGACCTGTGCGACGCGCAACGCCTCCTCGACGGCGTGCACCGTCGCGGGGCTTGCGCCCAGATCTGGCCGATCCAGTAAGCCCTGCTCGACCATGTCGGCGTGGCCGTGGACGTACACCCACTTCTCCTCGGGCACGCCGAGACGGCGCGCCGCGTCCACCGACATCATCACCGCGGCGGCACCCTGGTTGACCTGATCGCGGGCGACGAGCAGCCGCGGATACGGGTCGCAGATCATCCGGTTGTCGTCGGTGACGGTGACGATCTCCTCGACGGAGCGCTCGACCGGCGACGACGAAAACGGGTTCTTGGCAGCGATTTTCGACAGCGGCGCGAACAGCTCGGCCATCTGCCTGCGGTAGTCGGCGACGCCGCACCCGAGCCTGCCACGGCGCGCGTTGTCCAGCAGTCCGTACTGCACCGCGGCGCCGGTCAAGCCGTGCGTGGCGGTGTATTCGGTGATGTACTGCTGGATCTGGTGACCGCGATCCTCGAGCTGCCCGTCGATGTGCTCGGTGAAGTCGGGCTTGTCGTCCCGCTTCGCGAAGTAGCGGGCCGTCGACCCCGGCTCGGAGCCGATCAGCATCACGACATCCGCGTCGCCGCTGGCGATCGCCGTGCCGAACTCGGTGACAAGCTTCTGCGGGCCCTGGCCGCCGACCGGCTCGATCACCGAGCGCGCGGGCTGTGCACCCAGCCGCTGCATGACCGACCGCGGGTAGTTGTTCGACTTGCCGAGCCTCGCGGGCATCGGGCCGGAGATCTCGAACTGCCGCAGCCCGACAACCGTGTCGACGGCCGTGGCGACTGCGTTCGCGTCTGCGCCGATGTCCTGCAGTGCGGCCCTGGCGGCCTCGGTGGCCAGCTCGACCGACGACATGCCCCGGTAGCCGGGGTCGTCGATGTTCTCGGTGAACTGGCCGACGCCGACGATCACAGGCGTGCGTGGGTCAACCCGCATTACATTCAGAGACTCTGCAGAATCTCGCGCGCCAGCTCCGCGGTCTCCGACGGGGTCTTGCCGACCTTGACGCCTGCGGCCTCGAGAGCTTCCTTCTTGGCGGCCGCGGTGCCCGACGAGCCGGACACGATCGCACCAGCGTGGCCCATGGTCTTGCCTTCCGGCGCGGTGAAGCCCGCGACGTAGCCGACGACCGGCTTGGAGACGTTGGCCTTGATGTAGTCGGCCGCGCGCTCCTCGGCGTCGCCGCCGATCTCGCCGATCATCACGATGACCTTGGTCTCGGGATCCTTCTCGAACGCCTCGATGGCGTCGATGTGGGTGGTGCCGATGACCGGGTCGCCGCCGATGCCGATGGCCGTCGAGAAGCCGAAGTCACGCAGCTCGAACATCATCTGGTAGGTCAGCGTGCCTGACTTGGACACCAGGCCGACCGGGCCCGAGCCGGTGATGTTGGCAGGCGTGATGCCCGCCAGCGCCTCGCCCGGCGTGATGATGCCGGGGCAGTTGGGCCCGATGATGCGGGTCTTCTGGCCCTTGTCGACGTTATAGGCCCACGCATATGCGCTGTCCTGCACCGGGATTCCCTCGGTGATCACGACAAGCAGCGGGATCTCGGCGTCAATGGCCTCGATGATCGCGTCCTTGGCGAACTTCGGCGGCACGAAGACGACGGATACGTCGGCGCCGGTCTCCTTGATCGCCTCTGCGACGCTGCCGAACACCGGCAATTGGACGTCTTTACCTTCCTTGTCTTGGTGGGTCACCTCTGTTCCCGCCTTGCGGGCGTTGACGCCGCCGACCAGCTGGGTGCCCGCCTTGAGCATCAGCGCGGTGTGCTTGGTGCCCTCGCCACCGGTGATGCCCTGGACGATGACCTTGGAATCCGCGTTAAGGAAAATAGACATGAGCCATCGGTTCCTTTTCTACTTGTTCGCCAGCTCGGCGGCTTTGTCGGCGCCGGCGTCCATGGTGTCGGCCTGGATCACGAGCGGATGGTTGGCGTCAGCGAGGATGCGACGTCCCTCTTCGACGTTGTTGCCGTCAAGGCGGACGACGAGCGGCTTGTTGGCCTCGTCGCCGAGGATCTTCAGCGCGTTGACGATGCCGTTGGCGACGGCGTCGCAGGACGTGATGCCGCCGAACACGTTGACGAACACGCTCTTGACCTGAGAGTCGTTGAGGATGACGTCAAGGCCCGCCGCCATCACCTCGGCAGAGGCGCCGCCGCCGATGTCGAGGAAGTTGGCAGGCTTCACGCCGCCGTGCTTCTCACCCGCGTAGGCGGTGACGTCGAGCGTCGACATGACAAGGCCCGCGCCGTTGCCGATGATGCCGACCTCGCCGTCGAGCTTGACGTAGTTGAGGTCGTGCTCTTTTGCCTTGAGCTCCAACGGATCCGTCGCGTCGCGGTCCTCGAACTCCGCGTGACCGGGCTGGCGGAAGTCGGCGTTCGCGTCCAGCGTGACCTTGCCGTCCAGCGCGAGGATCTGATCGTCGGGCGTCCGCACCAGCGGGTTGACCTCGACCAGCGTGGCGTCCTCCGCGACGAACACCTCCCACAGCTTCTGGATGGTCACCGCGGCCGCGTCGAGCACCTCGGCGGGCAGGTGGCCCTGCTCGGCGATCGAGCGCGCGGTGGCGAGGTCGACACCCTTGACGGCGTCGACGGGCACCTTGGCCAGC
Source organism: uncultured Mycobacteriaceae bacterium (assembly GCA_902826815.1). Classification (GTDB taxonomy): domain Bacteria; phylum Actinomycetota; class Actinomycetes; order Mycobacteriales; family Mycobacteriaceae; genus Mycobacterium. Next base: position 22,845 of record CADEGF010000047.1, read on the forward strand.
CGCTCGGGCTTGGTGGCGGCGACTTCTTCGATCTCCACCCCGCCTTCGACCGAGCACATCGCCAGGTAGGTGCGGTTGGCGCGGTCGAGCAGGAAGGAGATGTAGTACTCCTCGGCGATGTCGCTGGCCTCGGCGACGAGCAGCTTCTTCACGATGTGGCCCTTGATGTCCAGGCCGAGGATGTTCTGCGCGTGGGTGAAGGCGTCGGCGGCGGTGGCCGCGTACTTGACGCCACCTGCCTTACCGCGACCGCCCACTTTGACCTGCGCCTTCACCATCACCGGCTTGCCGATCTCCTCGGCGATCGCCTTGGCGTCGTCGGCGGATGTGGTCACCCGGCCGGGCGTGGTGGGAACGTTGTGCTTGGCGAACAGCTCTTTGGCCTGGTACTCGAAAAGATCCATCAGCTCACTGTCTGTTGAGAAAAACACTGTCTGTTTGGCATTGACTTATGCACCCGACGGGCTCGGGGGAACTTTATCGACACGGGTCGAGATCACCGGCACCGCCTACCTCTCATGTGGCAGATCTCACCGGCGCCCAAGGGTGATACAAGTCACATTCGGACATGGAATAGTCTCTCGGGTTGCCGAGAACATTGGGATTTGGTTAACGTCTAGCGGTCTAGATAACGAACTGATCACGACTAGAAGGATATTTCAGGTTGACGTGGCACCGTTCGGTCCGATCTCCAGTAGGAGAGATGTGACGAACGCCCGCACCCGGTGGGTTGATCCCGAGGCCACTGACCTGGAGTTTCATCACAGTTCCGCGTTCGATCGCGAATCCCAGGTGGTCCACGCGCCCGAGCTCGACGACATGCACGACACCGACGATCTGATCCCGATGCGGCTCGTCGTGCCCACCAAGTTCCGTCCGGATGCACGCGACGAGCGGCGCTCGCCTTCCTCGCGCGGTGCGCGAAATCCAACACACGCGTACCGCGACAGCAATACCGATGTCAGCGACGGCATCGCGGCCACCGACATCCTCGACCTGAGCGCCCGCAGGGCCGCCCAGCATCGCAAGGAGACCGCCAGCGCGGTCAAGGGCAGGCTGATGATCGCCGCGATGGCTGCGGGCGCCACAGCGGCCGCTGCGCATTCGGTGATGAACAACTCCGACACCGCGAGCACCGACACCGTGCTCGCCGCCGATCAGACTGCCATCGCGGGCGGCGCGATCTCTGGTTCCAGTGGCGGCATGCAGGTGGTCACGGTCGCGTCGGCCGTGGAAGCCACGGTGCACGCCGAGGAGATCACCAAGGCCTCCGCATTCGCCCAGGAGCGCGCTGAGCGCGAGGCACGGCTGCAGCGCCCGCTGTTCGTCATCCCGACGAAGGGCGTGTTCACCTCCGGCTTCGGCTACCGCTGGGGTGTCCTGCACGGCGGCATCGACATCGCCAACTCGATCGGAACGCCGATCGTGGCCGCAGCCGACGGAGTGGTGATCGACGTGGGTCCGACCGCCGGTTACGGCGCCTGGGTCAAGCTGCGGCACGCCGACGGCACCGTCACCCTGTACGGCCACATCAACACCTGGAACGTCACCATCGGCCAGCGGGTCTGGGCGGGTGACCAGATCGCCACCATCGGCAACCGAGGTAATTCCACCGGCCCGCACTGCCACTTCGAGGTTCTGCAGAACGGCACCGACCGTGTCGACCCGGCCGGATGGCTGGCCAAACGGGGCATCAGCGTCGGCACGTACTCTCCGTAAGTGTGAGTGAAGACCCACCTTCCGATGGGTTATCTGCGCCCAAGACCGGGATCATCCGCCGCGCACCGACAGGGTCGCTGCCGGCGCTCGACGAGCCGCAAACCACTCACATCGGGACGCACACCCACCCCGAATCGCAGACCACCTACATTCCGCGGGCCAAGCCGCTGTCGATCCGCGGCCGCGCCGCCGCCCGCCCGAAGGCGGCGTCGGCGACCGCGGTTTTCGCGATCCTCAGCGGATGGGCCACCGGCGTCATCGCCACCGATCTGATCACCGGCTGGTGGGCGTCGGACCGGCTGTTCTGCGTCGCGGTCGGATTTCTGGCGCTGGTCTCTGCCGGGGCTTTGATCGGCGGGCTGATCGCGCTGCTGCTTCGACGGCGGATGGCGCGGGTCCTGGTCGTGGTGGGTTCGGTGATCGGGCTGCTGATCTTCGCGAGCCTGTTCGTGGCTGGCGCGAAGCTGCCGCCGGTGGTCTATGCGATCCCCGCGCTGCCGGTGATCACGATCGCGCTCGCGCTGCTGCCCGCGACCGCCCGCTGGGCCCGCCCGTAACTACTACGCCCAAACCAACGTTTGGGCGCGAAAGTGCGAGTAGAAGTCGCCAAATCGTCAATGTCGGCGTACGCCTGCTATTGCATGCATATATGCGCATGTATAACGTTGATGTTGCTGGACTCGAGCGAAGGAGTGACGTGATGTTCGAATTCACCGAATCAATCGTCATCGACGAGTCACCCGAGCGGGTGTGGGAGTTGATGCGCGATGTCGACAAGTGGTGGCTGCCGTCCAACCCCGAGCACATCAGCCTTGAACATCTCGATGACCGGCCGGCGACGGAAGTCGGTGCCCGACTGCGTATTCGCGAGAAGGTCGCCGGAATCCCCGCCGATGCGGCCGGCACGATAACGGAGGTCGAACCGGGTTGCGCGGTGACCTGGGACGCCGATGCGACATACCGCTTGGCGGGTTTACGCGTCAAGATCGGCGAAGGTGTGACCTGGCGGATCCAGCCCGTCGGCTCGAACTCCCTCGTCAGCGCGCACGTCTGGGCCACCTTCCCGCCCGGGATCTTCGGCAGGGTGGTCGCATTCGCTTTCACGCACCTGCTCGACGGAATCGCCAAGGACCGCGAGCACGCCCGCACCGAACTGCGCTATCTGAAGCGCACCATCGAGCGGCAGGATTAGAGCTTCGAGATGGGCGCGTGGTTGTGCATCAACTTCACGCGCCCGGCACTGCCGAAGTCGATCAGCGACATGGCGGCCTCGCCCATCCCGGAGACCTCCTCGACGCGGCCGAGGCCGTACTTGTCGTGGGTGACGCGATCGCCGGGCTCCAGCACGATCAAGGGCCGCTTACCGACCGACGAACGCGCGGGCGACGGCCGCGGTGTGCCGAAGCGACCGGCTCCGCTGACGGGTGCCGACAATGACGGCGCGGTGTCGGTCCGCCGCCAGTCGATGAGCTCCTGCGGGATCTCGCGCAGGAAGCGCGACTCCGGGTTGAGCATCGGTTGGCCCCACGACGACCGGACCTTCGCCCGGCTCAGGTAAAGCCGTTGGCGCGCACGGGTTATCCCGACGTAGGCCAGCCGGCGCTCCTCGGACAATTCGGTCGGATCGCCGAGCGCCCGCATGTGCGGGAACATGCCGTCCTCCCAGCCGGTCACGAACACGACTGGGAACTCGAGGCCCTTGGCGGTGTGCAGGGTCATCATCGTCACAACGCCTGCACCGTGCTCAGGCAGTTCGTCGGCGTCGGCGACCAGCGACACCCGCTCGAGGAACTGCGCCAGCACACCGGTGTCAGGAATGTCCTCGTCGTCGAGATCCGTACCCAACGCCTCGGCGTTCGCCAGGTCGGTGCTGAATTCGTGTGCGACGCTGACCAATTCGTTCAGGTTATCCAGTCGGGCCAGGTCCTGCGGGTCGCTTGATGCCTCCAGCTCGGCGCGGTATCCGGTGCGGTCAAGCACCGCGTCGACCAGCTCCCCAAGCTCACCGTCGAGGCGTCCACGCAGGTCGTCGAGCAGCTCGACGAAGCCCGAGATGCACTTCTCGGCGCGGGTGTTCAGCATCGGCACCTTGCCCTCGGCGGCCGCCTGCAGCGCATCGTTGAAGCTGCCGCCGGTGTTCTCGGCGTAGACCGCGACGCACGCCTCGGCCCGGTCGCCGATCCCCCGTCGCGGCGTGTTCAGGATGCGCCGCATACTGACCGAGTCGCCGGGATTGTCAAGCACCCTCAGGTAGGCGACGATGTCGCGGATCTCCCTGCGCTCGTAAAAGCGAACGCCGCCAACGACTTTGTACGGGATACCCGCGCGGATGAACACTTCTTCCAGCGCGCGCGACGAGTTGTTGGTGCGGTAGAACACCGCGACGTCGTTATAGGTGATCTCCTTGCGGTCAGCCAGCGCGTCGATCTCTTCTGCGACGAACCGCGCTTCGTCGTGCTCGTTGTCGGCGACATAGCCGACGATGAGTTCGCCGTCCCCCTCGTCGGTCCACAGCCGCTTCTCGCGGCGTCCGGTGTTCCTGGAGATGACGGAGTTGGCCGCCGACAGGATGTTCTGCGTCGAGCGATAGTTCTGCTCCAACAGAATCGTTGTGGCATTGGGGAAGTCGCGCTCGAAGTCCTCGATGTTGCGGATGGTGGCGCCGCGAAACGCGTAGATCGACTGGTCGGCGTCGCCAACCACACACAGTTCGGCAGGCGCGATCCCGTCGACGGTGGTCTCGGTCCCGACAAGCTCGCGCACCAGCACGTACTGCGCATGGTTGGTGTCCTGGTACTCGTCGACCATGATGTGCCGGAACCGCCTGCGGTAGTACTGGGCGATCTGTGGAAACGCTTGCAGCACACCGACTGTCTCGCCGATGAGATCGTCGAAGTCCAGCGCGTTGGCCGCCCGCAGCCTGCGCTGGTATTCGCCGTACACCTCGGCGATGATGCGGGCCAGGTCGTCCTCGGCCTCCGACGCCTCGGCGGCGGCCTGCTCGGGACCGATCAACTCGTTTTTCAGGTTGGAGATGCCGTTGGAAAGCAGCCGCGGCGAGTGGCGCTTGGTGTCCAGCCCCATGTCCTTGCCGATCATCAGCAAGAGTCGCCGCGAGTCGTCGGCGTCGTAGATCGAGAAGTTCGAGTTGAGACCCGGCAGCAACGACGCCTGGTTGCGCAGGATCCGCACGCAGGTGGAGTGGAACGTCGACACCCACATCGCACGGGCCCGCGGGCCGATCAGGCCCACCACCCGCTCCCGCATCTCGGCGGCGGCCTTGTTGGTGAACGTGATGGCCAGCACCTGGCCGACGCCGACGTCGCGGGCCGCCAGCAAATAGGCGATCCGGCGGGTGAGCACGGCCGTCTTGCCCGACCCCGCCCCTGCGACGATGAGCAGGGGCGACCCAACGTGGCGCACGGCCTGGCGCTGCTGGGGGTTGAGCCCTTCGAGAAGCTGGTCGGCGGGGGAATCAGTTACGTGCACACTCATGTCTGTCCCAACTTACCGCTGAGATGAGACATTCTTTGCGCTGGCGGCGGCCTGGATGGCACACTTATTTCGTGCTCAGCATGCAGCGTCGATTTTTCTACGGGTACCGGCCAGCGGTGCCCGTGGTCTAGCTGCTTCCAAGAGCCCCGCGGTCCGCTTCCGGATCCGGGGCTCGTCTCTTGTGTGAGGCCCGAAAACGGATGGGACCACCAACCCCACACAATGAGGAGTCATCAAATGTCTATCGAAACGGAACCCGTGGCCGACATCGACGATCTTCGCCAGGAGATCGACCGACTCGACGCCGAGATCCTGGCCGCAGTCGCTCGTCGCACCGAGGTGTCCAAGCTGATCGGTAAGGCCCGGATGGCGTCCGGCGGCACCCGACTGGTGCACAGCCGCGAGATGAAGGTCATCGAGCGCTACAGCGAACTCGGCCCAGAAGGCAAAGACCTCGCGATGCTGCTGCTGCGCCTCGGCCGCGGCCGCCTCGGGCACTGAGCTCAAGCGAATTCGGCGCGCTGGGTCACGCTCAGCATCACGCTCAGCGTGACCAGCCGCGCCGAAATCACTATCTCCGCAGGGCGTTCTCGAGCCACGGCGTCAGCCACTTCACCGCTGCCGGGGTGGGGTGCAGGCCGTCGATGCGCATCTTGATGCCGTCGACTCTGTTCGTGTAATAGCCGTCGGGACACAGCTTCTCGTTGAGGTCGAGCACGGTCGCGTTCTTGCGGCCGCCGACGATGCGGCGTAACAGCGTGTTCCACTCGTCGATGCGATCGGGCTCGTCCTCCGGGTACAGCGACCCGTCGGGTTGTTCGCCGCGCCGGTTGTACGGCGTCGTCGTCACCACGACGCGGGCACCGGTCGAGCCGAGGATGTCGATGGCGCGACGGAGCTCACCGCCGACGTACGCGTCGAAGGCCGGATCGCCGACATGCGTCCAGACCCCCTCGTTGACACGGTCGACGGTCTCCCAGCGGCCGACGACCAGCAACGCGACATCGGGCTTGGCGTAGCTGATCCGCTGGGCCCAGCGCTGGGGCCAGGTCTCGCACTCGGGCTTCTGGGTGAGGGTCTCGCCTGTCGACCGGTACGGCCCGCCACGCGCGATGCCGCAGCCGATCGTGGTGAAGTCGATGAACTTGAATCCCGGCGTCGGCGGCAGATAGCGCATCATCGTCCACGCCATCGAGTCCCCGAAGACCGCGACGGTGCGGGTGCCGGGCGCCAGCTTGGCCGTCCCGCCGATCTCGACCGGCACCTCAGGATGCGTGGCCGCGGCGAGCACGTCGGGACCCGGGGGACGGTCGTCGCCCGCCCTGATGCCGACAGGCACCACGAGCATCGTCGCGACCGCCGCGGTGGCCAGCGTCGCGGCCGCGAGCCGCAACTGCGGAACGTGCACGGGCCGCCAGCGCCTGATCGGCTGCTCGATCAGCCACCACGACATCGCGGCGAGGGTCACCGTCGCCACCGCGCGGATCGCGAACAGCGACATCCCCGTCAGGCCGGTTCGCTCACCGTTGAGCGCGAGAAAGATCGGCCAGTGCCAGAGGTAGACGCCGTAGGAGATCATGCCGAGCCACACCAGCGGCGGGAAGGCCAGCACACGCGCCACCAGCCCGCGCTGCTCCATGGCCACCGGCGCGACGATGAAGACGGCCGCGACCGCGACCACGATCAGCAGCCCGCGCCGGAACTCGGGCGCGCTGCCCGTCGCGAAGTGTGCGACAACGCCGAGCATCGTCAACCCGATCACCGGAAGTATCTGCGCGACCCAGCGCCCCCAGCGCGGCCGGATCTGCGAGCCGTATCGCGCAAGCGCCGGCCAATCACTGACCAGCAGCGCGGCCGCCGCGGCGCCGACGAGCAGCGCCTGCACGCGGGTGTCGGTGCCGAAGTAGACGCGGTTCAGCGAGGCCGGCGAAGTCCCGGACACCATCAGGCATGACGCGACCGCCGATGCCGCGGCACCGGCAAGTGCGATCCCGACGACGACCATGCGGACCGTGCGCAGCTTCGGCTTGGTGTCGCGGCGCCTGGCCAGCAGTGCCAGCGCGACGGCGACGGCCACCAACACCAGCGGCCATATGACGTAGTACTGCTCCTCCACCGCGAGCGACCAGGTGTGCTGCAGCGGCGACGGCGGGTCGCCCTGGGTGAAATAGTCGGTGTCGCGGAAGACGAAGACCCAGTTTGCAACCCAGAAGAAGGCGCCGACGGCGTCGTCGCGCACGGCGGCGACCGCTTCGGACGGAAACAGCTCCCGCAGCACGACGACGGCCAGCACCATCACGATCAACGCGGGCAGCAGCCGTCGGGCGCGCCGCACCCAGAACCCGGGCAGGTCGATCGAACCGGTACGGCCGAGTTCCTCGATCAGCAGCGAGGTGATCAGGAATCCGCTCAGCACGAAGAACACGTCGACGCCGATGAAGCCGCCGGGTACGCCGGGGATGCCGCCGTGATCGGCCAGCACGAGCCCGACGGCCACCGCGCGGACACCGTCCAGCGCGGGGATGCCGTTACCCCGTCTTGGTCGATCAGGCGCCCTCGGCGCACCCCTGTCGATGGCGCGCTCGGGCAGCGCGACCCAGCGGTGGCCACTCACCGATGGAATCTTTCCCGCGCGAGCAGACGCAAAAGTCCCCGACACGCCGTGCGCCGGGGACCTTTTGCGTTCGCTCCCCTACCGACGGTGTGGGCCCATCCTTCGGTGTGGGCCCATC
>CADEGF010000047.1:30890-58093 GCA_902826815.1 uncultured Mycobacteriaceae bacterium
TTTGCGTTCGCTCCCCTACCGACGGTGTGGGCCCATCCTTCGGTGTGGGCCCATCTCGCCGGAGAAGGTGAGCGGCTACTTCGTCAGCGCGATGTACTTCGTGTCGAGGTACTCCTCGATGCCCTCGGATCCGCCTTCCCTGCCGAAGCCGGATTCCTTGATGCCGCCGAACGGCGCAGCGGCATCGGAGATCACCCCGCGGTTGACGCCGACCATGCCGGACTCGACGCCCTCAGCGGCCCGCAGCGCGCGGTCGAGGTCGCGGGTGTAGATGTAGGCGGCAAGGCCGTACTCGGTGTCGTTGGCGGCCGCTATGCCCTCCTCCTCGGTGTCGAAGCCGGCGATCGGGGCGACGGGCCCGAACACCTCTTCCTTGAGGATTCGGGCGTCGGCGGGCACGTCAGCCAGCACGGTGGCCGGGTAGAAGTTGCCTGGGCCGCCGGGGGCGACGCCGCCGACGGCCACCTTCGCGCCGCGCGAAACGGCGTCGGACACCAGATCCGCGACGGTGGCCACCTGCTTGGCGTTGATCAGCGGGCCGAGCGTCGACGACTCGTCGATACCCTTGCCCAGCTGGAACTCGCTCATCCGCTTGACCATCTTCTCGGTGAACTCCTCGCGCACGGAGTTCGCGACGTGGAAGCGGTTGGCGGCCGTGCAGGCCTCGCCGCCGTTGCGCATCTTGGCCAGGATCGCGCCCTCGACGGCGGCGTCGACGTCGGCGTCGTCGAACACGACGAACGGGGCGTTGCCGCCCAGCTCCATCGACGTCCGCAGCAGCGCGTCCGATGACTGCTTGACCAGCGCCTTGCCCACTCCGGTGGAGCCGGTGAACGTGAGCTTGCGCAGCCGCCCGTCGTCGATCAGCGCGGTGGTGACCTCGCGGGGGTTGTTGGTGGGCAGCACCGAAAGCACACCCTTTGGCAGCCCCGCCTCGTCCATCAGCTTGGCCAGCATCAGCATCGTCAGCGGCGTCTCCTGCGCCGGCTTGACGATCATCGTGCAGCCTGCCGCCACCGCGGGCCCGATCTTGCGGGTGCCCATCGCCAGCGGGAAGTTCCACGGCGTGATCGCGTAACACGGGCCGACGGGCTGCTTGGTGACGATGATGCGGCCCGTCCCAGCGGGGCTCGGGGTGTACCGGCCGTGGATGCGGACGGCCTCCTCGGCGAACCAGCGGAAGAACTCGGCGCCGTAGGTGACCTCGCCCATGCTCTCGCGCAGCACCTTGCCCATTTCCAGGGTCATCAGCGTCGCGAGCTCCTCGGCGCGTTCGGTGATCAGCTCGAAGACCGCACGCAGCACCTCACCGCGTTTCCGCGCCGGGGTGGCCGCCCACTCGGCCTGCACGCCTGCCGCGGCGTCGAGCGCGGCGATGGCGTCCTCGGCGGTGGCGTTGGCGATCGAGATCAGCACCGAGTCGTCGGACGGGTCGAGGACATCGAACGTCGACGACCCCTTGCGCTCCTCACCGCCGATCCAGATGCCGGTGGGAACTGACTTCAGCAGAGCGGAGGTATCCATGGTCTCTCTTACACCTTTGTTCAAATGGCCACACTAGGGTCGAGGCATGAGCGTCGATACGCAACAGGTCCCCGACATCTCAGCCACACCAGCATGGCAGGCGCTGGCGCGACATCATGATCAGATCCGCGATAAACACATCCGCGAACTTTTCGACGAGGACCCGGCACGGGGCACCGAGCTGGCGCTGACGGTCGGCGACATGTACATCGACTACAGCAAGCACCGGATCACCCGCGAAACGCTGAAACTGCTGGTCGACCTGGCACGAGCCGCAAATCTAGAACGGCGCCGCGACGCGATGTATTCCGGCGTGCACATCAACACGTCGGAGGACCGCGCGGTACTGCACACCGCACTGCGGCAGCCGCGCGGTGTCGAGCTGACCGTCGACGGCCAGGACGTCGTCACCGACGTGCACGAGGTGCTCGACCGGATGGGCGAGTTCACCGACCGGCTGCGCAGCGGCGAGTGGACCGGCGCGACCGGCGAGCGCATCGCGACGGTCGTCAACATCGGCATCGGCGGCTCCGACCTCGGCCCTGTGATGGTCTACGACGCGCTGCGACACTACGCCGACGCGGGCATCTCGTGCCGGTTCGTCTCCAACGTGGACCCCGCCGACCTGGTGGCCAAGCTCGACGGACTCGACCCGGCCACAACGCTTTTCATCGTCGCGTCGAAGACGTTCTCGACGCTGGAGACGTTGACGAATGCGACGGCGGCGCGACGCTGGCTGACCGATGCGCTCGACGACGCGGCGGTGTCCAAGCACTTCGTCGCCGTGTCGACGAACAAGAAGCTGGTCGACGACTTCGGCATCAACACCGACAACATGTTCGGCTTCTGGGACTGGGTCGGCGGTCGCTACTCGGTGGACTCGGCGATCGGCCTCTCGGTGATGGCGGCCATCGGCAAGGAGCGGTTCGCCGAGTTCCTGGCCGGCTTCCACATCGTCGACGAGCACTTCAAGACCGCACCGCTTGAGGCGAATGCGCCTGCGCTGCTTGGACTCATCGGCCTCTGGTACAACAATTTCTTCGGCGCGCAGTCGCGCGCGGTGCTGCCGTACTCGAACGACATGTCGCGGTTCGCCGCCTATCTGCAACAGCTGACGATGGAGTCCAACGGCAAGTCCGTGCACGCCGACGGATCGCCGGTGACGACCGACACCGGTGAGATCTTCTGGGGCGAGCCGGGAACCAACGGACAGCACGCGTTCTACCAGTTGCTGCACCAGGGCACGCGGTTGATCCCGGCCGACTTCATCGGGTTCAGCCAGCCCACCGACGACCTGCCCACCGCCGACGGCACCGGCAGCATGCACGACCTGTTGATGAGCAACTTCTTCGCGCAGACGCAGGTGCTGGCGTTCGGCAAGACCGCCGAGGAGATCGCCGCCGAGGGAACACCGTCAGAAGTGGTGCCGCACAAGGTGATGCCGGGCAACCGACCGTCGACGTCGATCCTCGGGACCCAGCTGACACCGTCGGCGATCGGTCAGTTGATCGCACTCTACGAGCATCAGGTCTTCACCGAGGGTGTGATCTGGGGCATCGACTCGTTCGACCAGTGGGGCGTCGAGTTGGGCAAGACCCAGGCCAAGGCCCTGCTGCCGGTGCTCACCGGCGACGCCTCGCCGCCGAAGCAGACCGACAGCTCGACGGACGCCCTGGTGCGTCACTACCGCACCGAGCGGGGCCGCAGCGCCTAGGCCTCCTCGGCGTCCGAGCGCCTGGTCCAGCCAAGGATCATCGCGGGCAGGCAGCCACCGATCAGCAACACGGTGGTGGCCATCAGCCCGCCTGCATACGCCATGCCGAGGGCGGATTCCGCGCTGATGTCCCTGAACGTGGTCGACCCGAAGATCAGGTAGAAGATCGGCAGCATCATCAGGTACTGCGTGACGGTCAGCCCGATCGATCGCGCGCTGTTGCGCTGCTGGAGTTCGAACTCGTCGAGTGCCGCCAACGGCGCATCGCCCTGACGGCCGGACACGATCTGCAGCACGATCCACAACGGGAAGAACACGAGACACGCCGGGAACCACAGCAGTGGAGCCCACCAGAGTCCGAAGGCGCACAACACACTCACCACCGCCATGAAGGCGAACGTGGACGCCAAGGCGACGACGAGCACGCGGCGCCGGTGCTGGGTACGCCAGCCGGGAAGCTTGTTGGCGTAGGCGCTTTCGCGCTTGAGGAACCTCCTGGTGCGGAAGTCCTGGTACCGATCGATGATCGTGGATTCAGTCATTGGTGTCGCCTCCTTGCGCTCGTTCGTTTCTGCGGTAGAGCTCGGTGGACAGCGGCGTGAACGCGGTGCGGGAGAAGACCGCCTCAACGGGCAGCCCGAACACATCGCAGATGCGAAACGCCAGATCCAGGCTCGGATAGTGATCGCCTCGCTCCAGCGCGCCGACCGTCTGCGGATTGACGTTGATCAATGCGGCCAGCGCGGCCCTGGTCATCCGCCGTTCGGCGCGAAGCACGCCGAGATTATTGTGAATGGGGAGGGTTTCACCTCGTCTCACCGGACTCATACAACTCATTGTTAGGAAAACCCAACGATCTGTCAAACCTGCAGGCAGACCCACCAGCGAAATTGCATCCCGGCAGAAGAGTGTCGAGTGAGGGCCTGCCGGAATGCAATTTCGCGAGCGTGGGTGGCCGCCAGCGTGGGTGGCCGCGAGCGTGGGTGGCCGCGAAAGGTTCGCCGCGAAAGCGCGAAACGACGAACGCGACAGCAGCGTCTTCATTGACGCTCCTGCCGCGCTTGTCGGTTAGCTATTCGATTGGGCGACTACGGGTTTGCCACATCAACCGAATGAGCGGCATCCGTAGACGGGGACACATCCGTGGGCTCCGCCAGGACCGGCCTCGCCCCACACACCGCCGGGCACGCTGCCTCCAACCGTGCCGGTGTTCCCGTCTGCTCCGCCTTGGACAGGGCCGGGAATCTCACCGGAGGCGCCGCCGGGAGTCACGACTTCGCATGCCGTGCCGTCGGGGTTGGTGCATGGCGGTGGCGGTCCAGGCTCGCCAGCAGCGATTGGGGCGAGCGCGATGGCAGCTGCCGATGCACCCGCGAAGAGCAATGGCGTCAGGGTCTTCAGTTTCGCGTTCATGCAAAAAAGGCTACCCACCTGTACGCGACACTTAAACCTCAAGTGTGGCTAAGCAAAAGGCTTCGTGAGCCTCGGTGGCAACACTTTCATCAACTGCACCAGCGGTGCCCACGGCCAGAACGGCACTGCGGCGCGGCCGGTTTCCTTCTCGATCGCGTTCACCATCGCCTTGGTGCCGCTCTCGTTGTCCACCATCAACAACGTCGACGCCGACTTCGCGGTCATCTCCGACTCGATGTACCCGGGCTCGAGCACCGTGATCCTGATGGGGCCGCGCGGGTATTCGGCGCGCAGGGACTCACCCAGTGACGACACGCCCGCCTTGCTTGCGGCGTAGGCGGCCTTCACGCCCGGCACCCCCTTGTTGCCAAGTACCGACGAGATCAGCACCAGATGCCCGCCGCCCGAGTTCTTGAACATCTCGATGGCGGTCTCGATTTGGACCAAAGCGGCGACCAGGTTCGTCTCGATCGTCTGCTTGTTGGCCCACAACTTGCCGGACCCAAGGGGCGCGCCCTTGCCGATGCCTGCGTTGACGATGACGCGGTCGATACCGCCCAACTGGTCCTCGAGCTCGGCGAACACCTTGGGCACCTGCTCGTGGTCGTTGACGTCGAGCGCCGCGACCGCGACCGTGATGCCGGGGTGCCGCTGCGTCAGCTCCGCCTTGAGCTCATCCAGGCGGTCGACACGCCGGGCGCACAGCGCGAGATCGCGGCCCTTGGCGGCGAACGCCCTGGCCATGCCCGCGCCGAGGCCTGAGCTGGCACCGGTGATCAAGATCTTCTGCCGAGTCACCCCGACAGACTAAGCATGATGGGGTGATGAGCCGTAATCGAACTGCTGCTGCTGTCCTGCTGGTGGCCGGGTCGCTGCTGGTCGGCGCATTGCCCGCCGCCGCCGACGCCGAACCCGCCAACGCGCTGTACAAACTGGTGGACACCGCCGCCCAGAGGCTGGCGACCGCTGACCCGGTCGCGGCGACCAAGTGGATCAACGGCGGTCCCATCACCGACAGTCAGCGCGCCGACCAGGTACTCGACACCGTCGGGGCCGACGCGACCGCCCACGGCGTCGACGCGAGCTACGTGCGGACGATCTTCACCGACCAGATCGCCGCCACCGAGGGTGTCGAGTACACACTGTTCGGCCAGTGGAAGTTCGCGCCGTCGACCGCGCCGGCCACCGCTCCCGATCTGGCGAACTCCCGGGCCGCGATCGACGGGTTCAACAAGACGATGGTCGACGAGATTGCGCTGCAATGGAACTCACTGCACGGCCCGGGGTGCGCAGGCGAACTTCACGGTGCGACGGACGCGGTGGCGGGTGCCCGCGGGCTCGACCCGCTGTACCGGCAGGCGCTGTCGTCGGCGACGAAGTCCTACTGCGCTCTTACTTGAGCAGCCGCGACATTCGGCGGTCGGCGAGCACCTTGCCGCCGGTCTGACAGGTCGCACAGTACTGAAAGGACTTGTCCGCGAACGACACTTCACGCACGGTGTCGCCGCACACCGGACACGGCAGCCCTGTCCTGGCGTGCACCCGCAGACCTGACCGCTTCTCCCCCTTCAACGTCGCCGCCTGCTGACCGACCGACCGCGACACCGCGTCGGTGAGCACCGAGTTCATCGCATCGTGCAGATCAGCCAACTGGGCGTCGGTCAGCTTGCCTGCCGTCGCGAACGGCGACAGCTTGGCCACGTGCAGGATCTCGTCGCTGTAGGCGTTGCCGATCCCCGCGATCACCTTCTGGTCGGTGATCACGGTCTTGATCCGCCCGGTGTGTTTGGCGAGCACCTCCGCGAGGCCGTCGGCGGTCAACTCGAGCGCGTCGGGACCCAGCGAAACGAGCTGTGGCACCTTCGTCGGATCGTCGACCAGCCAGACCGCCAACCGCTTCTGCGTGCCTGCCTCGGTGAGATCGAAACCTGGTGCCTCGCCTGGGGTTCCGAGGTGGACGCGCAGCGCGATCGGGCCCTTGCCCGGCTTCAACGGGGCGGCCGCCAGTTGGTCGGACCAGCGCAGCCACCCCGCCCGCGACAGGTGGGTGATGAGGTGCAGCTCACCTGCCTGCAGGCCCAGGTACTTTCCCCACCGGTTGGCACCGGTGACCTCGCGGCCGTGCAGCGCGGTGGTCGGCGGGTCGAAGGTCTTGAGCACCGAAAGGGCGGATACATCGACGCGTCCGACGGGCAGGCCGACCGCATGCCGACGGAGGTGGTCGGCCAGCGCCTCGACCTCGGGCAGTTCCGGCATGAATCCAGTCTGCCCTAACCTGAGCCAGATAATGTCTGAGCGCCTGAACATCGCGGACCTGCGCGCCATCACGCCCGGCTGTCAGCACCGTAACCACCTCAACAATGCGGGCGCCGCCCTGCTCAGCGCGCCGACGATCGCGGCGATGACGCATCAGTTGCAGCTCGAGGCGCAGATCGGCGGGTACGAAGCCGCAGAAGCGGCCACCGACCAGATCGACGACACCTATCGGGCACTGGCCGAGTTGGTCGGTGCGTCGGCGCAGGAGATCGCGCTTTTCGACAACTCCACGCACGCGTGGAACGCCGCGTTCTACTCGGTGCCGCTGACCGCGGCCGACCGCATCCTGACGGGCCGCAACGAGTACGGCAGCAACGTGCTTGCGTACCTCCAGGTTTCGCAGCGCACGGGTGCCGAGGTGGTCGTCGTCCCCGACGACGAAAGCGGACAGATCGACCTCGATGCGCTGACCGCGCTCGTCGACGGGCGCACCAAGCTGATCGGGCTGACGTGGGTGCCGACGGCGGGCGGCCTGGTGAATCCCGCCGCCGAGGTCGGCCGCATCGCCCGCGCCGCCGACGCGCTGTTTCTGCTCGACGGCACCCAGGCGGTCGGACAGTTCCCGATCGACGTGGCGGCGATCGGATGCGACATGCTGACCGGCACCGGCCGCAAGTTCCTGCGCGGACCGCGCGGCACCGGGTTCCTCTACGCGGGGCCGCGCGCGATCGAGCGGCTCGAACCGTTCGTCGCCGAGATCCGCTCCGCCACGTGGGCCGGCGGCCGCTCGTTCACCTGGGCCGAAGGGGCTCGTCGGTTCGAGACGTGGGAGAACAGCTACGTCAACGTCGTCGGCCTCCGCGCGGCGGTGCGCCAGGCTCTCGACCTGGGGTTGGCCGACATCTATGCGCGCAGTGCCGCGCTCGGGGCGAGGTTGCGAGACGGCCTCGCCGGCTTGGACGGGGTCACGGTGCACGATCTCGGTCGCGAGCGGTGCGCGATCGTGACGGCACGCGTCGCGGGCGTCGACAGCACCGACGTCGCCGAAGCCCTTGCGGCGCAGGGGATCAACGTCAGCACAACTGTCGCCGAGCACAACCAGTTCGACAGCGAGGTCCGCGACGTGCATCCACTGGTGCGGCTTTCGCCGCACTACTACAACACCGAAGACGAGGTCGACCAGGCGATCCAAGCCGTCGAAGCTGTCAGGCCCGCGTGAGGCGTTTGGTGTCGCCGACGATCAGCGAGAGCGCCCAGCTGACAATCGACAGCACGATCGCCGCCCAGATCGCCGTCCACCAGAAGTCGTCGATGTACAGACCCCAGTGCGTGGTGTGCTCGGTGATCCACGAGGTGATCCAGAGCATCAACGCGTTGATGACGATGTGGATCAGGCCGAGCGTGAGGATGTACAGCGGGATGGAGATGATCTGCACGATCGGCTTGATGATCGCGTTGACCAATCCGAAGATCAGCGCGACAACCAGGATGATCCCGACCTTCTGAAGTGTCGTGTCGCCGCCGACGAAGTCGATGCCGGAAACGACCAGCGTGACTATCCATAAAGCGATTCCGGTCAATGCTGCGCGCAGCAGAAATGCCATCATGCCGCCGATACTGCCACTAAACTACGAGTTGTGGACTTCGCACAACGGACCATTGACCTTGCTCGCAAGAACGTCGCAGAGGGTGGTCGGCCATTCGCCACGGTGATCGTCAAGGACGGCGAAGTCCTTGCCGAAAGCGCCAACCAGGTTTCGCAGACGCATGATCCGACCGCCCACGCGGAAATACTGGCCATCCGTCAGGCATGTACGAAACTGGGCACGGAGCACCTCGTCGGCACGACGATCTATGTTCTGGCCCACCCCTGCCCGATGTGCCTCGGCTCGCTGTATTACTGCTCACCCGACGAGGTCGTGTTCTTGACCACCCGCGATGACTACCAGCCGTACTACGTCGACGACCGAAAGTACTTCGAACTCACCACCTTCTATGACGAGTTCGCGAAGGACTGGTCGCGGCGTCGGCTGCCGATGCACTACGAACCTCGGGACGCCGCGGTTGAGGTGTACCAATTCTGGAACGAGCGCAACGGCGGCCAGCGGCAGGTCACCTAGGGTGTGCGCAGCAGATAGGTGTCCATGATCCAGCCGTGTCGTGCCCGCGCCTCGGCCCGGAGTTTCACGATCTGCTCACCGACCTCGGCCACGGTGCCCGACACCAGAAGCTCGTCGGGGGTGCCGAGGTAGGCGCCCCACCAGATGCGGGTCTGCGGCGGGCAGGACCGGAAGGCGCAGTCGCCGTCGAGCATCACCACGGCGCTGCCCGTCAGCCCGTCGGCTGTCAACCGCCTTCCCGTGGTGATCAGCACCGGTTCGCCGATGTCGTTGAGCGGTATGCGATGTCGCGCCGTCAAGGCCTGTATCGCGGTGATCCCTGGGATGACGTCGTAGGAGAACTCGACGCGCGCGGCCACCGCGTCGAGGATGCGCAGCGTGCTGTCGTACAGCGACGGGTCGCCCCACGCGAGGAAGGCGCCGACGCCGTCGGGACCCAGTTCGCGCTCGAAGGCGTCGGCCCAGACGGCGGCGCGCGCGGAGTGCCAGTCCGTGACGGCCTGCCGGTACTCGGTGTCGGTGGCGCGCGGCGGATCCGTCAGCTCGACGAACCGGTAGCCGGGCTCTCGGATGAACCGCTCACAGATGTGCCTGCGCAGTTCCACCAGATCGCTTTTCCGGGAACCCTTGTCCATCGCGAAGAAGACCTGCGTGGCGTTGAGCGCCCGGACGGCCTCCGCCGTCACGTAGTCGGGGTCGCCCGCCCCGATGCCGATGACGTGGATGAACCGCATAACGATTCAAAGTACCCGGTACCGCGGGTATTGACATCTTTGCTTCGGCCTCCCTACCTTGGAGGCATAGCGTCTACGCAGAGGGAGTCGCGGATGACCGCCTCAATGAGGCAGCAGCCAGCACCAACCCGCCAGGAGTTCGCCGAGCGATTGCTCAAGGGGTCGGTGAAGAAGTCCTACCTGCCCGTGGTCGACATCGACTGGGATGCGCCGCTGGACCCGGACAAGTTCTTCCTTCCGCCGCGGTGCGTATCGCTGTACGGCACCCCGATGTGGGACGAGATGACGCGCGAACAACAGGTCGAACTGTCGCGACAGGAACTCGTCAACACGTTGTCCGCCGGTATCTGGTTCGAGAACATCCTGAACCAGGCGCTGCTGCGCAAGATGATGCATCAGGATCCGACGGCCCGATCGACGCACTACGAGCTCACCGAACTCGGCGACGAGACCCGGCACATGGTGATGTTCGGCAAGGCGATCGAACACATCGGCGCCAAGCCCGTGCAGCCGCGCCGGTATCACCGGATGATCATCAACACGCTGCCGTTCGCCTTCGTCGGCTCCGTGCTCTGGGTGGCGGCGCTGATCGGTGAGGAGATCTTCGACTCGCTGCAGCGGCAGATGATGGACGACGACGATCTACAGCCGATGGTGCAGCGGCTCATGCGAATTCACGTGACCGAGGAAGCCCGGCACATCCAGTTCGCCCGCGACGGGCTGCGGAAGCGGACGCCGACGATGGGCCGCATCCCCAAGCTCTACGTGCGCAGCATGAACGGCCTCGGCGGGTACTTCTTCCGTTTCCTGTTCACCAACCGGGTGCCGTACTACCGCGTCGGACTCGACGCCGACCGTGCGCGCAGGCTCGCGCGCACAAGCGAGCATCGTCGCGAGGTTCAGATCAGCGGCTTCGCTCCGCTGGCGGCATTCCTCGAAGAGGTCGGCCTGATGGGGCGGGTGTCGCGCCGGATGTGGCGTCGCACCGGCTTCCTTCCGCAGTGATGTGGGGGTACCTCCCGCTTGCGGGGGACGCTTGCGCGAAGAGCCGACAGCACCGATGACAGAGACCGTCCACGAAATAGCCGTCGTCGGGGTGGAGGGCGC
The DNA here is from genome assembly GCA_902826815.1 of uncultured Mycobacteriaceae bacterium. GTDB lineage: Bacteria > Actinomycetota > Actinomycetes > Mycobacteriales > Mycobacteriaceae > Mycobacterium. The sequence continues at coordinate 41,759 of CADEGF010000047.1, forward strand.
CGAACAACTGCTCGCGAAGGCGGGGTTCAGCGGCGTCGCGGTCCTGGACAACTGCGACCTCAGCGGATGCGTGTTCGACGAGACCACCCACACCTGGGCCCTTCCGGCCTGTCACGCCCGGATCATCGTCACCGACCAAACCCGTTCCGGCCGAGATGATCTCGCGCCCTATCTTGGCGTGGCGGTACACGGTGTGCCCAACTACTTCATGGTCACCGGCGAGAAACCCGTCGCTGCCGCGCGGCTGGGCTACATCGCCGAATGCCTCGCTTTGGTGCGGCGGTCCCACAGCCCCCGCATCGAGGTGCTGTACAGCTCGCAGCGGATGTTCCACATGCGCGGAGCCGATAAGGCGGACCGCGCGGACGCGACCTACTGGCGGCAGATGGCGAAGGCGGCGCCGACAGCCTTCGATCTCAGCTCGCACATCGGTGTCGTCGACGAGGTCTACGACGGGTCCGCCACCCTCGGCATCGACGACGGCGAGCACCTGGTCCGGGTGCGGCTGTCCGGCCGAATCGACCCCATCGACGGCCGATACCACTGGCAGGGAACGATTCTCGACGCGCTGCCCGACGGGACAGGGCCGCGTCCGGTCACGTTGACGATCGGCGAGCAGACTGCCGAGTGCCGGATCACCGAGCGCACCCAGCAGGGTGGCTACTCGGTGGCGGGCGTCGGGATGCCGCCCTACGCGCTCGACGACGTGGAGGTCGTCGTACCGCTGCGGTAGCGCAGCGCCGCGATCAGGAACACGACGGCGAACACGGCGCCGACGACGCCGGAGATCAGCAGCGGCAGGCTGCCGTCGGCACCCCACAACAGCCCGGCCCACACCCCCGCGATGAGGATCGCGAAGCCACTGCCGCCCTGGAACACGCCCTGCGCGCTGCCCTGAAGATCCGATCCGACGAGCGATGAGATCCACGCCTTGCCAACGCCATCGGTGCATCCGGTGAACAGGCCGTAGACGGCGATCAGGATCCAGGCGGTGACGGTGTCGGTGGTCAGCCCGAGGCCGATGTAGCCGACCGCGAAGAAGACGAGGCCGATACCGAACACCGCGGGCCTGGGGATGCGGTCGGCGAGCAGCCCGGCCGGATAGCTCGACAACGCGTACACCAGGTTGTAGCCGACGTAGGCCAGGATCACCTCGACGACTGAGAAGCCGATCTCGTTGAGCCGCAACAACAGCAGGGCATCGGGAAAGTTGACGATGCCGAATGCGACCAGCAGAACGGTCACCCGCCAATACCGGCGCGGCAGATCCTTCACCCGCGCGAAGATCGCCTTGCGCTGCGCGGGCGCCACCCGCCGCACCTCCCGCGACAGGAAGACCAACGCGACGCTGAGCACCGCGGGGACGACTGCCACCCACAGCAGCGGCGCGATCTGACGGTCGAGCAGCTCATAGCCCGCCAACCCGAGCAGCGGACCGACCACGGCGCCCAAGGTGTCCATCGCCCGGTGGAATCCGAACACCCGGCCGCGGGCGTCGGCGTCGATGCCGTCGACGAGGAGGGCGTCGCGCGGCGCCCCGCGAATCCCCTTGCCGAGGCGGTCCACCACTCGTCCGGCAAGCACGCCGGGCCATCCGGTTGCGGCCGCGACGATGACCTTGCCGAGCGCGGCCATGCCGTAGCCGGTCGCGATCAGCGGCCGCCGCGAATAACGATCGCCCAGCGGGCCCGCCGCAAGTTTCGTCAGCGACGCCGCCCCTTCGGCGACCCCCTCGACGGCGCCGACGACGGCTGCAGGCGCGCCGAGGACCGAGGTCAGATAGATCGGCAGCAGCGGGTACAGCAGTTCACTCGCGGTGTCCTGGAGGAACGAAACGGCCGACAGCACCCGCACATTGCGGGTCAGCCAGCTGCGCACGTGCTACATGATGCGCTACTCGGGGCTTTCGTGGGCGACTGCCCGATAGCCGTGGGCGCCTGCGCGGGTGACGCCGGCGCGCACCAAACCGAACACCAGCCCCTGCAGCGCGGCTGCGCTGATCGCCTCACGCCCGGAGCGGTTGAGGTCCTTCGGGCTGGGTGGCTCCTGGTCCGACGGGCTGACCCGCTGCCAGATCTCGTTGAAGACCCAGCCGGCCAGCAGACCACCGGCGACGCTGGTGGCGAGTTGGAGGGGCATGTACATCGCCTTGGTTACCGCGCTCATGGCCAAACAGGTTCCCGCGGCGGCAGGCACCGAAACCACCGCGGCGCCGACTAGAACACGTTCTAGTATCTGGGGATGCGGTTCACCTATGCGGAAGCGATGACAGACCCGACCTACTACCTGCCCCTGGCCAAAGCCGCCGAGGACGCCGGGTACCACGCGATGACGGTCGCCGACAGCATCGCCTATCCCTTCGAGTCGGACTCGACGTATCCCTACACGCCCGACGGCAACCGCGAGTTCCTCGACGGCAAGGCGTTCGTCGAGGCGTTCGTCCTCGCGGGCGCACTGTGCGCGGTGACCACGCGGCTCAAGTTCAACTTCTTCGTGCTCAAGCTGCCGATCCGGCCTCCCGCGCTGGTGGCCAAGCAGGCAGGCTCGCTGGCGGCGATCTTCGGCAACCGGCTCGGCCTCGGTGTCGGCACGAGTCCGTGGCCGGAGGACTACGAACTGCTCGGTGTCCCGTTCGCCAAGCGCGGCAAGCGAATGGATGAATGCATCGACATCATCAAGGGCCTGACGTCAGGTGACTACTTCGAGTATCACGGCGAGTTCTACGACATCCCGAAGACCAAGATGACGCCCGCCCCGTCGGAGCCGATCCCGATCCTGATCGGCGGCCACGCCGAAGCTGCGCTGCGCCGTGCGGCCAGGTGCGACGGCTGGATGCACGGCGGCAGTGGGCGCACGGAACTCGATCGGCTCATCAACCGGCTCAACGAGATTCGCGCGGAAGAGGGCCGGACCGGACCGTTCGAGATCCACGTGATGTCCGTCGACGCCTATACACCCGACGGCATCAAACGGCTCGAGGACAAGGGCGTCACCGACGCGATCGTCGGCTTCCGCAACCCCTACATCATGGGCAACGACGATGAGCCGCTCGACGCCAAGATCCGCAACCTCGAGACGTTCGCCGAGAAGGTCATCGCGAAGGTGTGATCGCGGGCCGCCGCTAGGCTGATGGTGATGAGGTTCAGCGACGCGACGCTGCTCTTGGCCATGGAGCCACCCGGACTGATGCCGGCGCGGCAGCAGATGGCGGTGTCGCTGGGGTGGCACATCGTCCTGGCGTGTTTCGGCGTCGCCTTTCCGACCGTCATCTACGTGATGCACCGGCGCGGCATCGTCCGTGACGACCCGGTGGCGCTGGGACTGGCGAAGCGCTGGGCGAAGGTCTCCGCTGTGCTGTTCGCCATCGGCGCCGTGTCCGGCACGGTGCTCAGTTTCGAAATGGGCCTGCTGTGGCCGGGTCTGATGGGTCGCTTCGGTGACGTCCTCGGCCTGCCGTTCGCATTCGAGGGCCTGTCGTTCTTCGTGGAGGCGATTTTTCTCGGCATCTACCTCTACGGCTGGGACCGCATGCCGCCGCGACTTCACCTGGCGATGCTCATCCCGATGGGTGTCGCGGGGATCGTGGGCACGTTCTGCGTGGTGTCGGTCAACGCGTGGATGAACAACCCCACCGGGTTTGCGATACGGGACGGTGCCGTCACCGACATCAATCCATGGCGGGCGATGTTCAACGACGGCGTCTGGATGCAGTTCCTGCACATGTGGATCGCCGCGTTCATGGTCGTCGGGTTCGTCGTCTCGGGTGTGTACGCCGCAGGTCTGCTACGAGGCCGAACCGACGCACATCACCGGTTGGGCTTCACCGTGCCGTTCGTCTTCGCGACAGTGGCCGCCGTTGCGCAGCCGATCGTCGGCCACATTCTCGGCATGCACATCCACGACACGCAACCGGCGAAACTGGCCGCATTCGAGCTCGCCGAAACCACCGAGTCACCAGCCCCGTTCCGGCTCGGTGGAGTTCTCATAGACGGAGAGGTGCACGGCGCACTAGAGATACCTCGGCTCGGCTCGATCATCTCCCGCAATTCGCTGGATGCGCCGGTGCCCGGGCTGGATACAGTGCCCAAGTCCGACTGGCCGCCGGTCAACATCACGCACCTGTCCTTCCAGTCCATGGTTGTCATCGGCACCGCGCTCGCCGGGGCTGCCATCCTTTTCTGGCTGTTTCGGTGGCGCCGACGCGATCTGCTGGAAAACCGCTGGTTTCTTCGCTTCTCGGTGATCGCAGGTCCGCTGGCTGTGCTCGCGATGGAGTTCGGTTGGGTCGCCACGGAGGTCGGCCGCCAGCCGTGGACCGTGTGGCAGGTTCTTCGCACCACCGACGCGGCAAGCACCAACCCCGGCCTTTGGTGGAGCTATCTGGGTGTGCTCGTCATCTACCTCGGCATGACCGTCGGCGCTTACGTCGTGTTGCGTTCCATGGCCAAGCGGTGGCGCACCGGTGAGACCGACCTCCCGAGTCCGTACGGCCCTCCGCGGGAGGAGACGGTGGGATGACGCTGGCGACTGTGGTGGCGATCGCGATGTTCGTCGGAGTCGTCGCCTATGCGCTGTTCGCCGGGGCCGACTTCGGTTCGGGCTTCTACGATCTCACCGCTGGATTCGACGAACGCGGCAGTGAGCTCCGCACCCTGGTCGATCGGAGCATCGGGCCGGTCTGGGAAGCCAACCATGTGTGGTTGATCTACATCCTCGTCATGTGGTGGACAGGGTTCCCGAGCACGTTCGCCGCCGCCACCAGCACGCTTTTCATCCCGCTCATCCTGGCGCTGGCGGGAATCGTGTTGCGCGGCGCGACCTTTGCCTTTCGGAAGTACTCGGAGACCTTCGCCCAGGCCCGACTGTTCGGTGCGATCTTCGCGGCGTCATCGGTCATCACTCCGTTCTTCCTCGGCGCGACGGCGGGTGCCATCGCGTCCGGTCGAGTGCCCGCTGACGGGTACGGCGACCTGATCGGCTCGTGGATCACCCCGACATCGATGGTGGGAGGGTGCCTGGCCGTCACAACATGTGTCTTTCTGGCGGGAGTGTTCTTGACTGCTGACGCCGCTCGCGCGGGGGACGCGGTACTGGCCGAGCGACTCCGAACACGCACGCTCGCAGTCGGTGTCGCCACCGGCGTTGTCGTCTTCGCCGGGCTGTACCCGGTCGCCCACGACGCCCCGACCCTCAGTCACGGTCTGCGGACCGCCGCGTCACCGTTGTTGGCGCTGGCCGCGGTGGCCGGGGTGACGACGCTTGTGCTGCTGTATCGGAGGAGCTATTCAGTGGCGCGGATTCCGGCCGTGGCGGCCGTCGCCTCGGTGGTGACCGGCTGGGGTATCGGCCAATATCCCTGGCTGCTGGTGGATCAGGTCACCATCGATGACGGCGCGGGCGCCGATTCCACGCTGATTGGCCTACTGGTCGTGGTGGGCCTCGCAGGCGTCATCGTGTTGCCCGCGTTGGCCTACCTCTTCCGACTCACCCAGCAGTGGACCCGTGCCTGAACTAACGCCTCTCTAGCTCTAGCGACTCATCGATCAGGCGTGGGCTCAGCACATTGTCGAGCACCATCGTTGCGCTGCCGATGACACCGGATCGGTCCGCGTACGTGGTCGGCACCACTTGGAGCACACGAGTCGCGAGTGCAGTCGCGTTGCCGTACAACGTTTCCCGCAGTCCGGCGACGAAAATATCGTACGCCCTTGCCATATCGCCCGCGACCACCAGCAACGCGGGATTGAGCAGATTCACCGCGCCTGCAAGCACCTCACCGACGTGTCGCCCGCTGTCCCTGATCAGCCTGCGCGCTTCTTCGTCACCGCCGTTGGCCAACTCCACGACGTCGCGAATGTGGCCGACGGCACGGCCCTGTTGCGTCAGCGCCTTCACCAGTGCCCAACCACCCGCGACCGCTTCCAGGCAGCCGGTATCGCCGCATCGGCACGGCAGCCCGTCGGCGGCAGGCGTCTTGTTGTGACCGAACTCCCCCGCCGCTTGTACCGCGCCGCGCTGTAGCGAGCCGCCTGCGATGATGCCTGCGCCGAGACCCGTCGAGGCCTTGATGACGAGCACGTCGTCGACGGCCTGCCGCTCGCCCCGTCGCTCGGCGAGCGCAATGACGTTGACGTCGTTGTCGAGGATGACGGGCGCATCGGTCAACTCGGCGAAATACGGCGGGAGCGGAATCCCGTCCCAGCCGCTCATGATCGGCGAGTCGAGGCTGCACCCTCGTTCTTGGTCGACCGTCCCCGGCAAGCACAGCCCCACGCCGTGGATGCGCGCATCGCGGTGCCCGTCGAGCAGCACGTCGAGCCTCTTGACCACGTCGGGCATCAACTCGTCGGGACCGATGCCGGTCTCCTGGTCGATATCACTTGTGGCGAGGATGTCGCCTGCGAGGTTGCACACCGCAAGCCGGGTCCGACTGCGCCCGATCGCTGCGGCAAGCACGACGCCTGCGTCGGCGTTGAACGTCAGCAGCGCGGCAGGACGGCCGCCGGTGGATGGTGCCTGTTCGCGTTCGATGACCAGACCCCGCTGCGCCAGTGCCGCCACCCGCGCGCCGACGGCGGTACGGGACAACCCGGTCAGTTCACCCAGCTCAGCGCGCGTCATGGCGCCCGCGGCACGGATCAGGCCGTAGACATCGCCCGCCGAGGTGGCCGTCGAACTGCGGAAAAAGGCCATGGTCGCCAATCGTAACCTCCATCACTTTAGCCGTCAAAATGCCTAAGTCGGTTTGCACGCCATCGGAAGTCTCGTTACCGTTGCCGAGTCCGACCACAGGAAGGTCCGAACGTTTGTGACCATCTCGCTTGAACGCCCTTCGACGACCCCGGTGTCCGTCGTCGCCCCCGCACCCTCGGTGCGCTGGCTGGCCGTGTTGGCACTCGCCTTCGGCGGGTTCGGCATCGGAACCACCGAGTTCGTCGCGATGGGACTGCTTCCCGATATCGCGTCCAGCTTCGCCATCTCCGAGCCGACTGCCGGACACGTCATCTCGGCCTACGCGCTCGGTGTGGTCGTCGGGGCGCCACTGATCGCCGCCCTCACCGCGCGGCTGCCAAGAAAGACTGTCCTGTTGGGGCTGATGGCTGTGTTCACGCTCAGCAACCTGGCCAGCATGTTCGCCCCGTCGTACGGGATGCTGATCGTCGCGCGCTTCATCGCCGGTCTGCCACACGGCGCGTTCTTCGGTGTCGCAGCGATGGTGGCCTCGTTCCTGATGGGACCTCGGAACCGGGCCAAGGCCGTCGCGCATGTGATGACCGGGCTGACCGTCGCCACCGTCATCGGGGTGCCGATGGCGTCCTGGCTCGGGCAGGCCCTCGGCTGGCGCAGCGCATTCGGTCTTGTCGTCGCGGTCGGAGTGGTGACGCTGACCGCGATCACCTACTGGATTCCGCCGCTGCGGTCGATGCACGTGACCAGTCCGCTGACCGAACTCGGCGCGCTCAAACGCGTGCAGGTGTGGCTGGCGATGCTGGTCGGCGTGATCGGATTCGGTGGCATGTTCGCGGTGTACACCTACATCAGCACGACAATGACCGACGTCGCAGGGCTGCCTCGTGCGCTTGTTCCGTTGGCGCTGATGGTGTTTGGCCTTGGCATGGTGGTTGGCAACCTGTTCGGCGGCAAGATGGCCGATATCTCCGTGGTTCGCGGCCTGTACGTGTCGATGTCCGCTCTCGGCGTCGCGCTGACCGTGTTCGTGCTGGCCTCCCACAACCCGTGGACGGCTCTGCTTGTGCTTTTCGCCATCGGTGCTGCGGGCTCGGCGTTGGGGCCTGCGCTGCAGATCCGCCTGATGGACGTCGCGCAAGACGCGCGGACGTTGGCGGCCTGTCTCAACCACTCGGCACTGAACATGGCCAACGCAATCGGCGCCATGGTCGGCGGGCTCGTCATCGCGGCCGGATACGGCTACACCGCACCCGCGGGCGCAGGTGCGCTGCTCGCCGCCGCCGGAATCCTGGTACTCACCGGCTCATTGGCCCTACAGCGGAGGACCAGCGCCTAGCCGTCCTGACCGTCGTCGGCGGCGAGCCTGGCGCGCTCCGTCATCGAGGCGATCACCCCGCCGTCGTTGAGGATGTCGGTGCCGGTGAGGTAGCCGGCCTTGTCACTGGCGCAGAACGCGAGCAGGTCGGCCATCTCCTCGGGCCTGCCCCATCGCGGGACTGCGGCGTCCGCGACCATCGCGCCTGCCCCGGCGTCGGCCTCCAGCAGGCCCATCTCGGTTTCGAACGAGCCCGGTGATACGGAGAGGATGCGAAGGCCCTTGCCGTTGAACCGCTCGCACTGCGCGACCGAGTACCACCGCACGAAGCTCTTGCTCACCGCGTACGCGATACCGGATTGCATTTCCTCACCGACGATCGCGCAAGCCGCCAGCATATCCGTCATGAAGGCGGCATCGTCGGTCAACGCCTGCGGGAATTGCTTTGTCGGAACCATGGTCTCGGGCAACATGTGTGCCGCCATCGACGCCACGTTGACGACAGCAGCACCCTCGGCTGCGCCTGCGAAGAAGCTTTCGTTCACGTTGACGGTGCCGAGCGCGTTGGTTCTCATGACGTAGTCCGCGGACCCCATGCTCGGGCTCACCCCCGCGGTGTGGATCACGGATGCAAGCGTGCCGAGTCCGGCTGCGGTCGCCAACAGCGCGTCGGTTGCCCGCCGGTCGGTGACATCGCAGTTGACGGCCTTGACCGTGATACCGAGACGGTCGAGCTCGCTCGCCGCGGCGTCGAGGCGATCCTGGCGGACGTCTGCGAGGAGAAGGGTGTGGTCGGCCCCGACGACCTTCGCCGTCGCAAGACCCATTCCGCCCGCACCACCGGTAATCACCGAAACTCTCGTCATGCCTCGACTCCCACTCGCTCCGGTCCTCGCTCGTTCCTCGCTGCGATCCTCACTCGCGCTCGTCTTCGGGGCGTCATGCCCGCGATGCTATGCGACCGCCCAGCGCGTCGGTCAGCCGATGGCGTCGAGCACGCCCGCCACCGCATCGGCCACTGCATTCCGTGCAGGCACGAGGTACTTGCGCGGATCCGTCACCGAATCGTCGGCCGCAAGGAACGTGCGCACCGCTCCGGTGAAGCGAACGTTGAGCAGCGTGCCGACGTTGATCTTGGTGATGCCTGCGGCGACTGCCTTACGAAGGTCGTCGTCGGCGACGCCCGACGAGCCGTGCAACACCAGCGGAACGGGAACCGCCGCGCGCAGCCGGGCGATCAGACCGAAGTCCAACGATGCGGTGCGCTCCGACATCGCGTGCGAGCTGCCGACCGCGACAGCCAATGCGTCGACGCCCGTTGCGGATACGAATGAGGCCGCTTCCGCCGGGTCGGTGCGCACCCCCGGCGCGTGCGCGCCGTCCTTTCCGCCGACCTCGCCGAGTTCGGCTTCGAGAAAGACGTCGCGTTCACGAGCCCAGTCCGCGGCGGCCTTCGTCGCCGCGACGTTGGCGTCGTAGTCCAGCTTGGATGCATCGAACATCGCTGAGCTGACGCCACATTCGGCGCCTGCGTGCAACAGCTCCTCGTCCTCGACGTGGTCGAGGTGAACCGAGACCGGCACTGCGGCGTCGGCCGCGATCGCCGTTGTCGCGGCGGCGATCGGCGCCAGCCGGCCATGGTGGAATTTCACCGCGTTCTCGCTGATCTGCAGGATGACGGGCCTGCCTGCCTTCTCGGCGCCTGCGACGATCGCTTCGGCGGACTCCATGGTGATGACGTTGAAGGCCACGAGTCCCGAGCCGGCTTGATACGCGGCTGAAACCAGGTCGGCGGTTCGGGCGAGCGGCATCCGGTGTCCTTCTTCGTCACTTGACAATGCTCCAACGAAACCCAACTATATCCATCATATTCCAATTCGACAAGGCTCGATCCCGTCAAGGAGCGACATGCACGGCACGCTGTTCGTCGGCCTCGACGTTGGGACCACCACCAGCAAGGCCGTGGTGTTCACGCGCGACGGTGAGCCGGTTGCCTCCGGACGCGCCACCACGCCGTGGACGGTGACGGCTTCGGGCGCCGAGTTGGATGCGAACGCTCTGCTCGACGCCACCAAGACCGCGGTGGCCGAGGCGTTGGCCGACTGTCCTCCCGGTCCGATCGGCGGTCTCGGGGTGGCAAGCCTCGCCGAGTCCGGGGTACTGCTCGACGGGCGTGGCGAACCCGTGGCCCCCGTCATCGCGTGGCACGACACCCGCGATTCGGCGGAGTTGGACAGCCTGCGTGCAGCCGTTGGCGCACAGGACTTCTCGGCGACGACCGGCCTACCTCTGCGGCAACAGTGGTCGCTGACAAAGCACCGATGGCTTGTCGACAACGTGCCGTCGACGGGTAGCGCGGTGCGCCGACTCAACGTCGCGGAGTGGATCGTGCGCGGGCTCGGCGGCGAAGAGGCAGGAGAACAGTCGCTGGCGTCCCGCACCGGATGGCTGCGTCTTGCCGAACGCGATTGGTGGGAGGACACCCTTGCGTGGTCGGGTGCCGACCAATCGCTGATGCCGCCGTTGGTGACCGCGGGAACGCCGCTGGGGCGGGTCGGCGCCGAAGCCGGGCTGCCGCGGTTGACGGGTGCGGTGCTCACCGTCGCAGGCCACGACCATCAGGCGGCGGTGGTCGGTGCGGGCGCAGACGGGCCTGGCGACGAACTCGACTCGTGCGGCACCGCCGAAGCACTCGTGCGGACCGTCGCGCCTGGCCTCTCCCCCGATGTCGTCGCCGGCCTCGCCGAGGCGGGTATCACCACCGGCTGGCATGCCGTAGCCGATCACTGGTGTCTGCTCGGCGCCACGCAGGGCGGGCTTGCGCTGCAACGCATCCTCGGTCTCCTCGGCAAGGACAGATCCGACCTGCCCGCCCTCGACGCCGAAGCGATCGCCTTGCCGTTACCTGAGATGCAAGTCGTGGCACCGGCATTCGGCAGGCTCGACATCCTCGGCATCGCCGACGCCGACAGCCCCGCGCATCTGTGGCGCGCCGCGCTGGAAGCGGTCACGGAGCAGGCCGCCGAGATTCACGATGCGATGAGCGCGGTCAGCGGTGCGCACAGGTCGCTGGTCGTCACCGGTGGGTGGTCCCGCAGCGAAGGGCTGCTCGCGGTGAAGCGCCGCCGCTTCGGAGATCTGATGCGGGCCGACGTCAGCGAGGCGGGCGCCCGCGGTGCGGCGCTGTTCGCAGCCAAGGCCGCTGCCGCATGACCGACGGGGTGGATGCCCGCACGCCGTATGCGGACCAGCGCAAGAACCACATCCTCGACCGCCTTCTCAGCGCGGGACGCGTCGACGCCACGGAGATCGCCGAATCCCTTGGCGTGACAGGGGAAACGATCCGCAAGGACCTCATCGCGCTCGAGCGCCAGGGCCTGCTGCGACGGGTGCACGGCGGCGCCGTACCCGTGCAGTCCCTCGCGTTCGAGCCTGCGGTGGAGACGCGAACGCAGTTGGCGGCGGAGAAGACCCGCATCGCCCAGGCCGCGCTGGCGCATCTGCCGACAGAGGGCTCGGTGCTCATCGACGCCGGGTCGACGACGGCCAAGCTGGTCGAGCTGTTTCCCGGCGACCGCGACCTGACGGTCTACACCAACACTGTGCCCTTGGCGATGTCGCTGCTGACCCGGCCGCGGCTCACGGTGTTCACGCTCGGCGGACGGCTGCGCAACGTCACCTTCGCCGAAGTCGGCGACTGGGCGGCGCGGGCACTCGCCGAGATCAACGTCGACGTCGCCTTCCTCGGCACCAACGGCATCTCGATCGAACGCGGGCTGACTACTCCCGACCCCGCAGAGGCGGCCGTCAAGCGGCTGATGCTTGGCTGTGCCGCCAAACGGATCCTGCTGGCCGACCACAGCAAGTTCGGTGTCGTCAAAGGCACCAAGCACGGCGAGCTCGACGACATCGACACGCTGATCAGCGATACCGGTCTGCCCGATGGCCAGTACGCGCAATTGCACACTGCCGGAATAGAAGTGGAGCGCGCATGATCGTCACCCTCACGCCCAACCCGAGCGTGGACCGCACCGTGTTCGTCGACGACGTCGTGCTCGGTTCGGTCAACCGCAGTCGACGCAGCCGAAGTGAACCCAGCGGCAAGGGCGTCAACGTCGCGCTCGCGTTGCACGCACACGACATCCCGGTAAGGGCCGTCGTCACAGCAGGCGGCTCCGTGGGCGCGCAGCTGCAGCAGATGCTCAGCTCGGCGGGGCTGGACACCGTCGTCGTACCCATCGCCGGCGAGATCAGAAGCAACATCAGCCTCACCCAGCCGAACGGCTGCGTCACCAAGATCAACGAAGCCGGCCCACAGCTGAGCCCCGACGAGGTCGACCGACTGCTCGCCGCTGCCACCGCGCAGGTGCACGGGGCCGGCTGGCTTGTCTGCGCGGGCAGCCTGCCCGCGGGTGTGCCGGTCGACTGGTACCGCGAAATCATCGAGATCGGGCACCGGAACGGCGTTCCCGTCGCGGTCGACACCTCCGGCCAGGCTCTAGCCGAAAGCCTTGCCGCGGCACCGGATTTGGTGAAGCCGAACGTGCACGAACTCGCTGAGCTGACGGGACGGGACCCGCAGACCCTCGGCGACGTCATCGACGCTGCGCAGGAGGTACGCCGTCGCGGCGCCGGCACCGTGCTGGCCAGCCTCGGCGGCGACGGCGCAATCCTCGTCGACGAATCCGGCGCCGTCTGGGGTCACGCCCCGGTCGACAAGGTTGTGAGTACCGTCGGGGCAGGAGACGCCATGCTCGCCGGTTATCTGAGCTGCCCGCACGGCCGCAGTGAGGCGTTGGCGACCGCCCTGCGATGGGCTGCCGCTGCTGTACAGAACGAAGGAACCCTGTTCTCGCCCAACACATCCGACACGGAAGTGACGATGAGCGCCACCATCGACCGCAACCGTCCGCTGACGAGGAGCTTGGCATGACGTCGACCATGCAGGCTGTGGTGATCCACGGTCGCGAGGACTACCGCCTCGAGCAGGTTCCCGTGCCGACCCCTGGACCCGGCGAGGCTCTGGTGAAGGTGCAGGCCGTCGGGATCTGCGCCAGCGACCTCAAGTGCTTTCACGGGGCGCCGATGTACTGGGGTGACGGGCCCGTCCCGCCGAATGTCGACCTGCTGGTGACGCCCGGCCACGAGTTCGTCGGCGAGATCGTCGCCATCGATGATCTCGGGCGGCAACGCTGGGGCGTCGACACCGGCGACCGGGTCGTGGCCGAGCAGATCGTGCCGTGCTGGAAGTGCCGGTTTTGCCGCCGCGGTCAGTACTGGATGTGCGCGCCGCACAGCATCTTCGGGTTTCGCCGCAAGGTCAACGGGGCGATGGCGGAGTACATGATCTACCCGGCCGACGCGATCGTGCACAAGGTGTCGCCCGATGTACCCGCGGCACATGCGGCGTTCGCCGAACCGTTGTCGTGCGCACTGCACGCGATCGAGCGTGCATCGATCGCCTTCGGCGACGTGGTCGTGGTCGCCGGCTGTGGGCCGATCGGACTGGGCATGATCGCGGGGGCGCGCGCCAAGAGTCCGGCCCATGTGATCGCGCTCGATCAGATCCCCGCGAAGCTCGAACTGGCCGCCGCGTGCGGGGCCGACATCACCCTCAACATCGGCAGCGACGACGTCGAATCGGTGGTGCGCGACCTGACCGAGGGCTACGGCGCCGACGTGTATCTCGACGCCACGGGTCATCCGTCGGCGGTTCTGCAGGGTCTGAACCTGTTGCGCAAGTTGGGCCGCTACGTCGAATATGGGGTCTTCGGTTCGCCGGTGACCGTCGACTGGACGATCATCAGCGACGTCAAGGAACTCGACGTGCTCGGCGCGCACCTCGGGCCGTACTGCTGGCCGACCGCGATATCGATGATCGAAGCCAAAGCTCTCCCGCTGGAGCGCATTTGCACCCATCAGCTGCCGCTGGCCGAGTTTCGCGATGGCATCGATCTCGTCGGGCGCGGAGACGAGTCGGTAAAAGTCAGCTTGATCCCGGGCACCGAGTGACCATCGCCGTCGACGAATTCGAGGTCGCCGACCCAGCGGACGCCTGGACGCGCGTCGGGTTCAGCGTCGACGCCGATGCCGTCTGCCGGATCGGCGGTGTTCGCATCCGGTTGGTCGGGCGTGATCGCGGAGCCGCGCCGGCGGCGACATTAGACACCGGTACGGGCATCGTCGGTTGGTCGCTGCGCGGCCTGCCATCGGACTGGGCGCCATCGGTGTGGAGCCACGCAGGGAGCGCGACTGCGGCCTTCTTCGGTGACCGCACAACTCCGGTCAAGGACGCGGTGCAGCCTGGGCGCCGGATCACCACGCTTCGGCATCGCGATCTCGGCATGTCGGTCCGGACGGCGATGATCTCGGCGCCTATTCTCGGCGCATGACCGAGGACGCCCATATAGTGGTCATCCACACCGACGGCGGGTGCCGACCGAACCCGGGTCCCGGCGGCTGGGGCGCGGTGCTGCGGATGCGTGAGCACGTTCGCGAGATGTGCGGTGGCGAATCCGGTGAGACAAGCAACAACCGGATGGAGTTGACCGCGCCGATCATGGCGCTCGAGGCGCTCACCAGACCGGTGACGGTGCACCTGTACACCGACAGCACCTATGTCCGCAACGGCATCACCAAATGGGTGTTCGGTTGGGAGCGCAACGGTTGGAAGACCGCCGCCAAGCAGCCGGTGAAGAACGCAGATCTCTGGCGGAGGCTGCAAGCGGCCTGCGCGCGGCACCAGGTCGAGTGGTTCTGGGTGAAGGGGCACTCAGGTGTCGCCGACAACGAACTGGCCGATGTGTTGGCGACCCGGGGTATGCAGGAAGCCATGGCCGCTTCCTGACCAAAGCTGTGCGTGGGCCTCGTTCAGCACTCGACGTTCACATACACCGTCTTCGAGACGACAGTGGTCGCAAGCGCGTCGCCGGGGTTCCCGCTGTCGGTGCGCGCGATCTCCTGGCCGGGCCGCACGGCGCTGACGTTGCACTGCGACAGTGGCGCGGCGCCGGTTCGGACAAGAATAACGTCGTAGCCGTCGGCCTTCAGAGCGTTCACCATCGTGTCGACAGCCGACGGACCGGCAGGCGCCGCGATCGCCGAACCTGCGAATCCCATTGCGGCCGTGGCCAACGCGCACAAGCCTATGGTGGTGGAAAGCAAAATTTTCACGGTCGCTCCTTCGAGTTGAGACGGTTGAACTATGTGAAATAGCATGGCGCGCGCAAAGTCCGCCGTCACTGGTGATTGCCCCCGAAAGTTCAGGAGGTTTTCCCTACCGTCGGCGGCCAAGTACAAGCCCGACGAAGAGTTGGTAGCGTCGGGTGACATGACAGATCGACGTATACTGTGCTTTGGCGATTCGCTCACCTGGGGCTGGGTGTCGACCACGGAAGGCGCTCCAACAGAACGGTTCTCGCGCGCCGAACGTTGGACCGGCGTGCTCGCCGACGACCTCGGCCAGGAATACACCGTCATCGAGGAAGGGCTGAGCGCCCGGACCACCAACGTCGATGATCCGGCCGACCCGCGGCTCAACGGAGCTGGCTATCTGCCATCGTGCTTGGCCAGCCACCTTCCGCTCGACCTGGTGATCATCATGCTCGGCACCAATGACACCAAGGCCTACTTCGGCCGGACTCCGCTCGACGTCGGGATCGGCATGTCACTACTCATTGGGCAGGTGCTGACCAGCACCGGCGGAGTCGGCACCGAATACCCGGCGCCCGACGTGCTTGTCGTGGCGCCACCGCCGTTGGCGGACATGCCACACCCGTGGTTCCGCATGATCTTCGAAGGCGCACGAGAGAAGACGGTGAAGCTGGCCGAGGTCTACGAAGCACTCGCCTCCTTCACCCACGTGAACTTCTTCGATGCGGGAGCGGTCATCACCACCGAAGGCAGCGACGGCATTCATTTCAGCGAGGCGAACAACCGCGACCTCGGGCGGGCGCTCGCCGTCAAGGTGCGCGAGATCGTTTGATCGCAGCGAACTCGACGCCATCAGTGCCGACCAATGGCGGGGTGCGGCCAGTAGCCGACGACTCCGTCGAACTCGAGGTCGGTCTGCGCGAAGTCGTCGCCGACGGCGATGAGCGGTTCGTTGGCCAGCTTGGCAGCCGCGTAGGTCATGGTGTCGCGATAGTTGAGCGCTGCCGGGTGACGACCCATCCCGTATTGGAGGTAGGCGCGGTGCGCTGCGGCGGCGTGCTCGGCGTGCGGATCCTCTCGCTGTAGTACGGCGATGACCGCGCTGGTGTCGATGATCATCGCTACACCAACGTAAGTGGATTTTGTCAATAGGTTGGGGGGCTTGCCCGTTTCCTCGT
>CADEGF010000048.1 GCA_902826815.1 uncultured Mycobacteriaceae bacterium
AACTTCAACAGATGCGCCAGGCTCGCATTGTCGGTCAGGTCGTTGACCGCGATGACCTCGATATCGGTGCTCTTGCCCTCGGCCTTCTGCGCCGCGAGGGCCCGGTAGAAGTTGCGCCCGATACGGCCGAAACCGTTAACACCCACCCGGATAGTCACGTGTCTTTTCCTTGTCTGCCGCGTATCCCGTCGTCACTTTCTCGGGACCACCCTAAGCAGAGGAGCGATCGAAAGTCCTGCCAGAAAGTCTCGCCAAACCGCCCAAAGAAGTTAACTGACCGGTCGGGCGCCGGCATCCAGGGGAATCGTCACCGTGACGGTGGTTCCCGACCCGGGACGAGATTTGACCGACAGGCGACCGCCCACGAGTTCGGCGCGCTCAGACATCGACAGCATGCCGTAGCCGCCGGGCCCGTATCCCAGCGCACGATTCGCCGCCGCATCGAACCCGCCACCATCGTCGGCGACAACAAGCCGGGCCTCGCCGCCGCAAACTGTGAACCGCACCGTTGCGACCTGGGCGCCCGAATGCTTGACGACGTTCTGCAAGCACTCCTGCGCGATTCGGTAGAGCGCGACCTCGATGTGCTCCGGCAGCCGGTCGTCGGCAAGTTCGAGATCGACGTCGACCTGCGGGATTGTCCTGGCCAGGCTGCCCAGTCCGCCCGCGAGCCCCAGATCGTCGAGCACCGGCGGCCGCAGGCCGCTGATGGCCGAGCGCGCCTCATCCATGGTCAGCTCGACCAGTTCGCGGGCCTTCTCGATCTGTTCGGCGGCTTCTGACGGATCATCGTGGATGGTGTGCGCAGCGGCATCCAGCCGGTAGGTCAGTGTGATCAGCCTTTGCGAGATGCCGTCATGAATGTCGCCCGCCAGCCTGCGACGCTCGGTCTCCTGGGCGGCGATCACCTGCTCGGCGAAGTTCTCGTGCGCGCGCTCCCGTGCGCCGAGTTGCCGGTGTAGCCGTGCATGTTGCAGGGCGCCTGCGATGAGCCGCCCGATGACGAGCAGCAGCTCGATATCGCGAGCCGTGAAGTCGCGGCGATCGACGGTGTGGACGTTGAGAACGCCGACCAGACCACCAGCCCCAAACTCCATCGGTACGGACGCCATCGAGGTGAAGTCCGATCCGCGCAGCGACTCGATGGGCAGGTAGCGCGGATCGTCCTCCTTGTTGCTGCCGATCACGACCGATTGCCGGTGGCTGGCCACCCAGCCGGAGATCCCCGACCCGAGCGGCAGCCGGATTTGGCCGACCTGCTCATCAAACGGCGGCGTAGCGCCCGCCAAGGTAAGAGAGCGGTCGCCGTCATCGAGGACGTATACGAAACAGACGTCAGATGCGGTGGCCGCGGTGATCAACCGCGCGACCGCAGCCGCCAGCGACTCAACGCCTGGTCCGCTCGATGTTGCCGCGACGATGTCAAGCAGCAGGGCGACCTCGCGGTCGGCGTCAACCAGTCCGTGCACGCCGGGAGTGCCTGGCGCATCCGACGCCGTCACTTGTAGATGCCCTCGCGAAGCGCCGCGGCCACCGCGGTTGTCCGGTCGCTGACCTCGAGTTTGCGGTAAATCGAACGCAGGTGGCTTTTGACCGTCTCGTCCCCGATGATGAGTTTGCCGGCGATCCCGCGGTTGGACAGGCCGGTCACCGCGAGAGACAGCACCTCACTCTCCCGTTGGGTGAGGCCCTGCCGGGCGCCCGGCCAGAACTCATCCCGCTCCAGCCGGGCGGCGGTGCCCACCGCACGAGCAGCCAGCCCTGCGTCGATCGCCGTCGATCCGCTGCGTACATGTTCGAGCTGACGCACCAGGTCGTCGCTACTGATTCCCTTCAGCAGATACCCCGAGGCGCCGACCCGCAGGGCCTGAAACAAATACTGCTCGTCGTCGTAGACCGACAAGAGGATTACCTTGCGCTCCGGGTCCCGTTCGCGCACGAGCCGGCACAATTCCAATCCGGTGGCACCCTGCATCCGGACATCGCACAAAACAATATCGGGTTTGATGCTGGCAATAACCTCCATCGCATTTTCTGCACCGATCGCTTGTCCGACCACACGCACGCGATTCTGAAATGGCGCAAGCATGGCCTTGAGGCCCTCGATAACCATTTCATGATCATCGACAAGCACGACTCGCACGGGCCTTGCTAATGGCGCCACCATCTGTTCACGATAGTGCCGCGCTGTGACGGCGTCACGGAGTTTTTTTGGACCCATGGTTAACCCGACATATCCCCCGCTTCGGGGGATTCTCGCTCGGCGATGCTCCCTAGCGTGTCCCTAACGGCGAGGCCGTCCAACAACAAGCGTCCAAATACCAAGGAGGCCGGTCCGGTAATGACCATCGCACCCAGCGAAACACTCTCGCGGACAGCCGAAATCGACCAGCTGGCCATCAACACGCTGCGGTTCCTGGCGGCCGACGGGGTCGAGGCGGCCAACAGCGGTCATCCTGGTCTGCCGCTCGGCACCAGCCCAATCGCCTGGACGTTGTGGTCGCGGCACCTTCGCCACGACCCCGCCGATCCACGCTGGCCCGACCGCGACAGGTTCGTCCTATCGGCCGGCCACGGCTCGATGCTGCTCTACGCGCTGCTGCACGTGTTCGGCTACGACATGCCTGCCGACCAACTGCAGCGGTTCCGTCAACTCGGCTCCCGCACCCCCGGGCACCCGGAGTTCGGCCACACGCCCGGCGTGGAGACGACGACGGGACCCCTCGGTCAAGGCCTGGCGAACGCGGTCGGCATGGCGCTGGCCGAGCGAATGCTGGCTGCCCGGTGCAACACCGCGGCCCACACCGTCGTCGACCACCGGACCTGGGTGCTGGCCGGTGACGGCGACCTGATGGAGGGCATCTCGCACGAGGCGGCCTCCCTGGCGGGTCGGCTACAGCTCGGGAAGCTGACCGTCATCTTCGACGACAATGACATCACCATCGACGGCCCGGCACGGCAGAGCTGCGCAGACGACGCCGAGGGGCGTTTCGCGGCGTACGGCTGGCAGGTTCTCGCCGTCGAGGACGGCAACGACATTCCCGCTCTTGACCGGGCGTTTGCGACCGCATCCGAATCCGCGGACCGGCCCACGTTCATCCGGGTGCGCACGACGATCGGTTATGGCGCGCCAGGCGTTGAGGGCACCTCGAAAGCGCATGGCAGCCCGCTGGGGTCAGAGACTTTGGCAGCGATGCGGACCCGGCTCGACTGGCCAGAGGCAACCTTTCACGTGCCTATCGCGGTCGGTGCCACTGCGGCCGCGGTTGCGGTGAAAGGTGCTGCGGTCCATGCCGAATGGGCAGCCGCGCATGCCAGGTGGCAAGCCGATCATGCACAGCTCTCGGCGGACTTTCCTCTCGACGGCACACCGGCACCCGACGACATCGGCGTTCTGACCCCGCTCTCAGACGGTGCTGCGTCCGGCGGCAAGACCGCCACCCGCAAGGCGTCGGGCGCCGCCCTCACCGCGCTCTCGGCCGGTTACCCGGGACTCATCGGCGGCTCAGCGGACCTGGCCGGGTCGACGAATACCGCGATACCCGGCGGCTACGTCGGACCCGGCGAATATGCCGGGCGCACCGTTCATTTCGGGATCCGTGAACACGCAATGGCGGCCGTGATGAACGGAATCTCGCTGCACGGCGGACTGCGGCCGTTCGGCAGTACGTTCCTGGTCTTCGCCGACTACCTGCGACCGGCGCTGCGCTTGTCGGCGCTGATGAAACAGCCCGTCATCTACGTGTTCACCCACGATTCGATACACGTCGGCGAGGACGGACCGACCCACCAGCCGATCGAGCAACTCGAATCGCTGCGGTTGATCCCGGGCCTGACAGTATTGCGGCCCGCCGATGCCGCTGAAACCGCGTTGGCATGGGAGCTGGCCGCGTCGAATCTCGACGGTCCCACCGCATTGGTGCTGAGCCGCCAGGATCTGCCCGTCCTTGGCGGAGCCGGCCTCGACGAGATTCGCAGTCACGGCGCCCGGGTGGTCGACGCGCGGCTGGGCCGGCCCGATGTGGTGTTGGCGGCCAGTGGATCCGAGGTGTCGCTGGCACTCGAGGCCGCCGAAGTGCTGGCCAACCTGGACGTCACTGCCGAGGTAGTTTCGGTGATGTGGCGCGAAAACCTCGACGAGGCGGTGAGCACCGGACGGCACGACCTGCCCGAGGTGCCCGTGGTGTGGGTCGAGGCCGGGGTGTCGATCGGCTGGCGTGCGCTTGCGCGGCCCAACGATACTGTCATCGGTATTCAGCGCTTCGGCGAGAGCGGCCCTGGCCGCGAAGTGGCCGAGCACCTCGGACTGACGGCCACCGCCGTCGCGAATGCCGCACTTCACAGCATCGGTCGCGACGAGGGCATCTGCGGGTAGGCTGACTCTTCTGATGCCTGACAAGGTCATCCGGATCCGCAACGCTTCCCGGCAGGGAACGCCGCGTCCAGTCATACTCGCCATCGCAGGCGACAGTGCATCAGGAAAGACGACCGTGACCGCGGGTCTCGTCGAGGCGCTCGGCTCGCACCGTTGTGTGTCGATCTCCACCGACGACTACCACCGGTTCGACCGGTTCGAGCGGGCGCACAAGCCTTACACGGCGCTGCACCCCGACTGCAACTACATCGATATCCTCAGCCAGCATCTACAGCTGCTGGCCACCGGTCAGCCGATCCTCAAGCCCGTGTACGACCACGCCACCGGCCTGCTGATCAGGCCGCAACTGGTGGAACCCAATGAGTTCATCATCGTCGAAGGACTACTCCCGCTGCACAGTAAACTTGCCAGGGCATGCTTCGACGTCACCGTGTTCCTTGACCCGTCAGAGGAGGTGCGGCGGCAGTGGAAAGTCAAGCGGGACACGACTACCCGCGGCTACACCGAGGCGCAGGTGCTCGCCGAACTGGCCGAACGCGATGGCGAGTCCGCCGCTTACATCCGGCCGCAACGGGCGCATGCGGATATCGTGGTGCGGTTCGCGCCGATTGAAGCCCGCGACGATCCGCCCGATACCCCGGTTTCAGCCGCACTGCTGTTGCGCCCGACCATTCAGCAGCCGGACCTCGGTGCCATCCTGCGGCCCGAGGTCACCCATACCATGCACATGCGGCTGGCCAGGGACACTGACGGTCGGCCGGTCGACAGCGTGCACGTGCACGGCTATGTCAGCCCCGAAGAGAATGCCCGCATCGAGAAGTTGATCTGGCATGCCTTGGGCGACGACGATATTGGTGTTCCAGAGCGACTGGGCCGGGTCGCGGCCGACGAACGCAGCACGCCGTTGGCCATCACCCAGATGATATTGCTGCGCCACCTGCTCGACGGTGGCCGTTAGCCCAATCTGCTGCGAGCACACTTCTCGAACGGAGACCGACATCGAAGAACTTGATGCGGTGATCTTCGATGTCGATGGCACCCTGGCGGATACCGAACGGGACGGCCACCGCCCGGCATTCAATGCGGCCTTTGCCGCACATCGGCTCGAGATCACCTGGGATCCCGACGAATACGGCCGACTACTCAAGATCACCGGCGGCCGTCAGCGTATCGCCGCCGACCTGCGAGCACGAGGGTTCGGTGACGCTGCTGACCGGCTGGCCGCCGATGTGCACAAGACGAAGACCGCGCTGTTCCGGGACAGCGTCCTAAACGGCGAGATCGTCGCGCGGCCTGGATTGGCCGACCTCGTTGGCAGTCTGCGGAGCGCAGGCATTCGCGTGGCGGTGGCGACCACAGGACGGCGGGCCTGGGTCGAACCGTTGGTCAACCAGCTGCTCGGCGACGGGATCGTCGATGTCATGGTGACGGGCGAGGATGTGCGCAGGCTCAAACCCGATCCGGAGGTCTACGACCGAGCGTTGCGGGAGCTCGGGATAACGGCGGAAGCTGCTCTTGCGGTGGAAGATTCGGCGGTGGGCTTGCAGGCCGCCCTCGGGGCGGGCCTTGCGACGGTCGTGGTCACCAATCGCTACACCGCAGACCAGGACTTCGCTGGGGCAGCAGCGGTCCTGACAGCGTTCGACGGGTCGGCCCCACTCGTCGCCGAGCGCTGCCGATGGCTGCACCACCGGTGGTGGATCGACCGCTGAAGCCACGCCGCCTTTCCCGCGATCGCTCAGGCGGTCGACGCGCGGCCGCCCTCGTCCTCACCGTCGAGGAGGCCCAAGTCGTCGAACATCCTCCGTGTCTCCAAAGCCGATTCCTCATCGAGGCGGCTGATCGCGAAGCCGGCGTGCACAATGGTGTAGTCCCCGACCTCCATCTCGGGAAGGTAGGCAAGGCACACGGTCTTGGTGTTGCCGCCGAAGTCGACGGTCGACATCCGGGTGCCTGCGGTCTCCCAGACATCGATCACCCTGCCGGGAATTCCGAGGCACATACGCCGCCCTTTCCGGCCAAGAAGATCCTGCGGGCTGTCCCCGCCAGTCGCTGAAGTTCAGGCTAGCCTCGCCCTACTGGGGCCCACAATCAGGATTTCGCACAGATTGTTTGCGCTTTTCTGCCTGCCATTTACCCAGGGATGACTGCTGCGGAGCGTTAGCGTTGTGGACGAGGGAGAGCACGATGAAAGCGGTGGTGAAACGTAGTGCATGAACTGTCGCTGTGTCATGCGATCGCCGGCGTGGTCAAGCCGTATGCCTCCGACCGGCATGTCGACGTCGTGCGCGTGCAGGTCGGCGCGCTCCGCCAAGTGGTTCCCGAGTCGTTGTCGTTCTGCTGGACCCTGGTCCGTGACCACGAGAGCATGCCCGACGCCGAACTCGAACTCGAACTGGTTACCGCCGAAGTGAAATGCCGGTCGTGCGGGCAACAGTCGGAGATCGCGTCGCGGTGGTCTGTGTGTTGCCCGGAATGCGAGAGCAGCGACGTCGAGGTGGTCCGCGGTAACGAGTTCCTGGTGACCTCACTGGATGTCTCGTGACGCAGCGACGTTTCTTGAAAGGCGGCCATCATGGGTAGATTTCACCGACACGACGACGGAACCGCGCATACCCACGACCATGACGATCACGACCACACCAACGGCCATGGGGACCACAGCGGCTACGACACCGGGTCGCAGCGGGTTGAGGTGTTGGAATCAATATTCGCCGAGAACGATGTCCGGGCCGACTTCAATCGGAATGCGTTCGAGAGCAACGGCATTCGCGCACTCAATCTGATGAGCTCACCTGGCTCGGGCAAGACCACCGTACTCGCAGCCACACTTGACGAACTCCGCGGCGATGTCGCCGTCGGGGTGATCGAAGGCGATATCGCCACCGACCTCGACGCGGCCAAGCTCGGTGGCCGGGGTGCACAGGTCTCACTGCTCAACACCAACAACGGCTTCGGTGGCGAATGCCATCTGGACGCACCCATGGTCAACCGAGCCCTGCAGGACCTGGACCTGCCCCGCCTTGACCTGGTCGTCATCGAGAACGTCGGCAACCTGGTCTGCCCCGCCGAGTTCGACGTCGGAGAGCATGCCAAGGCGATGGTCTACTCCGTCACCGAGGGTGAGGACAAGCCGCTGAAGTACCCGGTGATGTTTCGCTCGGTGGATGTCGTCCTGCTCAACAAGATCGATCTTGTGCCCCACCTGGACGCCGACGTCGACACCTATATCGCCCACATCCGCCAGGTCAACCCGACCGCCGCAATCCTGCCGATGAGCGCCCGCACGGGCGCCGGTATGCCTGCGTGGTTCGACTGGTTACGCCGATTCGTCGCAGGCGCTTCCGCCGATATCTGACCAGATCGCGAAGCATCTGCCCGGACACTGAAGGGTATTGAGATTTCGTTGACAACATGGTTTGCCGGGAGTAAACCCAGAAACTAGCGCCGCGCAAGTGGGCCGACGGTCGACTCCGGCGACGCGAGGGGCCGCAGCCCGGCCCCGGGAAGCTGCGACATGCCAACGGAAGCAGCCGTCAAGGCAGAAGAGACATTGATCCATGTGCTGTGGATCAACGCCGGTTTAAGTTGTGACGGCGACTCGGTGGCGTTGACTGCCGCCACCCAACCCAGTGTCGAGGAGATCGCCCTTGGCGCGCTCCCCGGCCTGCCGCAGGTTGCCGTGCACTGGCCGTTGATCGATTTC
This sequence comes from uncultured Mycobacteriaceae bacterium, assembly GCA_902826815.1. Classification (GTDB taxonomy): domain Bacteria; phylum Actinomycetota; class Actinomycetes; order Mycobacteriales; family Mycobacteriaceae; genus Mycobacterium. The sequence goes on from CADEGF010000048.1 coordinate 8,082, forward strand.
GAATGCGGCCCGGAGGGCGGTGCAGACGACTTCCTGGAGTGGTTCTTCAAGGCCGATCGAGGTGAGCTGGAACCCTTCGTGCTCGTCGTTGAGGGCTCGATACCCAACGAGCGACTTCACGACGAAGGCTACTGGTGCGGATTCGGCAACGATCCCGCAACGGGACAACCGATCACCACCAGCGAGTGGCTGGACCGGCTCGCGCCGAAGGCGACCGCGATCGTCGCGGCCGGAACTTGCGCCACCTACGGGGGTATCCACGCCATGGCAGGCAACCCGACCGGCGCGATGGGGGTGCCCGACTACCTCGGGTGGCAGTGGAAGAGCAAGGCCGGAATTCCGATTGTCTGTGTGCCGGGTTGCCCGACACAACCCGACAACCTGTCGGAGACATTGACCTACCTGCTCTACATGGCGACGGGTCAGGCTCCGATGATTCCGCTCGATGACGCGCTGCGGCCAAAGTGGTTGTTCGGCAACACCGTTCACGAAGGGTGCGACCGCGCGGGCTACTACGAACAGGGCGATTTCGCCACCGAGTACGGATCGCCGAAATGCATTGTCAAGCTGGGCTGCTGGGGTCCGGTGGTGAAATGCAATGTGCCCAAACGAGGTTGGATGAACGGCGTGGGCGGATGCCCGAACGTCGGTGGCATCTGCATCGGCTGCACCATGCCGGGCTTCCCGGACAAGTTCATGCCGTTCATGGATGAACCACCCGGCGGCAAGGTCTCCACCGCCGCGTCGGGTCTGTACGGCTCGCTGATCCGGCCCCTGCGCGGCGTGACGGGACGCACCCTCGACAAGGAGCCGACCTGGCGGCACAAGGGCAAAGAACTCACCACGGGCGCCCGTCGCACCTGGTAGGTGCCGACCCGACCATTTCACCGGTACAGACAGAGAGCGAAGTCCGATGACAACGATCATTCCTCAGCCGTCACACGCGAAACGGGAACCTGGCCAACTGGTGGAAATGGCATGGGATCCCATCACCCGCATCGTCGGGAGTCTCGGCATCTATACCAAGATCGACTTCGACAACAGGGAGGTCGTCGAGTGCCACAGCACCTCGTCGATCTTCCGCGGTTACTCGATATTCATGAAGGGCAAGGATCCGCGCGACGCGCACTTCATCACCAGCCGCATCTGCGGGATCTGCGGTGACAACCACGCGACCTGCTCGTGTTACGCGCAGAACATGGCGTACGGCGTTCAGCCGCCACACCTGGGCGAGTGGATTGTGAACCTGGGGGAGGCCGCCGAATACATGTTCGACCACAACATCTTCCAAGAGAATCTGGTCGGCGTGGACTACTGCGAGAAGATGGTTGCCGAAACGAATCCCAGTGTGTTGGCGAAGGCCGAGAACACACAGTCACCGCACGCCGACGCGCACGGGTATCGCACGATCGCTGACATCATGCGGGCACTCAACCCGTTCACCGGCGATTTCTACCGCGAAGCCTTGCAGGTCAGCCGGTCGACTCGGGAGATGTTCTGCCTGATGGAAGGCCGGCATGTCCATCCATCCACGCTGTATCCGGGCGGTGTCGGTACCGTCGCCACCATCCAGCTGATGACCGACTACATGTCACGGTTGATGCGCTACGTCGAGCTGATGAAGAAGGTCGTGCCCATGCACGACGACCTGTTCGACTTCTTCTACGAGGCACTGCCCGGCTACGAGCAGGTCGGTCTGCGGCGCACACTGCTGGGCTGCTGGGGCTCGTTCCAGGATCCCGAAGTCTGCAACTTCGCCTATAAGGACATGGAGAAGTGGGGTCGCGCGATGTTCGTCACGCCGGGCATCGTCGTCGACGGCAAGCTGGTGACCACATCGCTTGTCGACATCAACCTGGGCATCCGGATCCTTTTGGGGAGTTCGTATTACGACGACTGGACCGACCAGGAGATGTTCGTCAAAACCGATCCGTTGGGCAATCCGGTCGACCGGCGCCATCCGTGGAACCAGCACACCAACCCCAGGCCGCAGAAGCGCGATATGGATGACAAGTACAGCTGGGTGATGTCACCGCGCTGGTTCGACGGCAAGGACCACCTCGCACTGGACACCGGCGGCGGCCCCCTGGCCCGGCTGTGGGCGACCGCGCTGGCCGGTCTGGTCGACGTCGGCTATGTCAAGGCGACAGGTCACAGTGTGCAGATCAACCTGCCCAAGACCGCCCTGAAGGGTCCAGTCGAATTCGAGTGGAAGATCCCGGAGTACGGCAGCAACACGATCGAGCGCAACCGCGCCCGGACGTACTTCCAGGCCTACGCCGCCGCCTGCGCGCTGCATTTCGCCGAGAAGGCGCTGGTGGAGATTCGGGCGGGACGCACGAAGACGTGGGAGAAGTTCGAGGTTCCCGACGAAGCCATCGGATGCGGTTTCACCGAGGCGGTGCGTGGGGTGCTCAGCCACCACATGGTGATTCGTGACGGCAAGATTGCGAACTATCATCCGTACCCGCCGACACCGTGGAACGCCAACCCGCGGGACAGCTACGGGACGCCGGGCCCCTACGAGGACGCGGTGCAGGGCCAGCCGATCTTCGAGGAGAACAACCGGGACAATTTCAAGGGCATCGACATCATGCGCACCGTGCGCAGCTTCGACCCCTGCCTGCCCTGCGGGGTGCACATGTATCTCGGCGAGGGCAAGACGCTGCAGAAGCTGCACTCCCCCACCCAGTCCGTTACCGGGGAGTGATGCATGGGCCGACCTGGATCGGAAAGTCAGCCAGAAAAGCCAAGTGACTCTGCGGATTTCGCGGGAGACGCGCAATGGCGCGGGGCGGGTGATCGGATCCAGACACTGCTCGATGCGACCGCAGCGGGCGGCACCATCGCGCGCGAACGCGCCGAGCAGCTCGTCTGCGAGGTGGTTGACGTTTACGGGGCCGGCCTGCACCGGATCATCGACCTGGTCGACGACCCGGCCACCCTGGCTCGACTGGTGGCCGATGATCTGGTGGCCAGCCTGCTGTTGGTGCACGGCCTGCACCCGCACGATGTGCACCGGCGGGTGTCAGATGCGCTGGACAGCGTGCGGCCCTACCTCGGCTCCCACGGCGGCGACGTGTCCTTGCTCGGCGTCGACGACGGTGTCGTTCGGCTTCAATTCCAGGGCAGCTGCAAGAGCTGCCCGTCGTCGTCGGTGACACTGGAACTCGCGGTCGAAGACGCGGTGCGGGCCGCCGCGCCCGAGATTTCCTCGATCGAAGTCGTCGCCGCAGAACCGGAGCTCACGGCCGCGGTGATTCCCGCCGAATCACTGCTGGCCCGGGTCCACGCCGACGGCCACGGCCCCACCACCTGGCATCAAGTTCCCGAACTTGGGAAGCTGTCACCCGGCGAGGTCGGGGGGTTTCTCGTCGCCGACACCACCGTGCTTGCCTGCCGCGTCGGGGACCAACTGTTCGCCTACCGCGACCACTGCCCGGGCTGCGACGGCTCCCTTGCGGGCGCGGCGTTGCATCGCGGCATGGGCGCCAGCGCCGACCCCGTGCTGCGGTGCCCCCGCTGCCACGCGCATTTCGACGTCGTCCACGCCGGTGCCGGCATGGACCAGCCCGATCTGCACCTCGATCCGATGCCGTTGCTGATCCGCGACGGTGTGCTGTCCGTCGCCCACCAGGACCTACCGACAGGCCTCTCGGCATGACGAGTCCCTACGACGTCCTGTCGCGCATCACCAACCGGCGAGCACCCGAGCCTGCCGGTGAGCGGTGCGAGATGTGTTCGGAGGCGATCGCCGACGAACATCAGCACGTCGTGAATGTCGCGGGCCGGCAACTGATGTGCGTCTGCCGTGGTTGCTACCTGCTGTTCACCGATGACCATGCCGAGCTTCGGTACCGTTCGGTGCCGGACAGGTATCTGGCGTTTCCCCGGTTCGCGCTGGACCGCCGCGCGTGGGAAGCACTGCAGATCCCGGTCGGCCTGGCGTTCTTCTTCCGTAACTCCGCGCTCGATCGCACTGTGGCGTTCTACCCCGGGCCGGCGGGCGCCACCGAGTCGGAGCTGGACCTCGACGCCTGGAACGCCATCAGCGCCGCTGACGCCCGGGTAGGTCTGCTCGCCGACGATGTGGAGGCGCTGCTCGTCCGCGTCCCGGACGACGAGGGGAGCCCACCGGAGTGCTACCTGGTTCCGATCGACGCCTGTTACGAGTTCGTCGGCCGGCTCCGGACACTGTGGCGCGGCTTCGACGGTGGGCAGCAGGCCCGTGAGTACATCGACGGCTTCTTCGCTCAGATCGCCGCGCGCAGCAAGGAACGCGCGCCATGAGCGACGTGACATTCGCCGTTGTCGACGTGGCTCCGGAGCCGTACGCCGCCACGCCGGTGCTCATTGCACGCCTTGATGTGAGGGCCAGCGGCGACGAACCGGTGCATGCAATCGCGTTGCGTGCTCAGGTCCGCATCGAACCCTTGCGTCGCGGCTACTCCGACGATGAGGCCGCGGGGCTGACGGATCTGTTCGGCCCCCGGGAACGCTGGGCATCCACACAACGCACGTTCCTGTGGCAGCACTGCGTGGCAATGGTGCCGGGATTCACTGGCCTCACCCAGATCTCGCTGCCGCTGGCATGCACCTATGACTTCGAGGTCACCGCGGCCAAGTACCTGCATGCGCTGCGTGACGGCCGCGTTCCGCTGCAATTCCTCTTCAGCGGAACGGTATTCGTCAGGGGCGAGCGAGGCTTCGCCGTCCAGCAGGTGCCATGGGATTGCGAAGACCACTACGATATGCCGGTATCGGTCTGGCGGGACCTCATCCGCCAGCATTACCCGAGCAGCGGCTGGGTGCGACTGGGCCACGACGCCGTCACTGCACTGGCCGCCTATAAGGCCTCGCATGGTCTGTTGGACTTCGATGAGGCAGTGGCCGCACTGCTGGCTGCGACCTCCGATCGGGAGGAGGTGCGGTGACTGCGAGCTGGGATCGGGTCCGCACCATCGCCGACGCCGTACTGTACGAGGGCTATCTGCTCTACCCGTACCGCGCGTCATCGAGCAAGAACCAGTCACGCTGGCAGTTCGGTGTTTTGGGACCGCCGGGAGCGGCCGAGGAGGGTATGGGCGAGGACGACACCCTGTCGGCGCAGTTCCTCGTCGACGTCCCCGCTGCGCTCACCGTGGTGGTCCGGTTCCTTCAACTGCAACGTCGCCAGGCCGAGCGCGATATCGGCGGAGGTCACTTCGAACCGGCGGACGAACTCACGACGGCCTCCGGGTCGTGGTTGACGTGGGACGAGGCGACCGAATGCGAACTGTCCTTCGGCCCCTTCGAACTCGGGGATCCCATGCAAAGGCGGACGCTGCCGGTGATCGCACCCGCAGGCACAGATATCGAACCGGTTGACGGTGGCCGGCTGGTCCGAACCCGGCAGGAGGTCCGCGCGACGCTGACCGTCGGCGTTGAGCGCGATGACGAGTTGCTCCGCGTCACCATCGCCGTGCGCAACACCGGCGCCGCCGCCGCCGACAAGGGCTCTGCGATCGCCACCTCGCTGATCGGTACCCACGTCATCACCGAAATCGTTGGTGGGGAATTCATTTCGTTACTCCAGCCGTCGGACGATGCGGTTGCCGCGGCGGCGCGGTGTAAGCAGCACCGATGTTTCCCGGTGTTGGCTGGTCGCCCCGGTGAACGTGACCTGCTTCTGATCTCGCCGATCATCCTCTACGACCATCCCGAGGTTGCCCAGGAGAGCGGCGGCGCACTGTATGACTCCACCGAAATCGACGAGATCCTGACGCTTCGCGTCATGACGATGACCGACGAGGAGAAGGCACAGGCCCGCGCGACTGATCCCCTGGCGGCGCAGATCATCGACAGGTGCGACGGCATGTCCCCGGAAGACATGCTCGGGCTGCACGGTGTGTTACGAACTCCGCGCACCGACGCAACGCCGCGGCTGATCCCGGAGGTTCCCGACGGTGTTGATTGGTGGGATCCGTTGGCCGACAACGCTGTCCAACCAGATGTTGATGCGGTGTTGGTGAACGGCGTTCGTGTCATGCGAGGTAGCCGGGTCCGGCTGCACCCGTCGCGACGTGCCGATGCCCAGGACATCTTCTTCGCAGGAAAGGTCGCCCACGTCACCTCGGTGCACGAGGATGTCGAGGGCCACCAGCATGTCGGGGTCGTGGTCGACGATGATCCGGCCGCCGACCTGCACGACTGGTACGGCCGGTACCTGTATTTCGCACCTGACGAAATCGAGCCTCTCGATTTACAAGAGTTCAGCCCAGAAAGGAGTCCGACATGGAAGCAGTAGGTTGGGTCGCAACCGTCGTCGTAGCGGTGGTCGTGGTCGCGGGGGTGGCCGTGGGCCTCGCATCTGTACCGGATGTCCGGCGCTACCTGAAGATGCGGCGCATGTAGCGCCCTTCGATCGATGATGGCGACGTTGTGACGTCCCAGATCCTGGTGGCCGGTATCGGCAACATCTTCCTCGGTGACGACGGGTTCGGCCCCGAGGTGGTGCGTCGTATGTCCGACCGGTTCACCGACACGGACGCCGTGCGGGTAGTCGATTACGGCATCCGCGGGATGCACCTGGCCTACGACCTGCTCGACGAATGGGATGCATTGGTGATCATCGACGCGGTGCCCGACCGGGGATCGCCGGGCACCGTGCATGTCTTCGAGGCCGACCACGAATCGCTGGGCTCGACAACGGCTCTCGATGCCCACGGAATGGATCCGGATGCGGTGTTCGCGAGCCTACGCGCCCTGGACGGAAAGCCGCCCCGCACCATCGTCGTCGGGTGCGAGGTCGCCGACATCCAGGACGGCATCGGCCTCAGCGCCCCCGTCGGCGCCGCGGTTGAAGACGCGATACGGGCCGTCGAGGCGGCGGTGACAATGCTGCGTTCCGCGGATGCGGTGCAGGAGGGCTGAAACGATGTGTCTTGGAATCCCGGGCCAGGTGGTCCGGATGCTGGACGGTTACGGTGGGCAGCTTGCCCTTGTCGACGTGGCAGGCGAGAGCCGCAAGGTGAACATCGGCATGCTGCCGGATGAGACGTTCACCCCTGGCGACTGGGTCATCATCCACATGGGTTTCGTCGTTGAGAAGACTGATCGGGCCGGTGCCGACCGGGCTCTGGCAAGCCTCGAACTGATGGGCGCGGGATCGCCTGAAGGAGGCGATCCGGAGTCCCAGCGTGGATTAGACGGTGCGCCGCTCTGAGTGCCGGTCGGAATGTTCAGCCACCCAACGGCTATCCATGTGCCGCACACGACGCTGCTCGAGGACAATCCAGAGGACGCCGAAGACGATCGCAAGCACCGCGACCACCCCGGTCATCAGGGTGTATTCGCGTTCGTTGTAGGCGACGGAGGCAATACAACCGACCAGCGAAATCACCCCGAGTGCGATTGACAGGAAGCCCGGCCAGCAATAGCCGTCAATGAACGACTCGCCTGCGTGCTGATGGGTCGTGCGGAAGTGATCAACGGGATCGCGGTGCGCTTTACTCATTGCGCCTCCAATGTCGAGGTAACGAAGAATCAAACCAGCCGCCTGGCAACGCTGCGAAACGGCGTACGCGCGACCACAACTCGCGTCATCGAGAGGATGCACGAGCGGTGTAGTCACCCAAGTACGGCAGAAAGCATCGCGCGTCGAGCGACAACCTCCATCCCCTTGAAGGGTGATTGCGCGGGTGTCGCAGCAGTTAGGCTGGTTGTTCGGTTCGGCATCGGGAGCGGCTCGTGGTCACGTTAGACCGACTGGTGAATGTGTTGGGGAGCTACGGCGTCCGATTGCGTTTCTGCCCGATACCGCGGTCCACGGAGCTGCGCAGCGTCATCCTGCACGAGGTGACCGACGATCGCACGGTTATCGGCGACGTGTTGCTCGGCATCGGCGCCCGCTCAGTCAAAGAAGCGGTGCGCTGGGCGGCCTCGGCGCACGCGGTTGTCGTGCTGATTCGCGGCGGCGACGACGACACCACGTTCGATGGCGCGGACGAAGGCGTCGCGGTGATGGCGGTGGACCCGGCGGTGTCGTGGAGTGAATTGGCTGCAGTCATCTACGGCTTGGTGATGGAAGGCCGCGAAACCGAATCCGGCCGTGGCCCAACGGATCTGTTCGCGTTGGCCGACAGCCTGGCGGACGCCATCGGAGGTGCGGTCACCATTGAGGACCGGCTGGCTCGGCTGCTGGCGTATTCGAAGCTGCAGGAACACGCCGACCCGGCTCGGCTGGCGACCATCGTGGGCCGCCAAGCACCGGAGCAATTGCGCGCACTTTTCGATGCCCGGGGGGTGTTAGCACATCTGGCGGCCTCCGACGATCCGTTGTTTGTCGCCGAGGACTCCGAACTGGGCTTGACCGGGCGCATGGTGGTGGCGGTGCGCTCGGGGCGAGAGCTGATGGGGTCGATATGGGTGGCGTGCCCGGCGCCGTTGGGCGGGACCGCGCGCACGGCATTGGCCGACGGTGCCCGCACGGTCGCCCTGCACCTGTTGCGCTCCCGCGCCAGCGCCGACCTGGAGCGCCAGGTCGAGTCCGAACTGGTGATCCGGTTGTTGGAGGGCACCGCCGATGCCGCGACGGCGGCCAGCAGACTGGGCCTTCCGCACAGCCCGTTACGGGTGATCGCGGTCCAGGCGTTCATCGGCGCCCAACGCGACGCCGCATTGCTGGTGGCATTCGAGCGCGCCACCACCGGATTCGGGTGGTCCCGGCCCGGGCGCAGTGCGCTGGCGGGCAACACCGTCTACACCCTTCTGCCCGGCGAGCAGGCGGAGCCAGCGCGGGGCTGGGTCAGCGGTCTGCGCGCGGCCCTCCCCGACGGTATGACCATGGTGGCCGGGATCAGCGGCGCCGCGCTGGTGACAGAACTGGCCAGCGCACGCCATGAGGCCGACGAGTGTCTGGCGCTGCACGAGGGCTTCCGGCCCCGCGCAGCGCCCGCGGTCTACGACGAGTCGTGGGACGACATCCTGCTACAGCGGCTGCGCGCCGCTGCGCGGTCGGGTCGCGCCCCGGACCGCGGTCCGGTGGCCGAGTTGCGCCGCCACGACGGCGCCCACGCCACCGAGTACGTGGCGACGCTGCAGGCCTGGCTGGCGGCCCAGGGCGACCCCACCGAGGCCGGCGAGCGGTTGGGAATCCACGAGAACACCGTGCGATACCGGCTGCGCAAGATGGCCGAGATCGCCAACCTGCAACTGGACGACGCCAGAAAGCGGCTGGCCATGACGATCGAACTCGCGGCCAGCGACAGCGACTGACGATGCGCGCTGTCGAAACACGACAAAGCGCCGCGGCCCCGTTGTCTGGTTGTGGCAAACCATCCGAGGGCCGGCTGCACCACGATGGAGACATCCGGTGGTCGAGCTGTGGAGAGGGGTGCTGTCGATGAACCCCCACGATCACCGCAGGACTGCCCACTTGCGCCCCGACGACGCCGCGATGGACACCTTCACCCTGCGCCTGCCCCGGTGGCCCGTTCTGTTGCGCCTGCGTGGCCGCGATCCACTGGTACGCACCATTGACCGGATCGAGGCACTGACCTTGGTGCTGGCTGTCGTTGTTGCGCTGCTCGCCATCCCGATCGCAGCCGCGGTGGGCACCGCGGTCAATGACTCCCGCCGCCACGTCTACGCCGAGCAGGCCAGCACTCGCCATACTGTGACCGCGACGGTCAACGACGTCTCCGTCCCCGAAGTCTTGCGAACGGGCGCCACCACCGTGAAGGCCCGATGGACCGCCAACGGAGAGGAACACACCGGCGCGGTCGGGGCGCAATCGACAACGGAAATTGGCGACCCCATTCAAATCTGGGTCGACAACGACGGAGCACAGACCCACGCGCCAACCCCGACCAGTCGCGCCGCCGTGGAGGCTGTGACGGGCGCACTCGCGATCTGGATATGCGTTGCCGCAGCGGCAGCGACCCTGTTCGCCGTCACCCGCTCAGTTTGTGACCGCATCCGCTCGACCGGATGGCAACACGACCTCGACAACCTGGTCGGCAACGGCGACGGACACGAGCATCCGGGCCGCACTGCAGAACGGTGACCGATCGCTGTAAAAGGCAATGAAGGAGGAGACATGCGTGTCGCGGTGGACCGCGATCGCTGTGAGGGCAATGCCATCTGCGTGAGAATCGCGCCCGAGGTGTTCACACTCGACGATGACGAATACGCAACGGTCACAGCCGATCCCGTTCCGGTCGAGCAGGAGGCGCTCGCTGAGGAGGCCATCGCCGAGTGTCCGCGTGCGGCCCTGTCGCGAAAAGACTAGGGCCGTGAGTCGCTAATGCTCAGCGCTTCCGCTTCCGCACGATGGGCGTCGACTCAATGGTCTTGGCGCGCTTGGCAGCCCGGCGCTCCTTGATGGACAGGGCGGGCCGTCGAAGACTCTTACCCGGAGATTTGTCAGCCATTGTCGCTCCTTAATTCGAAGTGGCAACCACCTGCCTCCGACCATACGTCAGAAAAAATAAACCGCCAGTTTGCGCCTTTCACGTGGCTCTTCGAGCGGCGTTGTCGAATCCGGACAACGGGGCATCGGCGGGTTGTCCGGATTGCGCAAACGTTGCGGGGTCGGTCAGCACCACCATGGAGATGACAACAAACGTTCAACTGTGGAGGTAAGTGATGGTCGACGTCGAGCGCATGGACGGCGGACCGCGGTCGGCGATCGTGGTCGGTGCGGGCATCGTCGGATTGTCGACGGCGTGGTTCCTGCAGGAGCGCGGAGTCGCTGTCACCGTGGTGGACCGCGCCGGCGTGGCCGCAGGCGCCTCCTGGGGCAACGCCGGTTGGATCGCGCCTGCGCTGACCCTCCCGCTGAACTCGCCTGCGGTGCTGCGCTACGGGCTGCGCTCGCTGCGCAACCCGGCCGCGCCCCTGCACATTCCGTTGACCGCCGACTCCGCACTGGCCAGCTTCCTTGTCCAGTTCGCCGCCAACTGCAGGCGGTCGTCGTGGAAGCGGGCGGTGCGGGCCAACGTACCCCTCAACGAGGAATGCATCGAAGCCTTCGATGTGCTGACCGCCAACGGTGTCGACGCGCCGATGACCGACGCCCCGATCACCGCCTTGTTTCGCAGCACCGACGCCGCAGAACACATGATGCGTGAGCTTCGCGCGCTCGAAAACGCCGGACAGACAATGTCTGTCACCGGACTGTGCGGCGAAGCGTTGCGCGAACAGGTGCCCCTGGCATCACCGGCGATCAGCGCCGCGATCAACATCAACGGTCAGCGCTTCATCGACCCCGGCCGCTTCGTACATGCCCTTGGACGAGCGGTCGAGGAGCGGGGCGCAATCATGCGCACGCTGGAAATCGACGACGTGCTGTCCTCCGGGCGCGGCATCACCGTCTACCCGCACAGCGGCAAGCCGTTAACCGCCGACACCGCGGTCATCGCTACCGGCGCATGGATATCCCGGCTGGCGGGCAGACGGGTGCGCGTCCCGGTACAGGCCGGCCGTGGCTACTCGTTCACGGTGCCCGTGGACCGTCCCATCCCCGGCCCCATCTACCTACCCGACGTGCGGGTGGCGTGCACGCCGTACCAAGGCGGCCTGCGTGTGTCGGGCACCATGGAGTTCCGCAACCCCGACGAACCGGCGGTGCCGGCCCGGGTTGGCGCCATCGTCGACTCCGCAAGGCCGTTGCTGGACGGAGTGCGTTGGGCCGAGCGCAGCGACATCTGGGTTGGCCCACGCCCCGTCACCCCCGATGGCCGGCCCTTGATCGGGGAGATGTCACGCGGCGTCTTCGTCGCAGGCGGCCACGGCATGTGGGGACTGGCGCACGGCCCGGTGACCGGTCGACTGCTGGCCGAATACATCACCACCGGAAAGCAACCCGAAGGTCTGCGCGCGTTCGACCCGCTGCGCCGAACCGGCCGCTAGACCCGCGCCCGATTACGGGCTCCCGAGTCGTCAGGGGCGGCGTGGATTCCAGCCCGCCCCTGACGACAACCTCTGCTTCAACGGAAGGACGCAACCCAAAATGACTAGCACCGAACGTCTTTGGATGACGCGAGAAGCTCACATCCGGCTAAAGGCCGAACTGGACGCGCTGCGTTCACGCCCAAGCGTCGAAGTCCCCGACGACTTCATGGACCACGACGAAGACCTTGTCGCCAACTACGCAGCGCGACAAGCGCGTATCCGCCAGATTCAAGACCTGCTGAACAATGCCGTGGTCGGCGAGAATCCGCCGGACGACGGCATCGCCGAACCTGGAATGGTTTTGACTGTCCGCTACGACGACACAGGTGAACTCGAAACGTTTCTGCTCGGCATCCGCGGGGCTGAAGACGCCGACATCGACGTGTACTCGATGCAATCGCCGCTCGGCACGGCGATAGCTGGGGCACGCCCCGGCGAACAGCGCACATACACGATCCCCAGCGGGGCAAGCCTGCCCGTCACGCTCCTCAAGGCAGTGCCCTACTCGTGCAATGACACTGAAAGGAATTGACATGCCCACCACCACCACACGTGTCTGGATCTCACCGCAGGCCCACGAGCGACTACACCGGGAACTGGACACTCTGCGGTTTCTGTTCTCCGCTGGAATCGGCGATGCGGAGGCCGACGAGAACGCCACCGTTGTCCAGCGCGCCTGGGAGACACGGATTCAGCAGATTCACGATCTGCTGATCAACGCCGTCGTGGGTGAGGACCCACCCAACGACGGGATAGCCGAACCCGGGATGGTAGTCACCGTCCGCCACGACGACACCGGTGATACAGACACATTCCTGCTGGGGGTGAAGGGCGCCGAATACGCCGATATGACGGTCTATTCCATCCAATCCCCGTTGGGTGCCGCCATCGCGGGCGCACGCCCCGGTGAACGCCGCACCTACCAATTGCCCAATGGTCCCGACCTGGCCGTCACGCTCCTCAACGCAGTGCCCTACGGCCTTCACGCTCACCTGAACCAGCGCGCATCGCGGTGAGATCACCCGACGCCAAAAGTGAACGCCCACAGGCGGTTAAGAGGAATTATCATGTCTCCAACACCTCCCACTTATGTCCTTCTGAACGACCGACTCATCAAGGCTCACCACCGGATCCGTGAACTCGAAGCCGGCGAAGCTGAGCTACTCGCCCAAATCAGAATCCTCTGCGCTGTCATCACCGAACACGAAGACCACATCGACAGCAGGAAGACACCAGCATGACTGCAACACTTGAACGCCCCGTCACCGCACGAAGAGGCCGACCGACGACCGGAGCCTTGCGATTGCGGCTGAAAACCGCACACCAAACCTGCGGGTTTGTACAAGGAGCTTGGTGGCCACGATCAACGCTACTGACCGCCGAGCTACCACCGCTGCTCCAGGCACTCTCATTGCGGTTCGGCACGATCGACCGCGTGCAGTATCACGAAAGCGACTGGTCCCACCCACCCCAACGGGTCGGGCCCCAGTCCAGAAGCGTCGTGCTTGACGACAGCGAAGACACGCCGAGAGTCATATCGGTATCGGGGCCGCATATCGGAAAGTTGACCCTGCTCGTGGTACCGCCGTACACCGATGCCAACCACGCCTACAACGTGGTGATGACCGCGACCAGCGCCAACGATTCGTCCACCCCCGACCAACTACTCGGAATCGCCGCGCAAAGCGCCACTGCCCCGCTGGCCCCAATCGCCCTCCATCGATGGGAATCCGACGGGGGCGCCTGCTGATCTTCGACTGACCAGCTTCTCGATTTCCTGCAGCCGCGCCCATCCCCTGAGTCATGATCACAAATGACCCGAGGAGGACGCCATGGCAGCACTTCGTGAACAGGTATTGCGGCGCAAACCCGTAGAGGAAATGGCGGCCGAGACCGGCGCCGACTCCGGGAAGAGTGAGCTGAAGCGGACGATCGGCCTGTGGAGCCTGTCCGCGATCGGCATCGGCGGCACGATCGGTACCGGCATCTTCTTCATCCTCAGCCAAGCGGTGCCGATGGCCGGACCGGCGGTGATCTTCTCGTTCCTGATCGCGGGAATCGTCGCCGGGCTGACCGCCGTCTGCTACGCCGAATTGGCGGGCGCCGTGCCGGTTGCAGGCTCGTCGTATTCCTACACCTACGCGACGCTTGGCGAGTTCGTCGCCATGGGCGTCGGCGCCTGTCTGCTTCTGGAATGGGGGGTGGCAGGCGCGGCTGTCGCGGTGGGCTGGTCGGAGTACCTCAACCAGTTCATCGGCAACGTCTTCGGTGTCCAGATACCCGAAGCGCTTTCGAACGCTCCCGAACAGGGCGGCATCATCAACCTGCCCGCGATGGTCCTGATCCTCATGTGCGCCGCACTGCTCATCCGCGGCGTCAGCGAGTCGGCGAAGACCAACGCCGTCATGGTGGTCATCAAGATCTGCGTGCTCCTCATGTTCATCGTGATCGGCGTCCAGGGCTGGAACTCCGACAACCTGGCCAGCTTCGCGCCGTTCGGCTTCGCAGGCATCTCAGCGGCGGCGGGCGTCATCTTCTTCAGCTTCGTCGGACTGGACAGCGTCGCCGCCGCGGGCGAGGAAGCGAAGAACCCGAGGCGAAACCTTCCGCTGGCGATCATGATCGCGCTGGTAACAGTGACCGTGCTCTATGTGCTGACGGCGCTCATCGGCGTGGCTGCTCAACCGAGCGCTGAATTCGAAGGCCAGGAGGCCGGACTGGCCCAGATCCTCGAGAAGGTGGTCGGGGCGTCCTGGCCTGGCACCGTGCTTGCCGCCGGAGCGATCATCTCGATCTTCAGCGTCACGCTGGTGTCGATCTACGGGCAGACCCGAATCCTGTTCGCGATGTCGCGTGACGGCATGATCCCCGAGATCTTCCACAGGGTGAATCCGCGCACGCTGACCCCGGTCCACAACACGGTCATCGTCGCGGTGGTGATCGGCCTGATGGCCGGCCTGATCCCGATCAACTTCCTGGCAGAGATGACCAGCATCGGCACGCTCGTGGCGTTCATCGCCGTCTCGATCGGGGTGATGGTGCTGCGGAAGCGGGCCCCCGACCTGCCCCGCAGCTTCAAGGTTCCGGGGTACCCGGTGACCCCGATCCTGTCCATCCTCGGTGCGCTGTGGATCATCCTCAGCCTGCGGCCGATCACGATCTACGTGTTCCTGGTCTGGGTCGCGGTCGCCTTCCTCTGGTACTTCTTCTACTCGCGCCACCATTCTCACCTCGGTCGAAGTGAGCACGTCGGCCTCGCCGTGGAGGACAACGAGCCGTGACAATCGTCGTTGGCTATCCCCCGAACCGGAAGGGCAAGGCGGCACTGAACCTCGGTGCCCTGCTGTCCCGCTCCAGCGGTCAGGACCTCGTCGTGTGCACCGTCGCACCCCCACCATGGCTGCCTGGAGTGGTCAGGGAGGACGACGCGTTCCAGAGCCAGGTGGACGAGATGACCCGCGGCGCACTGGATCAGGCGCGTTCCGAACTGCCCCCGGACGTGTCCGCGACGTTCACGACGGTGAAGGCGCGGTCGACTCCCGTCGGCCTGCTCCAGGCGGCCGAGCAGCACAAGGCCAGCCTGGTCGTGGTCGGCTCGTCGACCGCCGGACTCTTCGGCCGCATCTCGTTGAGCAGTGTCGCCGACCGGCTGTTGCACAGTTCGCACGTTCCGGTTGCGTTGGCGCCCCGCGGTTTTCGGGTGGGCGATACCGACCAGGTCGACTGCGTGACGGTGGCCTACACCGGCACCGAACAGTGCGACTCGTTGCTGCGGACGGCGGCTGACCTGGTCACCCAGCTCGACACGAAGATGCGGTTGGCGTCGTTCGCCGTTCGGCCCGCACCACCGGTGACGGCGATGTTCCGGACCGAAGAGGCCGAAGTGGTCGCCGAGTGGACTACGGCCATCGAGTCGTCGGCCCGCCGGGTGCTCGGCGACTCGAAGGAGCCGGGCGCCGGAGTGTCCATCGGAAGGGGCCACGACTGGGAGACCGCACTCAACGACATCTCCTGGCACGACGGCGATCTGCTCTTGATCGGGTCGAGCGAGTCGGGTCCCGTCGCGAAGGTGTTCCTTGGCTCGAGGGCCGCCAAGATCGTCCGCCACGCGCCTGTGCCTGTGCTGGTGGTTCCGCGCGACGCGTAGGGGTGCCTGGTCTCGTCACCGGCTGCCGTCGCCGCGCGTGTCGATGACGCGTACGGCGATGTCGGACAGCCGGGTATTGCTGTCCTGGGACAGCTTGCGCAGCATCTCGAAGGCGCGCACGTCGTCGACGTTGTAGCGCTCCATGATGATGCCCTTGGCCTGACCGATGCGATCGCGGGTGGAAAGCGCCGACTGAAGCTCCTCACCTTCGCGGCTCGCCAGGATCGCCGCCGCGGCGTGGGCGGCAAGAACCGTCCCGAACGTCTCGGACTCGCCGTCGAATGCGTTGGCCTTGAACGAGAACAAGTTGAGCGCCCCCGCGGTCCGGCTGGCCGTGTAGAGCTTGAACGACACTCCGCTCAGCACGCCGAGTTCGGCGACCGCGGGCGAGTACTTCGGGAACCGCTGGTCGGTGCGGAAGTCGTCGGTGCGCACGATCACGTCGTCGAGCGCGGCCTCCACGCACGGCCCCTCGTTGAACTTCATCTGCAGCTCGTCGAGGAGATGTGGCAGCTCAGAGGTGCCCCCGACCGAATTCCACTTGCCACCCTTGCCGATCAGCAGCACTCCGCCGGTGTCCGCGCCGGGGATCAGTTCCATCGCCGTCTTGGTCACGTCGGTCAGCACTTCGTCGACGCTGCGCGGCGCGGCGACTGTGCGGGCCAGTTCGGCCATCCGCATCGCCAGATCGTGGTTCCGCTCATCAGTCATGATCGAAGTGTTCCCCTTCGAGCGGCCAGGCACACCGCTGTTGACACAGTCGGCGCACAAAATGCCTGATCAACGTTTGCCTTGTGCCCCGCTTGGTAATGCTGCGGTTCAGGTGCATGCGGCGGTCGACCTTCGCACGCACTGAGGTCTCGTCGGTTCAGACCTCGAGCCGGCGGGACCGCCCTACCCGCCCTACCCGGCTTCCGATTACCCCTTAAGTCACTCTGTTAGTTGTAGTATCGTCGCCGCCATGGCGAACGCCACCAATGTCTGGATTCTCGGCGGCTATCAGAGCGACTTCAGCCGCAATCTGACCCGCGAGGGCCTCGACTACGCCGACCTGACCACCGAGGTGATCGACTCGACGCTCGCCTCTGCAAGCGTCGACCCCGACGCGATCGAGGTCATCCACGTCGCCAACGCGTTCGGTGAGTTGTTCGCACGCCAGGCTCACCTCGGCGCAATGCCCGCGACCGTGCACGAAGGGCTGTGGGACACACCGTCGTCACGTCACGAGGCGGCGTGCGCGTCCGGAAGCATCGCCACCCTTGCCGCGATCGCCGATCTGCGCTCCGGCGCGTACGAGACCGCGTTGGTGGTCGGCATCGAGTTGGAGAAGACCGTGCCTGGCGACACCGCGGCACAGCACCTCGGCGCAGCGGCCTGGATCGGGCACGAGGGCGCCGACGCCAAATTCATGTGGCCCAGCATGTTCGCCCGCGTCGCCGACGAGTACGACAAGAGGTACGGCCTCGACGAGAGCCACCTGCGCGCGATCGCCCAACTGAACTTCGCCAACGCGCGGTCGAACCCGAACGCGCAAACGCGCGGTTGGACCGTCCCGGACCTGCGGGCGGGGCGCGAGGCCGACGATGAGGTCAACCCCGTCATCGAGGGTCGGTTGCGCCGGTTCGACTGCAGCCAGATGACCGACGGAGGCGCGGGCGTCGTGCTGGTTACCGACGACTATCTGCGGGATCACCCCGATGCACGCCCGATCGGACGGATCGACGGCTGGGGTCACCGCACCGTCGGGCTGGGACTGGAGCAGAAGCTCGACCGCTCTGCCGCCGATCCCTATGTTCTGCCCCACGTCCGCGGCGCGGTGCTCGACGCCTTCGGCCGCGCAGGCGTCGGCCTCGATGACGTCGACGGTTTCGAGGTGCACGATTGCTTCACGCCGAGTGAGTACCTGGCGATCGACCACATCGGCCTCACCGGACCCGGCGAATCGTGGAAGGCCATCGAGAACGGCGAGATCGAGATCGGCGGCGCGCTGCCGATCAACCCCAGCGGCGGGCTCATCGGCGGCGGGCATCCCGTCGGCGCATCGGGCGTGCGGATGCTTCTCGACGCGGCCAAACAGGTCAGCGACGGCGCGGGCGAGTACCAGATCGAGGGCGCAAAGACGTTCGGCACGTTGAACTTCGGCGGCAGCACGGCGACCACCGTCAGCTTCGTCGTCGGATCGGCAAAGGAGTTGTAGATGGACGTAGAGGTCGTCGGCAAGTTCCTGTCGACACTGCCAGAAGACGATGACCACCCGTACCGGACCGGACCGTGGCGGCCACAGACCACCGAATGGGATGCAGACAACCTGACCGTCGTCGAAGGCGACATCCCGCGGGACCTCGACGGGGTGTACCTGCGCAACACTGAGAACCCGCTGCACCCTTCGCTGAAGTTCTACCATCCGTTCGACGGTGACGGGATGATCCACGTCGTCGGCTTCCGGAACGGAAAAGCGTTCTACCGCAACCGGTTCATCCGCACCGACGGCCTTGCTGCCGAGGAGGAAGCGGGCGGCGCGCTGTGGCCGGGTCTCGCCGAACCCGTGCAGGTCGCCAAGCGCGACCACGGCTGGGGCGCGCGAACGTTGATGAAGGACGCCTCCAGCACCGATGTGATCGTGCACCGCGGTACGGCACTGACGAGCTTCTACCAGTGCGGAGATCTGTATCGCGTCAACCCGTTGACCGCCGAGACCACCGGGAAAGAGGACTTCAACGGAGGCTTCCCGTTCGAGTGGGGCGTCTCGGCACATCCGAAGGTCGACGACGCCACAGGCGAATTGCTGTTCTTCACCTACAGCAAGCAGGCCCCGTACATGCGGTACGGCGTGGTCGACGCCGACAACGACCTGGTGCACCTGACCGATATCCCGCTGCCGGGTCCGCGGCTGCCCCACGACATGGCGTTCACCCCGAATTACGCCATCCTCAATGACTTTCCGCTGTTCTGGGATCCCAAGCTGCTCGAGGCGAACATCCACCTGCCGGGCTTCCACGCCGACATGCCGTCGCGGTTCGCGGTCATCCCGAGACGCGGCGGACCCGACGACATCAAGTGGTTCGAGGCCGACCCGACGTTCGTGCTGCACTTTACCAACGCCTATGAGGACGGCGACGAGATCGTGCTCGACGGCTTCTACGAGGGCGATCCCGCGCCGGTCGACAGCCTGTCTGGGCCCCCAGCTTGCGAGGGGAGTGACCGGTGGGAGAAGGCATTTCGCTTCCTCGCACTTGATCGGCTGCAGACGCGGCTGCGCCGCTGGCGTTTCAACCTGGTCACCGGCGCCACCACAGAGGAGCAGCTGACCGACAGCATCACCGAGTTCGGCATGATCAACTCCGGCTACGCCGGCCGCGACTATCGCTACACCTACGCCGCAACGGGCAAGCCGGGTTGGTTCCTGTTCGACGGGCTAGTGAAGCACGACCTGAAGACCGGGGCCGAGGAGCGCTACGCGTTCGACGACGGGGTCTACGGCAGTGAGACGGCCGTGGCGCCGCGCGTCGGCGGCAGCGCTGAGGACGACGGCTATCTGGTCACCCTCACCACCGATATGAATGACGACGCGTCGTACTGTCTGGTGTTCGATGCGGCCAGGGTGACCGACGGCCCGGTATGCAAACTGCTACTGCCCGAACGGGTCTCCAGCGGAACACACTCTACGTGGGCCGACGGGTCAGCGCTGCGGCGCTGGCACGAAACCGACGACGCAGCCGCCGCGATCGGGTTGTAGGTGAAGAAACCCGAGCCCAATGCCGTCGCACGCATGCTCGGCCTGCTTGGTGACGAGTGGACGCTGCTGGTGGTTCAACAGGCTCTCATGGGCGTGACGCGCTATGGCGATTTCCGGTCTCACCTGCCGATCTCGCACTCGGTTCTGTCGAGTCGCCTTCGCTCGCTTTCTGACGACGGCTTGTTGGAACCCCGTCCCTATCAATCGAATCCGCCGCGTTACGAGTATCTGACCACTGCTCGCGGCCGCTCGCTGTGGCCGATGCTGGTTTCGATCTGGGACTGGGAACAGCGCTGGGTTCCTGAACACACCGGCGACTTGCCGCGGATGCACCACACCGTGTGCGACGAGGACTTCGTTCCGCGTGTCACCTGCCGCTCATGCACTGAACCGGTCAGTGAGAAAGACCTCGTCGCGCAGTGGGGTCCGAGCGGCTCGTGGGCGCGGTCGGTGCCCGCTGCCGGGAACCGGCGACGATCCGCATCGGGCCAGGCTGGGCTTTTCCCGCAGACGATGACGGTGCTCGGCAACAGGTGGGCGTTCGCGATTCTGGTCGCGGCGTTCGTAGGGGTCAGCCGGTTCACCGACCTTCAGAGGCAGCTCTCCGCACCGCCGGGGTCCATCGCAGACCGGCTGTCGATCTTCAGGGTGAACGGTGTGCTGGAGGCCGCGCACCATCGCTATCGCCTCACGGAGAAGGGCCGTGACCTGTTCCCCGTGTTGATAACGGCGCTGCAGTGGGCGCAGCGATGGTTCGACACACCCGAAGGACCCGCGGTGGAGTTGACTCACACAGCGTGCGGCGAGCGGTTCACCGCGGTGATGACCTGCGGCCGGTGCGCCGGGCCGCTGCGCGGTTCAGAGATCTCTGCGGTCTAGGGCTAAAAAGCGATCTGTCAGCAGTTTTGATCTGGCACTCTCGGGGTGAGAGTGCTAATATCGCGGTTGCACAGTGATTGGTCGCCCGCCAGGGTGGCGGGCTCTGAGACGACATAGGAGGTGAATTGCTGTGCTTCGTTTTGATCCGTTCAGTGACCTTGATGCTCTGACCCGGGGCCTGTTGACCAGCCAGACCGGATCGAGTCGCACCCCACGGTTCATGCCGATGGATCTGTGCAAAATCGATGACCACTACGTGTTGACCGCCGATCTGCCCGGCATCGACCCGGGTTCGGTCGACGTCGATGTCGACAACGGCAACCTGACGATCTCGGCGCACCGCACCGCACGTAGCGACGATTCGGTTCAGTGGCTGACCAACGAACGCTTCTTCGGCAGCTACCGGCGCCAGCTATCGCTCGGCGAGGGCGTGGACACCACCGCGATCTCCGCGACGTATGAGAACGGAGTGCTCACGGTGACCATCCCGATGGCCGAACGGGCGAAGCCCCGCAAGATCGACATCGCGCACGGCGGCGGGCAGAAGAGAATTCCAACCACCGTCGACGCCGAATAGGCGAAGTCCGTTCGACACTGCGGTCAGATCGCACAAGCTCGTATGTGCGATCTGGCCGCAGGTTTTCGTGTACACCTACGCGCAGTCTCAACACAGATCTACGCGTCTGTGCTGACGTTTGCGGCCTGTGCTCGTCGCAAGCTGGTTAGCATGAGCGAACTTGACACGGCCATGCTGAACTGGAGCGATCTGGGCGTGAACGACCTGGTACCGACGGGAACCGTGACGCTGCTGTTGGCAGACGTCGAGGGCTCGACACGGCTATGGGAAGCCCAGGCCGAGGAGATGACCGCCGCCTTCGCGAACCTCGACCATGTTCTGGCCGCACTGGTGCCGGACCATCGCGGAGTGCGGCCAATCGAACAGGGTGAGGGCGACAGCTTCGTCATCGCCTTCGGCCGCGCCAGCGACGCTGTGGCGTGCGCACTGGAGCTGCAGCGTGCACCGCTGGCGCCGATCAAGCTGCGCATCGGCCTTCACACCGGCGAAGTGCAGCTTCGCGATGAGTCCAACTACATTGGGCCCACGATCAACCGCACCGCACGCATTCGCGATTTGGCGCACGGGGGTCAGACAGTATTATCGGGCACCACAACAGATTTGGTGTGTGATCGGCTACCAGATGATGCGTGGCTGGCCGAACTCGGCACCCACCCCGTTCGTGACATGCCCCGGCCCGAACGAGTCGTGCAAATATGCCACCCCGACATCCGCAACGAGTTTCCACCGCTGCGAACCGCCAAAACCGTCCGCTCTAACAATCTTCCGGCGCAATTGACGACCTTCGTCGGGCGGCTCGGGCAGGTCGACGAAGTACGCCGACTTCTGCTCGACAACCGGCTGATGACCCTTACCGGGGCAGGGGGCGCGGGTAAGACACGGCTTTCCGTCGAGGTGGCATCTCAGGTCTCCGACGAATTCTCAGACGGCGTGTGGTGGGTCGACCTCGCGGCGATCGCTGATCCCCTCGTCGTCTCCTTGACCATCGCCAGGACTCTAGGGCTGCCAGACCAGGCTGGCAGGACGCCGCTGGAAACGGTGCGGCGGTTCATCGGCGACCGGCAAATGCTTCTACTGCTGGACAATTGCGAACATCTGCTGGACACGTGCGGTGATGTGATCACTCGCCTGTTGAACGGCTGTCCGCGGTTGACGATCCTGGCTACCAGTCGAGAACCGATTTCAGTGTCAGGTGAGGTCACGTGGCGCGTCCCCTCGCTTTCACTGCGTGACGAGGCCGTCGCGCTGTTCACCGATAGAGCCCTGCGCGCACGGCCCACTTTCCACGCCACCGGCGACGATATCGATCTGGTGGCTGATATCTGCCAGCGACTCGACGGAATGCCCCTTGCGATCGAATTGGCTGCCGCACGCGTGCGCGCGCTGTCGTTGCGGCAGATCGCCGACAGTCTGCACGACAGATTCCGTCTCCTGACGGGTGGCGCCAGGAACACCATGCGACGCCAGCAGACGTTGCGGGCCTCAGTGGACTGGTCTCACGCGCTGTTGACCGAAGCGGAGCAGGTCCTGTTTCGCAGACTCGGTGTGTTCATGGACGGATTCGACCTCGACGGCGCGCGCGCTGTGGCCGCAACGAGTGAGGCCGAGCAGTTCCAGATTCTCGACCAGCTCAGCCTGCTCGTCGACAAATCGCTGGTCGTCGCCGACGAAGAGTCGGACACCATGCGCTATCGCCTACTCGAAACCGTCCGCCAGTACGCGCTGGAAAAGCTCGCCGAGTCAGGTGAAGCCAGCGAGATGCGCAATCGCCACCGTGACCACTACGTCGCATCCGCCGTCGAACTCGAAGGCGAGGAGCTAGTCGGTTGGGCTGAACGGGAAACCGGCAACCTACTCGCGTCGCATGCGTGGAGCATCGACTGCGCGGAGTTCGAGCCCGCGCTGCGATTGGTTTCGGCACTGCAACGGCTTTGGGAGACCCGCGGCAGGATGGGTGAAGGGATGGTCGCTTTCGATCTCGTCTTCGACGACATGCGCTATCGAGATGCCGACGTCCTACCCGCCGTGTGGGCTCGTGCGGTTGCCGACAAGAGCGTCTTGGCGGCGTGGACCGGCACTCCTACGAGTCTGGACCGCGCAGAGGAGGCTTTGGCCTGTGCACGTGAACTGGGCGACTCCGCTCTGACCGCTTCATGCCTGGCCGCCTGCGGTGCGGCGGCGTACTACACCCCCGACGTAGCGACGATGTACTTGACCGACGCAATCGAGCTGTTGCGGGCGTCGGGTGATCGGTCGAAGCTGTGTCACATCCTCAGCTACCTGGCCGTCGCAGCACATGTCGCCGGCCGGCCGATCGCATCCCAGCTCGCGGCTGAAGAAGGGCGCGACATCGCTGAGGCCGTCGGTGATTCGTTCATGTCGCGGCACTGCCGGGTGTGGCTAGCAACCGCGCTGGTGTGGGAGCGCGGCCTTGCCGACGGCGCCGACGCGATGACGCGGGCGGTGACCGAGCAGGCGCGCGCTACCGGCGAGCGCATGCTCACCGAGTTCGGGCTCAACGTCGAGAGTTTCTCACTCGCTCACCAGGGAAAGGTGGCGGCAGCTCGCGCGAAGGTGAAGGAGGCGCACGAAGCGTCGGTGGGAATGGGCGGCTTTCACGAGGACACGGTTTACGCGTTATCGGCTTATGCAGCGCTTGCTGCCGGGGATGCCGACGAGGCCAAGGCCGCATGCGAATCGGCGATAGCGCACACCGTTCCCAACCGATCGCTGTACGTGAGAGGCATTACTCCGATGACCGAGGCGCTACTGGCGTGTGGCGAATTGGCCGCCGCGCGCCGGTGGGCGGATGACACCGTTGCGGTGACGCCCGGCTGCTTCCAGATGAACGGATTCGTCGCGCGCGCTCATGTTGCGATGGCTCAGGGCGAAACCGACCAGGCCGAGCAGGACGGTCACGCCGCCCTGGCGCTCGGCGTCGAAACAGGCGGGCAGCTGCGTGTGCCCGAGACACTCGAGGTCCTGGCGCGGGCGGCCGGTAGCCAGCAGAACCACCGTCATGCGGCGCGACTCTTCGGCGCTGCGGCAGCCAGCCGCGCCGCGATGGGCGGGGTCCGATTCCCGGTGTACTCGATGGGCTACGAGGCCGCAGTCACCGCTACCCGGGAAGCGCTGGGCGATGCCGACTTCGACGCCGCATGGGCGGAGGGTGCGGCGATGTCGACCGAGGAGGCGATCGCCTACGTCCAGCGCGGGCGCGGTGAGCGCAAGCGGCCTGCGAGCGGCTGGGAATCACTGACCCCGACCGAACACGAGGTCGTCGGTCTCGTTACAGAAGGGCTCGGCAACAAGGACATCGCCGAAAGGATGTTCATCTCACCGCGGACCGTGCAGACACACCTCACGCATGTCTACGCCAAACTGGGTCTGGATTCGCGGATCCAGCTCGTTCAGGAGGCCGCCCGTCACGTGTGACGCCAGCTAGCGGGGGCGGTCCAGGCGGAACTGCAGATGCGTTCGCACCGTTGGCCATTCGACGTCGAGTATCGAATAGACGACGGTGTCCCGCCGGGTCCCATCCGGCACGAGTTGATGGCTGCGCAGGATTCCGTCGAGTTTGGCGCCGAGCCGCTCGATCCCCGTCCGGCTGGCGAAGTTTCGGAACCGAACGCTGTCGCCCGCATGCTCGGGCTGCTCGGCGACGAGTGGACGCTGCTGGTGATTCAGCAAGCGTTGATGGGCGCCACCCGGTACAGCGATTTCCAGTCACGCTGCCGATCTCGCATTCGGTTCTGTCGAAACGCCTTCGATCGCTGGCCGACGACGGGCTGCTGGAACCTCGTGTGTATCAGACGAATCCGTCTCGCGCCGAGTATGTGACCAAACCACTCAGCCGCTCGCTGTGGCCGATGCTGGTGTCGATCTGGAACTGCGAGCGGGCCTGCGCGGCCTGCTCCTGTTCTCGTGACGGCTCTGCAGTGGGCGCAGCGGTGGTACGACGCACCCGAAGGGCATGCGGTGGAGTTGACACATACCGCCTGTGGTCAGCCGTTCACCGCCGTCATGATCTGCGACCAATGCACCAGGCCGCTGCGCGGGGCCGCGATCTCGGCGGCCTAGCTGCCCGCGTCCCTTCGTTCGGTCGGCGGCGCATCGCAGCGCCGAAAGCTCGCCGGAAATTGGGGCTGGTGCGCCGCCGCAGCACGGTGTACGGTCGCCGGAAAGATTATATTATAATCTCTACGGAGGAGTTTGATGGCCCGCTGGCTGCTCATCGACCGCGGCGATGTGTTGGACGCGACAGGCGCACCTCTGGCCCTCGAAAGTTCGATCCTGGTGCGCGACAACCGCATCCATGCAGTAGGTCCGAATGTCACGCATGCGGACGTGCCCAGGAGCGAACCGGTGACGGTGGTGGACGCCCGCGGCAAGACAGTGATGCCGGGCCTCATCGACGCCCATTGCCACATGACCTACGGCGAGTCGCGGACCGAGGAAGAGATCGACCTCTACACCAGCGCCGAACTGCGGACCTTGAAAGCCGCGTTCAACGCCCAGAAGGTGCTCCGCGCGGGTGTCACCGGCATCTCGCAACCCGGCGGCAGCTACTACATCGGGGTCGGCCTGCGGGAGGCCATCGCAGACGGCATCGTCCAGGGCCCTCGGATGACCACGGCCGGCCGCTACATAACCACCAGCAACGGCCTCACCGACTGGTATCCCGACTCCGTCGGGGTACCAGCGGGATCCATTGGGATCCTTGCTAATTCGTTAACCGAGATGATCAGCGAAGTCCGGCACCAGGTAAAAAACGGCGTCGATCTGATCAAACTGGCCGACAGTCCCTACGGCAACTACCAGGCCTTCACCGACGACGAGCTCAAGGCTGTCGCCGACCTCGCCCACCAACTCGGCAAGCAGGTGACCATTCATGCCAGGGGCTCTGCCGAGGTCGGTGCCGCCAACGCGGCGGGTATCGACTGGATCATGCACGGCAACATGATGACCGACGAGGTGATCGCCGACCTCGCCGCGCGCGGGACACCGCTGGTCCCGACACTGTTGCTGCTGGCGAACATCGTCGACTGGGGAGACGCTGTCGGCGCACCAGTCGACCTGCGCGACGGAATGGCGCGCACACTGGACAAGACCGCCGACTCACTGCACCGCGCCCATGCGGCGGGCGTGTCGTTCGTGATGGGTACCGACAGCGGATTCTCGGTGAACCCCTACGGCGAGTGGCACGCACGCGAACTCGAACTGCTGATGACCTACGCGGGGCTTTCGGCCATGGAAGCCGTCCAGGCCGCAACCCGCAACGCGGCCGTGACGCTGAACCTCGAGGGCCAGATTGGCACCCTCGTGCCGGGGGCCATCGCCGATATCCTTGTGGTGGAGGGCAATCCGCTCGACGACATCCGCGTCCTCCAGGACAAGCGCCGTATCGAGATCGTGATCCAGGACGGTCAACCCGTCTCGTTCAACGAAGAGGCGCTCGCCCGTCGTTGGCCCCACGAGCGCGGGCAGACTTACTCCACGAGCGACCTCACCTATGAGTTGATCAATGGCGATGACGAGAGCCGAGGGCAACCGTCGATTCCGGACTGGGAACCGGAGCATGCGATGGATATCGTCCGCACCGTTCAGGTCCGCGAGCGCGTCGGTGAGCATGACTAGCGACGCCACTCGGCCAGGGCCGGAAGTACGGACACATACCTGCGACGTGTCGCCCGAGATGTCGCTGCGGGTGCTGTCGGCAGGCAACCGCTTGCAGAACCGAGGCACCGTCCTCTTCCTGCACGGCGTCGGCGCGCATGCCGACAGATGGACCCAGAGCCTGCGGGCCTGCGCCGACGCCGACTGGTTGGCGGTCGCGCTCGACTTCCCCGGTCACGGGTACGCGACGAAGGGGCGGTCCCGGTATCTCTCGGTGCCGGGCTTCGCCGAATGCGCCAGGAAGGTGCGCCAGATGTTCGGCGCCGAGCACCTTTCCCTGGTCGGGACCTCGCTCGGCGGCCATGTCGCGGCGGAGATGACCGCGGCCGAACCCGCCCTGACGCGACGTCTCGTGCTCATCGGCCCGATCGGCATTGCCGCGGAGACAATGGAATTGCGCACCCGGATCGCGAATGCGATCGCCGACACCACGCGACAGGGAATCGCGGACAAGCTACACCGTGTCCTGTTCGACGACACGCTGGTGACCGACGACTGGGTCGACGAGGAATTCGTGGTCAACAACAGCGACGGTGCCGCCGACAGCTTCGCCGCTCTCGCCGACTACTTCCGCACCGGATACAGCGAGCACACCATCGGAACCAGGCTCCGCGACGCGGCGCCGCGCCTGCCCTGCCTGCTTGTCTGGGGTGCCGCCGATCAGCTGGTGCCCGCCAGCAACGCTGACAAGGTCAAGCGGCTACTGCCATCGGGCACCCGCACACACCTCATCGAAAAGACCGGCCATGCACCATATTTCGAGCGACCAGACGAGTTCCACACCGTGCTACTGGACTTCCTCAACCATGACGATGACCACCATCGGTCGTCGCAGGCACCCTCGACCATGCCCAACAACCCGAAGGAGCAATCGATTGAGAGCCGCAACAACCCGGCGTGAATTCCGAGTTCCGGGCCTACCGGAACCGGTTAGTCACTACACGGATGCCGTGACGGTGGGCGATCTGGCCTTCATCTCGGGAATGATCGCGCTCGGCGCCGACGGCCGGATCATCGGCAGCGGCGACGTCATCAAACAGACTGAGGTCGTGCACGACTACCTCGAATTGGCGCTCGACGCCGTCGGTAGCTCGTTACAGGATGTGGTAAAGGTCACCGTGTACCTCACCGATGTCGATGACCGCACACCCGTCAACGAGGTCCGCAAGCGCCGCTTCGGCACTCCCCGCCCGGCAAGCACACTGGTACAGGTGGCCGCTTTGGTCGCGCCGGAGGCGAAGGTCGAGATCGACGCGGTCGCGGTGATCCGCCGGCCGGTCGCACCGGAAGCCGACGTCCAGTGAGACTCGGCACAGTCGACGGCAGGGCGGTGCTCGTGGTGGACCGTCGCGCGATCGACATCCATCGAGCCAGCGAGCAGCGGTTCGGGCCCGCGATGGCCGACATCCTCGATGACTGGCGCGACTTCCTTCGGTGGTACGAACTCCGCCAACCGATGCCGGAAGCCGACTACGACGTCGGCCGGCTCGGCCCACCCGTTCCGCAACCGCGTCAGATCTTCGCCGTCGGGCTGAATTACGTCGGCCATGCCAGGGAGACCGGCTGGGAACCGCCCTCGGCGCCGATGATTTTCACGAAGTTCGCATCGGCGGTATGTGGACCCGACGAAACGGTCGAATTACCACCCGGCAACGTCGACTGGGAGGTCGAACTTGTCGTCGTCATCGGCATCGGCGGACACCGCATTGACGCAGCCGACGCGTTGAGGCATGTGGCCGGTGTAATGGTCGGCCAGGACTTGTCCGAACGTGTGGCCCAGATGCAAGGCACACCACCTCAATTCAGCCTGGCGAAGTCGCATCCGCGATTCGCCCCCACCGGGCCGACCCTGGTGTCTCTCGACGAGATCCCGCCGATTGACGCGCTGAACATCGAATGCACCGTGAACGGTCAGACCGTGCAGCGCGGTTCGACCGGCGACATGGTATTCGGGGTGCGCGAACTCATCGCCGCCATCTCGGACACGGTCACGCTGCTCTCAGGCGATCTGATCTTCACGGGGACACCAGACGGGGTGGGAATGGGTAGAACCCCACCCGTCTACCTCGGCGACGGAGACATCGTGGTGAGCACCATCGAGGGAATCGGTCAGATCACCCAGCGGTGCACGGCAAGGGTTCAGCGATGACGATACGAGTTGCAGTGATAGGCGCGGGAATCGGCGGATTGACCGTCGCCGCCACCCTAGCGGCCCGCGGCGCCGTCGTCGACGTCTACGAGCAGGCACCGGAACTCACCGAGATCGGCGCGGGTCTGTCGCTGTTCGCCAACGGCCAACGCGTGCTCCACGAACTCGGAGCCCTCGATGGTCTTGCCGGGGTCGCGGGCGAACCCGGCCACGTTGTGATTCGCGACGGCCTGACCGGTGAGCCGATGGTTGCTCACCCGCTCGGACACCTGGGCTGGTATCGCGAGCAGACGGGCTTCCCCTATCTTGGCGTGCACCGCGCCGAAATTCTCGAACGACTGGCCCATGCGACCGGTCGCGAGCGGGTGCACCTGGAGCACCGCCTTGTCAACCTGCGCCTGCTTGGAGACGGCGTGCAGCTTGCCTGGGATCACGGCGGAATCTCCACGGCCGATGTTGTCATCGGCGCTGATGGCGCTCGCTCGACCGTGCGCAGGTGGATGTTCGGTGATGATCGCACCGTGTACACCGGCAACAGCGGATTCCGCGGCATCATCGATTCGAAACTTGCCCCGTCCCTGGCCAATCCGGCTGACCTACAGTTCTGGGTCAGTCCAACCGCTCATCTCCTGCATTTCCCGATCACTCCACACGGTGAGCGGATCACCTTCCTCGCCGCGGTCGAAGCGCCGGCACAGTGGCCAAGCGCCGAGGACTGGCGGGTGCCGACGACGATCGACGAGGCACTTGCCCCCTTCACCGGATGGCATCCGACTGTCACCGAGATCGTCGGCGCTGTACAGCATTCCGAACGATGGGGCCTCTTCCGGATGGAATCTCTTCCGACCTGGAGCCGCGGACAGGTGACGCTGCTCGGCGACGCCGCCCACACCATGCTGCCGCATCACGGCCAGGGTGCGAACCTGTCGATAGAGGATGCCTATGTGCTGGCCTGCCTACTCACCGCCGGTGAGGGTGGTTCGATCGAAGATCGGTTGAGGAGGTACGAGCTGCTCCGAAAGAAGCGCGCCGACAGGGTCCAGTTGGCGTCGTGGCGCGCCAACCGTCTTCTCCACTTCCCCTCTGATGAAGATCGGACAGAACAGGACACCGCCTTCGCCAACATCCCACACGATATTCGCTGGATCCATGAATACGACGCTCGCAAAGTAGCCGTTGATGCCAACCTCATTGCCTCACAGATGGATTGAATGCACATGAAATTACTGACGATCTCCGCAGCTCTGCTCACCGCGGTCGGCCTGACCTCATGTGGCTCGGCCGACTCTCCGCAGGAGGGAGGCCCCGAAAACCTCCGCGTACTCCTGTCCTACCACGAAGGCCTCTCCTGGCTGCCCCTGCCCGTCGCCAAGAAGCTGGGCTATTTCGGCGACGACCTCACCCTGAACATCGAGTCCGCCAACGGGTCGGGCTACGTCACACAGCAGGTCCTCGCAGGCAATGTCGATGCCGGGTGGGCCGGCGCCGCCGACACCATCGTGGCGTTTTCGAAGGATCAGTCGATTCGGGCGTTCATGTGCCAGCCGCCCGGCCAGCTCTTTCAGATCGTCACCAAGGCTGATTCCGATATCGCACAGATGGCCGACCTCAAGGGTCGCAAACTCGGGATCACCGAGAAGGGAGGCGGCGAGGAGCCGATCGTCAATGCCGCTCTCAACGATGCCGGAATCGACCCGAAATCGCCGTCGGACATCACAATTCTTCCCATCGGCGCAGCTGGCCCACAGACGCTTTCGGCGATCAAGGACGGTACCGTCGATGCCTACGCGTCGAGCTACCCCGACATCATCTCGCTGGAGGTGGAGGGCCTCGATTTTCGCGTCATCACCCCGGAGAAGTATCAAGGTGTGCCGGGTGACTGCTTGATCACCACCACCAAGGTGCTCGACGACGACCAAAAGCGGGCGAATATCGAGAAGTTCGCGCGCGCATGGGCCATGGGTGGAACCTTCTCGGTGGCCAACTTCGATGCGGCACTGGCGATCGGCTGCCAAGCGTATCCCAGCGAGTGCGAGAATCCAGACTTCGCCAAGGCGTACGTGACCGAGTTCCTCACGCTGTCCAAGGGCGACGGCACACAACCGTTCGGTTACGTCCCCATCGAGGACTGGCAGATCACCAACGAACTGCTGGCGCAATCGGGAATCGTGCCGGAAGGACTGGACGTAACCGAACTCGCGGGCAGCGAGATCGTCGAATCGGTGCAGAAGGCGGCCGATGATTTCGATGCCGAAGAAGTCCGACAGCAGGCTGCGGAATATGCCGGCTAACGCAGTAGCCGCGGTCCCCACCGACGGGTCGGCCGCAGAGTCCCAAGGTGTCCGGATCCGGGGTGTCAGCAAGGTCTACGCAGCGCGCAGCGGTGCCGTCGACGCACTCCGCAGCATCGACCTCGAAGTCAAGGAAGGTGAATTCGTCGCAATCGTCGGGCCAAGCGGATGCGGTAAGTCCACCCTGTTGCACATCGTCGCCGGGCTCATCGAAATGTCATGTGGACGGGTCGATGTTCACGGCCTGCCTGCCCGTGCGGGCAGGTCCGACATCGGCATCATGCTGCAGCGCGCCGTTCTCCTGCCCTGGCGTACCGTGATCGCGAATGTTCTGATGCCCGCGGTGATTCAGCGCCGCGATGCGACCGAATCCCGGCACCGGGCCGAGGAACTCCTACAGATGATGGATATCGCCGAGTTCGCCGACAAGCACGTGTGGGAACTGTCGGGCGGAATGCGGCAACGCGCCAGCTTGGCTCAGGCACTCGTCACCGACCCGGCCGTATTACTGATGGACGAACCCTTCTCCGCCGTCGACGAATTCACCCGGGAACGGCTCAACATCGAAGTGGCCAGGCTCCATGCGGCGCGCGGACGCACCACGCTCTACGTGACACACAACATCCAGGAAGCCGTGTTTCTGGCCGACCGCGTTGTCGTCATGCGCCCCAGGCCGGGCGAGATCGAAGAGATCGTCACCATCGACCTACCGCACCCACGCACAGCGGAGGTTCTCGACCTCCCGCACACGTCCAATTTGACCTCGAACATCAGACGGCTGATCGGAAAATATGTCTAGTAACAACACGATCGTCGAGACCCAGCTCCCGGCGACATCCACGCTGCCGCGACGACGCTTGCGGTTGGCCGAGAAGAATTCGGTTCTGGCGTTCCTAGCTCCGACGATGGTGCTCGTCGGAGCCTTGGTGCTGTGGGAGGCGGCAGTGCGCATCGGGCTTGCCAACCCCGTCATAATCCCGCCACCAACCGAGGTGGCCGTCCGGCTCGTCGAACTCTCCCAGGAGGGGTTCTTCTGGCAGGCCACCGCCACGACGATGACCGAGACGATCCTTGGCTTCGTCATCGGTTCGGCCATCGCCTGGGTTCTCGGCACCTGGGTCGGCATCGTGGATTGGGCCCGCAAGGCGCTGTACCCGTTGCTGGTGGCGATACAGATCATGCCCCGAGTCGCACTGGCGCCGGTGTTTCTGACCTGGTTCGGGTTCGGTATCACCTCCAAAGTCGTGATGGCCGCGACCATCTGCTTCTTCCCGGTGTTCATCAATGTGGTCGTGGGTCTGGAGACCGTCGACAGGGATGCCCGAACGCTGATGCGTTCGTTGGGAGCCACCAGGATGCAAACGTATCGGCTGCTGTCTCTGCCGTCGTCCATGCCGTTGATCTTCGCGGGGCTCAAGACGGCGATGACCCTCGCCCTTATCGGTGCGATCGTGGCCGAATTCGTTGGTGCATCAAAGGGAATGGGCGTGCTGATCTCAACTTTCAACTTTCAGCTCGATGTGGCGTCCGCTTTCGCCGTGATCGTTGCGCTGATGTTGGCCGGATTGGTGCTCTATGCCATCGTCGATGTGATTGATCGCAAGCTGGTGTTCTGGCGGTCGCACACATGATCGACGGCGGGCCACCGTCACGGCATTATCCAGGCCCCGGCCTCCCCCGATTTAGTATGAAGCGTGCCTGTGTCTGACGATGTCCGTCCCTCACGACGTCGGCAACCCAACAACCGGGGTGTCACCGCATCGCAGCGCCTCGTCGTGGCATTGCGCGAACGGATCCTGGTGGGCGACCTCCGCCCGGGCTCACGCCTCATGATCGACAACCTCTGCGACCGCTACAACGTGTCACATATTCCAGTGCGTGAAGCGCTGCGTGTCCTGGAGGCCGAGGGTCTGCTCACCCATGTGGCCAATCACGGCACGCACGTCGCCGAGCTCAGCGCGACCGAGATCGACAGTCTGTACGACGTGCGGCTGATGATGGAGCCGGCTCTGATCGCCAGATCGTGCCTGTCCAAATCGCCTGCCGATATCGACTTCGCACAGAACGCGCTGGACAAGATGTCGGTGCTGGATCCATCGGCGGACGCCGTCGCATTTCAGAACGCTCACCGCGACTTCCACGCGGCGTTGGTACTACCCGCGGCGACCCCAGTCGCGCGACGTACTCTGGAACCGATCTGGCAGCAGGTGCTGCGTTACCTCGTGCTGATGTATCAACTTCCCGATGTGCCGCCACTCGGCGGAGTTCAGCACGAGGAAATCATAAAGGCATGGCGGAGCGGCGACACCGCATGCGCGGAACTGCTGCGCGCCCACCTCGAGGACGGGCGTGCTCAACTGGCCAAAAGCCTCACCGTCGCCCCGTGGAGCGCACTGACGTCCGATTGACGACTCGCGACACTAGCTGTTTCGGTCCAGGCGGAACTGCAGATGCGTTCGCACCGTTGGCCATTCGACGTCGAGTATCGAATAGACGACGGTGTCCCGCCGGGTCCCATCCGGCACGAGTTGATGGCTGCGCAGGATTCCGTCGAGTTTGGCGCCGAGCCGCTCGATCCCCGTCCGGCTGGCGAAGTTGAAGAAATGTGTGCGGAATTCGACTGCCACGCAGCCCAACACGTCAAACGCATGGCCGAGCATCAGCAGCTTGGTCTCGGAGTTGACCCCGCTGCGCCGCGCCGAAGCGGCATACCAGGTGTTGCCGATCTCGAGTCGGCGGTTGGGTGGGTCGACGTTCATGAAGCTCGACGAGCCGATCACAGTGCCGTCGAGGCGGCGCACCACGAACGTCAGTCCGGTGTCGGGGGCCTGCACTCCAAGCCGCATGTCCACCCATTGCTCGGCGGTCTGCGGAGACGGCGCACCGGTGAACCATAGGCTGCCGACATCACCGTCGGCCGACGCCGTCGCGATCTCCGGAACATGGTCACGGGTAAGGGGTTCCAGCGTCACCCAGCGCTGACCGGTCAGCGTCACCGGCTCGATGAAACCGCTCATGCCCGCCTCCCTGCCGACGCCCACGCCGCCACCATCGCCCACACCGACAATACGATCGCAAGCACTGTCACGGCCGCGCCGATATAGAAGCCGATGCCCGCGGACACCGGTCCATGGACGTATATCCGGTAGTACCACATCGTCAGCACCGCGATCAGCACCGAGATCGCCAGCGCCGCAGACGATGCCACGCGCGCCGAGAATCCGCGCGCAGCCATGGCGCCCGCGACGAGAAGCGCCGACGCCAGCAGCGCGATGAGCTGGCCCGCGCCGAAGTGCGGCGGCAGCGTCAGGCTTCCCTGAACCCCTCCGACGGCGTTGGCCCGGCCGCCACCTTCCGCGCGGGTGGTCAGCCAGGGCAGCCATACGGTGACCGCGAGGATCGCGGCACAGAAGGCGACCAGCCAGCCGGGGCTCAGTCGAAGCATGCACCGAGACTATCGGGTGTGGTGCGTGGTCCAGGTCAGCGCGTGATCGGCCACGTCCTCCCACCCGTCGACGACGGTGATGAGGTGCGGCGTGCCGCGAAACACCTTGAAGTCCGTCGGCGCCGACGAACGGCGGTATCGGTTGAAGTTCTCGTAGACCACCGACGCGGGCATGACGCGGTCGCGGTCGCCTGCGACCAACAACAGCGGCGCTCGATCGGGGTTCGCGAAGTCGATCGCGCTCGCCGCCTTCGATCTCAGCCTGAAATCTGCGGTGGCGATGTCGAAGATCACCCCGCCGGGCGCCGGGATCGCGAGTTCCGCGTGCCACCGGTCGGACTCGGAGCGCGAGACCGTGTTGGCGAATACGTAGTGGAAGTGCGCCGGGCTGATCGGGACCGCCTTGCCTCGATTGCGCGGATCGCGCAGCCACGGCCACGCCGAACGCCACACCGTCGGCGGTGCGCGCAACACTCCGCGCGGCTTCGACGGTGCGATGGCGACTCCCGCAAGGCCCAGTCCGCGATCGAGTAGCAACTGGGCGATCAGGCCGCCGGTCGCATGACCGACGATGATCGGCACGTCGGGCAGTGAGCGGATGAACGCGTCGAAGTGGTCAGTGGCTGCGACCAATCCGGTCCCGGGATCGGTGGGCCAGTCCGGTGCGTGCACGATATGGCCCGCCGCCCGGTATCTGTCGGCCCAGCCCCGCCAGCTATCGGCCGATAACCACAGTCCGTGGATCAGCACAATTGGCGGCGCAACATTCGACATCGTCTCTAGTGTGGGTCTTTGACACGAGATTGAGGGCGGTAATGCGATGAGCGAACTCCCCGATTGGGCGCAGCGGCTCGATTTGTCCCCTCATCCCGAGGGTGGCTGGTACCGGGAAACCTGGCGAAGTGGACTGTTGACGCCGCAGTCCGCGCTGCCGCCTGATTACGCCGGCGCACGCAACGCCGGGACCGCGATCCTCTTCCTGCTGATGCCCGGCCAGCAGTCCGCCTGGCACACCGTGCGCAGCGCAGAGCTGTGGCTCTACCATCGGGGTAGCCCGCTGGTGCTCGAGGTCGGCGCCGAACACAACAGTGCCGCAACATATTTGCTCGGGGCAGACATCGCCGCGGGTGAGCAGCCGCAGCTGGTCGTTCCCGAAGGGCACTGGCAGCGCGCCCGCCCGCGGGACAACGAGCCGTCACTGGTCAGCTGTGTCGTGGTGCCCGGATTCGACTTCGCCGACTTCGAATTGGGCGCCCCTAGCGACTGAGCAGCTGCACCGCCGCAGACACCAACGCGGCGTTGTCGGGAGCGGGTGAGCCGTCGGGCAGCACCAGCGTGTCCTCCATTCCGATCCGCGTCTGCAGACCCCTCGCGCCCGCGTGTTGCAGCAGCGGCCAACAACTTTCGTTGAAACCGTGCAACAGAACAGGCGCAGGCGATCCCGCTGCCGCCTCAGCGTGAAAGATGCCGACCTCCACGCCGACGCCCGTCTGAAGCAACTGGCGCGCCAACGGCTCGGAACCGGGCTCATGCCAGTTCACCGACGCGAAGTCGGGCAGCACCGTCCAGCCCTGCACCGTGCGGAGACGTTCGTCGGGATCCGACAGCGCCCAGAAGCCCGTCGTCACCCCCAGCGGTAGACCGGGCACGGCATGCCGCACCGACTCGACCGCCGCCGCCACGACCTCCGGCTGCAGCGAGTCGACGCCGTCGGCGGTCTTGGAGTGCATGTGCACAGCCTTGGCGCCCGCCTGGTGGGCGGCCAGAGCCGCGGCCGCGATCTGGCCGGGGGTTACCGGCAGATTCGGGTGCTGATCAGGGGTGCGGGCGCCGTTGATGCATGCCTTGAGATGAGTCGCTGGGCTGTTGGGCATGCCTCCATCTTCGCCCCTATTCCAGCGACGACAGGTTGAAGCCCGCACCGGTCGGGTCGGCGACGGCCGCCAGCCGGCCGTACGGCGTGTCCTCCGCGTCGCGGACCACGCTGCCGCCGTTGTCCGTGACCTGCGCGACCGTCTTGTCGACGTCGTCGCTGCCGAGGAAGAAGCCCAGTTCGACGGCGCGCCTTCGGACAGATACGTCGACCCGTCCATGATCCCGACAAGCGCTTCACCGTCGAAACTCGCGGTGCTGTACCGGAATTCGTCGGTGTCGGCAACAGTGTCGACGTGCCAGTCGAAGACTTTGCCGTAGAAATCGAGCGCCTTGGTGTAGTCGCAGGTGGTCAGCTGGTGGTAAATCGGCGCGCCGGCCTCGCCGAACGCCTCGAAGCCGTGGTGCTCGATCGGCTGCCACAGTCCGAAGAACGCTCCCGTCGGATCGGACAGCATCGCCATCCAGCCCTTGTCAGGGACCTCCATCGGCTCGACGGGTTGCACGCATGTCACGGCTCCCGCGGCGATGGCCGTCGCCAACGTGATCCTGATATCCGCGGTGTGCAGGTAGGTGGTCCAGCCGTCCGGGCTGTTCCACTGTGGGTCGTTGTGCATCAGGCCGGCGACGGGATGGCCGCCGGAGAAGGCGTTGACGTAGCCGCCGTACTCGGGTCCGGCGGTCTCGAACGTCCACCCGAACACGTTGCCGTAGAACTGCTTGGCGCGCTCGAGGTCCGAGGTTGCGAGGTCGATCCAGGTCGGGGCACCTACGGGTGCGCCT
Organism: uncultured Mycobacteriaceae bacterium; assembly: GCA_902826815.1. GTDB lineage: Bacteria > Actinomycetota > Actinomycetes > Mycobacteriales > Mycobacteriaceae > Mycobacterium. The sequence goes on from CADEGF010000048.1 coordinate 45,571, forward strand.
TGGCGGGTGGGCACGATGGGTTCTCTCCTTGCACTGGTGGGGCCGGTCATCAAAGCAGACAACCGCGGCCCCTAAAACTCATCGCCATCTCCGCCGAGCTGGGCCCACACCGAAGGTAGGGGAACGCAAACGCATGCGACACGCCGCGAAAACGCGTGCATATGCGTCTGCTCGCGCTTAGGAGGTAACCCCCAGGACGCGCAGGGCGTTCTCCTTGAAGATCAGCGGCAGCACCTCGGGCTTCATGTCCAGCGCCTCGAAGTCCCGACGCCAGCGGTCCACCTCGATGTAGGGGTAGTCGGTGCCGAACAACACCTTGGTGCGCAGCTGACGGTTGGCCGCGCGGACCAACTGCTGCGGAAAGTACTTCGGCGACCAGCCGGACAGGTCGACGTAGACATTCGCCTTGTGCTGGGCGATGGAGATCTGCTCATCGACCCACGGCACCGCGGGGTGGGCCATCACGATCGTCAGCTCCGGGAAGTCGGCCGCGACGTCGTCGAGCAGCATCGGATCGGAATACCGCAGCTTCACGCGGTGCCCGCCGGGCAGGCCCGACCCGATTCCCGTCTGGCCGGTGTGGAACAGCGCGGGCACGCCTGCTTCGGCGATCGCGGAGTAGATCGGGTAGTAGGCGCGGTCGTTGGGCTCGAACCCCTGCAGGCTCGGATGAAACTTGAAGCCCTTGACGCCCAGGCCTAACTGCTGCTGCACCGCGCTCACGGCCCGGCCGCCGGTCAACGGGTCGACGGAGCCGAACGGGATCAGGATGTCGTTGTTGCGCGTCGCGCCCTCGATCAGGTTCTCGACGGAGTTCGGCGGATGCCCGGATACCGTCTGCGAGTCGATGGTGAACACCACCGCCGCGGTGTTGCGCTGCCGGTAGTACTCGGCCACCGAGTCGACGGTGGTCGGCTCGGAGTCCAGCTTGAAGTACTGCTTGGTCGCCGTGATCAGCTCGTCGTCGTATGCGCAGTGGCCGTGATCATCGGCCTCGACGTGAGCATGGATGTCGATCGCATCGACAGCATCGAAATCTATGCCGTAGGCGTAGGTTTCACCGGCCATTGGTCCAGCCTACGACTTGGTGGCCAGGATCTGATCGACGCCCATCCGGCCCTGCTCGAAGGCCAGCGCGCCACCGACGAGGTACAGCCGCCAGACACGGGCCACCTCGTCGCCCTGCAACGCGACGAATCGGTCGAAGTCACGCTCGAGTGTGGCCAGCCAGTGCTCGGCGGTGCGGACGTAGTGCTCGCGCATCGCCTCGACGTGGCGGACCTCGAAGCCTCCCTCCTGCACGAACTTCACCGTCCGCCACAGCGGCCGCATATGCATGTCCGGAGCGATGTACGCCTCGATGAACGGACCGCCGCCCGGCGCGGTGCTCTCGGCCCGCGACATCTGTTGCAACAGCAACCCGCCGCCGCGTTTGAGCGCACGATGCATGACGTCGACATAGGTCGGGTACTGATCTTCGCCGACGTGCTCCCCCATCTCGATGGAGCTGACCGCGTCGAATTGGGCCCGCTGGCCTACCAATTCGCGGTAGTCCTGCCGACGCACCTCGACGCGATCGGACAGACCCCGCTTGGCGACGCGCTCGGCTACGAAGATGCGCTGCTCGGCCGACAGCGTGACGCCGACGGCGTTCACCCCGTAATGCTCTGCGGCGTGCAGGATCAGCGAACCCCAGCCGCATCCAACGTCAAGCAGTCGCCGCCCAGGCTGCAGGTCGAGCTTGCGGCAGATCATGTCCAGCTTCGTGGTCTGCGCATCGTGCAGCGACTGGTCGTCGTCGGTGTAGAAGGCCGACGAGTACGCCATGTGCTCGTCGAGCAGCAGTTCGTAGAACTCGTTGGACAAGTCGTAGTGGTGTGCGATCGCCGCGACGTCGCGCTTGCGGGTGTGCAGACGCCCAGTCAGCCGCGCCTCGGACGCCGGTCGTTTCGGCGGCGGGCCGAGGGCACCGAGACGGGCCGCGAGCGCAGCGGCCTTGACCGACTGCCCAAGCCCCAGCCGTGCAGGTGACGGCCGAGTCCCTTCGATCGCCCACGCGCGGCGCAGTCCGTCAGCGAGATCGCCCTCGATGTTGAGATCACCCGTCACATACGCGCGGGCAAGTCCCATCTCGCCTGGCGCCCAGAGCAATCGGCGCAGAGCCCGTCGCGACCGCAGGACCAGCACCGGTCCGTCGGCCGGCCCTGCTTCGCTGCCGTCCCACGCGCGGATACGGACCGGCAGGTCGACCCCCGCGACAGCGTTCACCACCGCAGCGAGCCGATCAGCGACCTTCATCCGTGCCCTCCTCTGCGATTTCGGCGTGATTTCCTGCGCTGTTCGATGGTTGTCACGCCGAAATCGCTAATCTCTAGCGATGCCGATGCCGTACAAGATCGACCCGGACGTGCTGGCCACCGTCGCCAAGGAGGTGGTCGGGCAGCCCCTGGCAGGTGGCGAGCTCATCTCGCATACGACCCAACTGCTTGCGCAGGCGTACCCCGATCTCATCGATTCCACGCCCGGCCGCTGGGTGGGCAGCAAGGCGGGAGGCATCCTCGGTAAAGTCCGCTTCCTCTACTTCAGCCCCCGTGAATACGTGGTGTTGTTCGGATCCCCAACCGGCACACAGGGATTCTCGGGCCGCTACAAGCACGTCGATATCCACAAATTCCTCATCGCAGGCCAGATCGACTGGTATGACCTGGAATCCGACGAGCTGACGGGCAAGACGCTGCGCCCGGGCGAACACACTCACACAGAGCGGGGTCACGCGCGCGGCATGACCATCCATCCCGGCTCATTTCACATCGAATACGGTCGCGGAGCGGTCGCGACAACGCTGCCGTTCGCCATGATCGACACTCTTTTCGTCTCGCTCGAACTCGAATCCGTCCGGCGGTCGACGGCCGAATTCACCAAGCTCGTCACCAGGCGGCTCCGTCGCTAGCCATTTCAGGCCGTAGCGAAGACACGCTTGAATTTATTCAGTGACTCGCGGATATCGCCCTTGAGCGCGGCGGCCACCACCATGCCGATGGGGCCGAACAGCGCGGCGCCGCCGAGATGGACGTCGAAAGTGACGGTCGAGCCGTCACCCGACGGCTTGACCTTTCCGATCAGCTTGACCTTTACGCCGCCGACGCCCTCGCCGTCGAGTGTCATCGCCTCCGGCGGCTTGAATCTGACGATGGTCCACTTGATCCGGTTCGGCATGCCCTTCACCTCGACGATGGACTCGATAACCGTGCCCTTTTCCAGGGTTTCGGGCAGCTTGCTGCGCCAAACCCGGTGAATGGTCAGCCATTCCTTGAAGCGCGACAGGTCCGACGCGCACTCCCATGCCGTCTCCGGCGGCAGTGGAACATCAACGGAGACAGACAGTTTGGCCATATGTCAGGGTTTCTGCGGATCCGTCTTGTCGACGGCCTTCTTTGCGGCGTCCTGCACCTTGTCGACCTGGCTGGCGTACTTGCCTTGAGTCTTCTGGTCGACGACGTCGCCAGCCTTGTCGATCGCCTGATCGACCTTGTCGGCATTCTTCGATACCAGGCCCTTGACCTTGTCTAGAAATCCCATGGGGTCACCCTAACAGCCGTAGCTATTTCCAGAGCCGTCGTCGTTCACCGATGAACGCACCTTGAAGCCACCACAACACCTCGATGACAACCGCTCCAGCGACCCCGATGACCAGCGCCAACGTCGTCACGCCGACGTTCGACGGATCGAGCATGAACATCTTCTGAGCCAGGGGAATTGAAAAGATCACCACATATGCCAGAGCCGATGTGGCGACCAGCGCCACCCGCCACCACTCGTAGGGCCGCGCCACCACCGCCAGCACCCAGATCGATGTCACCAGCAACGTAATTAGCGCCGCCGTAGATGCCTGCGTCTGCTGTTCTGCGCTGGCCTCGCGGCCCTGGTAGGCCGCCAGGTAGGACGCGAATGTGGCGATGCCGACGACGCTCCCGGACGGCAGCGCCTGGGTCATCACGCGGCGGACGAAGCCGGGGTGCGCCCGTTCGTTGTTGGGCGCGAGCGACAGGATGAACGCGGGGATGCCGATGGTGAACCAGGCGGCGATCGTGACGTGGATCGGCTGGAACGGGAACAGCAGCGGGTCTGAGCCGAAGAGCTTCGAGGACAGCCCCGCCAGCCCGACCAGTACCGCCAGCAGCACGGAGTAGACCGTCTTGGTGAGGAACAGGTTGGATACCCGTTCGATGTTGCCGATGACTCGGCGGCCCTCGCCCACCACATGGGGAAGTGTCGCGAACTTGTTGTCCAACAAGACAATCTGCGCGACAGCCCGCGACGCCGCACTGCCGGCTCCCATCGCGACGCCGATGTCGGCGTCCTTGAGCGCCAGCACGTCGTTGACGCCGTCGCCGGTCATTGCGACGGTGTGGCCGCGCGACTGCAGCGCGTGGACCATCGCCCGCTTCTGGTCGGGCCGCACCCGGCCGAAGGTGGTGCACTCGTCCAAGGTGTCGGCGAGTTGCGCAGGATCCGACGGCAGCTCGCGGGCGTCCATGGTCTCACCTTCGAGCCCGAGCGAACCCGCAACCGCACCTACCGACACCGCGTTGTCGCCGGAGATCACCTTGATCGAAACCTTCTGGGAGGCAAAGTAATCGAGGGTGTCTCTGGCGTCGGGGCGGACCCGCTGCTCGAGCACCACAAGCGCGACGGGTGTCACCGTTCCCGGCGCGCGCGGATCGTCGACGCGCAGGTCGCTGGAGCCAAGCAGCAGCACCCGGAGACCCTGACTGCCGATCTGCTCGGCCTGCTCGGCGGCGGCAGACGTCGGATCGAGCAGCACGTCGGGTGCGCCGATCACCCAGTTTCCGTTGTCGCCGTATGAGGTTCCGCTCCATTTGGTCGCCGACTTGAACGGCGCACTCGCAGTGGCGGTCCAGCCCGGTGGCATCTTGTAGGCCTCGCCGATGGCCTGCATGCTGGCGTTCGGCCGTGGGTCGTCGGCGGCCAGCTGCGCGAGCACGTTTCCGACGTCGCCCTCGTCGATCTGCTGCAGATCCGATACCCGCATGCCGCTCTCGGTCAGCGTGCCGGTCTTGTCGGCACAGACGACGTCGACGCGCGCCAGACCCTCGATCGCGGGCAGCTCGTTGACCAGACACTGCCGACGTCCGAGCCGGACGACGCCGACCGCGAACGCTATCGACGTCATCAGCACCAGGCCTTCGGGCACCATCGGCACCAGCGCACCGACCATGCGCAGCACCGACTCCCGCCACCCCGCGTCGGTGGTGAACAGCTGGGTGTAGATGATCAGCAGCCCCGCCGGGACGAGAAGGTAGGTGATGAACTGCAGGATCCTGTTGATGCCGCTGCGCAGTTCGGATTTCACCAGCGTGAACTTGCTCGCCTCCTCGGCGAGCTTGGCGGCGTACGCTTCCCGGCCGACCTTGGTGGCACGGTAGGCGCCGATGCCTGCGACGACGAAGCTTCCCGACATCACCTTGTCGCCTGCGTCCTTCGCGATCGGGTCGGCCTCGCCGGTGAGCAGCGACTCGTCGACCTCGAGGTTGGTCTCCTCGACGATGTCGCCGTCGACGACGATCTGGTCACCGGGGCCGAGCTCGATGATGTCGTCGAGCACCACTTCGCTCGGCGCCCGCGCTTCGGTGCCCGATTGCCTGCGCACCGTCGGTTTCGCCTGCCCCACGATCGCGAGCTTGTCCAGCGTCTGCTTGGCGCGCAGTTCCTGGATGATGCCGATCGCGCTGTTGGCGATGATCAACAGCCCGAACGCGCCGTTGATCACCGACCCGGTGGACAAGACAATGATCAGCAGCACACTGAGGATCGCATTGATCCGGGTGAAAACGTTGGCGCGCACGATCTCTGAGACGCTGCGAGCGGCCCTGGTCGGGACGTCGTTGGTCTTGCCCTCGGCGACCCGTTGTGCGACTTCGGCGTCGGTCAACCCGGTGGCAACCGCGATACTCATCGGGTGAACGTCCCCTTGCCCAGGTCGTCGTAGTACTCCAATGTCAGCTTCTTCCCGTCGAAGGTCGCCTTGCCGATCGATCCCGGCGGCGAGTTCTCGCTGACCCATTCATAGGTGAATACGTTTCCGTCCCAATTGATCAGCGGCACAGAGAGCTTCGACCCCAGTTCGAGGTGCAGGTTGCCGTCTTTCTGGCTGACCTCGGCCGGACCCCAGTAGTCGTTGTTGTATGTGCCGACATAGGACGACAGCGGCTCTGACGGGGAAGGGTTCGCCGGTGGCTTCTTACCGACGAGGGAGCCGACCGGCCGCTCGTCCGGCGCGAGCAGTTGTTGGTACAGGTCGAACCACTTCTCGCGCACCTCGCCGAACTGGACGAGATCGGCGAACTGCGCGTTGAGCGCTTCTGGCACACCGGATGCTGTGCCGTTGGTCAGCGCGATGATCGCCACGTCGGCGGACGGCAGGATGACGAAGTTGGTTCCTGTGCCGAGCTCGAATGCCCCGGAGTGGCTGATCTGCATGCGGCCCGCCGATGTCGACGACACGTTGAAACCGAACCCGTAGAAGCCCGACCGCATGGCTGGCTCACTGGCTGGGCTGGACACGATCTGTGGTGTGAGCGCAGGCAGCAGGGCTTTGGGGTCGACGATCTGCTTTCCTTGGTAGCTGCCGTTTCCGAGGATCATCGCCAGCCAGTGCGACATATCGTTCACTGAGGCGCTTGCACCGCCCGCCGGCGCTTCGGGTTGCGGGTCCCGGTTGTACAGCGGCTCGTAGCGGCCGTCGATGTGGATGTGGCCGAGCGCGCGGTTCTTCCTGGCTTCGAAATCGGAGAACCGATAGCTCGCCGTCTTCATGCCCAGCGGCGTCAGCACCGCTTCGTCTGCGAGGTCCTCCCACGACTTGCCCGCGCTCACGGCCACCGATTCCGCGCCCGCGGTCAGCCCGAAGTTGGTGTAGGCGTACGAGATTCGGAACGGATCGAGCGGCTGGTCACGTAGCCGGTCGAGCACGTAGCGGCGGTCATAGCCGAGGTCCTCTAGCATGTCGCCCGCGTGGTCGGGCAGCCCTGACCGGTGGGAGAACATGTCACCGACGGTGACCATCTTGGTGACGACCGGGTCGGACAATGCGAACCACGGCAGCTTCGACACGATCGGCGTATCCCAGCCGATCGCGTTCGCGCCGACCTGGTGAGCCACCACTGTCGACGAGACCGACTTGGACACCGAAGCGAGCTGGAACACGGTGTCCGCGTCCACCTTGTCCCCGGTTTTTGTGTCGCGCACGCCAAAGCCCTTGGCGTAGACGGTCTTCCCGCCGTGCACGACGGCCACCGCCATACCGGGTATGCCGGTTTTCTTCATCAGGTCATCGGCGATGCCGTCGAGCTTGGCGACGGCGTTCTCAACGGCGTTGTCCGGCAGCGGCACTCCCGGCACCAGCGGCGGCAGCACGTCCGAGAGCGTCGGCTTCGGTTCTTCTGCCGACGGCTTCGACTCTGCGGCGGGTCCGGAGTCGCAGGCGGCCACCATCGATATCGCCGCGGCGAGAACGATGACGGGGGCAAACGCGAGGCGGGCTCTGATCACAGCCAGAACGCTAGCCGGTTATCTCTGCCACCACGGGTCGAACGCCTCCGACGGGGCGCTGGGTGTCGCGGGGTCGACCCGTTCGCCCGGGCGAGGCACCACCACCTCGACACCCGCCGGATCCGCAGCGGCGAGAAGCCGTTCGATGGGCTCGGCCCACGGGTGCGGGGCGAGCCGGAACGTGGCCCAGTGGATGGGCAGCAGCAGGCCCTTGCCGGGTTCGGCGATGTCGAGATGTGCCCGCACGGCCTCTTCGGGATTCATGTGGATATCGGGCCACGCGGGATGGTAGGCGCCGACGGGGAGCAGCGATACGTCGAACGGCCCGTGATCCATCCCGATCTCGGCGAAGCTTTTCGTGTAGCCGGTGTCGCCGCCGAAGAACGCCCGGTGCCGCGGCCCGATGATGACCCAGGACCCCCACAGCGTGGTGTTGCGAGTGAGCAGCCGCCCGGAGAAGTGCCTGGCCGGGGTGCACACCAGCGTCAGGTCACCGATCCGGTGGCTCTCATGCCAGTCGAGTTCGACGATGCGGCGCTCAGGGATCCGCCACTTGCGAAGGTGCGCGCCGACGCCGAGCGGGACGACGAACGGCGCCCGCTGGCTGTGGGCGAGGCCGACGATCGTGTCCATGTCGAGGTGGTCGTAGTGGTCGTGGCTGATGATCACCGCGTCCAGCGCGGGCAGCGCCTCAAGCGGCACAGGCACTTCGTGCATCCGCTCGGGGCCGACGGTCCGTGACGGCGAGCAGCGTCTGCTCCAGACCGGGTCGGCGAGCACGCGGTAGCCGTCGACCTCGATCAGCGCCGTGGAGTGGCCGTACCAGCTGGCAGCGAGGTCCAGCGGCGTGGTGTCCACTTTCGGCAGCACCGCGAGCGGGATGGGCTTGTGCGGGCGGGTCGCATCGCGCGAGCCGACCAGCTGCCGGATGAGCAGGCTGCGCTGCTCGCCCTCGAGATTGATCGACGCCGCGGGGTCGACGTTGACGAACACGCCGTCCTGATAGTTCGGCGACCGCCGGGCGACGGGCCAGATCTCATCGGGGCGCGCGCCGACCGCGGTCGGCGATCCCTGCAGTGCCCGCAGCACCCAGCCGCTGGCCGCGACGGTGGCCGTCCCGACCGCAAATCGCAGCGCAGCGCCCAGCATGTGGGATCAGGCTCCCTGGAAGTTCGGTGGCCGCTTCTCGATGCGGGCGACCTGCGCCTCGATCACGTCCTGGCTGCCCCACGCCCTGTCGAACATCTCCTGGTGCTCGGGCCGGGGATCCTCGTAGGCGCCGTCGTCGTTGAGCACCCTCTTGGCGTGCTGCAGGGCGAGGGGGGCGAACCCCGCGATCTCGGCGGCCCAGGCCTGCGCATCGGCGAGTGTTCCGATCCGGTTGGCCATCCCGGTCTGCAGCGCGACGTCGGAGGTGAGCCGTTCGGCACCGAAAAGCATGCCTCTGGCGCGGCCAGCACCGACAAGGGAGGTCAATCGACGGATACTCCAGTTGTCCAGCGCCAGACCGTATTTCGCGACGGGAAACTGGAAGTACGCCTCGGGTGCGACGACGCGGAGATCGCAGATCAACGACAGGATGACGCCCGCCCCGATAGCGGGTCCATTGATGGCGCCGATGACGAGAAGCGGTGCGGCGTCGATGGCGAGGTTGAGCGCCTTGGCCTTGTCGGGAAGCTCCTCGGCGACGCCCGAGGGGTCGGTCAGGTCGGCACCCGAGCTGAACACGTGGCCTTCACCGGTCAGCACGATCGCGCGGACGTCATCGGCGGCGGCCTTCTCGATCGCCTCGCGCAGCCCATCGACCAGCGCGCCGTTGAGCGCGTTGCGGCGCTCGGCGCGCTGCATCTCCAGGGTCAAGACGTCGCCGTCGCGGGTCACTCCAATCATGGGGCCAGCCTATTAGCGCGCGCCAGGCAACTCATCCCGGGTGTTAAGCCTTCCCAACCGTTCACGCGCCTGGCAATTCCATGGTTAGATCAGCATCCTGGTTTGCTACGGCGATCGGCTAGCGGTATTGCGCCGTAGGGTTGGAAGGGAAGGTAACAACGACATGTTGAAGTCCATCGGCACTGCCGCGGTCATCTCGGCCGCCGTTCTTGCCCTCGCGCCGAGCGCACAGGCCGACACAACGCTGACGGTGCAGCAAATTTGCTCAGAGGCCGGGAACCTGGTGCCGATGACCGTGGTGGCGTCCCCCGAACTGGCATGCGGCGATCCGGCGTACTGGCAAAGCACCGGCACCGTGCCTGGTTTGTTCATCGCGGCACCACCGCCGCTCAGTAAGACGGCCACCCGGCTTCATCAAGGCGCGTATTCCACCGACGCCGCGAACCCATGGGCGGACTGGGTGGTTCCCGCCGGATCGCAGCCCGCTCCTCCGAAGGGGCCGGAACCGTACATGTGGCAGACAGATCCCGGTGCGTGGCAAGGGCCGTGCCCGCCGACCTGCCCGTAGCGAGCTATTAGCCTCATCATGTGAGCCGCATCGGTGCCCTTGAGCTGCGGGATGCCGTGCTGGATGAGGGATCGTTCCGGAGCTGGGACGACGCTCCGGTCGCCGTTGCGAAAAGTGACGAGTACCGCCGCGAACTGGCGGCGGCCGAGGCCGCGACCGGGCTAGACGAATCGGTCATCACCGGCGAGGGCCGCGTCCTCGGGCGGCGCGTCGCGGTGGTGGCGTGCGAGTTCGACTTCCTGGCCGGCTCGATCGGGGTGGCCGCCGCCGAGCGCATCACGGCCGCCGTGGCGCGGGCCACCGCCGAGCGCCTGCCGCTGCTGGCGTCGCCGAGCTCTGGGGGCACCCGCATGCAGGAGGGCACGGTCGCGTTCCTGCAGATGGTCAAGATCGCGGCGGCCGTCGAACTGCACAAGCGCGCCCATCTGCCCTACCTGGTGTACCTGCGCCACCCGACCACCGGCGGGGTGTTCGCGTCATGGGGCTCGCTCGGTCACATCACGGTCGCAGAACCGGGCGCGCTCATCGGCTTCCTCGGCCCGCGCGTCTACGAGCACCTGTACGGCGAGCCGTTCCCGTCCGGCATCCAGACTGCGGAGAACCTGCAGCGGCACGGTGTCATCGACGCCGTCGTCCCGCTGGATCGTCTGCGCGCCGTTCTGGACCGCGCGCTGAAGGTCGTCGCCGACGAACCCGAGCCTCCGCCGCCCGCGCCGCCGACCGAGCCGGTACCCGATGTGCCCGCATGGGTTTCGGTGGAGGCCTCGCGCAGGCCGGACCGGCCCGGTGTCGCGCAGCTGCTTCGGCACGGTACGACGGAGTGGGCCTTGTTGTCCGGCACCGCACTCGGTGAGGGCGCCACGACGCTGCTCGCGCTTGCCCGGTTCGGCGGCCAACCCGCTGTGGTGCTCGGCCAACAACGGGTCGTCGGCGGCCTTGTCGGTCCCATCGCACTGCGCGAAGCCCGCCGCGGTATGGCGCTGGCCGCGGGGCTGAAGCTGCCGCTGGTGTCGGTCATCGACACGGCCGGACCTGCGCTGTCGGCTGAAGCAGAGCAGGGCGGACTGGCCGGCGAGATCGCGCGGTGCCTTGCCGACCTGGTCACCCTCGATACGCCGACGGTGTCGGTGTTGCTCGGTCAGGGCAGCGGTGGGCCTGCGCTGGCCATGGTGCCCGCCGATCGTGTGCTGGCTGCGCTGCACGGCTGGCTCGCGCCGCTACCGCCCGAGGGGGCAAGCGCGATCGTCTTCCGCGATGTCGACCATGCCCCCGAACTTGCTGCCACACAGGGTGTTCGGTCGGCGGATCTGCTGCGCGACGGCATCGTCGACGTCGTCGTCGGTGAGCATCCCGATGCGGCGGACGAACCCGTCGAGTTCACTGAGCGGCTATCCGCCGTCATCGCCGGTGAGCTGCACCGGCTGCGCGCGATCCCGGACGAGCAGCGCATGGCGGCCAGGCTGGAGCGCTACCGTCGCATCGGCCTGCGTTGAGCTAAGCGACCCGGTTATCCACAGTTGCGGTTTTATCCACAGCTCGCTGTTCGGCGGTAGCTGTTAGCACATCTGTTCGAATACCGTGGTGGCATGAAGTCGCAGCAGCAAGACGAGATCCGCGCCGCCCTCGATGCGGTCGACGCGGCCTACCTCCGGCTGCGCGCCGCCTGCTCGGACTCCGTCGGCAATGCGTTTCGCGTCGAGGTCGCCGAGGAGTTGGAACGCCAGCACCGCGTCAACCGCGCGCTGATGTACCGGTTCTTCGGCGAACTCATCGAACCCCCCGACGGCCCCGCCGACCCCGACCTGCCCGCAGGCACCGTCATCTCCAAACTACTGTGGCAGCGGCTACGCATCACCACCGCCGAAGTCAAACACCGCGTCGCCGTCGCCGCCCGGATCCGGCCCCGCCGCACCCTCACCGGCCCCCAGCTGCCACCCGAGCTGCCCCGGCTGGCCGCCGCCGTCGACAACGGCGACCTCGACGACGACCACATCGCTGCGGTCTGCAAAGGCGTCGACGAACTACCGTCGGCCCTGGCCCACAAAAAAGACGTCGCCGAGCGCATCCTGGTCGGCCACTGCAGGGACCAAGACGCCGGGTACGTCGCGAAACTCGCCCGCGACATCGCCGCGCACCTCAACCCCGACACCGAGTTCGACGAACACGACCGCAGGCGCCGCAGCGGACTGACCCTGGGCCCGCAACGCGCCGACGGCATGAGCTACCTGTCGGGCTGGATCGACCCCGAAACCCGCTCCTACCTCGAAGCAGCCAACGCCGCCGTCCGGCCCGGCCGCCACCAACCCGCCGACCCCCAGCCCAGCGAGGACACCCGTCCCGAACCCCAGCCCGGCGAGGACACCCGTCCCGAACCCCAGCCTGATTCCGACGAGCCGGCGCCCACATCCAACGAGCCCGAACCCACCGACCAAGCCGGGCACGTCGAGATCACACCCGACACCCGCACCGC
>CADEGF010000049.1:0-14942 GCA_902826815.1 uncultured Mycobacteriaceae bacterium
CAGCCCGCCGCAAAAATCCACCGCCATCACGTCCGACGAAAAATCGAGGTTAGGCGAGATCGCGGGCGAAGCGACGTGCCCAGCGCCGCTCTCCGGCAATCCGTTCTCCCGACGATCCCGTCTCGGTGCACGTCATCTCGATCGTCACATCGAGGTCGGTCTCGTCGGCCGAGATGTGAAGCAGCGAGCGGACCACGCAGTCGACGGGTGCGCCCGACCCGTCGTCGTCGTAGTGCAGTGAGAACGTCACATCGGACCGGGCCGTCTGGGCGAATGTCTGCGTCTGCACAGTGACCTCGCCTACGTAGTGCTCACCGGCGCGGCCGTACGAGGTGTCGTAGGGTTCGCCGCCATGATCGACGAACGCACTGGTGATACGGGCAAGCACATCGCGGGACGTCCGCCAGGTGACGGCGGAGACGTCCTCGTCGGCGGTCTCGTCACCCGGCGCGAAAGTCGGTGCTGGATAGGGGCTCTCGGCCGCCTGATAGGTCGGCAGAATCAGCTCACCGCCGTGGATGGTCAGCGTCAACGGCGTTGGCGGCGAGATGACGTTGGGCCAGTCCGAGCCTGCCAATGCCAGCCGCAGCACACGACCCTGCGCCCAGCGCCACGCGATCGCGTCGATCTCGACATCGACGTCGTAGATCTCGCCGGGCACAAGCGGTTCGGCCGTCGCCATCCCACCGCGCCTGGTCAGGTTCAAAAAGCCGCGCGACACCAGAGTCGACGTGCCGTCGACTGCCACATCACACAACCGGACCGCGATGCCAGCTACCGGCGTATTCGATGAAACCCGCAGCCGCACAAAGGGATGCCCAGCGATCTCCAACCCGTCGGTGAGCGGCCAGTCCCAGGTCATCGAACGGACGTCATCGCTGCGTTGGTCCTCGGGCTGACCCCACGGAAGGTGTCCGGCGCACGACAGCCACGCGGGGAGCCCGATATCGGCGACCACCTCGTACGACGGCTTCGACGACATCGGCCACGACCGCTCGCTGGTACGCGGCGTCGGCCACTCGTCGGCCCGCCAGACTCCGGGAACCTCATCGAGATCTGGTGCGGGCCGATGCGATTCCTTCGCGTACCAGCGCGCAGCAGGCGGTTCGACATCGGGAGCGCGGCCCCGCAGCCAGCGATCCCACCACGCGACCATTTCCGGCACCAGATCGATACGAGGCCCCGGCAGGCACGACGACGTCGCCGCATGCGGCCACGGCCCGGCCAGCAGTTCGGCGTGCCGCCCCGCCGCGCGCAGCGCCTCCACAGTGCGGAATGTGTTGTTGCGGTAGCCGTCAGCCCAGCCGGCGACGATCAGCACCGGACACCCGATGTCGCCGTAGTCGGGGCGGATCGACCCGTGCTCCCAATATTCGTCGCGGCGGGTGTGTTCCAGCCATCCGAACAGCCACGGCTCGTGCTCGGCGATGCGCGCCGCCCACTCGTCGCGCCAGCCGTCCCCCCACACCGCGGGAACGGGCGGCAGGGCGTTCATCGGCGTCATGTAGTGGCAGTAGTCGACGATGTCCAGCCACCGCCGTGAACCACCGCAGAGGTGCACATCGTCGGTGTACCGGTCGTCGGTGGCGTAGATGGCGATGACGGCCTTCAACGCGGGCGGGCCTTCTGCGGCCATATGCAACGAGTTGAAGCCGCTGTACGACGTGCCGTACATGCCGACGTTGCCGTCGCACCAGTCCTGCGCCGCGAGCCAGGCGATCACCTCGGCCAGGTCGCGCTGCTCCTGGTGCGGGTACTCATCGGTCGCCCGTCCGCTGCTGCTGCCCGTGCCGCGGACGTCCAAACGCGCTACCGCGTAGTCGAATTCGTCGCGTAGCCGGGTGTACTCGGGGCGATACGACGACGTCAGGTCGTCCTTGCGGTACGGCAGTGCCTCGAGGATGCACGGCTGCGGCCCGTCCTCGGGAAGGTAGAGCGAGACCGCGAGGCGGGCGTCGTCGGACATCGGGATCCACTCATCGCGACGGGTCCCTGTCACGGCAGCCCCAACAACGCGCGCACCCGGTCGTGCGGAAGGGCGTGGATGGTCTTGCCGCCGACCCCGGTGGTCGTCGTGGCGGTCAGCAGGGCGTCGATCACCGCCTCCTCTGTCGCGTCGACGGTCGCTTCGAAGTACAGATCGAGACCGGTGCCGGAGATGACGGCCGCCTGCTGGCCGGCTGCCGACCGATCCGTGCGCAAACCTGTTGCCAGGCCGAGGAATATCTCGCCAGAGGCGTGGTGGGCCGTCGACCCGGTGCGGGCCAGCCCCAGTCCCATTCGTGCCGCGAGCCGGGCGCAACCCGCGGCGTCGATCGGCGCGTTGGTGATGACCACACCGATACACGAGCCTGCGGGTTGCGGTGCGAGATGTGGCGGTTGGCCGAGCGCGCGGCCGACGGCCACTCCGGCGATCGTGAGCCGATCCCACCACCCGAAGTTGGCCAGCACGAGCGCGGCGACGACGTGGCCGTCGGGCAGCACCCGCGATGCGGAACCGATGCCGCCCTTCCAGCCAAGGCAGCACATGCCCGTGCCCGCTCCGACGGATCCGAGGACGACGTCGGCGCCGCCGATCGAGCGCCGCGCCGCGGCCAGTGCCGATGCGACGTCGTCGTCCTGCACATGCATGCGGCGGGTGTCGGTGAGCCAGGAGTCGTCGCATTCACCCACGATCGGAATCACCACGTCGTCCACGCCGATCCGCGGCTGTTCGTCGATCAGCAGGCGGCATGCCGCGTCGTAGACCCGGCCGACCTGCATGGTCGAGGTCAGGAAGACCGGGCTCTCGACGACGCCCCATTCCTCGACCTGAGACCGTCCCGTCAGCTCACCTGCGCCGTTGAGCACCGAAACCCCGGCGGGCACCGGAGCGGCCCAGACGTCGCCGCCGGGATCGAGAACCGTGACGCCTGTGCGGGCGACGCCCGAGCCCGAAGGAGGGTCGGCGTCGTCGGCGATGACCGTGGCATGCCCCAGCCCGACGCCGGGCACGTCCAGCACCGAGTTGGTGCGTCCGCGGGGTAGGGCGCCGATGTCGACCGACCAGTCAGCCAACCGAACGCTTCCACCCATCCGCGCATCGTGCCATGCTGCCGGGGTGGCGGCGGGGCGAATTCCGGTGGTCGTCGACCCGCGATGTGCCGGGCACGATCCGCAAGCGGAGATCTGGCTCGGGGTACGCACCCCCGGCACCGAGGTCGCCGAGCGTGTCACCGTCATCGAATCGGCGTTGCGCGACTCCGGCCATGACGTGGTGCCCGCAGTTGAGTTCGACGACACGTGGCTCTCCCTGGTGCATTCAGAAGAGTTGCTCGAGCATCTGGCGACCGTGTGGGACCGCTGGGCGGACGGCGGTTATCCCGACCTCGGTGCGCAGCGGGTGGCCCCCTACCTTTTCCCCACTGCCGAACTCCTGCACGGGCTTCCGGCGCGGCTACCCGCCGCATTGCACGCCCAGCTCGGCGTGTACTGCTACGACACGATGACGCTCGTCGGCCCAGGAAGTTGGCGGGCGATCAAAGCCGCCACCGACGCGGCTCGCACCGCGGTGGACCTCGTCGCATCGGGTGCGCCAGCGGCCTACGCGTTGACCCGGCCGCCCGGCCACCATGCGACGAGATCGGCGTACGGCGGTTCGTGTTACCTGAACAATGCCGCGGTCGCCGCGCAGGCGCTGCGGGACGCCGATTTTGGGCAGGTCGCCGTCGTCGACATCGACGCCCATCACGGCAACGGCACCCAGGCGGTCTTCTACGAGCGGTCCGACGTGGTCACCGCCTCCGTTCACGTCGACCCCGGCGCGGGCTGGTTTCCCCACCACGTCGGCTTCGCCGACGAGACAGGGCGCGGTGCGGGCGAGGGCGCCAATATCAACCTGCCGCTGGCACCGGGATCCGGCGACGACGATTGGCTGAGCGCCGTCCAGCGCGCCGCCGGAGCCGCCGCCGCGTCCGAGGCCACCGCGCTTGTGGTCGCCCTCGGGGTGGATGCGGCGGTCGACGACCCCGAGAGTCCGTTGCAGGTGACAGTCGAGGGCTACCGACGGGCCGGACGTGTGCTCGGCCAGCTGGGTCTTCCGACCGTCGTGGTGCAAGAGGGCGGCTACCACCTGCCAACTCTCGGCCGGCTTGTCGGTGCGGCGCTCGACGGGCTCGGATCTGGCTAGCATCAACGGATGCCGAGCGAAACCGGCCCCTCGATCGACCCCGCCGCGCTGACCGACCATGCCGCCCGCAACAGGGCGATGTGGGACGACTACAGCGACGAGTACCAAGCCAAGCACGGCGATGATTTGGCGGCCAGCGGTGGCTATGCCTGGGGAACGACGCAGATACCCGAATCCGAACTGCGGATCCTCGGCGACGTCGCCGACCGCGATATCCTCGAATTCGGTTGCGGCGCTGCGCAATGGTCGATCGCGCTGGCCTGCCTCGGCGCTCGCCCGGTCGGTCTTGATCTGTCGGAACGCCAACTCGAGCACGCTCGCAGGCTGATGACCGAGGCCGGCGTCGAGTTCCCGCTCGTGCACGCCAGCGCCGAGGCCGTTCCGCTGCCGGATGCCGGCTTCGACGTGGTGTTCTGCGATCACGGGGCAATGAGTTTCGCCGACCCGTACCGGACCGTGCCCGAGGCGGCGCGGCTGCTGCGCCCCGGCGGCCTGTTCGCGTTCAGCCACCACTCGCCGATCGAGACGATCTGCTGGCCGCTCGACGCCGATGAGGTCGGCGAGCGGCTGGCCCTCGACTACTTCGGGATGCACCGCATCGATGTCGACGACGAGGTCTGCTTCCAACTGCCGTACGGCGAGTGGATCCGGCTGTTTCGCGCGAACGGGTTTGTGATCGAGGACCTGATCGAGCCGCAGGCCGGGCCGGACGCCACCAGCTCGTACCGGTCGGCCGCATCGCTGGCCTGGGCCCGACGCTGGCCTGCCGAGGAGATCTGGCGGCTACGCCGAGAAGGCTAGTCCTCGGGGACTTCGCGTTCGATCTCGTCCAGCCAGATTTTGGCCGACATGTCCGAAGGCGCCCGCCAGTCGCCGCGCGGTGACAGCCCGCCGCCGTGGGACACCTTCGGGCCGTTGGGCACCGCTGATCGTTTGAACTGGGAGAACGAGTAGTACCGCTGCACGAAGACCTGCAGCCAGTGCCGAATCTCCTTCAACGAGAACGCAGGCCGCTTGTCCTCGGGATACCCGGCGGGCCAGTCCCCGTGCTCCGGATCATGCCAGGCATGCCAGGCCAGGAATGCCACCTTCGACGGCCGGAAGCCGTAGCGCAGCACCTGAAACAGCGAGAAGTCCTGCAGCACATAGGGACCGATCTTCGCCTCGCTGCTCTGAATCTCCTCGTCCTCACCCTGCGGCACCAACTCCGGGCTGATCTCGGTGTCGAGCACCGACAGCAGCACCTCGTTGACCCGGTCGTCGAACTGATGCGACGACACCACCCACCGGATCAGATGTTGGATCAGCGTCTTGGGCACGCCGCCGTTGACGTTGTAGTGCGACATCTGGTCGCCGACACCGTATGTCGACCATCCCAGCGCCAGCTCGGAGAGATCACCGGTACCGAGCACGATTCCGCCGCGCTGGTTGGCGATCCGGAACAGGTAGTCGGTGCGCAGGCCGGCCTGCACGTTCTCGAAGGTGACGTCGTACACCTTCTCGCCGCGCGCGAACGGGTGCCCCATTTCGCGCAGCATCAGTTCGGCGGTGGCCTTGATGTCGAGTTCGGCGAAGGTGATGCCGAGTGTCTCGCCGAGCCGAATGGCGTTGTTCTTGGTGCGATCGCCGGTGGCGAAGCCGGGCATGGTGAACGCGAGAATGTCGCTGCGCGGCCTGCCTTCTCGGTCCATCGCGCGGGCGGCGACGATCAGCGCTTGGGTGGAGTCAAGGCCGCCGGAGACGCCGATCACCACCTTCGGGTAGTTCAGCGCGCGCAGTCGCTGCTCCAGCCCCGCAACCTGAATGTTGTAGGCCTCGTAGCAGTCCTGTTCCAGCCGCGAGGGATCCGCCGGGACGAACGGGAACCGTTCCACCTCACGGAGCAGACCGATGTCGCCGGCGGGCGGATCGAGCTCGAATTCGATGCGACGGAACGATTCTGCGTCGATGCCGTGGTGCACCCGGTTGTCATCGAAGGTGCCCATTCGCAGCCGCTCGGAGCGCAGCAACTCGAGATCGACGTCGGCGACAGAGCGCCGCGCGCCCTTGGGGAAACGCTCCGAGCCTGCCAACTGAAGGCCGTACTCCCAGATCATCGTCTGGCCGTCCCAGGCAAGGTCGGTGGTCGACTCCCCCTCGCCCGCAGCGGCGTACACGTATGCCGCAAGGCACCGCGACGACGCCGACCTCGCCAGCAGGGCACGGTCGTCGGCGCGGCCGATGGTGATCGGGCTGCCGGAGAGGTTCGCGAGCACCGTCGCGCCCGCGAGAGCGGCCTCGGCGCTTGGCGGTATCGGTATGAACATGTCCTCGCAGATCTCGACATGAAGGACAAAGCCGGGCAGATCGGAGGCGGCGAACAACAGGTCGGGGCCGAACGGCACCTCCGCGACAGCACTCCCGCGACCCATCCGGATGACGCCTCGCACGTCGTCGCCCGCCGCCATCTGGCGGCGCTCGTAGAACTCGCGGTATGTCGGCAGGTATGACTTCGGCACCACCCCGAGCACCTGCCCGCGGTGGATGACGACAGCGGTGTTGTAGATGCGGTGGTGATAGCGAAGCGGCGCACCCACCACCAGCACCGGCAGCAGGTCGGCCGAGGCCGACACGATGTCGAGCAGCGCATCCTCGACGGCGTCGAGCAGTGCGTCCTGCATCAGGATGTCCTCGATGGAATAGCCCGACAGCGTCAGTTCGGGAAACACCGCAAGGCCGACGCCCTCGTCGTGGCACTGTCGCGCCACGTCAAGCACGGATTCGGCGTTCGTCGCGGGCTCACCGATCGCGGTGTGCAGCGTGCACGCGGCTACCCGGAAAAAGCCCTGGCCATAGGCGGAATAGAAGTCCATCACCCTCCATTGTCCCTTGTGAAGTGTCATAACGGGTCACGGGGTATCAACGATTAGTGAGTGACACCGCGGTGCTCGTGATCGACATGCTCAGCGTTCTATGCCACCGCGCTAGACGCCTACATTCGGCATTTCCAGGTCATCGTTCCCCAAAACGGAATCGCGACACATCGACGCCGGCCTCGGCAGCGCGGCGCTGCGCATGATGGGGTCGAATATGAGGGCCGAGATCACGCCCGTGGCGAACTGTCTCGGCTGACATCGATCACGCATATGTTGGTCTGCAGTTCGCCCTTCGTCCGTTCTTCGTCCGTTCTTCGACAACCGCCTGCTTCGCGTCGAGGACGAGGTCAGCGCCACCTACGACCGGGGCATTCTGGCCGTTTCGGTGCCACTGTCCGACAGCGAACCCGCTCAAAAGATCGTCGAGGTGTTCGAGATCGCCCCGCTCGATGAGGACGACGAGTCGCAGGTCGAGGATCAGCCAGACGGCGACCAAGAGGCCTGATCACCTACGCTCGAGGAGTGGAAGCCCCCGAACTCGTCGCCCTGCTACGCGGACGTCGGGTAGCGGTGCTCACCGGCGCGGGGATGTCGACGGATTCGGGCATCCCCGACTACCGCGGCACGGACTCGCCGCCGAGCAATCCGATGACGATCCGGCAGTTCACCTCCGATCGCGCCTTCCGGCAGCGGTACTGGGCGCGTAACCATGTGGGCTGGCGTCACATGCACGACACGCTTCCCAACGCCGGGCACCGCTCGCTCGCCGCGCTCGAGCGCGCCGGCGTGGTCTGCGGAGTCATCACCCAGAATGTCGACCTGTTGCACACCAAGGCAGGCAGCCGCAACGTCGTCAACCTGCACGGCACCTATGCCGAGGTGATCTGCCTTGACTGCGGCCACACCATGACCCGCGCCGCGCTGGCCGAACAACTCGAAGCGGCGAATCCGGGTTTCACCGAACGCGCCGAAGCCGTCGGGGGCATCGCCGTCGCACCCGATGCCGACGCTGTCGTCGGCGACACATCGTCGTTCACGATCGTCGACTGCGCGAACTGCGCGGGAATGCTCAAACCCAACATCGTCTACTTCGGCGAGAATGTGCCGAAAGCCGTTGTGGCGCAGGCATATGCGGTTGCCGACCAGGCCGACGCCCTATTGGTGACCGGCTCGTCGCTCACCGTCTTCTCCGGGTTTCGCTTCGTCCGGCATGCCGTCACGCGCGGCATTCCTGTCGCGATCGTCAACCGGGGCCATACCCGCGGCGACGACCTCGCGACCGTCAAGATCGAGGCGGGCTGCTCCCCCATGCTGGCGCTGCTCGCCGACGAGCTTCCGTTTGTGATGAGCGCGTGAACGTACCGAGCCCGCTCGCGCTGCTGAATCGGGTGCGACCGAAATCCTGCCCCGCCGAAGAACGCTGGTCCCTTGGCGTCGGCGATGTCGTCGCCGATGTGGTCAATGCGCCCGAACCGGTGCGCCGAGTCGTGGCACTGCTCAATCACTTCGGCGGTGTGGCGATCAGCGCGCAGTCCGTCGAATTCGACGGCGACGACGTCGACTGGTCCGACGTCACCGAGATCCGCACCCGCAACTTGGTCGGCTACCTGCTTTCCGATGCGATCGACAAGCAGGTCGGCAAGCTCCCGCTGCCGCGGTTCCCCGGCCGCGGGTTGCTGATCGACGCCGCGGGCACCGTGGCGCTGACGGCGCTGGTCGCGGTGGCCAGAGGGCAAATCGAGGACGGCCCACTGGATGTCCGCATACCGGCGGAGGTGCACTACCGCGGCGTGCTGCACGGTAAGGAGTTGTCGCCGGGCGTGCTCGCCGCGCTGGTGTTGACCGATCGGGCGGTGCGCGAGTGCCTGCAGGAGACGGCCCGCACGCACGGTGTCGACGTGCGGCCCTCCGACGACGACCCGGTCGATGCGGCGGCGCACCGCGCCGACTGGATCAAGTCGGCGATCGCCAAGCTCACCCAGTGATTTCGGCGCGGTAATCGACGGTCAGCGCACGCCAGCGCGCCGAAGTCGCTACGGGGACGCGGTGAAACTGCCCTCCAGACGGCTGCGCGACCCCGGGTGGACCAGCCGCGCGACGCTCACCAACCCCTGCGACGACCATGTGCGGCGACGGATCAGCAAGCACGGTTCGCGTGACGAGATCTTCATCAATCGGCACTCCTCGGCGCTTCCGCGAACTGCCTCGACGATGTGCTCGCCGCGGACCAACGGGGACACCGCACTGAGGTAGCTGTTCGGCGTGATCGTCGTGAAGTCCTGGTCCAGATAGCCGGGGGCTGCCGCCGGGTCGACGATTCGGTCCTCCACCTGAATCGGTACATCATCCTCGTAGTGCACAAGCAGTGAGTGAAAGACATTGCCGACCAACGAATCCCGCAGAATCGGGAGTATCTCACCTGCATCCTCGAGACGCAGGTAGTGCACAGTCGTGCGGTGGCGGTGGCCGCGGTTGGTGATCTCGTCGGCGATGTTGCGCACCTCGAGGAGCGGTGAGGGCGACTTGACGGGCGCAACGAAGGTCCCCAAGCCCATCACCCGCTGCACCACGCCCATGCTCGCTAGCTCGCGCAGCGCGCGGTTGATGGTCATCCTGGACAGACCCAGCGCGACGACGAGTTGGTTTTCCGACGGCAACTGGTCGCCCTCGGCCCACCGCCCGGCGTCGATCTGCGCCGCGACCAGCCTCTTCACCCGCTCGTATGCGGGCAGCCTTTCCGGCGCCGCGCGCCGGAACATATCGGCGAGCTCGGTCTGACCGATGCCAGTCAAGGTCGTCACCTCCGTTGACTACGGTTCGTCATTGACACACCTGTATATACAGGACTATACAAATCTGGAGTGGCCTAGCACACAAAACCCCGCGACTTCATAGCTTTTACGGGAGGGCGAAGCGTCCATGACGGACCATCAGGCAACGAAAGCAACTCTCGCGATCGAGCGTCGCACCATCGATGTCATTCCCGACGACGAACGACACGGCAGCCCAAGCAACCAGTTCACGCTGTGGTTCGGCGCCAACATGCAGATCACGGCGATCGTGGACGGCGCTCTTGCGGTGGTGTTCGGGGCGGATGCGATCTGGGCGATCATCGGCCTGCTGATCGGCAATGTACTCGGCGGCATAGTGATGGCGTTGCACTCCGCGCAGGGCCCGCGGCTTGGCCTACCCCAGATGATCTCCAGCCGTGCACAATTCGGCGTGTTCGGCGCCAGCATTCCGCTGCCGCTCGTAGTCCTGATGTACCTGGGCTTCGCCGCAACCGGCACCGTGCTGGCTGGTCAGGCCGTCAACGAGATCCTCCATCTCGACAACCCCGCCGTCGGCATCATCATCTTCGGGGCACTGACCGCCGTCGTCGCCGTGACCGGATACAAACTCATCCACACTGTCGGACGCATCGCGACAGTCGTCGGGATCATCGGGTTCAGCTACCTGGCCATCCGACTGTTTGCGGACTACGACATCGCAGCTGTCATCGGTGCGAAACCATTCGACATCGTCACGTTCTTGCTGGCCATCTCGTTGGGGGCGGGCTGGCAACTCACGTTCGGACCATACGTCGCGGACTACTCACGCTATCTTCCGCGCACCACGAGCGATCGCACGACCTTCTGGTCGACGTTCGCGGGCAGCGTCATCGGCTCATCGTGGTCGATGACGATCGGTGCGCTGGTCGCTGCCGTCGCAGGTGATGCCTTCCTCGACGATCAGGTGGGCTTCATCGGCCAACTCGCGGGTCCTGCCGTTGTGGCATTGCTGATATACCTGGTCATCGTGGTGGGCAAGCTGACCGTCAACTGCCTGAACGCGTACGGCGGCTTCATGTCGATTCTGACCACGGTGACGGCGTTCAATCGCCAGACCCGTGTGTCCTCGACCGCCCGCGCCGCCTACATCGTTGGCTTCACCGCGGTTTCCATGCTGATCGCGCTCGCCGCCAGCGCCGACTTCCTGACGAACTTCAAGAACTTCGTGCTGACGCTGCTGATGGTCTTCACCCCGTGGAGCGCAATCAATCTCACCGACTACTACCTGATTTCGCGAGAACGCGTCGACATCCCCGCGCTCTACGACCCCGACGGCCGCTACGGGCGCTGGAACGTCACGGCCCTTGCCTGCTACGTCTTCGGCATCGTCGCGCAGATTCCGTTCCTGGCCCAAACGCTGTACACGGGACCAATAACCACGATGCTCGGCGGCGCCGACATCTCATGGATCGTGGGATTGGTCGCGACGGCAGCGCTTTACTACCCGCTGGCCAAGCGGACCGGCAACCCGCCCGACGCAATGATCTATCCCGACCCCGTCACCGCTTAGCGATTTCGGCGCGGTAATCCACCGTCACGGGTGACTGTGCGCGCCGAAATCGCCGGTTAGACGGCGACGAGGTCGTCGGCGTGCACTGCGGGACGGCGCAATTCGGCGGGCAGATCCGATGTCGAGCGGCCGAGCATCGTCGCGAGTTCGCCTGCGTCATAGGCGACGACGCCGCGCGCGACCATCGACTCGTCGGGTGCGCGCAGTTCGACGACGTCGCCGCCGTGAAAGCGCCCCGAGACCGACGTGATGCCCGCAGGCAGCAGCGAGCGGCGCTGCTTCACCACGGCACGCACCGCGCCGTCGTCGAGAGTCAGTGCACCGGCCGACTCCGCCGCGTAGCGCACCCAGAAGCGGCGGGCCGACATGCGTTCCGTCCTCGGCGCGAACACGGTACCGACCGACGCATCGACCAGTGTGGTCGCGGCGTCGTCGGCGGCGGCAAGCAGCACCGGCACCCCGGCATCCGACGCCAGCAGAGCGGCCGACAGCTTCGACGACATGCCGCCGGTGCCAAGGTGGCTGCCGCGCCCTGCGACCACACCGTCGAGGTCGTCGGGGCCCTTGACCTCGGAGATGAAGCGGGCGTTGCCTTTTCGCGGATCTGAGTCGTACAGGCCGTCGACATCCGACAACAGCACCAGCGCGTCGGCGCCGATGAGGTGTGCGACCAGCGCCGAGAGCCGGTCGTTGTCGCCGAACCGGATCTCGTTGGTGGCGACGGTGTCGTTCTCGTTGACGATCGCGACCGCATGAAGAGCCCGCAGCCGGTCCAGTGTCCGCTGGGCATTGGTGTGCTGCACCCGCATCGAGATGTCGTGCGCGGTCAGCAGCACCTGCCCGACGGTGCGGTTGTAGCGGCTGAACGCTGTGTTCCACGAGTTGATCAGCGCGACCTGGCCGACACTGGCCGCGGCCTGCTTGGTCGCCAGATCGGCAGGACGTTTGTTCAGCCGCAGCGGTTCGATGC
Source organism: uncultured Mycobacteriaceae bacterium (assembly GCA_902826815.1). Lineage (GTDB taxonomy): Bacteria > Actinomycetota > Actinomycetes > Mycobacteriales > Mycobacteriaceae > Mycobacterium. The sequence goes on from CADEGF010000049.1 coordinate 12,335, forward strand.
CCGCGGCGATGGCGCCCGACGAGACGATCACGACGTCCGAGCCCGCCTTCATCCGTGCCTCGATGGCGTCGGCAAGGGTGGCCAGCCGTCCGGCGTCGAACACGCCCGACGACGTGGTCAGGGCGGTCGTGCCGATCTTCACCACGATGCTGCGCGCGGTCCGGACGGTCTCCCGATGACTGCTCACGGCTGTTGCTCTCGCCGTGCCTTACGGGCGCGCTTTCGTTCGTCGGCGCCGACTCGGTCGGTCTGCTCGAGCCGGGTATCGGTGCCGCGACCCGACAACGGCAGGTCGACACCCGCGGGTGTCTGCGGCTCCCAGTCGAACGTCACGTCGCCGATGGTGACGGCGCAGCCCGGTCGAGCGCCGAGCTTCAGCAGCTCGTCTTCGACACCGAGGCGCGCAAGCCGGTCGCCGAGATACCCGACCGCCTCGTCGTTGGTGAAATCGGTTTGCGCCACCCAACGTTCAGGCCGCACACCGTGTACCAGGAAACCGCCGTCGCCGTCGGACTCGACGGTGAATCCGCTCTCGTCGACCGGTATCGGCCGGATCACCGGCCGTCGCGGGACTATCTCAGGCTGCGCGGCCCGGTATTGCGACACCAGATCCCACAGCGCGAACGTCAGCGGCCGCAGGCCCTCCCGACTGACGGTGGAAACCTCGAAAACCGGCCAGCCGTAACGTTGTTCGATGTCCTCGCGGACGAAGTCGGCGAGTTCGCGGGCGTCGGGCACGTCGATCTTGTTGAGCACCACCGCCCGTGGCCGCTCCGCCAGATCGCCCAGCGTCGTATCGCCCTGCAGGGTGGGCGTGTACGCGGCGAGCTCGGCCTCCAGCGCGTCGATATCGGAGACGGGGTCGCGGCCAGGCTCCAGCGTCGCGCAGTCGATCACGTGCACGAGGACCGCGCACCGTTCGATATGCCGCAGAAAGTCCAGGCCGAGACCGCGGCCCTCGGACGCGCCGGGAATCAAACCGGGCACGTCGGCGACGGTGAAGGTGTGATCGCCCGCCGAGACGACGCCGAGATTCGGGGCCAGGGTGGTGAAGGGGTAGTCAGCGATCTTCGGTTTTGCCGCCGATATCACCGACACCAGCGACGACTTCCCCGCCGACGGGAAGCCGATCAGGCCGATGTCGGCGACGGTCTTGAGTTCGAGGGTGAGATCGCGGGCGAGACCCTTCTCCCCTAGCAGGGCGAAGCCGGGCGCCTTGCGGGCCCGCGAAGCCAGTGCTGCGTTCCCAAGGCCTCCGCGTCCACCTGCGGCCGCCTCGAAGCGGGTGCCCGCGCCGATCAAGTCGGCGAGCAGCCTGCCCTTCTCGTCGAGGACCATGGTGCCGTCTGGAACCCTCACCTCCAGGTCACCGCCTGCGGCGCCGTCGCGGTTGCTGCCCGCGCCCTGCTTGCCCGATGGCGCGACGACATGCGGGTGGAAGTGGAAGTCGAGCAGGGTGTGCACCTGCGGGTCGACGACCAGCACGATGCTGCCGCCACGTCCGCCGTTACCGCCGTCGGGGCCACCGAGCGGCTTGAACTTCTCGCGATGGACCGAGGCGCAGCCGTTACCGCCGTTTCCCGCCCGCGCGTGGATCACGACACGGTCGACGAACCGGGGCATCGAACTTCCTTTCCGAGTGTGAAGCTGTTGCGAAATTTCCCGAGGGAACTCGCAGCAGCTTCACGTTCGCGGAAAGTCCCTTCAGGGCTAGGCCTCTGAAGGTGCCGGCTCCACGATGCTGACCGTCTTGCGGCCGCGCTTGACTCCGAACGTCACCGCACCCGCTGCCTTGGCGAACAGTGTGTCGTCGCCGCCACGCCCGACGTTCACGCCGGGGTGGAAGTGGGTGCCGCGCTGGCGGACGATGATCTCGCCGGCCTTGACGACCTGGCCGCCGAACCGCTTGACGCCGAGCCGCTGGGAGTTGGAGTCGCGACCGTTACGCGAGCTGGAAGCGCCTTTTTTGTGTGCCATTTAATGACTCCCGCTAGATGCTTGGTTCTTCGCCTGACGGCTCATCACTTGATTCCGGTGACCTTGAGGACCGTCAGCGGCTGACGGTGACCCTGCCGCTTGTGATATCCGGTCTTGTTCTTGAACTTGTGAATGCGGATCTTGGGGCCCTTGGTGTGCTCGAGCACCTCGAACGTGACGGCGACCTTCTCCAGCTCCTTGGCGGCGCTGGTGACGTTCGCTCCGTCAACGACGAGGGCGACAGGCAGCGAAACCTTGGCTCCGGGCTCACCCTCGAGCTTCTCGACCTTGACTACGTCTCCGACGGCGACTTTGTACTGCTTGCCGCCGGTCTTGACGATTGCGTACGTCGCCATCGTGCTTCAACTCCATCGTTCGTCTGGCGCAGCGCTACCCGTGGGTGCGCGAGCGGGTCTGGGTGCGGAGCCGCGGTGGGCCCGCTGTCCTCGGCACCAGCCGAAAGACAACTGGTCAAGGGTACGTGAGGGGCGCGTTGCGGGTCAAATCACCGCAGGTCACGCCGGGTCAGTCCTCGTGGACTGGCGGGCCGGCCGGGCGAGCGGCGGATCGGCGGCGCGGACGCCTGCCTCCGACACTCGCTACAGGGGTGTCCTCGCGATCGTCATCGTCC
>CADEGF010000049.1:15042-17622 GCA_902826815.1 uncultured Mycobacteriaceae bacterium
CGGACGCCTGCCTCCGACACTCGCTACAGGGGTGTCCTCGCGATCGTCATCGTCCTCGTCGTCGTCATCGTCGTCTGACTCATCGTCGTCGTCGTCATCGTCTGACTCATCGTCGTCGTCGTCATCGTCTGACTCATCGTCGTCGGAGTCGATTACCTCGATGTCGTCGTCGAGATCGTCTTCCTCGTCGTCTTCGTCGAGACCGATTTCGTCGTCATCGTCGTCGGACTCGTCATCGTCGTCGTCGTCGGATTCGTCGTCCGAGTCGTCGAGGTCGTCGTCTTCGAGGTCTTCATCGGCGGACTCGACGACGGCCTTCTTGATGGTGTCGGTGTCGGCCTCGGCAACTTGCTCGGCCGCCTTCTTGTCGTCCGTGGGCTCCCCATCGGGCGCTCCATCGTCCTCGGAGTCTTCGTGCTTGCCGTTGGCGGCCTGCATCGCCTTGAACATCGGGTGTTCACTGGTGTGTGCTGGCACTTTCACGACCGGCACGTCTTCGGCCTTGCCGGCCTTCTTGCCGCGCTTCCCGCGACGTCCCGATTCGGACTTGCGGCCGGTGGCGGGTGCCGAGTCGACAGGATCCGCGTGCAAGACAATGCCCCTGCCCGCGCAGTGCGTGCACAGCGTGGAGAACGCCTCGATCAGGCCGGTGCCCAGCTTCTTTCGCGTCAGCTGCACCAATCCAAGTGAGGTCACCTCGGACACCTGGTGGCGGGTGCGGTCGCGGGCGAGCGCCTCGGTGAGCCTGCGCAGCACAAGATCGCGGTTGGACTCGAGCACCATGTCGATGAAGTCGACGACGATGATCCCGCCGATATCGCGCAGCCGCAGCTGGCGCACGATCTCCTCGGCGGCCTCCAGGTTGTTGCGGGTGACGGTCTGCTCCAGGTTGCCGCCAGAGCCGGTGAACTTGCCGGTGTTGACGTCGACGACGGTCATGGCCTCAGTGCGATCGATGACCAGCGTGCCGCCCGAGGGCAGCCACACTTTGCGATCCATCGCCTTGGCCAGTTGTTCGTCGATGCGGTGCACCGCGAAAACGTCGGGACCGTCACCGCCGGCGGGCTCGTACTTCGTCAGCCGCGGAACAAGATCCGGTGCAACGGAATTGACGTAGTCATTGATGGTGCCCCAGGCCTCGTCACCAGAGACGGTCAGACCTGAAAAGTCCTCGTTGAAAAGGTCGCGGATGACCTTCACCAGCACATCGGGCTCTTCGTAGAGCGCGATTGCGGCGCCGGCCGCCTTACCCTTCGTCTCGACGGCCTTGGTCTCGATCTCCGACCATCGTTCCTGCAGTCGGCTGACGTCGACGCGGATGTCGTCTTCCTTGACCCCCTCGGACGCCGTGCGGATTATCACCCCGGCATCCGACGGAACCACTTCGCGCAGAATCTCTTTGAGCCGCTGCCGCTCGGTGTCGGGCAGCTTGCGGCTGATTCCTGTGGACGACGCGCCAGGCACATACACCAGGTAGCGGCCGGCCAGCGAAACCTGCGTGGTCAGCCGGGCGCCCTTATGCCCGACCGGATCCTTGCTGACCTGAACGACGACATAGTCACCCGGCTTGAGCGCCTGCTCGATCTTGCGGTTCGCACCGCCGAGACCGGCTGCCTCCCAGTTGACTTCACCCGCATAGAGCACGCCGTTGCGGCCACGACCGATGTCGACGAAGGCCGCCTCCATCGACGGAAGCACGTTCTGCACGATTCCGAGATAGATGTTGCCGACCATTGACGCCGAGGCGGCCGAGGTGACGAAGTGTTCGACGACAACGCCGTCCTCGAGGACCGCGATCTGGGTGTACCGGGCGCCCTCGTGCGGCGGCTCGGTGCGGACCTTGTCACGCACCACCATCACACGCTCGACAGCCTCGCGACGGGCCAGGAACTCGGCCTCGCTCAGGATCGGCGGCCTGCGCCGACCCGCATCGCGACCGTCACGGCGACGCTGGCGCTTGGCTTCCAGCCGCGTCGAGCCCGAGATCCCCTGGATCTCGTCGGGATCCTTATCGCCCTTGCCCGACTTCTCACGCGGGGCACGCTCGTGCACGACGGTGTTCGGCGGATCATCGGGCGAACCGTTGCTCTCGTCCCCTCCGCCCGACTTGCGACGACGGCGACGACGGCGACGACGGTTTGCGCCGTCGGGGCCGCCGGAATCGTCGTCGTCAGAGTCGTCAGTGGAATCGTCGGTTTGGCCGTTCGACTGTCCGTCATCGGAGTCGTCGTCGGAATCGTCGCCGCTCTGCTCGCCCCGGCCCCTGCCACGCCCGCGGCGGCCACGGCGGCGGCGCTTGTTCGGCCGCTCGGACTGGTCATCATCGGAGTCGGGGCCGTCGTCACCGTCGTCGTCGTCATCATCGTCATCGTCGGCATCTGCCTCGAGTTCGACGGGTTGAGGCGCTACGAAGAGCGGCATGTACTCGGCGCGCTCCACGGTGGTTTCGGCTGCGCTCGTCTCGAGGATTGTTCGAGCGTCCGGTTCGGCGCCGTCGTCTTCTTGGGCCGGCGGATCCTCAACAGCCTCGGGATCCTCGGGATCCTCGACGGCCTCGACAGTCTCGGCGGCTTCGGCGGT
>CADEGF010000049.1:17722-54827 GCA_902826815.1 uncultured Mycobacteriaceae bacterium
CCTCGGGATCCTCGGGATCCTCGACGGCCTCGACAGTCTCGGCGGCTTCGGCGGTGGATCCGTCCGGATCCTCCACGATCACCGTCAGCCCGTCAGGCTGCGCCTCAGTCTCCTGAGTCTCTTCCGATATGTCGTCAGTAGTTGCATCGTCGGCCACGTATTCTCCTCAAGCCCCCGGGCGCGTCCTTGCGACGCGGCCACGCGAGGGCTTCCGCTATGGGCTCGGGTGGAATACTCCCGAGCTTGTTATGGTCTCGCTCCGGGCGATTCGCTTCCGAACCCACTCGGTGCCTGGCTGAATGATGGCTGGGACGGTCTGCGCCACACCACTGGTGAGCGGTGGTCGCGCTCGCCTAAGTCTTCATTCGGGCTTCCTGCCGTGGTATACGGCCGTCTACCCGTAGCCAGTATCCCATACCAGTTGTCGTCGACGGACCAGGCTGGAGGATTCAGCTAGCGACCGGGGAACCAGAGTTCGATTTCGCGGGCGGCCGATTCCGGCGAATCCGACCCGTGCACGATGTTCTCCTGGGTGACAAGTGCCAGGTCACCGCGGATTGAGCCGGTGGCGGCCTTCTCCACGGGATCGGTCCCGCCGGCCAGTTGCCGGAAGGCCGCGATGGCCCGTGGACCCTCGACGATCGCCGCCACGACGGGGCCCGAGGTGATGAACTCGAGCAGCGAATCGAAGAAGGGTTTGCCGTCGTGCTCGGCGTAATGCTTGCGGGCCAGATCGTCGCCGACGTCGCGCAGCTCCAGCGCGGCGATACTCAGCCCCTTGCGCTCGATACGGCCGATTACCTCGCCGATCAGGCGCCGCTGCACGCCGTCGGGCTTGATCAATACCAGGGTCCGCTCAGTCACGGCCGACAGCGTACCTGCGCAAGCTCTCCGGACACGTAATCAATCGGGCGGGCGCTGTTGACCTGGCAGCAGGCCACGCTCCTGCCTGCGCTTCACCTCGCTGCGGAGATAGGTGATGAGTAGCCAGACGGCGGTGAACACCAACCCGATGAATCCGACGGCCCCTGACACCACCCAACCCGCGATCAGCAGCGGTTGGATGCCGAGATTCACCCAGATGGCCCACGGTCGACCCTGCAGTCCGGACAGCAGAATGAGGACGACGGCCAGGCCGATCAGATAGGTGCCGCTGACGGCGGTCAGCCCGCCGCCGGTCATCGCGACGACAGGTAGGGCGAGAAGTACGACGATGGCTTCAAGGATCAGCGTGCCCGCCATCACGCCGCGGAAGCTTTTCCACGGGTCCGGCGCGGCCGGCGTGTCGGGCTGATCGCTCATTGCGGATCCCGCCCGAAAAGCGTGCGCGCAACGCCTGCGGTGACTACCGACCCGGTGATGACGATGCCGCTGCCGGAGAAGCCTTCGCCGTCGTGGCCGATCTCTTCGACGAGCGCCGTCGCGGTCTCGATGGCGTCGGGCAGGCCTGCGGCCGTGATCACCCGCTCCGGTCCGAACCGCTCCTCGGCGCGCATCGCCAGGCTCTCGACATCGAGTGCGCGCGGCGACCCGTTCGCGGTGACGATGATCTGATCGAACACCGGCTCGAGCGCGGCCAGGATGCCGTCGGCATCCTTTTCAGCCATCACCGCCACGATGCCGACGAGGAACCTGAAGTCGAACTCCTCGGCAATCGTCGCCGCCAGGGCCGCCGCACCCGCCGGGTTATGCGCGGCATCGATGAAAACCGTTGGCGCGCTGCGCATCCGTTCCAGCCGACCCGGGCTGACAGCGGCGGCGAATCCGGCGCGTACCGCATCGATGTCGAGCTGCCTGTCGGCTCCCGCGCCGAAGAACGCCTCGACCGCTGCCAGCGCGACGGCGGCATTGTGTGCCTGGTGCGCACCGTGCAGCGGAAGGAATATCTCCGAGTACACGCCGCCGAGGCCCTGCAGCTCGAGCATCTGACCGCCGATCGCCACCTTCCGGCCCAGCACCGCGAACTCGGCATCCTCGCGGGCGACCGCGGCGTCGGCGCGCACGGTTTCGGCGAGCACCACCTCCATGGCCTCAGGCACCTGCCTGCCGATCACCACGACGGTGCTCAGATCCGTGCCCACGGGCACTATCTCGTCCTTCTGCCTGGCGATGATCCCGGCCTTCTCCGCTGCGATATCGGCGATCTCGGTGCCCAGGTACTCGGTGTGGTCGACTCCGATCGGCGTGATCACGGCGACCGGCGCGTCGACGACGTTGGTGGCATCCCACCGGCCACCCATGCCGACCTCGACGACAGCCACGTCGATCGGCGCGTCGGCGAAGGCGGCGAACGCCATCGCGGTGACGACCTCGAACTTGCTCAGTCGCGGTCCAGCCTTCCCCAGGAGACCCGCTTCGGATTGTTTGTCCACCAACGCGACGAACGGTTCGATCTCTTCGTACGTCGCGACGTACTGCGCGGGGGTGATCGGCTTGTTGTCGATCGCGATGCGCTCCACGGCGGACTGCAGGTGCGGGCTCGTCGTCCGTCCGGTGCGACGGTGCAGCGCGGTCAACAGCGCGTCCACCATGCGCGCCACCGATGTCTTGCCGTTGGTGCCTGCGATATGGATGGACGGGTAACCGCGCTGCGGCGACCCGAGCTGTTCCATCAACGCGGAAATGCGCGCCGTACTCGGTTCGAGCTTGGTCTCGGGCCACCGCTGGTCAAGGAGATGCTCGACCTGCAGCAGCGATGCGATCTCGTCCGGCGTCGGGATGGGCTCGGCCTCATCTCGGGGGTCAGGCGGCTCCGACGTCATTTAAGCGAAGCCAGCCTCGTCTTGATCCGCTCGACCTCGTCACTGGCCAGGGCCTGCCGACCCTTGATCTTCTCGACGACATCGGCGGGGGCCTTCGCAAGGAAGGCGTCGTTGTCGAGCTTGGCGCTGGTGCCTTTGAGCTCCTTCTCCGCTGCGGCCAGATCCTTCTCCAGCCTGCGCCGCTCCGCGGCCACGTCGACGGTTCCCGACGTGTCCAGTTCGACGACGACGGTGCCGCGCGTCAGCCGCACCTCGACCGAGGCCGTCGGCGCGAACCCGTCGCCGGCCGGCGTCAGCCACGCCAGCGACGTCACCGCAGGTATCTGCGAGTCGAGGTCGGCGGTGGAGATATCGCCAAGCCGCGCAGGCACCTTCTGCCGATCGGCCAGCCCCTGGTCACTGCGGAACCGGCGCACCTCGGTGACCAGCTTCTGCATGTCGGCGATCCGTTGCCCCGCAGCCTGATCCAGCGCGAAGCCGGACGGTGTCGGCCACTGCGCGATGACCACCGACTCGCCACCGGTGAGCGCCTTCCACAGCGTCTCGGTGACGAACGGCATCACCGGGTGAAGCAGTTTCAGCAGCGTGTCGAGGACCGCGGCTAGCACCGCCGTCGTATGCGCGATACCCCCTGCGAGTTGAACCTTCGCCAGCTCGACGTACCAGTCGCAGAACTCATCCCATGCGAAGTGGTAGAGCGATTCGCAGGCGCGGCTGAACTCGTAGTTGTCGAACGCCGAATCCACTTCCGCGCGAACCTCTTCCGCGCGGCCGAGAATCCAGCGGTCTGCGTCGGTGAGAGCTGCCGCATCGGGCAGCAGCGCGGGGGCGGCGCCGTTCATCAACGCGAAGCGGGTGGCGTTGAACAGCTTGGTGGCGAAGTTTCGCGACGCGCGAGCGTGGTCCTCGCCGATCGACAAGTCGCCGCCTGGGCTGGCGCCGCGGGCGAGGGTGAAGCGAAGCGCGTCGGCCCCGAACGTCTCCACCCAGTCCAGCGGATCGATACCGTTGCCCCGCGACTTGCTCATCTTGCGGCCGAACTCATCGCGAATGAGGCCGTGCAGGAAGACGTTTTCGAACGGCACCTGTGGTCCGCGCTCACCGCCGAGCGTGATCGCCGGGTCGTCGGCGACGAAAAGGCCGAACATCATCATCCTGGCCACCCAGAAAAAGATGATGTCGTAACCGGTCACCAGCACACTGGTCGGATAGAACTTGGCCAGTTCCGGCGTGCGGTCCGGCCAACCCATCGTGGAGAACGGCCACAGTGCCGAGGAGAACCAGGTGTCCAATACGTCGGGATCCTGTTCCCAGCCATCGGGTGGGGTCTCATCCGGTCCGACGCAGACGGTTTCGCCGTTCGGCCCGTGCCAGACCGGGATGCGGTGGCCCCACCACAGCTGACGCGAGATGCACCAGTCGTGCATGTTGTCTACCCAGGCGAACCAGCGCGGTTCCAGGCTCGGCGGATGAATCACGGTGTGCCCGTTGCGCACCGCGTCGCCCGCGGCCTTCGCAAGTGACTCGACCTTGACCCACCATTGCAGCGACAGCCGCGGCTCGATGGCTTCCCCGCTACGCTCGGAGTGCCCGACGCTGTGCAGATAGGGTCGCTTCTCCTCGACGATCCTGCCGTCGGCGGCCAGCGCCTCGCGAATCGCGACGCGCGCGTCGAACCGGTCTATCCCGTCGAATTCGGTTCCGGTGTCGGCGATCCGGCCTTTGGTATCCATCATCGACGGCATCGACAGCTGGTGTCGTAGCCCGATCTCGAAGTCGTTCGGATCGTGAGCGGGTGTGACTTTCACAGCGCCGGTGCCGAATTCGGGATCGACATGTTCGTCGGCGACGATGATCAACTCGCGACCCTCGACGAACGGGTGCGGCAGTGTCGTGCCGACGAGGCTGCGGTAGCGGTCGTCGTCGGGGTGCACCGCGATCGCGGTGTCACCGAGCATCGTCTCGAGCCGGGTGGTGGCCACGACGATGTGCGGTTCGCTGTCGTCGAGTGACCCGTAGCGGAACGAAACCAGCTCGCCCTCGACGTCGGAGTAGGTGACCTCGAGGTCCGAGATCGCGGTCTCCAGCACCGGCGACCAGTTCACCAGCCGCTCGGCCTGATAGATCAGCCCGGCGTCGTAGAGCCGTTTGAAGATGGTTCGCACCGCGCGGGACAGCCCGTCGTCCATCGTGAAGCGGTCCCGGCTCCAGTCCACCCCGTCGCCGAGCCTGCGCATCTGGGCGCCGATCGTGCCGCCGGAGTCGTGCTTCCAGTCCCAGACCTTGTCGATGAACAGCTCGCGGCCGAAGTCCTCCTTGGTCTTGCCGTCGACGGCCAGCTGTTTCTCCACCACCGACTGGGTGGCGATACCCGCGTGGTCCATGCCGGGCAGCCAGAGCACCTCGAAGCCCTGCATCCGCCTGCGCCGGGTCAGCGCGTCCATCAGCGTGTGGTCGAGGGCATGCCCCATGTGCAGGCTGCCGGTGACGTTCGGCGGCGGAAGCACAATCGAATACGGCGGCTTATCGCTCGCAGGATCGGCCCTGAAGTAGCCGGCGTCGACCCAGCTCTGATAGAGCTCGCTCTCTACCTCGCCCGGATCCCACGACTTGGGAAGGGCGTCGGTCGATGGCTTGGGGCTGGCGGTCACCGCGCCATTCTATGGACTGCGGTGCGCCAGCCCCCACTTCAGGGTTTGAGCCGGCCCGGCCGCCGCCCTACTTCTTGCCGCCCAGGAGGCCACCAAGGATCTCGCCGATCGCGTTGTTTCCTCCGCCGCCACCCGCGCCGCCGAGGATGCCACCGAGGATGCTGCCGAGCGGGTTGTTCCCGCCGCCGCCACCACCGGCACCGCCGAGGATGCTGCCGAGGATGTCACCGAGGCCGCCGCCGCCCGCCGCCTGCTGCTGGGCAGGCGCCGCGCCGCCACCGCCGCCGCGGTTGGTGAGCTGCTTGCCGATGTAGGCCAGCACGATCGGCGCGAGGATGGGCAGCAACTTCTGGATCAGGCCTGCGCCACCGGCTCCCTGTCCGGCGAGTGCCGACGCGACGGCGTTGCTGTCATTGCCGCCGAACAGCGTTGCGACCAGGTTGTCGCCCTGCTTCTCGTCCACCTGGTCGACGTTGACCCCGCCGTCGAGCAGGCCGCTGGCGCCTTGCTCTGCCACTGCCGACTCGAGCTTGCTCGAGTCGATCTCATTCGAGTGGACGTTCTCAGCAAGCCCGCCCACGAGCGCGGGAACCAACGTCTGAATGGCGTTGTTCACCTCGCCTTGATCTGCACCGATTTTGCTCGCGATGTCCGCTACGGGGATCTGCGCGAAGAGTTCGTCGAGACCTGCCATTGTCGTGTTCCACCTTCATTGCTGGGTAACGCGTTCCGAATACGACCCTAGTCCACATGATCTTGGATCACAGGTGTTCTGCGCTCGCAGATCAATTCATCCGGGACGTCTCCAATGACACACCGGCAGCGGGGAATCGAGCCAGCAGCGCATCGCCCATCGCCGCCGCGGGCGTCAATACGCCGAGCAGATCGGAGAGCCGGTCGCGATCCAGCGCCAGCGCCAGACCGCTTTCGCCCAGCAGCACCGAGGTGGCCTTGTAGCCGGGATCGCCCTCCTGCGACATCGTGGTCCGGTAGCGCGCCCCCATCGTCGTGGTGGTGTAGGTCTCGACGGTGTAGTGACCCCGTTCGCGAGTGCGTTCGCTAGGGCCGGTGCCCGGTTTCGGCAGAACCCGTTCGATGAGCTTGTCCGGCACCTTGTCAAGGAATCGGGTGCCCAACGCCACCGATGCCGCATTTCCACCTGCAGCGAGAGCCGCCGCTACCGGCGCAACGAACGATCGGCCCATCGCCATCTGTTCGCCGTACTCGAGCCGGCGACCATACGCATAGTCAAGTAATGCGTTGCTGCGTCTGACAATTCGGGTGTTGACGACAGCCATCACAAACGGGCCGACCCAGTACCCGTCGAGTTCCGGCGCGATATCGCCTCCCCGCCGCCAACGCATGTCCGACTGCCCGCCGAGTTCGGGTTCGGCGCTGCGGTCGGGCGACAATGTATAGGGGTCGTTCATGATCCGCCGCACCTCGGAATCGAGGGAGGCGGCGCGCATCACTTCGACCATCGATGCGGCCGTACCGCCCGAAACCCCTGCCCGCAACGATCGCACCACCATATTGGTGTCGCCGAGCTGGCCTGCTTGGTCCTGCTCCGCACGCCGGTACAGCGCGAAAACGGTGAGATCCGAAGGAATGGAATCGAATCCACACGAGTGCACGATTCGCGCGCCGGTATCCATCGCCTGCTTGTGATAGAGGTCGATGCTCTCGCGAATGAAGTTGGTTTCCCCCGTGAGATCGGCGTAGTCGGTTCCCGCCGCAGCGCAGGCCGCCACCAGCGGCAGCCCGTATTTTGCATACGGGCCGACCGTCGTCACCACCACCTGGGCCTGGGCGGCCATCGCGTTGAGCGTCGACGGTTGTGACGCGTCCGCGGTGAGCAGCGGCCAGGATTGGGCGTTGTCCCCCAACGCCTCCCGAACGGCGAGCAGCTTGTCGCGCGACCGACCCGCGAGTGCGATTCGCGCGTCGCCGCCCGCCTTGGCCAGGTACTCCGCGGTCAATTTCCCCGCGAACCCCGTCGCGCCGTACAGGACGATGTCAAACTCACGGGAAGACGTCATGGCTGGCGACGCTACCCCAGCGCCTCTGGCAGCTCGCGGGTCTCGCCGAGCAGGTGCTGGGCCAGGAAAGCGTCGACCACCTGGTACCAGAGCTTCGCGTTCTGCGGGGTGAGCACCCAGTGGTTCTCCGACGGAAAGTACAGAAAGCGGTGCGGGCTGGTGCCGTCGTCGGCCGCGGGCAATCCCGATTCGGTGAGCAACTCGTACCACAGCCGAAGCGCCTCACCGATCGGTACGCGATAGTCCTTGTCGCCGTGGATGACGAGCAGTGGAGTGCGGATCTGCGCGACGGAGTGGTGCGGCGAGTTGGCCGTCGCCATATCCCTCGTCATCTCGCGCACCCAGTAGTAGGCGGCGTCGGTCGTCGAGTTGAACTGGTCGAGCGCCCACAGGCTGGCATGGGTGACGATCGCGTCGAACCGGTCGGTGTGGCCCGCGATCCAGTTCGCCATGTATCCGCCGAAGGAGCCACCCATCGCGGCGGTGCGCGAAGCATCGACGCGCGGGTGCGCACACGCGGCGTCGGTCGCGGCCATCAGGTCGCCGTACGGTGCGCCACCCCAATTGCCCCAGCCGCGCTGAATGAAGTCCTGTCCGTAGCCGGTGGACAACGCAGGGTCGGGCAGCAGCACGGCGTACCCACGCGCCGCCAGCACCCACGGATTCCACCGCCAATGCCAGGAGTTCCAGCTCGCCAAGGGGCCGCCGTGTACCCAGAGGACGAGCGGAGCGGGCGTCTCGTCGTCCGGCAGGACCAGCCACGACCGCACCGTCGTTCCGTCGCCGGTCGTCGCAACCACCTCGGTGAGTGAGCCGGGCAAGGACGGCGGTTCGACGCACGGCAGGGCTGTCACCTCGCCGTCGCGGTCGATGCGCACCGGATGCGGCGGCACCGCGTACGAACTGCGCAGCGCGAAGACGACACCGCCGGGGGCAGGTGTCACGTCGGTGTAGGCGAAGTCGTCGTCGGTCACCGCCTCGACCGAGCCGTCGCCGATGCGGATCCGGAACACCGGGCGGCGACCGCGGTCGTCGGCGGTGACGAACAGTTCCTCGCCGTCGTGCGACCACGTGACCGAAGCGGGCCAGCGATCCCAGTCCACCGGGAGATCCGTGATGTCATCGCCAAACCCCAAGCAGCTCAGGCTGATTCGCGGTGCACGCTGCGGCGTTGAGTACGACTCCCGAAGGAACGCCACCGCCGACCCATCCGGCGAGATGGTCGGACTGAACAGATCGGCGCCGGCCTCGTCGGCGATGACAGTGCGTTCCCCGGAGGCGACGTCGATACGCACCAGCACGGAGTGCAGTGACGCATCCGGCGCCGACCGCTGCCACGACGTGACCACGAAGCTGCCGTCGTCGCTGATGTCGAAGTCGGCGTCGCGCAGCGCGCCACCCGGCGCCGGTGTGAGATCGGTCGGCGTGGAATCGCCGCCGTGATCGAGTGCGAGGAGGTGCGGTGCGCCAGGGCCGAGGTCGGAGTCCCAGTGCCGGACCGGATAGCCGGTGTGCAGGATCGCGGTGACCTTGTTGTCCTTGCGCAGTTTCCGCAGCCTGCGGTCGTCGTCGACGCTGTCGGCCGACGGCAGCAATGGTGCGCGCACCACGACCCGCGCCGCGTCGCGTGCCGCCAGGACGGCTTCGACGCCGCCGGGCAGCGCGAGAACCTCGACGGCCTCGCCGCCCGCGGCGGGCAGCTTCCACAGCGCCGCGGGCGGTTCGTCGTCGTCCTCGGTCGGCCGTACCGCGACGAACAACAGGTCGCCGTTTGCGGTGAAGACCGGCGCCGACTCACCCTTGGCGCCTCTGGTCAACCTGCGGGCCTCGGCGCGGCCGTCGCGGTCGAGTTCCCACACCGCGGTGACGTACTCGGTGCGCTTCTCGTTGAGCTCGCTGATCGTCGTCACTACCCGCGAGCCGTCCACCGACACCGCAAGACCGGACACCCGCCGCAGCGCGAAGTAGGCGTCGAGATCGACGAACGGGTTTTCGGTCATGCGATGTTCGTAGCACAGGTCAGTAAGTTTGATTTTCAAACTGACTGCGGGCACACTGGCGCCATGACCCCCGCACCGTTGGCCGAACTGCCGGGCAGGCCGTGCCCGATCGCGGCCGCGCTCGAACTCGTCGGCGAAAGATGGGCACTGCTCGTGGTCCGTGAGATCGCGCTCGGGGCCACCCGCTTCAGCGACATCGTCGCGGGCACCGGAGCCCCGCGGGACCGCATCGCGGCCAGGCTGAAGGCGCTGGAGAGCGCGGCCGTCATCGCCCGCACGCCGTATCACGAGGGCCCCGTGCGCTACGAGTACCGGCTCACCGAATCCGGTGAGGCGCTCGTTCCCGTCCTCGACGCCCTCCTGGAGTGGGGTAAGCGACACGCGGTCGCCCCCGACGACCCCGACCGACCACGCAGGTACCGACCGGTGAGCGAGCTGAAGGCGAAAGGATCACGATGACCACAGAAGTGGGCAAGGCCATCGACCATGAGGCCTGGGGCCCGCAGCGGTCCCGCACCGTCACCTGGCACGAACCGGGGCCGAGCACCTCCAAGGGACTGACGATGGCCGGGGTCGACTATCTGCGGGCGATGGCCGACGGCGAGCTGCCGCAGCCGCCGATCGCGGGCCTGATGCGGTTCGAGATCGCCTCTGCCGACCCGGGACGGGTGGTGTTCACATGTGCGCCCGACGAGTCGGCGTACAACCCGATCGGCGCCGTGCACGGGGGCCTTGTCTGCACTCTGCTGGACTCGGTGACCGGTTGCGCGATGCACAGCACGCTGCCGCCAGGCAAGGGTTATACGTCGGTGGAGATCAAGGTGAACTACCTCAAGGCGGTCCGGCTCACCAGCGGTGTGCTCACCGCGACGGGAACCGTGGTGAAGGCGGGGTCGCGCGTCGGCTTCACCGAAGGCATCGTGACCGATGCGGCCGGTGCCGTGGTCGCCACCGCCACCAGCACGCTGTTGGTGTTCGAGCTGTAGGGCTTCGCGACGGACCCGCTACCGTCGACGCGTGGCAGCGCAACCGTTCCTCGTCATCGGCGCAGGCATCGCGGGGTTGGCGACCGCCGTCGCACTGCAGCGTCGCGGCCATGACGTCACGGTGCTCGAAAGCCGCTCCGACACAACGACGGGCGCAGGGATCAGCATCTGGCCCAACGCGCTTGCCGCACTCGACTCCATCGGGCTCGGTGACGCGGTAAGAGATTCCGGCGGCCGGGTGACGGCAGGAGCGATGCGCTGGCGCAACGGCACCTGGCTGCGCAGGCCGGCACGCGAGCGCATCGTCAAGGCGCTCGGCGAGCCGCTCGTGGTGATTCACCGAGCCGTGCTCAACGATGTGCTCGCGGGCGCGCTGACACCCGGCACCCTGCACACTGGGGTGACCGCCGACGACGTCGAGATGACGTCAGACGGCGTGCGGGTCACGCTTTCTGACGCGACGACACGAGACGCCGCGGCGGTCGTCGGCGCCGACGGGACGCATTCGGTCGTCGCCCGCCATCTCAACGGCCCGCTGAACAACCGCTACGTCGGATACACCGCGTGGCGCGGAATCGCCGATGCCGCGCTGGACCCCACCCTCGCCGGGGAGACGCTGGGCCCTGGGCGCGAATGCGGGCACGTACCGCTTGGCCCGGACCACACGTACTGGTTCGCGACCGAACGCACCCAAGAAGGCGGCGTCGCACCGCAGGGTGAGCTGGCCTACCTGAAGTCCGTATTCGGCTCATGGGCCCAACCCTTGCCGCAACTGCTGGCTGCGACCGACCCCGACGCCGTGCTGCGCAACGATCTGTATGACCGCGATCAGGCGCGCATCTGGTCGAAGGGCCCGATAGTGCTTGTCGGCGACGCCGCCCACCCGATGCGCCCGCATCTCGGCCAGGGCGGCTGCCAGGGGCTGGAGGACGCCGCGATCCTGGCCGGCTTCGTCGATCACGGCGGCGACCTCGCGACGGCGTTCGCCCGGTTCGCGACCTTTCGCAGGCCGCGGGTTCAGTCGTTGGTGCGTGAGTCGATGCGGATCGGCCAGGTGTTGAACCTGCGGTCCGCGGTGCTGAGCACCGCGGTGGGCCACGCAACGGCCTTGGTGCCGGAGGCGGTGCTCACCCGGCACCTGGCCACGGTGGCGTCGCGGTCGGCGTTCAGGGCGCCGACGGCCGGGTCAGCCTAGGCCGAACGGGCTGAGGAACGTCGAGCAGACCTGGCGCAGGTCGACGATGCCGAGGATGGCACCTCCCCGCATCGCACCGCAGCCCATCATCGGGCTCGACGCGTTCCAGATCGCGGGGCCGCCTGCGGCCGAACCGCAGCTGGGCCACGCCTTGAGGCCCTGCGTGCGCAGCACGTTCTCGGCGACCCTGATCTGCTCTTCCCTGGAGGCCAACGCCGGATGGCCGCGACCACCGTTGGAGGCCCACGTCGACGGCTTGAACTGCAGGCCGCCGTAGAACCCGTTTCCGGTATTGGTCGACCAGTTGCCGCCGGATTCGCATTGGGCAATGGCGTCCCAGTCAACGCTGTCGGCATTGGCACTGGCCGCCGACAGGGTGATCGAGGCAAATGAGAGTGCCCCGGCAATTGCGACCAACCACGCGGTCTTTTTCACCGCCTGGATGAACGAGTGGCGTTTCTTCATCACTTTGGTCCTTCCCCGACCTTGCAACTAATGGGACTTTCGGGTTGGGAGTGTCAGGCGTTACAAGGGAGGTATATGCACGTTATCGGGGCGGGATAGGAAAGAGCTAGCGATGGGGCAAATGAGTACAAAGGGCCAAAAGTGCAAAAAGCGAGCAGTGTTAAAGAAGGGTCAATTGTGAATAATGTGACGCAAGTGAATATGAAGATGCCGGGCCCCAAATCGGGACCCGGCATCGTCAAGCCGTGCGCAGTGGCTGGGAACTATCCCCGCCGACCGCAGCTTGGCCAGGCACCGATGCCCTGGCTCTTCAGCACGTTGTTGGCCACCCGGATCTGCTCCGACTTGCTGGCGGTGTGAGGCGATCCGCTGCCGCCATTGGCACGCCAGGTGCCCATGGTGAACTGCAGTCCGCCGTAGTAGCCGTTACCGGTGTTGATGGCCCAGTTGCCGCCCGACTCGCAGGCCGCAACGGCATCCCAGTTCACGCCGCTGTCAGCGTTCGCGGTACCGGTCGCCACAAACATCGATGCCATTGGTGCCAGGGCGAGCGCGCCGGCGAAAGTGGCCAGCCCGAGCGTAGTGCGGATGTTCTTCACGTCTTTCCTTTCGCCAAGCGCGCGCCGACAACGCCCGCTTTGCGCAGGCGTAGATGCCGATGAAGGCAGAGGGGTTTGGGCCGTGCCATCTCGGTCAGGCACGACAGGGGGAGCGAATACATCACCCCACCGGGCTTCACGCCCGGCGGCCGTAGCAGGCGATCTCGCCGCCGCGGCCCCACTCACACGCAGGTTCGTGGTTTGAAATTATTTGCTCGGTTTTCGAGACCTGTGGAACGTACAAACCGAACTGCGCAAAGTCATATCGGGTGGAGAACGTGTCGCGGTTAGATCACGGTCAGATCACGAGAGCCGCGCAGGGCGGTCGATGCAGGTCATCTCGGCGTGTCGGCCGTAATGTCACACCGGTACTGGCACCGCGTTCGGGTGAGCCAAATCACCGTTATTTTGTGACCTGGAACACGCTGAGTCTGGTTGATAGTTCAAACAATCCGGGGTAAGCGGCCCCAGATTTGGCTGTTAGCAGAGGTTTTCATGATATGAGCGGCTAAACACTTCGCTACTGGGGCATCTCGCGACGACTCACGACTCGCGTTGCACTCCAACACTTCTCGTAGACATGGCCGAGCTCCGCTACCGACACGCCAGAGCTCAGCGTAGGCGTTCTCACGCGCTCCGGCGACGAAACTCCAACGCCGCAAGCGTATTCCGCGTTCGCGTCCATCGCTATGCAGCCGGGTTCAGCAGACGGCTAGCGCGCACGATCCGGCGGAATCGCCTGTAACGCAATAGGCGTGCCCCTTCCCGCCTCGTCGGAAGCGGTAATAGCCGGGACCTCGTCGGATGCGCCTGTGGCCGGCATAGGAGGTTTCTGGGTCGACTGCCGAAATCCGCACGGCAAGAAGGTGTCTCGGAGTTCCTGCGGTCCGGCCTCCGAAGGCATCCGATCGCAAATACATCGCGATTACATCAAGGCCAATTAACACCGACAATGGCAAAGAATTAAGTGGAAAGGCAGGCTAACAAGGTGTCAGCAATTTGCTGAGATCGTTACTTAGGGTAATAACCGGGGGTTCAGGACAGGTCGGCCGTGGCGTTCACGTTCGTCAGAGCCTGTTGCGTGGCCATCACGATGCGTTGCGTATCGACGGTGTCCACCAGCGCGCGCATGCTCCGCTCCCCCTGCTCGACGAGAGCGTCGGCCCGGTCTGCCAGGTCGGTGCGGTACACGCCGGCCAGGTAATGGTCGCGGCCGTCCCACGGCAGCACCACGTCGACACCGAGCCGGGCGCTGTGCTCGGCAAGCTCGTCGATCAACTCGGTGGTCATATGCGGCATGTCCACCGCGCAGACGAAGGCCCGCTCACAACCGGCATCGGCGGCCGCCCTCAGCCCGCGTCCGGTCGCCAGAAGGGGACCCACCCCGCGAACCTCGTCGCGCAATATCTCGGCCTGCAGCTCAGGCAGGGGTTGGCCGGGTGCGGCGATCACGAAGACCGGCGAGCACCGTGCGGTCAACGCCGAGACGACGAGCTCGACCATCGTCGAGCCGGCAAAGGGCAAGGTTGCTTTGTCACGGCCCATCCGGCGGGAGGCACCGCCCGCGAGTACGACAGCAGCAAGCGGCACAAGGGATGTCACGTCAGTGAGATTAGTCGACGGTCCAGGTGTCTTTACCGCGCAGGAGGGCCTGCAGCGCTGCCGTGTCGTGCGGCTTGGCGTCGCGGGCCGCGGCGACCTGCTGACGTGCCGCATCGTCGTAGGTCGGCCTGCTCACCTGACGGAAGATTCCCGTCACCATGTGCTCGAGGTTCTGCTCGGACAGCCGCGACAGCGCGAACGCGTACGCCGGGTCCGCGACCTGCGAGTTGTGCACGACGATCTCGTCGGCCGACACGTCGGCGGTCTTGGCCACCTCGAGCCCGTACCCGGACTTCACCACGCAGTAGCCGCCGTCGGCACCGAACGTGATCGGCTCGCCGTGGCTGAGGTTGATCAACCGCTCCTCTGCGCCCTCCTTGCGGAGCGCGTCGAACGAGCCGTCGTTGAAGATCGGGCAGTCCTGCAGGATCTCGACCAGCGCGGCGCCTCGGTGCGCGGCCGCGGCGCGCAGCACCTCCGACAGCCCCTTGCGGTCGGAGTCCAGCGCACGGCCGACGAAGGTGGCGTCGGCGCCGAGCGCCAGCGACACCGGGTTGAACGGGTAATCCAGCGAGCCCATCGGCGTGGACTTGGTGACCTTGCCGACCTCGGAGGTCGGCGAGTACTGGCCCTTGGTCAGACCGTAGATCCGGTTGTTGAACAGCAGGATCGTCAGGTTGACGTTGCGGCGCAGCGCGTGGATCAGGTGGTTGCCGCCGATGGACAAGGCATCACCGTCCCCGGTGACGACCCACACCGAAAGGTCGGGCCTTGCCAGCGCAAGACCGGTGGCGATGGTCGGAGCGCGGCCGTGGATCGAGTGGAAGCCGTAGGTCTCCAGGTAGTACGGGAAGCGGCTCGAGCAGCCGATACCGCTGACGAAGGCGATGTTCTCGCGACGAACCCCCAACTCGGGCAGGAAGTTGCGAATCGTGTTCAGGATGACGTAGTCACCGCAGCCGGGGCACCAGCGGACCTCCTGGTCGCTGGTGAAGTCCTTGCCCTTCTGCGGCTCATCCGTCGTCGGCACCCCAGAGGTGCCGTGGGTCAGGCCGAGGTCGGTCCCGATCAGGTCAGTCATCCATCCACTCCTGCGCCAGTCGCTTCAGCTTCGACAGTGGCCGCCGCCAACCGTGCGAACTTGGCCTTATCGCTTTCCTTCTCGGTCAATGTCCCGTCAAGTGCGGCGTCGATGATCCCTTCGACCTCGTCGGCCAGGAACGCCATGCCTTCCACCTTGGTCACCGACTGCACGTCGACCAGGAACTTGCCGCGCAGCACCAGCGCCAACTGGCCGAGGTTCATCTCCGGCAGCACCACCGTCGGATAGTGCCGGAGCACCTCACCGAGGTTGGCGGGGAACGGGTTGAGGTTGCGCAACTGCGCGTGGGCGACCTTGACGCCCTTGCGCCGCGCCCGCCGGCACGCCTCGCCGATCGGGCCGTACGAGCTGCCCCAGCCGAGCATCAGCAGTTCCGCGTCGCCCGTCGGGTCGTCGACCTCGAGGTCCGGAACGGCGATGCCGTCGATCTTGGCCTGCCGCAGCCGCACCATCAGGTCGTGGTTCTTCGGCTCGTAGGAGATGTTGCCCGAGCCGTTGGCCGCTTCGAGACCACCGATGCGGTGCTCTAGACCCGGCGTACCGGGCACGGCGAACTGGCGCGCCAGCGTCTCGGGATCGCGGGCGTACGGCTGGAAGGGCTCGCCGGTCTTGGCGAACGTGTGCGCAATCGGCGCATACGTGCTGACATCCGGAATCTGCCAGGGCTCAGAGCCGTTCGCGATCGCGCCGTCGGACAGGATGATCACCGGCGTGTGGTAGGTGATCGCGATGCGCGCCGCCTCGACGGCCACGTCGAAGCAGTCGGACGGTGAGCACGGCGCGATCAGCGCGACGGGCGACTCACCGTTGCGGCCGTACATCGCCTGCAGCAGGTCGGCCTGTTCGGTCTTGGTCGGCAGGCCGGTGGACGGGCCGCCGCGCTGTACGTCGACGACGATCAACGGAAGCTCGGTCATCACCGCGAGGCCGATGGCCTCCGATTTCAGCGAGATGCCGGGACCCGACGTGCTGGTGACGCCGAGCGCGCCACCGTAGGACGCCCCGATGGCCGCGCCGATGCCTGCGATCTCGTCTTCGGCCTGGAAGGTGAGGACGTTGAAGTTCTTGTGCTTGGACAGCTCGTGGAGGATGTCCGACGCGGGCGTGATCGGGTAGCTGCCCAGCACCAACTGAACGTCGGCGAGCTGACCGGCGGCGACCAGGCCGTACGCGAGGGCGGTGTTACCCGAGATCTGGCGGTATTCGCCGGACTTCAGCTTCGCGGGGGCCACCTCGTAGGTGCTGGCGAACGCTTCGGTGGTCTCGCCGTAGTTCCAGCCTGCCTTCAGCGCCAGCACGTTGGCCTCGGCGATATCGGGCTTGCGGGCGAACTTCTCGCGAATGAACACCTCGCTGTGCTCGAGTTCGCGGCCGTACATCCAGGAAAGCAGGCCGAGCGCGAACATGTTCTTCGCGCGCTGACCGTCCTTCTTGGTGGCGCCGATGGACTCCACGGCACCGAGGGTCAGCGAGGTCATCGCGACGGGCTGCACGACGTAGTCGGAGAGCTCGTCGTTCTCCAGCGGGTTGGCCTCATAGCCGACCTTGGCGAGGTTGCGCTTGGTGAATTCGTCGGAGTTGGCGATCACCAGTCCGCCGCGCGGCAGGTCGGAGATGTTGGCCTTCAGCGCCGCCGGGTTCATCGCGACGAGGACGTCGGGACGGTCGCCCGCGGTCAGGATGTCATAGTCGGCGATCTGAATCTGGAACGACGAGACGCCGGGAAGAGTGCCTGCTGGTGCCCTGATCTCCGCAGGGTAATTCGGTTGCGTCGCAAGGTCATTGCCGAACAGGGCGGCCTCGGTGGTGAACCGGTCTCCGGTGAGCTGCATTCCGTCGCCCGAGTCTCCGGCGAACCGGATGACGACCTTCTCGAGCTTCTGGCGAGTCTCCGGGCTCACAACCCCTGCCTTCCGTACTGCTCTTGGGACGTATTCACCAGTCGCGGGCTGGTCGCGCCATCGAGTTCAACGTCCATAAATTTTGGTGTCACTCGCAGTACCGATTAAACCACTTCTCTTAGGCAGCTTTCTGCCCGACTCGCGGGTTACAAACGGGTGACCGGCGGCGGAACACACTGGTCAGCAGCGTGGTCGGGAGCGCGATGAGACAAAAGTGTGTCGTTCGTCACCTTGTTGCGACACTTTGATCTCTAAGGAAATTGTTACCGACCGGTAGCCATCAGCTAGCACTAGGACTGGGCCGGACGCACTGCCCCGCTTCGCAGCCGCAGCTCGAGTTGACGCGCGACCAGCTCGCTGGCGAGTTCGACCGCGCGGCGACACTCCGCACCTGCGGCCCGGTGCGCTGTATAACAGGCGGTGAACATGTCGCCCGCGCCCGTGGTCTGCACGCCCTCGACCCGCCACGCTGCCGGAACGCGGACGACGGTGCCGTCGGCGTAGATGTCGCAGCCCTCAGACCCGTAGGTGACAAGGATTTCCGGCACCCCAAGCCGCGCCGCCGTCGATTCGTCGAATCGGCCGTCAGCGACGATGACCGCCTCGTCCTCGGCGAGCTTGAGCACGCCGATATGGCGGAGCAGTTCGGGCGAGAAGTGCCGGTCGACCACCATCGGGCCCACCTTGTCGGCGCGGACAAGTCCCTGACCGTCGTAGACGATGCGATGTCCGCGGGTGTCGAGCAGGGCGAGGGTCTCCGCGGGGAAGTCGGTGCGCAGCAGCGGGGCGAGATGCAGCCATGTGGTGTCGGGGTTGGCGGCTTCGACCTCGGCGGCCCCCCACACCGGCCCGACGGCGTCGACGTACATCCGGCGGTGGTCGACGTCCACATAGTCCAGCCGGAACGAGCTCGTGCGGTCGGACGGCAGGATGCGCAGCGTCGGCTTGAGTCGCTCGACGAGGTCGTCGAACAACACGTGGTCGCGTTCGGCACCCATCGCCACCAGCCGACCGGGCACATCGACCGCGGCAAGGGCGACGCCTGCGAAGGATGCGCAGCCACCAGGACTCGGCGGCGCGCCGTTGATGATGTCGATCGCGAGGTTGCCTAGGACGGTCACCCCAGCGATGAGACGACCGCGCATCTGACACCCCCGATCCTCGGGTCAGTCACGACGCCCGCTCGTCGCCGTGCGGCGAAATAGTAGTCGGCCGACTCGTGAATCAACGAACACGCGCGGTCACGCAGGCAGGTTGAAAGGCGTGATCACCTGGATCGGGGCCGGCCGTGCGGGCTCGGCGGGCAGCGCACCTCGTTCCTGCAGGATCAGCCGCATCGCCAGGCGCGCGTCGGCACGCAGGTCGTTGTGCAGCACGACCGAGATCCTGCCGTCACGCAGCAACGCGCGGTTGTCGGCGTCGAGGTCGTGCGCGATGAAGACCCGGCATTCGCGGCCAAGCCGTTCGAACGCGGCAACCGTCGCCGCATTCCCGCCGCCAACGGAGTAGACGGCCTCCACCGCCGGGTTCCGCTCCAGCGCCTCATGCACCAGCCGCTGGTTCGTCGAGTCGATGCCGTCGCTCTCACTGACCTCGACGATCTGGCGGCCCGACCCCCGCAGCGCGGTCCGGAAGCCGACCTCGCGCTCCCCCTCACCGCGGAACACGTTGCGGCTGAGCGTGATCAACACGTCCGACGGCGACGACCCCAACCACTGCCCCATCAGATAGGCGGCCGTGACGCCCGCGCCGTGGTTGTCGATGCCCACATATGAGCACCGGGCGCTGCCCGGCACATCGGTCGCATAGGTCACCACGGGGACACCGCTGTCGACCAGCCGGTCGATGACGTCGGCGACCTCGGGTTCGTCCTGCGCCTTGAGGATCACGCCGTGGCTGCCGCGCAGCCGGGCAAGCGCATCGACCATGTGCGCCGTCGAGCCGGTCTCCCACAGGTGGAAGCGCGCACGCACCATGGCGGGCGCGAACGCAGGCAGTTCGGCTTCGACCGCGGCGCGGAACGAGTCGGAGAACCGCTGCGGGGTCTGCATCACGACGTCGATGAGGTAGCGCCGTCCGTTCAGGCGCAGCTGGGCGCGCTGTTTGTCGAGGTCGGAGATCGCCTGCATGACCTCGGCGCGGGTGTTCTCGCGCACGCCCGGCCGCTTGTTCAGCACGCGGTCGACGGTGGCCTCGCTCAGCCCGGACTGCTGAGCGATCTCGCGGACCTTGAAGCGGTGCGCCACGGTTACTCCTCGTTCTCGCCGCCGAGATCGACGAAATGGCGGGCGTTTACTCGCACTTTCTCGCCCGCATGTCGGTTTGGGCGGAAGCTGTATGAGGTTTTTTTGATGGCTTTTTGGTGTTGATTGCGGTGCGATCGACAACCAGACTAGCTGCCATGGCAACACCACTGACCACGACATACAGGGCGTGGATCGACGATTCCGATTGCGGTCTCGAGGAGTTCCGCGTCGAGGTGGCGCGCGATACCGACCGCGCCGACTATCCACATGCCGTCGACGTCCGGGAGAACGTCCTGATCTACCGGGCGGACGCGTCAGACGACCGGCGCGGATTGCAGGCCGAGTTGATCCGCGCGCTGACCGACGGTCCCGGTGTCGTGGTGTTCGAAGACGCGTTCTCCGCCGACGTCGTCGACCGCGCCAGCGACGCCTTCTTCGCGATCATCGAGGCGCAGCGCGCGGATGGATCCGCGGCGGGCGACCACTTCGGGAAGCCGGGGGCCAACGACCGCATCTGGAACGCCGCGCAGAAACTGGCGCTTCACTCCCCCGATGTGTTCGCGGACTACTACGCCAACGACACGCTCGCCGTGGTCTCGCAGGCCTGGCTCGGCCCGCGCTATCAGGTCACCTCACAGGTGAACGTCGTCAATCCCGGTGGCAACCAACAGGTTCCGCACCGCGACTATCACCTCGGCTTCGTCGCACCCGATGATTTGGCGGCCTACCCGGCGCATCTGCACCGCACCTCGCCTGTGCTCACCCTGCAGGGCGCCGTCGCGCACTGCGATATGCCGATCGAGAGCGGACCGACGATGCTGCTGCCGTACTCGCAGCAGTTCGTCGGCGGTTACGTCGCGTTCAACCGGCCCGAGTTCGTGGATTTCTTCGCAGAGCGTCACGTGCAGGTGCCGCTGCGCAGCGGCGACGCGGTGTTCTTCAACCCCGCGCTGTATCACGGCGCAGGCTCCAACGTGTCGACCGACATCCTGCGGATGGCGAACCTGCTGCAGATCTCGTCGCCGTTCGGCCGGGCGATGGAGGCGCTGGACCGCACCGCGATGGTGCGGGCGATCTACCCGTCGCTGGTCGCGATGAAGGCCGCGGGCCGCTCGCAACGCGAACTGCACAACGCCGTCGTCGCGACCGCGGAAGGCTACGCGTTCCCCACCAATCTCGACCTCGACCAGCCGATCGGCAGCCTCGCTCCGCCGTCGCAGGTCGACACCGTGCTGGCCGCTCTGGCCGATGGCTCCACCCCAGAACAACTCGATGTCGCACTGCGCGGCCAGGACGATCGGAGAATTCCATGACCACAATCGGCGTAATCGGGCTGGGTCGCATCGGCGCCTTTCACACCGACACCCTCAGCGGCCTTGACAGCATCGACAATCTGGTGATCACCGACGAGCGGCCCGAGCTCGTGGCGGCGGTGGCGGCCAAACACGGTGCCAAGCCGGCGGATTCGGTTGACGAGCTGCTCTCCTCGGGCCTCGACGGGGTGGTCGTCGCCGCGGCGACGCCGGCCCACGCCGAGTTGACGCTGGCCGCCGTCGAGCGTGGGATCCCCACGTTCTGCGAGAAGCCGATCGCGTCGACGGCAGCGGAGTCCGCCAAGGTCGCCGACATCATCTCCCGATCCGGTGTGCCGGTTCAGGTCGGCTATCAGCGTCGCTTCGACGCCGCGTTCGCCGCGGCCAAGCGTGCCGTCGACGACGGTTCTCTCGGCCTCATCCACACGGTCCGCAGCACGACGATGGATCCCGCGCCGCCGCCGATGGAGTACATCGCGGGCTCCGGCGGCATCTTCCGTGACTGCGCGGTGCACGACTTCGACATCCTGCGGTGGATCACCGGCGGTCAGCAGGCCGTCGACGTGTATGCCACCGGCAGCGTGCAGGGCGACCCGAAGTTCAGCGAGTTCGGCGACGTCGACACCGCCGCCGTTGTGGTGCGATTCGAATCAGGCACCCTCGGCGTCATCTCGGCGGCCCGCTACAACGGCCGCGGGTATGACTGCAGGCTCGAGGTGCACGGTTTCCATGACACCGTCGTCGCGGGGTGGGATCAGGGCGCACCGGTGCGAAACGTCGACCCCGCCAACGATTTCCCCGAGGGTCCGGCACACCACTTCTTCATGGACCGCTTCACCGAGGCGTTCCGTGCGGAGCTCGCCGCCTTCGTCGACGTCGCCAAGGGCAATGCCGCGCCCGCCTGCACCGTCGAGGATGCGGTCGAGGTGGCCTGGCTTGCCGAGGCGGCAACCGAGTCGCTGAAGCGCGGTGTTCCGGTACGAATCGGCGAAGTGAGGTCCAAGTGAAAACCGTGAAAATCGCTGGTGCCCCGATCTCCTGGGGTGTGTGCGAGGTACCCGGATGGGGATACCAACTCGCCCCCGACCGGGTGCTCGCCGAGATGCGCGACGTCGGAATGTCTGCGACAGAGCTTGGGCCGGAAGGCTTTCTGCCATCCGACACCGCCGAGCTGACGGCGCTGCTGGACTCCTACGGCCTGGCGTGCGTCGGCCAGTTCGCCCCGGTCGTGCTGCACGACGCAGATCACGATCCGGTGCCCGATATCGCCGCGTCGCTCGATGCGATCGTGGCGTGTCGAGCCGATGTGCTCGTGCTGGCCGCGGCCACCGGCGCCGAGGGCTACGACGCGCGACCCACACTCGATGACAGCCAGTGGGCGACGCTGCTGGCCAATCTGGACCGGCTCGCCGCCGCGGCAGCCGACCGCGGCGTCCTCGCGGTGCTGCATCCGCATGTCGGAACGATGGTGGAGACGCGCGACGAAGTCGACCGCGTGCTGACGGGCTCGGCGATCCGACTGTGCCTGGACACCGGTCACCTCTTGATCGGCGGAACGGACCCGCTGCAGCTCGCCCGGCAGGTGCCGGACCGCATCGCCCACGCCCATCTCAAGGATGTGGACGCGACGCTGGCGGCCGACGTGCAGGCGGGAACGCTGAGCTACACCGATGCGGTCCGGCGCGGGATGTACACGCCGCTCGGAGCAGGCGATGTGGACATCGCAGGCATCGTCACCGCATTGCGGAGCAACGGATTCGACGGCTGGTTCGTGATGGAGCAGGACACCATCCTCGACGCCGAGCCGACCGACGAGGGCCCCCTTCGCGACGTCCGCGCTAGTGTGACGTTCATGCAGAACGTATGCCGCAGCGTAACGGTATGAGCTTGCGAATCGGGGTGCTCGGTGCATCCCGAATCGCCGACCTCGCCATTGTCGGTCCAGCGCAGCAGCTGGGTCATCGGCTGGTTGCAGTGGCTGCGCGCGATCGCGGGCGCGCCGAGCTGTTCGCCGAAAAGCACGGCGTCGAGCGTGTTTTGAATTCCTACGCCGACGTCATCGCCGATCCGGACGTCAACGCTATCTACAACCCGTTGGCGAATTCACTGCACGCGCCGTGGAACCTCGCCGCGGTCCAAGCGGGTAAGCCGGTACTCACCGAGAAGCCGTTCGCGCGCAACAGGTCCGAGGCGCAGCTGGTAGCCGAGGCCGCACAGGCGGCGGGTGTCACGGTCGTCGAGGGCTTCCACTATCTCTATCATCCGGTGACCCGCCGGGCCTTCGAGCTCGCGGCCGACGGCACGATCGGCGATATGCATCACGTCGAGGTGCGGATGGCGATGCCCGCACCCGATGCCTCCGATCCGCGTTGGTCGTTCGACCTGGCGGGCGGGGCGTTGATGGATCTGGGCTGTTACGGCCTACACGTCATGCGCATGCTGGGCCGCCCGTCGGTCATCCGTGCGCATGCCAATGAACGCAGCCCCGGCGTCGACGAATGGTGCGACGTGGAACTCGGCTTTCCCGGCGGCGCAACCGGACTCAGCGCCAACACGATGACGGCCCCTGACTACTCGTTCACCCTGCGTATCGTCGGCACCAAGGGAGATCTGTTGGTGCACAACTTCATCAAGCCCAACGAGGACGACCGGCTGACCATCCGGACCGCTGAAGGCACCCGTATCGAACACCACGGCACCAGGACGTCGTACAGCTATCAGCTCGAGGCGTTCGCATCGCACGTGCTGCACGGCACGCCGCTGCCGATCGACACAGCAGATGCGGTGGACAACATGGCCTACGTCGATGCGGCGTACCGCGCCGCTGGCCTGACCCCGCGCTGAAAGCGCATGAAAGCGCCGCCCCAGTTTCTCTGCCGAGCAGACGCAAAAGTGCCGAAATCATCGGCGTGTCGGGTGCTTTTGCGTCTGCTCGCGAGTGGATCTAGCCCGATCTAGCCCTTGGCGGCGCGCAGTTCGTGTGACAGCGCCTCGAGCTCGTCGCCGCCCGCCATTTCCTGGGTGAGGTGCTCGAGCGTGATGTCGTCGTAGGTGCAGTCCAGCTTCTGCTGGCCGCGTTTCAGGATCACGAAGTGGTCACCGACCATGTGGGCGTGGTGCGGGTTGTGCGTGATGAACACGACGCCGAAGCCGGCCTCTTTGGCCGCGGTGATGTATTTGAGCACCACGCCCGACTGCTTGACGCCGAGCGCGGCGGTCGGCTCGTCGAGGATCAGCACGCGCGCACCGAAGAACACGGCTCGCGCGATCGCCACACACTGGCGTTGACCACCCGACAGCGAGCCGATCGGCACGTCGACGTCGGGCAGGTCGATGCCCATCTTCGACAATTCGGACAGCGTCGTCGCGCGCATCGCGTTGGCGTCGAGCGCCCACGGGAACGACTTCGTCCGGATCTCTTGACCGAGGAAGAAGTTGCGCCACACCGGCATCAACGGCACGACGGCGAGGTTCTGGTACACCGTCGCAATGCCTTTGGACAGCGAATCCTTCGGCGACGTGAACCTGGTCGGCTCACCGTCGACGAGAAGCTCGCCGTCCGTCTGCGGGTGATATCCGGCGATGATCTTGATCAGCGTCGACTTCCCTGCGCCGTTGTCACCGAGGATGCCCGTGACCTCGCCGGCATGCACGCGAAGCGAGATGTCTTTGAGCGCAGTGATATTGCCGTACGACTTGCCGACGTTCTTCAACTCGACCAGTGGCACTCTGCCCCCCGATGGGGCTTCTTCGACGTCCTGATCAACCGTTGCGGTCATGGGTCACCTCTTTGCGGCGTAGTTGCGGAATGCGTTGTTGGCGATCACCGCGAACAGCAGCATCACGCCCATGAAGAACTTGAACCAGTCGGGATTCCACCCGGCGTAGACGATGCCCTGCTGCACCATGCCGAAGATGAACGCGCCGACCGCTGCACCGATCGCGGTGCCGTAACCGCCAGTCAGAAGGCAGCCACCGATCACCGCCGCGATGATGTAGATGAACTCATTGCCGACGCCCTGCCCGGACTGGACGGTGTTGAACGCGAACAGATAATGCATGCCCGCGAACCAGGCGCAGAAGCCGACGAACATGAACACGCCGATCTTCACCGCGGTGACCGGAACACCCACTGCGCGGGCGCTTTCCTCGTCCCCGCCGACCGCGAAGATCCAGTTACCGATCCGAGTCTTGAAAAGGACGTACGTCGCGACGGCGGTGAACAGCAGCCACCAGAAAACGGTGATGCGGACGCCGACTCCGCCGATGGTGAACGTGTGGTTGAACAGCCACTGCGCCGAATCCCAGCCCTGCATGTCGTTCACACTTGGCGTCGCGACCTGACCCGAAACAAGCTTGGTCACCGCGAGATTGATGCCGGTGAGCATCAGCAGCGTGCCCAGGGTGATCAGGAAGCTGGGGATCTTTGTCTTCATCACCAGATACCCGTTGAAGAACCCGACGGCCAGCGCGACGATCAGCGCCAGCCCGGCGCCCGCCCACAGATTCAGGTGCAGGTTGTAGGCGAGCATCGATGCGGCGAGCGAACTCGTCGTCACCGCCACACCCGCCGACAGGTCGAACTCTCCGCCGATCATCAGCAGCGCGACCGCGCAGGCCATGATCCCGATCGTCGAGCTGGCGTACAGGACCGTCGCCAGGGCTTCGGGTGAGCGGAACGGCGGCGCGACGAAAAGGAAGAAGATGAAGATCGCCACGGCTCCGATCGCGGCACCCATCTCCGGGCGAATCAGCAACCGCTGTAGGCGGTTTCGTTCCTTGACTCGTTCGTCGCGAACGACCTTGTGGCTGGCAACGTCCAGATCAGCTTGGGTAGTCATGATGTGCTCTCTCCTGCGCAGCGGCTAGCGGGTTCCGGCTTTGGCCAGTTCGGCGACCGATTCGATGTTGCCTTCGTCGATGAACGACGGACCCGTCAGAGTCGCCTGTCCGCCGCCGATCAGGTTCTTGTTGTTGAGGTAAAGCCACAGCGAGTCGACCGCCAGGTAGCCCTGCAGGAACGGCTGCTGGTCCACCGCCCACTTCACGTCGCCTGCGGTGATCGCATCGACCAGCGCGGCGTTGGTGTCGAAGGTGACGATATCCGCATTGCTTCCTGCGTTTTTCTTCGATTGCACTGCCGCCAACGCGATCGGTGCGCCGAGTGCGACGACGTGGTCGATGGACTTGTCCTGCTGGAGCTTGGCGGTGATGGTCGCCTCGACAGAGGGCATGTCCTTGCTGTTGACGTTCAGGATCTCCGACTGCCCTTTGAACCCTTCGCGGACACCGGCGCAGCGGGATTCCAGTGCGACCTGGCCCTGCTCCTGGATGACGCAGACGATCTTCTTCGCGCCGTCCTTCTGCAGCCGCTCACCGGCCGCGACACCGGCCAGCTTTTCGTCCTGGCCGAAGTACTCCTGGACGCCCATGGCCTTCCAGTTGTCGAAGCCAGAGTTGAAGGCGACGACGGGAATGTCCTTGCCCAGTGCGGCTTTGACGGCGGGCGCCATCGCGTCGGGCTTGGCAAGCGTCAGCGCGATTCCGTCGACGCCGCTGTCGATCGCGGTCTGCACGAGGTTGGCCTGGTTCGGCGCCTCGGGGTCATTGGAGTAGCGCAGCTCGATGTTGTCCTTGTCGGCGGCGGCCTGAGCGCCCTTGCGGATCAGATCCCAGAACGAGTCGCCCGGCACTTCGTGCGTGATCATCGCGACGGTGGCACGCGGAGTGTTCGCCTGTCCCGCACCCATGCCTTCGCCGTTTTCCTGGGGTTTGCCTCCGGTTGACGAACATGATGCGATGCCGACGACGAGCACGCTTGCCCCCGCGACCGCAGCGAGCCGACTGAACCTCATTATTTCTCCTTGCATCGAGTGCGGCGGAACACGCCTCACCGGTTGATGTAATACGGCTCACAAGCGAAAGTCAAGACTTTGTTCGGACATTAGGACTGCACATCAAATGCTAGGGTGCATCGATCCTGGTCGAAGAGAAACGGATGGCAACCGATGACTGACATTCAACTGGCGGTCTGCTCCGAGATGGTGTTCACCGAGCTGCCGCTCATCGACCGGGTACGGCGCATCGACGAGCTCGGCTTCGACGTCGAGATCTGGAGTTGGCACGACAAGGACCTCGACGCGCTGGCCGCCACCGGGGCCCGGTTCTCGTCGATGACCGGCTACCTTCAGGGCGACATGGTCGATCCCGCCAGCGCCGACGAGGTGGTGCGGACGGCCGAGCTGAGCATCAAAGCGGCCGAAACACTTGGGGTTCCGCGACTCAACCTGCATACCGCCGAACTCGTCGACGGCAAGGCGGCCCGGCCGCGCCAGCGCGCCACCGGCGAGATGTGGCTGACGGCGCAGCGCGCGCTCGAGCGAATCGGCGAGCTCGGTGCCGCAGCGGGCGTCATGTTTTGCGTGGAGAACCTGAACACCATCGTCGACCATCCCGGTGTGCCGCTCGCGCGGGCGAAGGACACGCTGGCGCTCATCGAGGGCGTCGGCCATCCGAACGTGCGGATGATGCTCGATCTGTATCACGCGCAGATCGGCGAGGGGAATCTCGTCGAGCTGATCCGCCGGTGCGGGGACGCAATCGGCGAGGTTCAGGTCGCCGATGTGCCGGGCCGCTGCGAGCCGGGCACCGGCGAGATTCACTACCCGGCCATCGCGAAGGCACTGCGCGACATCGGGTTCACCGGCACCGTCGGCCTGGAGGCATTCGCCTCCCGCGTGGGCGTCGCGGGCAGCGAGGCCGCCCTGGAAGCCTTCCGCCGCGCCTTCACCTAGTCACCCCTAATGCTCGCGAGCATTACGGACGCCAACCGCGCGAGATCATGGCGTCCCAGGCACGGCGGACGATCGCGACGGGCCGATCCTCCTTGATGACGCGGTCGACGATGAAGCCAAGGCGCTCGATCTTCGGGATCACCCGTAGATCCTTGACGTACTGCAGGCGATCCGTACGGTGCTGATCGCCGTCGTACTCGGAGAGCACTTTGAACTCCTCCCAGCCCATGTCCACGGTCCGCAACAGCGTGCCGTCGACGTCGAAAATCGGGATCTGAGTCGCCGGCTTGGGCAGACCCCCGTCGATGTAGACCAGCCGCAACCACGTTTCCCTGGGCGACGCCGCCCCACCGTCGACGAGCGGCAGGGCCTCCTTGAGTCGTTTGACACCGCGCGCGCCGCGATATCGCTTGGCTAGGAGCAATACCTCTTCGCTCGAGAATGGCGCGGCCCGCATCAACGCGTCGAGCCGCGCGATCGCTCGGTCGCGGGGTTGATGTCGCCCGAGGTCCAAGGCGGTGCGGGCCAGCGTAGTGACAGGTATGCCGTCGACACAGGTGATCTCGTCGTCGGCGATGCGTTCGTTTCGCGCGACGATGCCAGCGGGCGGAGACGAATGGGAGTGGTGGAAGACGATCTCGATCGGTGTGTTCGCGGCAACCCACTCGGCGCCATGTATCGCTGAGGCAGCGACACCCGTCACGATTGCCCGCCGCTTCGACCACAGCCAGGCCCCGGTGGCGCGATCCTGCAGCGTCAGTTGATGCGCTCGCGGCGCGTACACGTTACGGAAGAACGCGCGATACCACCGAGCGAGCTCCTTCCGCGTGACCTTGCCCGCTGCGACCGCCTCAGTCCCGATGAAGATCTCCCCCACATCGGATAGACGTCAGGCACCTACATCTCGGCTCCCACCAATTTCGCGAAACGACATTCCGGCACCAGAAGTTCGAGTGCGGGGGTGCCGGAATGTCGTTTCGCGAGAAATCAGTGGGGAGAAATCAGCGGTCGACGAGTGTGGTGTCGAAGTAGTACCGCGACGCGCGATAGCAGTGTGTGCCGAACTCGACGGCGGTGCCGGAGTCGTCGAAGGCTGTCCGCGCCATCGTCAGCAACGGCGCGCCCGGTTTCTCGTCGAGCAGTTTCGCCTCGGCCCGCGTCGCACCCCGCGCACCGATGCGTTGCCGGGCCAATCGAATGTGCACGCCGCGGGCCCGCAGCGACGAGTACAAGCCGTTGCTCTCCAGCTCCTCGGCATCCGGCGCGATGTCCACAGGCAGGTGATTCGTCATCACCGCGAGCGGCTCGCCGTTTGCACAGCGCAGCCGGTGGATGGACACCACCTCGCGGTCGTCCTTCAGGCTCAGCTCGCGCGCGACCTCTTCGTCGGGCGGGCCGACGTGATAGTCGAGCAGCTGCGTGGTCGGCTCTTGGCCGGCCCGCGTCAGATCGTCGTACAGGCTCGTTAGCTCGACGCGACGATGCACTGGGTTCTGCACCACCTGCGTGCCGACCCCGCGCTTGCGGACCAGCAGCCCTTTGTCGACGAGTTCCTGGATGGCACGACGTGTCGTCGGCCGCGACAAGGTCAGCCTTTTCGCCAGCGCCAGTTCGTTTTCGAACCTATCCCCCGGTGCCAGATCGCCATCGCGGATCGCAGCTTCGATCGCCTGGGCAAGCTGGTAGTAGAGGGGGACAGGACTCGACCTGTCGAGCTCCACAGCCAAAGGCACGGTGTCTCCGATCTCGGGTCCGACCAGGTAACGGTAGCTGAATACTAGCAGCCCATGATCGAAAGTTAGAATGTCAGGACAAACTATTGACATGCCGGAGTGTCGCAAGGCACAGTCGTATCAAGCCACCAACGACCGCCGGAGACCGATCTTGACTACGCAGCCATTCGACGTGCTCGCCATCGGGCGCAGCGGCGTCGACATTTATCCCCTCCAGATCGGCGTCGGCCTCGAGCACGTCGAATCGTTCGGCAAGTTCCTCGGCGGCAGCGCCGCCAACGTCGCGGTCGCGGCAGCCAGGCTTGGCAACCGCACCGCGCTGATCTCCGGCGTTGGCGACGATCCGTTCGGCACATTCGTCCGCAACGAACTCGCCGGCCTCGGCGTCGACAACAGCTACGTGACGACACACGACGAGTACCCGACGCCGGTGACGTTCTGCGAGATCTTCCCGCCGGACAACTTCCCGCTCTACTTCTACCGCCGCCCCAGCGCGCCGGACCTCCAGATCCGCGCCGACGAACTCGACCTCGACGCCGTCCGGTCCGCGAAGCTGTACTGGTCGACGGTCACCGGGCTATCCGAGGAGCCAAGCCGCAGTGCGCATTTCGCCGCATGGGAAGCGCGAGCGCGCGCCCGCCATACGGTGCTTGACCTCGATTACCGGCCGATGTTCTGGGAGTCCCCCGCCGCGGCCACCGAGCAGGTGCAGAAGGCGCTGCGACACGTAACGGTCGCGGTCGGCAACCGCGAGGAGTGCGAGATCGCGGTCGGCGAGAGCAACCCGCAGCGCGCGGCGGAAGCGCTTCTCGATCTGGGCGTCGAGCTGGCCATCGTCAAGCAGGGACCTCGAGGTGTGCTCGGCAAGACCAAGCACTCGCACGTCAGCGTCCCGCCCAATGACGTCGACGTCGTCAACGGGCTTGGCGCCGGAGATGCCTTCGGCGGCAGCCTGTGTCACGGGCTGCTGCACGGTTGGGCGCTGGAGAAGATCCTGCGGTATGCGAACGCCGCGGGCGCGATCGTCGCGTCACGGCTCGAATGCTCGACGGCGATGCCGACGGCGGCGGAGGTCGCCGAACTCGCCGACCAGACCGCGGTGGAGGCCGTCAATGTCTAACGCCATCTGCCGGGACTACTCCGAGATCACCGACGTGCGCGCATCGGACCCGCAAGCCGTCGAGCGTGCGTGGCAGACCCGCACCACCCGGCCCGCCATCCGCGGCAACGGCAGGCTGATGATCGTCGCCGCCGACCATCCCGCCCGCGGTGCCCTCGGCGTGGGCGCGCGGCCGACGGCCATGAACAGCCGCACCGATCTGCTCGACCGTCTCCGTGCCGCGCTGGCCGATCCGGGTGTCGACGGTGTCCTCGCGACCTCCGACATCCTCGACGACCTGCTGCTGCTCGGCGCACTCGAGGACAAAGTCGTGTTCTCGTCGATGAACCGCGGCGGGCTGGCAGGCGCACAGTTCGAACTCGACGACCGGATGACGGCGGCGACCGCCTCGGCCACCGTGGCAGCGCGGATGAACGGCGGAAAGATGTTGTGCCGCATCGACCTCGATGATCCAGGCACCGTCACGACGCTGGAAGCCTGCGCGCGCGCCATCGACGAGCTGGCCTCACACGGGCTGACCGCGATGGTCGAGCCGTTCATGTCATCGCGGATCAACGGCAAGGTGCGCAACGATCTGAGCCCCGATGCGGTGATCAAGTCGGTACACATCGCCCAGGGCCTCGGCTCCACCTCCGCCTACACCTGGATGAAGCTGCCCGTGGTCGAAGAGATGGACCGCGTCATGGAGTCCACCACGCTGCCGACCCTGCTTCTCGGCGGCGACCCCGCCGATCAGGATGAGGCGTTCGCCAGCTGGGAGAAGGCGCTGGCGCTGCCCTCGGTGCGCGGGCTGATCGTCGGCCGGACCCTGCTCTATCCCGCGGACGACGACGTCAGCACGGCGGTCGCGACCGCCGTGTCGATGGTGAGGTGACCATGCACAGCAAGTACTACATCCCGGCCAACAGCGCGGCCCTCCCCTACACCGTCGACGTCATACCCGAGTCCGCCGGCTGGACCGAGTCCAGTCTGTGGGTGGTGGAACTCCAGTCGTCGCAGGAGATGTCGTTGAACACCAACGACATCGAGGTGATGATCCTGCCGCTGGCCGGTGGCGGTGTCGTGGAATGCGGCAACGAGGCATTCGAACTGTCGCATCGCGCATCGGTTTTCGACGGACCCGCCGACATGGTCTACATCGGCACCGGGCAGAGCTACACGCTGCGCGGCGAAGGCAGGATCGCGATCTGCGGCGCGCGGGCCAAAAGGCAACTGTCCAATCGCAGGGTGGCCGCTGCCGACGTCTCCCTCGAGCTGCGCGGCACAGGCAACTGCAGCAGGCAGGTGCACAACTTCGGCACCGCGGGCGTCTTCGAGGCGGACTCGCTGATCGCCTGCGAGGTGATCACCCCCGGCGGCAACTGGTCGAGCTACCCGGCACACAAGCATGACGAGGAGACGCCCGTCGAGTCGGCGCTGGAGGAGATCTACTACTTCGAGATCGCCTCGGGCCCAGATGATTCCCGCGGCTTCGGCTATCACCGCGTATACGGCACACCGAGCCGGCCCATCGAGGTTCTCGAAGAGGTGCGCAGCGGTGACGTCGTGCTGGTGCCCCACGGCTACCACGGCCCTTCGGTCGCGGCGCCCGGCTACCACATGTACTACCTCAACGTGATGGCCGGATCCGGTGAGGAACGGGCCTGGAAGATCGTCGACGACCCCGAGCACGCCTGGCTGCGCGGCACCTGGGAGGACCAGGCCGTCGACCCCCGGCTTCCCCTGCACACACGAGGAGAGTGACGTGGTCTCCAAGGCATCCGCATTCAAGGCGCCGCACCACGAGCCGACCGTGCGGCTCACCGTGTCCCAGGCCGTCGTTCGGTTCCTGGCCAACCAGTACGTCGAACGCGACGGTGAGCGCAGCAAGTTCTTCGCAGGCTGCTTCGGCATCTTCGGACACGGCAACGTGGCAGGCATGGGGCAGGCGCTGCTGCAGGCCGAGATCGACGCCGAGCAGGCAGGCACCGAACCGGCGCTGCGATATGTGTTGGGGCGCAACGAGCAGGCGATGGTGCACACCGCCGCCGCGTACGCGAGGCAGAAGGACCGGCTTCAGGCGTGGGCGGTGACGGCGAGCATCGGGCCGGGGTCCACCAACATGCTCACCGGCGCCGCGCTGGCCACCATCAACAGGCTGCCCGTCCTGCTGCTGCCGTCCGACACGTTTGCGACGCGCGTCAGCACACCGGTGTTGCAGGACCTCGAACTGCCGCACGACAACGAGATGACCGTCAACGACGCGTTCAAGCCGCTGTCGCGGTTCTTCGACCGGGTGTGGCGGCCCGAGCAGCTGCCGTCGGCATTGATCGGCGCGATGCGGGTGCTCACCGACCCGGTCGAAACCGGCGCGGCCACCATCGCGCTGCCGCAGGACGTCCAGGCCGAGGCCTTCGACTGGCCGGAATCGCTTTTCGCCGAACGCACTTGGCATGTAGCGCGCCCGTTGCCGGAGCGTTCGGTCATCGCGAAGGCCGCCGAGATCATTGGGTCCGCGCAACGTCCCCTCATCGTGGCAGGCGGCGGTGTCATCTACTCAGGTGCCAACGACGCGTTGACGGCATTCGTCGAGCGGACAGGCATCCCGGTGGCGGAGACGCAGGCCGGTAAGGGCTCACTGCCCTACGACCATCCGCAGTCGGTCGGCGCTGTGGGCTCCACCGGGTCCACCGCCGCCAACGCATTGGCAGGCGACGCCGACGTCGTCATCGGAATCGGCACCCGCTACAGCGACTTCACCAGCGCGTCACGCACCGCGTTCAACAACCCCGACGTCCGCTTCGTCAACATCAACGTCGCCTCGTTCGACGCCGTGAAGCAGGGCGGGCTGTCGGTCGTCTCCGACGCCCGCGAAGCCATCGAGGCGCTGAGCGAACCGCTGCAGGGCTACTCGGTCGGTGACGACTACCGTACGCGGACAATTGAACTCGCCACCGAGTGGGACGACACCGTCGCGACCGCCTACCGTGTCGATGACGACGGAAGCACCCTGAACCAGAGCCAGGTGATCGGGCTGGCGAACACGCTGTCCGAACCGCGTGACGTCGTCGTGTGCGCAGCCGGTTCCATGCCTGGCGATTTGCACAAGCTGTGGCGCACCCGCGACCGCAAGGGCTACCACGTCGAATACGGCTACTCGTGCATGGGCTACGAGGTCGCAGGCGGCATCGGCGTGCGGATGGCCAGCCCCGACCGCGACGTGTTCGTCATGGTCGGCGACGGCTCTTACCTGATGATGGCGACCGAACTGGTGACAGCGGTTCAGGAAGGTGTCAAGGTCATCCTGGTGCTGGTGCAGAACCACGGCTTCGCGTCAATCGGTTCATTGTCAGAGTCGTTGGGGTCACAGCGATTCGGCACGTCGTACCGCTACCGCGACCAGTCGGGCCGGCTGGCGGGCGGCAAGCTCCCCGTCGACCTGGCCGCGAACGCGGCCAGCCTCGGCGCCGAGGTGATCAAGGTGGCGACGGCCGCGGAGTTCACCGATGCGGTCAAAGTGGCCAAGGCGAACGAGCACACCACTGTGATCCACGTCGAGACCGATCCGCTGATCTACGCTCCCGACAGCGAGTCCTGGTGGGACGTACCGGTCAGCGAGACGTCGACGCTTGAATCCACACAGCAGGCGTACGAAACGTACGCCGAGTGGAAGAAGATTCAGCGCCCGTACACCAAGCCATACGACTCGAAGGACTGATCGATGAGCACGATTCTTGTTGGCTCCGCGCCGGACTCATGGGGCGTGTGGTTTCCCGAGGATCCCGGTCAGACGCCGTACACCCGCTTCCTCGACGAGGTCGCCGCATCGGGCTACAAGTGGATCGAGTTGGGGCCCTTCGGCTACCTGCCCACCGACCCCAAGCAGCTGTCCGACGAGCTGGCCGCGCGCGATCTGAAGCTGTCGGCGGGCACCGTGTTCGAGCATCTGCATCAGGATGATTCCTGGGACGCGGTGTGGAAGCAGATCGAGGACGTCGCGAAGCTGACGGCCGCCGTCGGCGGTAAGCACGTCGTCGTCATTCCCGAGATGTGGCGCGACCCGTCGAGCGGCGCCGTGCTCGAGGACCGCAACCTGACCGCTGAGCAGTGGCAGAAGAAGACCAACGGCATGAACGAGCTCGGCAAGGCGATGTTCGAAAACTACGGTGTGCGTGCGCAATACCACCCGCATGCCGACAGCCACGTCGACACCGAGAAGAACGTCTACCGATTCCTCGACGGCACCGACGGCGAATTCGTCAACCTGTGCCTTGACACCGGCCACATCAGCTACTGCGGCGGCGACAACATCGCGATCATCGAGCGCGCCCCCGAGCGGATCGGCTACCTGCACCTCAAGCAGGTCGACCCCGAGATTCAGGCGAAGGTGATCGCCGAGGATCTGCCGTTCGGCGAGGCGGTCAAGCTCGGCGCGATGACCGAGCCGCCACGCGGAATCCCCGAGATGCCACCGCTGCTGACCGCCGTCGAGAAACTCGGCATCGACGTGTTCGCGATCGTCGAACAGGACATGTATCCCTGCGAGGTCGACGCGCCGCTGCCGATCGCCAAACGCACGCGCACCTATCTCGGCTCGTGCGGTGTCCCGTCCGTGAAGTTCGTCTAGAAACACCAGGAAGACAAGATGTCTGATCTTCGCATCGCCGTCCTCGGCGTCGGCATCATGGGCGCCGACCACGTCGCCCGCATCACAACCCGAATCAGCAACGCCCGTGTGGTGGTGGTCAACGACTACCTCGCCGAAAAGGCCGAGCAGGTCGCCGCGTCGGTTCCTGGCGCGCGGGCGGTGGGCGATCCCCTCGACGCCATCGCCGATCCCGACGTCGACGCGGTGGTGCTCGCCACGCCGGGTCCGACGCACGAGAAGCAGCTGCTGGCCTGTCTGGAGCACGGTAAGCCGGTGCTCTGTGAGAAGCCGCTGACCACCGATGTGGAAACCTCGCTCGCCGTGGTGAAGCGGGAGGCCGAACTCGGCAAGAAACTCATCCAGGTCGGGTTCATGCGACGGTTCGACAACGAGTACGCCCAACTCAAAGCGCTCATCGACGGCGGCGAGTTCGGCGATCCACTGGTGCTGCACTGCGCTCATCGCAATCCTGCTGTCCCGCAGGGTTTCGACAGCGCGATGGTGGTGCGGGACTCGCTGGTGCACGAGGTCGATGTCACCCGATTCCTGTTCGACGAGGAGATCGCGTCGATCCAGATCATCAAGCCCGCGCCCAATCCCGCTGCACCACAGGGGCTTGCCGATCCGCAGATCGCGATCATGCGGACGGAGTCCGGCAAGTTCGTCGACGTCGAGCTGTTCGTCACGACGGGTATCGCGTATGAGGTGCGCACCGAGCTGGTCGCCGAGAAGGGCAGCGCGATAATCGGTCTCGATGTCGGGCTGGTCCGCAAGGGAGCACCCGGCGCATGGGGAGGCCGCATCACCCCCGGCTTCCGGGAGCGTTTCGGTCAGGCTTACGACACCGAGTTCCAGCGCTGGGTGGACGCCGTCCACGCCGGTGTGAACGTCGACGGCCCCGACGCATGGGACGGATACGCCGCAGCGGCAGTCTGCGAAGCCGGCGTCGAATCGCTGCACAGCGGCAGGCCCGTCGAGGTCCAGATCGTCGACCCGTCGTCGATCAAGGGGTTGGCACGATGAAGATCGCACTCGACCCCACCCCGTTCCACCACGACTACGATCTGCTCGACTTTCCGCGCCTGGTGGCGGAATTGGGCTATGAGTACCTGCAGCTGACGCCGCACCGCGACTTCATCCCGTTCTTCAACCACCCACGCGCCGACGACGACCTCGTCGCGCAGTTCCGCAAGGCCTGTGCGGACGCCGGCGTAGGGATCGCCTCGGTGTTGCCGGTGCTGCGGTGGTCGGGACCCGACGAGGACGCCCGCGAGGCGGCGGTGCGCAACTGGAAGCGCGTCGTGCAGATCACCGTCGACCTCGGCGTGAACGTGATCAACACCGAGTTCTCCGGTCGCCCGGAACGCGCCGAGGAGTCCGAGCGCGCGTTCTTCCGCTCGATGGAAGAGCTGGTGCCGATCTTCGAACGCGAAGGTATCGACGTCCGAATCGACCCGCACCCAGACGATTTCGTCGAGGACGGGATGGAGGCGCTGCGCATCATCCGCGGCGTCAACTCCCCCAATATCGGTATGGTCTTCGTCGCGTGCCACTCATTTCATATGGGCGGCAACTTGGCCGAGATCATCCGCGCTGCGGGCAACAG
Source organism: uncultured Mycobacteriaceae bacterium (assembly GCA_902826815.1). Taxonomy (GTDB): domain Bacteria; phylum Actinomycetota; class Actinomycetes; order Mycobacteriales; family Mycobacteriaceae; genus Mycobacterium. The sequence goes on from CADEGF010000049.1 coordinate 54,464, forward strand.
GCTGCGCCTGGTACACGTGGCCGACACGATGGATCACCACCGCAGCCACGGCCTGCGCTACATCACCAATCCTCCGGGCAATCCGGTGCGGGTGCACCAGCACCTGAAGATCGGTGACGGCGACGTCGACTGGGACGAGTTCTTCGGCGCCCTTGCCGATATCGATTTCTACCAGCGGCCCGACACCGTCATGGTCTCGTCCGTCTTCGCCGAGGACGAGAACGCCCATGAGGTGTCGCGCTATCAACTGAACACCATGACCGACTACATCTCGAAGTATGGAAGACAACCATGACCAACACGATTTCGCACTGGATCAACAACGCACCCTTCACGGGCGACTCGGGTAACTCCGCGCCGGTGA
>CADEGF010000050.1 GCA_902826815.1 uncultured Mycobacteriaceae bacterium
AATACCTTGAGGGCAAAGACCTGCCCGGTATCCAAATACTCGAGCAGTCCTGAGCACCTAAAAACCTGGAAAGGCGCACACACTGTGTCTCGCAAGCCGCTGATCGCCGGCAACTGGAAGATGAACCTCAACCACTTCGAAGCGATCGCGCTGGTGCAGAAGATCGCCTTCTCGCTGCCGGACAAGTACTTCGACAAGGTCGACGTCGCGGTCATCCCGCCGTTCACCGACCTGCGGAGCGTGCAGACCCTGGTCGACGGTGACAAGCTGCGGCTGACCTACGGCGCACAGGACCTGTCACAGCACGACTCCGGTGCGTACACCGGCGAGATCAGCGGTGCGTTCCTCGCGAAGCTGGGGTGCACCTACGTGGTGGTCGGCCACTCCGAGCGCCGCACCTACCACGCCGAGGACGACGCGCTGGTCGCTGCGAAGGCAGCCGCGGCGTTCAAATACGAGCTCACCCCGATCATCTGCATCGGCGAGCAGCTCGAAGTTCGCGAGGCGGGCAACCACGTCGAGCACAACGTCGAGATGCTGCGCGGCTCGCTGGCCGGACTGTCGGCAGAGCAGATCGGCCAGTCGGTCATCGCCTACGAGCCGGTGTGGGCGATCGGCACCGGGCGCGTCGCAAGCGCGGCCGACGCGCAAGAGGTCTGCAAGGCGATCCGCGACGAACTCGGCAAGCTGGCGAGCCCGCAGCTCGCCGCGGGGATCCGGATCCTCTACGGCGGTTCGGTGAACGCCAAGAACGTGGGCGAGATCGTCGCCCAGGAGGACGTCGACGGCGCGCTTGTCGGGGGCGCGTCGCTCGACGGCGAACAGTTCGCGACGCTGTCGGCCATCGCGGCAGGCGGCCCGCTGCCCTGACACATACCTGGTGGTCGAGGCGATTCGCGCCTGATCAGGCGGTCCCTGTAGTCTGACGGCCATGGAATTGGGCCTGCAGATCACCTTGGTTGTCACCAGTCTTCTGGTGATCCTGCTCGTGCTGCTTCACCGCGCCAAGGGTGGCGGTCTGTCCACTTTGTTCGGCGGCGGCGTTCAGTCCAGCCTGTCCGGGTCGACTGTGGTGGAGAAGAACCTCGACCGGTTGACGTTGTTCGTCACCGGCATCTGGGTCGTCTGCATCATCGGCATGGCGCTCCAGATCAAATACGGCGCCTAGCAACTTTTCGCAATCGCCGCACAACCATGCGGCCTGGCCTTTTGTGTGATTCAGTTATGTAACGCTCGACTCGGGCATGTCACACGAGGGGCCGTATGAACACTCCGCAGGGACCGCAGCCCTATCGGCACAACCAGCCGCCGCCACCGCAGTACCGGCAACCGCCGCCTCCGCCTCAGCACCGCTATCCACCCCCGCCGCCTCAGCAGTACCGCGGTCAGCCGCCACCGCAGCACAGCCAGCCGCCTGCGGCCCAACATCCCGGTCAGCAGCCGAGCCCGTACGGACTGGTCGGCGACGGCATCGTGGTGAACACCCAGTTCTTCCCGCTGGCCTGGCTGTTGTTCTTCTTCAAGCCGAAAATCGCCGTCGATGGCCATGAGGTGCCGGTGTCGGGGTGGGGACGCACGCACGTACCCGCTCGGCCCGGACAGCACCATGTGCACGTCCACGTGCCGTACTTCCTGCCGTCGAAACTCGGTCCGGCCGATGCGACCGCTGATGTGCGTCCTGGTCAGGTCGCTGAACTCGAATACAAGGCGCCGATGTGGGCGTTCAGTGCGGGCGCGCTCGGCGTCGGCCCGCAGAAGTACAACGGCGTCGGCATCACCCTGGCGTTGGTGCTGATTCCGTTCATCCTGTTGTTCCTGTTCTTCCTCTTCATCGTCGTTTTGGCGGCGATCTGACCAACGACGTTCCCGCCCTGCGGGTTGCTCCGCGGTCACCGATAATCGGGTGATGGCTGACGGATCCGACATCTCGCTGGCGCCGATCGGCTCTGTGCGCCGCACCAAGGTCGGACACGAAGCCACCGAGCCGATGCGTGAGGACATCCGGCTGCTCGGCACCATCCTCGGCGACACCGTGCGGGACCAGAACGGGGACGAGGTCTTCGACCTCGTCGAGCGGGCCCGCGTCGAGTCGTTCCGGGTCCGGCGGTCTGAGATCGACCGCGCGGAGCTCGCAGGCATGTTCGACGGCATCGACGTGCACCACGCCATCCCCGTCATCCGCGCCTTCACCCACTTCGCATTGCTCGCCAACGTCGCCGAGGACATCCACCGTGAGCGACGTCGCGCCATCCACGTGATGGCGGGCGAGCCACCGCAGGACAGCAGCCTGGCGGCGACGTACCTGAGGCTCGACTCGGCCGACCTCGATTCTGCAACCGTGTCCGAAACGTTGACCGGTGCGCTGGTGTCCCCGGTGATCACCGCGCATCCCACCGAGACCCGGCGCCGCACCGTGTTCGACACCCAGCACCGCATCACGGAGTTGATGCGTCTGCGGCTGCATGCACACACCCATACCGCGGACGGCCGCGACATCGAAACCGAACTACGGCGCAATATCCTGACGCTGTGGCAGACCGCGTTGATCCGGTTGTCCCGGTTGAAGATTCAGGACGAGATCGAAACAGGCCTTCGCTACTATCCGGCGGCGTTTCTCGAGGTCATTCCCAAGGTCAACGCAGAGGTTCGAGCTGCGCTGCAAGCTCGTTGGCCGGATGCCGCCCTGCTCGAGAACCCGATCCTGCGGCCAGGGTCATGGATCGGCGGAGACCGTGACGGCAACCCCAACGTCACCGCCGACGTCGTCCGGCTGGCCACCTCAGGTGCCGCCTACACCGCGGTCGCCCACTACTTCACCGAGATCACCGCGCTGGAGGAGGAGTTGTCGATGTCGGCGCGGCTCGTCACCGTCAGCGACGATTTGGTGACACTGGCCGACGCCTGCGACGAACCCGCCCGCGCCGATGAGCCGTACCGTCGCGCGCTGCGGGTCATTCACGCCCGCTTGACCGCGACCGCCCAGCAGATCCTCGATCATCAACCGGAACACGAGCTGGACCTCGGCCTCGACCGTTACGACACACCCGCAGAGCTTCTGGCCGATCTCGACGTCGTCGACGGTTCGCTGCGTGGCAACGGCAGTGCCGTGCTCGCCGACGACCGGTTGGCGCGGCTACGGGAAGCGTTACGCACCTTCGGCTTTCACCTCTCCGGATTGGATATGCGGCAGAACTCCGATGTGCACGAGGAGGTCGTCGCGGAGCTGTTGGCGTGGGCGGGCGTACATACCGACTATCGGTCGCTGCCCGAGCCTGACCGCATCGAGCTGCTGGTCGCCGAGCTGGGCACGAGGCGCCCGCTGACCGGCGATGGCGCTGAACTGTCCGAGCTCGCGCGCAAGGAACTCGACATCTGCGCTGCCGCCGCGCGCGCCGTCTCGGTGTTCGGCCCGTCGGCAGTGCCGAACTACGTCATCTCGATGTGTCAGTCGGTGTCGGACATGCTCGAGGCAGCGGTGCTGCTGAAGGAAGCGGGCCTGCTCGACGCATCGGCACCCGACGCGTACAGCCCGGTCGGCATCGTGCCGCTGTTCGAGACGATCGACGATCTGCAGCGCGGGTCGTCGATTCTCGAAGCGGTGCTTGAGCTTCCGCTGTACCGGTCACTGGTGGCTTCGCGCGGCGACAGTCAGGAGGTGATGCTCGGCTACTCCGACTCCAACAAGGACGGCGGCTATTTGGCCGCCAACTGGGCGCTCTACCGTGCCGAGTTGGATCTGGTGGAGTCGGCAGGCAAGACGGGAATCCGGTTGCGGCTCTTCCACGGTCGCGGCGGCACCGTCGGCCGCGGAGGTGGCCCCAGCTACGAGGCCATCCTGGCGCAGCCGCCAGGCGCGGTGACGGGCTCGCTGCGGATCACCGAGCAGGGTGAGGTCATCGCTGCCAAGTACGCCGAGCCGCGGACCGCCCATCGCAACCTGGAGACATTGCTCGCGGCGACACTCGAGGCGTCGTTGCTCGACGTCGAAGGCCTCGGGGATGAGGCGGGCCCCGCCTACGAGGTACTCGACGATCTGGCTGCCCGCGCGCACCGCGCCTACGCCGAATTGGTCCATGAAACGCCCGGTTTCGTCGACTACTTCAAGGCGTCAACGCCGGTCGGTGAAATCGGCGCACTGAACATCGGCAGCAGGCCGACCTCGCGCAAGCCGACGACGTCGATCTCCGACCTGCGCGCGATCCCGTGGGTGCTGGCTTGGAGTCAGTCTCGTGTCATGCTGCCCGGCTGGTATGGCACCGGTGCGGCGTTCGAGGAATGGATGGCAGAGGGCGACGGTCGGCTTGAGGTGCTGCGGGAGCTGTACCGGCGGTGGCCGTTCTTCCGCACGGTGCTGTCGAATATGGCTCAGGTGCTTGCGAAGTCGGATCTCGGCCTCGCGGCCCGTTACGCGGAGTTGGTCGATGACGAGGCGTTGCGGAAGCGCGTATTCGACAAGATCGTCACCGAACACGAACGCACCATCCGAATGCACCGGCTGATCACCGGACACGACGACCTGCTCGCGGACAATCCCGCGCTTGCCCGCTCGGTGTTCAACCGGTTCCCGTACCTGGAGCCGCTGAACCACCTGCAGGTCGAGCTGTTGCGGCGCTACCGCTCCGGGGACGACGACGAACTCGTGCAGCGCGGCATTCTGTTGACCATGAGCGGACTCGCCACCGCGCTCAGGAACAGCGGCTAGCGCGTCGAGACTGCGCTGACGGCACTACAGCCGGGTCGATCGGCGCACCGCGTTGATGGCCCCACGGACCGCGTTCTCGGTGGCGGCGAGGGGCGCCATTGCGGCCTCCCCGACGCCGACGATGCGTTCGACGCGATCGACGATGCCCTCGAGGCGGTCGACGACCGCGTTCAGTCGCGGCGCCAGCTCGTTGATCCGGCTGATCGTGTCGTTGAAGCGCTCCAAGGTGGTGTCGAGGTTGCCCGTCGAGTTGTTGAGATCCTCGAGTGTCTCAGCCAGCCCGGCCAGGACGGCGTCGACCTGATCGACCGTGACGTCGGCATTCAGTGCCGCCTGCGCGAGTTTCTGGATACGCTCCCGGCCGGTACGGGCACCGGACCTGCCGCCCTTGTCCACCATGACGGTCATTTGAACATATTGAACGGAACCGCCGTGGTCGACTGGGCGTCTGACCTGCATGCAGCGCAAATTGTGTGCAAGCCGTCCGCGGTTGGCCGACGAGTGTGACGCCGAAGGCAGGCGCAGCGACTACACCGCCGGATTCGCCGACGGCGAGTCCGACCGGGCCGATGCCAGCCTTGCTAGTGACGGAAGGACAGCAGGTTCTCGAGGCCGCGCTTATTGGTCTCGTTGGCGATGACGAGCCGCTGGATTTCGGAGGTGCCTTCCCAGATCCGGTCGACCCGCAGTTCCCGCCACAGTCGCTCGACCGGATAGTCCCGAATGTAACCGCGGCCGCCGAAGATCTGAACGGCCCGATCCACCACGCGGTTGGATGCCTCCGATGCCGCCAGCTTCACGGTTGCAGCCTTGGCGTGCAACGTCTTTCGCTGGTCGGCATCCTGCGGGTCGGCCTGGTCGAACTCCCAGGCCACCTGGTGGGTGAAGGCGCGGTTGGTGGTGATGTCGACGACGGAGTCCGCGATCATGCCCTGAATCAGTTGGCGGTTGATCAGGGGCTCGCCGCCCTGCACCCGCTCGCGCGCCCAGTCGACGGCCAGCGTCAGGGCCCGTTCAGCGGCACCGATGGTCCTGGCGCCGATCATCAGCCGCTCCTCGGTGAACCAGTCGCGGGTCAGGTCCAGCCCGCCGCCGATGCCGCCGAGCACGGCCTCGGCGCCAACCCGCACATCGGTGAATGTGAACTCGGGGTGCTCGTAGACGAAGGTGTGGGTGTAGCGGGGAACGTTGGTGATCTTCACCCCGGGGGTGTCGACGTCGACGAGGAACATCGTCGGAGCGTGCTCCGGTTCGACGTTCGCCAGCACGATGAGGAAGTCCGCGACGTCGCCGACCGTGACGAACCATTTCTCGCCGTTGATGACGTAGCCGCCGTCGCCGTCCGGTGTCGCGGTCGTCGTGGCCGCCGAGAAATCCGATCCGGCAGCGGCTTCCGAGATCGCAACCGCATCGCGGCGGTCGCCCCGTGCACCGGGGACCAGGTAGCGCTCACGCTGCTCGGGGGTGGCGTGAGCGAGCGGGTTGGCCGGCCGCCAGACACAGTCCCACAACGCATTGGTCAGCTTGCCCAGTTCGTCCTGGACAACCACCTGCTCGAGGATGCTCAGGCCCGCACCGCCGAACTCCGTCGGGGTGTTGATCGCCTGCAGTCCGGAGTCGAGAACCGCGGCCTTGATGGACGCGTGCGCCTGCGCCGACAGGCCGTTGTTCCGCTCGCACTCGTCTTCGAACGGGATGATCTTCTCGGTAAGGGTGCGAGCCCGGGTCTTGAGTTCGAGCAGGCGTGGTGAGTATGCGAATTCCATGGTGAAACAGGTCCTTTCAGATGCATAGGTTGACGTCGTTATCGAGTTGTGGCGCAGCCGATCGGCAGATCGAGGAACGTGGTGCCGCGCTTGATCAGTTCGTTGGCGACGATGACGCGCTGGATCTCCGATGTGCCTTCCCAGATGCGGTCGACGCGCACCTCGCGGTACATCCGCTCGATGGGGTAGGAGCGGTCATATCCTCTGCCGCCGAAGATCTGCAGGCAGCGATCGACGACCCGCCCAGCGGCCTCGCTTGCGGACAGCTTGGCGATGGATGCCTTGGCGTGCAACGTCTTCCGGTCGACGCCGTTGTCGGCCTCCCAAGCGACCTGGTGGGTGTAGGCGCGGTTCACGGCGATGTCGACGGCAGAGTCCGCCAGCATCGACTGGATCATCTGGAAGTCGCTGATCGGCTGGCCGAACTGTTTGCGCGCAATGGCCCAGTCGCGCGCCAGCTTCAGCGCGCGTTCGGCGACGCCGACGGTGCGTGCGGCGATCATCAGGCGCTCGTCGGTGAACCAGTCCTTGGTGAGTTCGAAGCCCTGGCCGACCTCACCGAGGACCGAGTCCGTCGGTACGAACACGTTCTCGAAGACGAACTCGGGATGGCCGTTGACAGCGGAGTGCATGAAGTGCGGTGTGCGGGTGAGCTTTACCCCTGGTGTGTCCTTCTCGACGAAGAACAGCGTGGATGCGTCGTCCGGCAGGACATTCGCCTGCACCAGCAGGAAGTCGGCCACGTCACCGCAGGTGACGAACCACTTCTCGCCGTTGAGTAGCCAGCCGCCGTCGACCGGAGTCGCGGTCGTGGCGATCGCGCCCGCATCGGAACCCGAATCCGGTTCGGTCGTCGCGAACGCGTCGAATCGCTCGCCGCGCAGGATCGGCAACAGGTAGCGCTCTCGCTGCTCTTCTGATGCCAACGCCAACACATTCGACGGCCGCCACGGGATGTCCCACAGGCAGTTCGTCACCTTGCCGAATTCCTCCTCGACGATGACCTGCTCGAGAAGGGTCAGGCCTGCGCCGCCCCATTCCTTCGGCATGTTGATCCCGTATACGCCCGCGTTCATCGCCGCGCGGGTGAGTTTGTCGACGGTCTCCTTGGGCAGCGGGCCGCCTGCCTCCTCGGCCTCGTTCTCGTAACCCATCAACAGCTCGGCGTACGCGGCAGCGCGCGCCTTCAGCTCCTGCTGTGCGGCGGTGTATGCGAAGTCCATCTGTTTTCTCCTACTGGTCGGTGACGATTCGGGCGTCAAGGGCGGTTGCCCCGGACGGGGTGACGAGCAGCGGGTTGATCTCCAGTTCGGCGATCTCCGGATGAGCCGCGGCATACTCGCTGAGACGCGCGACAGCCCGCGCGGCCGCCGCGATGTCCACCGCAGGCCTGCCGCGGTGCTCGCGCAGCAGCGCGGCGGTGCGCAGCCGTTCGAGCATGCGATGGGCGCCCGCCTCGTCGACGGGAGCGAGCGCGATCTGCACATCGCGCAGCACCTCGGTCGCCGTCCCGCCCATGCCGACCAGAACCGTCGGCCCGAAGCGGGGATCCCAGCGGGCGCCGACGATCAACTCCACGCCACCCTTGACGTCGGCCATTTCCTCGACAGAGAACGACGGCGGATCGAGCCTGTCGACCAGCCGGGCGTGCGCATCGAGAAGCGACTCGCGCGACGCGAGCCCGACCACGACGCCGCCTGCATCGGACTTGTGCAGCACGCCCAGCGCCTTCAGGACGAACGGCCCGTTCAGTTCGCCTGCGGCGGAGGCAAGTTCGTCCCGGCTGCACACTTCGCAGGCAGGAACGAAGTCGATCCCCGCAGCGGCGAATGCGCGGCGCGACGCCGTGTAGTCCGTCGCAGTGACGGGCTGCGCGGGTGCAGGCAGCGGTGGCAGGCCGGCGGGTGCGGCGGGTGCGGTGACCGCGGCCAGCGCGGTTGCGGCGTCTTCGATCGCCGCGAAGAGCGGAACCCCGCCGTCGCGAAGGATCTGGCACGCGGGTGCGTCAGGGTAGATCGACTGCACCGCAGTCGGTTTGGTGCAGCCGGCATCCGCCGCGATCTGTTTGGCTGCCGCGCATTCCGAGGGACCCAGACCGGTCAGACCGTCCTCGCCGCTCGAGTAGCCGCCGAAGTAGCCGGTCATCAGGATCGCGTCGACCTCGTCGCAGTCCTGCAGCACGGCATAGGCGCGCGCATAGCTGTCCGGGTCCATTTCGCCTGCACCGGCGAGGTCGACAGGGTTGCCCACCTGCGACTGTGACCACAGCGCATCCTTCAGCCGGGACTGTGTCGCCGCGCTGAGTTCGGGAACATCGAGCCCAGCTGCCTCTGCGACGTCGCAGCCGATCACCCCGTGCCCGCCGCCATCGGTGAGCACCGCAACCCGTCGGCCTCGCGGAACCGCCTGCTGCCGCAGGGCGAGCAGCACATCGGCGAGCTCGCGAGGGGTGTGCACGAGGATTGCCCCTGCCAGTTCAGCCGCGGCGGCGATCACAGCCGAGTCACTGGTCAGCGAGCCTGTATGCGATTGGGCGCCACGTGCAGCCGCGGTGCTCGCGCCCGCGGCCAACACCACGACGGGTGTTCCCGAACACACCGCAGCGGCCGCCGCGTCGACGAATCCGCGGCCGTCGCGGAAGTCTTCGATGTACACCGCGATCGCCGACGTCGCGGGATCGGCGGTGCACGCGTCAACCAACTCGACGAGGCTGACGTCGGCCTGGTTTCCCAGCGAGACGAACCTGGAGATGCCGAGTCCGCGCGCGGTGAACAGCCGGTCGAGCTCGATGGCGAGGTTGCCGCTCTGGCTCAGCACGGCGACGCTGCCCGGCGCGAATTGATTCGACGACAGATACGTCGCGGTGGTGTTGTCCACCAGGCCAAGGCAGTTGGGGCCGACCAGAACCGCGCCCGCATCGCGGACACGGGTGATCAACGCCTCCTCGCGGGCCCGTCCCTGCGCACCCGCCTCGCCGAGGCCCGCCGTGATCGCGACAATCGCTCGCGCGCCCCTGGCGAGCGCACCGTCGACGGCGTCCTCGAATCCGGCCTCCGGCACCGCGATGACGACGAGGTCAACCGGCCCGTCCAGCTCCTCGACCGCCGCAACGGTCTGATGCCCGAGGATTTGGCCGCCGCTGCGGTTCACCAGTTGAACGTTGTGCCGGTCGGCGCCGCGAAGCGCCTGCAGCGCAACGGCATTACCCCATTTCGCCGGGTCGGTGCTTGCGCCGACGACGGCGATCGATGCCGGGTCGAACAGCGCGCTCAGGTCCCTGTTCACTTGGCCACCTGCAGGGCGCGGGCCGGGCAGGAGCCCACGGCGTCATGGGCGAGGTTGAGTGCGGACGAGGGGACCGTGCCGTCGCCGATCAGCTCGGCGTAGCCCGAGTCGTCAAGGTCGACGAGGTCCGGTGCGGCCATCTGGCACAGGCCGTAACCCTGACAAACATCTGTGTCGAGGATGAGCTTCATGACATCTCCCTTTGGTGTCCATGTGGTTGGTTGTCGATCCGCGACTCGAGCACCGGGATCGCTTCGGCGAGGCGGCGCCGGCGCTCGGCCGTGCGGTGATAGGCGCTGCCAGGCAGCCCGATCAGCATCCGGTCGTGGTCGAGCACGACCTGCGCGATGGCGAGCGCCAGTTCGGCGTCTCCGTCGCGGTTCCCATCGGCCACCTCGAGCGCGAGATCGGCGGCCCGGTCGAGGTAGCGCAGCCAGCGTCGGCCGGTGCCCCGCAGGACGAGGCGGGTGACGCGATTCTGCTCGTGCGTCACCGTCGACTCCTCCTGCAGGTAGGCCAGCAATTCGGGCAGAGAGCGCTCCGGCTCGGGGGTTAGGCCCAGCCACGCGGTGGCCGCCCGCGAGTGCCTGTGCACTAGGTCCTCCTGACCCTTGACATGTGATGCGTAACACTGGCACAGTAACAAACTAATCAGTTAGTCAGCTAGTGCCAAATTTGGAGACGCCCGTGAAGACAGTCGAAAAGACCGTCGAAAACAAGAGGCCGCGCCGTCCGCGCGTGGAACTCGAACCGCTGGAGCCGGGACTGGACTCGCGGTACTACACCGATCCGCAGGTCGCCGATCTCGAACAGCAAGCCATCTTCGACCGCACCTGGCAGCTCGTCGGCCACGTCACCGATCTGCCCAACCCGGGCTCGCGCATCGTCGGCTCGATCGGCCGCAAGGAAGTCGTCGTCGTCCGCACCGAGGACGGTGGCATCCGGGCCCACCTCAACACCTGCAGGCATCGCGGCACCCGGCTGGTTTCCGAACCCGGCGAGGAGAAGGCGCTTCGCTGCCCGTATCACGGCTGGACCTACCACCTCGACGGCACGCTCGTCGGTGCGCCGGAGAACCGCACCATCCCGTGCCTCGACAAGTCGAAATTGTCGTTGTTCTCCGCGCGGGCCGAGGTGTTCTGCGGGTTGATCTTCGTCAACCTCGACGGCGCCGCCGAACCGCTTGCGCCACAGCTGGGGGGTGTCCGACCGCTGCTCGAGCGCTATCTCGGTGGCGAGATGGAAGCGTTCGGCGAGGCCCGCATCCACGTCAACCAGCCCGGCCACACGCAGCTGTCGAACTGGAAGGTCGCGGTCGACAACTACCTGGAGGGCTACCACGTGCCCGTTGCCCACCCGGGATTGATGCGGCTGCTCGACTACAAGAGGTACTCGGTGGAGACGACCGATGCCTACGTCGTCTACGACGCCCCGTTGCGCGAGAAGGCATCCGACAACTGGGCCGAGCGGGCCTACCAGCGCTACGTCCGCCCGATGCCCGGCCTGATCGAAGAGGACAGGAGCATCTTCCGCTACATCGCGATCTACCCGAACACGGTGATCGACCTGTATCCCGATCATGTGCTGCTGTGGAAGATGAACCCGCGCGGCGTGGACCAGGTCGATGTGCCGGGTACATACCTGCGCCGAAAGGACTGCGATCTGCGCACCCGCATCGCCCAGAAGCTCAATCTCTACGTCAGCAAGATCACCAACCACGAGGACGAGGATCTGGTCGAGCGTATGCAGATCGGGTTGGGCAACACCGACTTTCGGCCGGGCCCGCTGTCGTTGCGGGAGAGGGGAGTGGCGTGGTTCGCCTCCCGTATCCGCGCCGACCTGGGTGACCTGTCGGAGCTCGACCAATGATGGCGACCGAGTCTCGGCGCACGCGCGCCGAGATCGCCGCGGTAACCAGGGAGGCGATCCTCAACGCCGCGTGCGAGATCATCGGCGAGGAGGGCTTCGAGAAGATCCGGATGCGGATGGTGGCGGAGCGGGCAGGCGTCTCCACGGCGGCTCTGCACTACCACTTCGACAACCGCGAAAAGCTCTTCGCCGAGGCGCTGCGCTTCTCGTTCGAGCACACCGGCCGCGACGTCTACCAGACTCCGTCCGAAACCGATACCGCGACAAAGCGGTTGGCACGCATCATCACCGCTTCGCTTCCGACCACCGAGAGCCTGCGTCGCGAGTGGGCGATGTACCAGGAGCTGTGGTGCCGCGCGAACCGCGAGTCCGAAGCCCGCTCGGTGGCCATCGAGCTTCACCGGGCGCAGCAGGGCTGGATCGAGGAGACGCTGGCTGACGGCATCGCATCGGGGGAGTTCGCCAAGTGCGACACCGTGGCCCTGGCAGGCCTGATCAGCTCGCTGTGCGACGGACTCGGCGTGCAGCTGATGTTCGGAAACCCGTCCCTGTCCGTCGATTCCGCGCGTTCGACCATCTGGACGCAGGCAGCAGCAGTACTCGGCATCGCCGATGAATTCCCCAAGGAGAACCGCCCGTGAGAATGGTGGCAACCCCCGACTTCAGCCGAAGGCGGTTCCTGTTCGGCGCCGCCGCAACCGCGGCAGTGCTTGCCGCGCCCGGCTGTGCCTACATGTCGCCGAAGCCGAACCCGGCGGCGACCAAGCCAGTCGAGCCCAAGATCGACGGCGACCTCGTGTACTTCAACTGGGCGGACTACGTCGACCCGACGGTGTTCGAGGGATTCCAGCAGGAGTATGGCGTCAAGGTCATCCAGTCGAACTTCGACTCGATGGAGAGCATGGCCGCCAAGCTCTCCGCGGGAAACCGATACGACATCATCTTCCCCTCCGCGCAGTGGGTGCAGAAGCTGGTGGCCGCCAATCAGCTACGGGCCATCGACCCGTCGACGCTGAAGAATGCGCCGCTGATCTTCGACCACTATCCGTACTTCGCCAACCCCTGGTACGACGAGCACTCGGCGCACTCCATCCCATTCTCGATGTACAAGACCGGGATCGCCTGGCGCAAGGACAAGCTTGGCCAGAACCTATCCGGAAGCTGGTCGGACCTGTGGAACGAGGAGTCGAAGGGACGCACCTTCGTCCTCGACGACCGCGACGAGGTGCTCGGCATGCTCGCGCTGCTTCAGGGCTATGAACTGAACACCGCCGCCACCGATGAACTCAACGGGATCATCGACAAGTTCCGCACATTGCGGCCGTACCTGCGCGGGCTGTCCAGCGACGACTACAACAACCTTCTGGCAGGCGACGCCTGGATACATCAGATGTGGAGCGGCGACATGGCCGCGCTGCTGTCGCAGGCACCCGACGCGTCGATCTACGGGTTCGAGGCGTCTAAGGAGGGCACGCCGGTCAACTCCGACACCTACGCGATCCCCGTCAACGCGGAACATCCTGGCACCGCACTGCTTTTCATCGACTACATGCTGCGGCCGGAGAATGTCGAGAAGAACATCAACTACATCGGCTATCCGATGCCGGTGCACGGCACAGAGGACGTCTATCAGGAGATCATCGCCGACTATCCGGCGTGCACCGTCACCGTCGGCGACCTGTCGCGCGACCTCTATTTCACCAACGACAGTGTGGCCAAGACCCAGACCCGCGACGCCGCCTATACGGAAATGAAGGTGGGCGTATGACCTCGACACTTGACCGGACGCTCGAGCGGCCCGACGCGCCGCCGGAGGCGTTACCGGAGCGGCGCCCAAGCCGTCAGCGGCTGTGGACCGCGATGTTGGTGCCCGGCACCGTGTGGATGTCGGTGTTCTTCGTCTCCGCACTGCTGCTGCTGGTCGCGCTGACCTTCGGAACCACTGATGCGCTTGGCAATCCGCGATTCGGCAGCACGCTGGACAACATCATCGGAATCTTCAACCCGACGTATCTGAGGGTGATCGTCCGCAGCCTGGCGTACGCGGTCGTCGCGTCCGCGATCTGCCTGCTGATCTCCTACCCGGTGGCATACGCCATCGCGCGACACGGCGGGCGCTACAAGAACGCTCTCGTCGCGCTGCTCGTGGTGCCGTTCTTCGCGAACTATCTGGTACGGATGTACGGGTGGCAGACACTGCTGTCGGATGAGAGCGCCGTGATGACGTGGCTGCGCGGCATCGGCGTGCCCGCCAGCTTCCACGTACTCGACACCTCGGGCGCGGTGATCGGTGGACTGGTCTACGGCTACGTCGTGTTCATGATCCTGCCGCTTTATGCGTCCCTCGAGCGGATGGACGGCTCGCTGATCGAGGCGGGCCGCGACCTGTACGGCACGTCGCTTCGCACCTTCTTCGCGGTGACGGTGCCCGCGTCGAAGTCCGGTGCCTATGCCGGCCTCGCGCTGGTGTTCCTGCCCGCGATGGGCGATTTCATCAGTGCGCAGTTGCTCGGCGGCCCGGACAACCTGATGATCGGCAACCTCATCCAGGACAAGTTCTTCGCAGGCCAGAACTGGCCGTTGGGTGCCGCGCTGACGATGGCGCTGATGGTGCTGCTGCTGATCTGCATGTTCGCCTACCTGCGCCAGACGGCGCGGGATACCGAGGAGGCCAACCGATGAAGGGCTCGGGAATGAATCGCAAGCCGCGGTTCGCCATCGCTGTCACGGTGGTGTTCTTCGTCCTGCTTTATCTGCCGATCGCCGCGGTGGTGCTGTTCTCGTTCAACAACAAGAAGTCGCTCACCGTCTTCGAGGGTTGGTCGCTGCGCTGGTATGAGGCCTTCCTCAATGACGCGGAGCTGACCAAATCGCTGCAGACCAGCCTGCAGGTCGCCGCGGTCGCGATGGTCGGCTCCATCATCATCGGCGCACTGCTGGCGTTCGGTCTGGTGCGGGCGCGCTCGCGTCTCGGTCGTGCCGCCAACATCATCATGTTGATCCCGCTGATCACACCGGAGATCGTCACAGGCGTCGCATCGCTGATGTTGTTCAAAGGCATTGGCCTGCAGCCGTCGCTGACCACCCTGGTGATCGCCCAGACGACATTCTCCATCTCGTATGTCACGGTGATCCTGCGCGCGCGGGTGGCCGAACTCAACCCGGAGGTCGAGCAGGCGGCGATGGACCTGGGAGCGAGCCGAATCCAGGCACTGCGCCTCGTGACGCTGCCCGCGATGACGCCCGCGATCCTGTCTGCGGCGATCCTGATCTTCACGATCGTCTTCGACGACTTCGTGCTCGCGTTCTTCACCAGCGGTGTGGATCCCCAGCCGCTGTCGGTGCGCATCTACTCGGCGATCCGCTTCGGTATCCAGCCCTCTATCAACGCCGTCGGCACCCTGATGCTGGTCGGTTCCCTGTTACTGATCGCCATCGCCCTACTCGTCCCGCGCCTCTTCGGCAGGCGCGGCGCCGGACTCGACATCTTCGGAGGAACAACCTAAATGTCCACAACCACTTCAACTCTGAGCCCGATCGAAACCATCGACGGGTCCGTTGCGACCACGCCGTGTGCGGTGTCATTGCGGAATGTCGCCAAGTCGTACGGCGACAGCGTGGTGGTGCGCGACCTCAACCTCGATATCGCAGCCGGCGAATTCTTCTCGCTGCTCGGGCCGTCGGGATGCGGGAAGACCACAACGCTGCGGATGATCGGCGGCTTCGTCGATCCCACGTACGGCGTGGTGGCACTGCACGGCAATGACGTCACCGACTTGCCGCCGAACCGTCGCGACGTGAACACGGTGTTCCAGAGCTATGCGCTCTTCGATCACCTGTCCATCTGGGAGAACGTGGCATTCGGCCTGCGTCGCCGCCGGGTGGCCAAGGCCGAGATGAAGCAGCGCGTCGGCGAGATGCTCGAGCTGGTGCAGCTCACCGGCCGCGACAAGGACAAGCCGACTGCCTTGTCGGGCGGTCAGCGTCAGCGCGTCGCGCTGGCCCGTGCACTCGTCAACCGCCCCTCGGTGCTGCTGCTCGATGAGCCGCTGGCCGCACTGGACCTCAAACTGCGCAAGGCGATGCAGGTGGAGTTCAAGCGTATTCAGCGGGAGGTCGGCATCACGTTCGTGTTCGTCACGCATGATCAGGAAGAAGCGCTGACGATGTCCGATCGGATCGCCGTGATGAGTGGCGGCAAGGTGCACCAGTGCGGGACACCTGAGGACATCTACGAGCATCCGACCACCCGCTGCGTCGCGGATTTCATCGGCACCGCCAACCTGATGACGGGAACGTATGCGGGCGCCGGGATCACCCTTTCCGGCGGTGTCGAACTGCCGACCGGAGCGCTTGACGGTTGCGCCGTCGGCGATGAGGTGTCGGTCGCCGTGCGTCCGGAGAAGGTGTGGCTTTCAGACCTCACTGAAGACATGGTGCAGACCGACGGCATCCTCAAGGCCACCGTCTACAGCGGAGCGACCACGACGTACATGTTCGAGATCGCACCCGGCGTCGAGATCTCGGTGCTCGAGCAGAACCTGCACCGCGCGCGCACCGAGGAGCGCTGGGTCGACGGGGAGCGGGTCCGCCTCGGCTGGCACGCCGAACACAGCCTCGCCCCGCTGGTCTGAAATAGGAGTCATCACAGTGTCTTACGACGTCGTAGTACTCGGCGCAGGCCTGGCCGGCCTGTCCGCCGCCAGGGATCTCGTGCGGGGTGGCGCGGATGTCCTCGTCCTTGAAGCCCGCAGCCGGGTCGGCGGTCGCGTCGAGCAGGCCACGCTCGACGACGGCCGCATCGTCCAGCTCGGCGGCGAGGTCGTCGGCAATGGGCATACCGCCTATCAGCAGTTGGTCGCCGAACTCGGCCTGACGCTCATCCCGAGCTACGTCGCCGAACCAGGCGAGCTGACATACGTTCTGCACGAGGACCTGCACGTCGGCGACGACCCGTCCTGGTTCTCCGACGAGGATCACCGGAGCATGAGGCACGTCGAGCGTGAGTTCGCCGCGCTCGCGGCGACCGTCGACGCCGACGATCCGTGGTCGCATCCGAACGCGGTCGCGCTGGACGCCATGCCGATGATGGGCTGGCTGGGCAGCATCGGCGCGACGCCGAACGTGCGTCGTGCTCTGGAGGCGGGTCAGCTCGGCCTGAGTTCCGGTTCGTTCGAACGTACTTCGCTGCTGGCACAACTGCGCAAGTCCGCGAGCATGCCGAGCAAGGGTCTGTATTCCTATGACGAGTGGGAGAACCTGCGTGTCGCCGAAGGCTCGGCGACCGTGGCGTTGCGGATGGCCGCCGAACTCGACGGCCGCATCCGGTTGAACTCGCCGGTGCGGGCCGTCAAGGTCGCGCCAGACAGCTCGTCTGTTCAGCTGACGTCGGGAGAGATCGTGCACGCCGACGTCGTCATCAGCTCGTTGCCCGCCGGGCCGTTCCGAGATATCGCCGTCGAGGGCGTCTCCGATGGACGTCTCGAGTCGCTGCATCGTCAACGGCACGCGTTGGCTGCCAAGTTCGTTGCGGCATACAGTCGCCCGTTCTGGCGCGACCGCGGACAGAACGGTCTGACCGAATCCGAGGGCATCCTCGGTTCGTCATGGCCACAGAACGAAGGCGTGCTGTCCTGCCTCGTTTCGCCGGAGCGCTACGCCGCCTATCTGTCCGCCTCGGCGCGGCACCGACGGGAGGAGGCGCTCGCCGAGCTCGCCAGCTGGTTCGGGCCGGAGGCGTCGTCGCCACTGGCGACATTCGAGCGACTGTGGGGAACCGACCCGTGGACGCAGGGATACGTGACGCAGTGGCGGCCGGGCGATGTTCACCGGGTCGGTCCGTTGCACGGCACGCATGAGCCCCCGTTCTACGTCTGCGGTTCCGACCAGTGGGTGGCCGGATACATGGAAGGCGCCGTGCGGACCGGTCGTGCCGCCGCGAAGGAGGCGCTGACGCGCGGTTAGAGCTTGCTCGCGGCGTCCTGATCGAGTAGCCACACCGTGGCTTCTGTGCCGTGGGCTCCCGCGGCGGGCACATCGTCGGGATCGGCCCCGCCGACCGCTGCCGCGACCGCTTCGGCCTTATCGGCACCCGCCACCACCAGCCAGACCTCGCGCGATCGCTGAACAGCAGGCAGTGTCAGGGTGATTCGCTTCGGCGGCGGCTTGGGGGAGTCGGTGACAGCGACGACCGCCCGGACCGTCTCGCGAACCGCGGCCGTATGCGGGAACAGCGAGTTGATATGGCCCTCACCGCCCATGCCGAGTAGATGGACGTCGAAAGCCGGCACTGCCTCGCCGTCGTCGGCGACCGCGGCGAGCACCTGCTCGTAGGCCAGCGCCGCGGCGTCGATGTCGCCGCCGAACTCACCGTCGCTGGCAGCCATCGCGTGCACATTGGCTGCCGGAATGTCGATGTGGTCGAGCAGCGCCTCGCGCGCCTGCTTCTCGTTGCGGTCGTCGTCGCCCGCGGGCACGTAGCGCTCGTCACCCCAGAACAGGCGGACCTTCGACCAGTCGATCGCCGCACCGTTCTCCCGAACGTGTTCCAGGAGAGCGATTCCGGTGCCGCCGCCGGTCAACACGATCAACGCCTTGCCCCTGGATGCGATCGCGTCGGTGACGGCGCCGATGAGGCGATCGCCGACTGCGGTGACGAGTGCCGTCTTGTCCGAATACTTCTCGACGATCGTGTCTCTGCTCATGCCTCGGCTCCTGCTCGCTCCGGTCCTCGCTTCGCTGCGATCCTCACTCGCACTCGCCTTCGGTGCTCATTTGTATTGCACCTTGTCGATTCCGGCGAGCGCCTCGAAGTAGATCTCATCGGCGTCCAGTCGCCGCATGTCCTCGGCCAGACACTCTTTGGCGTCCCTGCGGGCCAACGGAATCAGCGACTCCGGCCTGCTGGTGCGGGTCAGCTTGGCAGTAACCCCCGTCTGCGGGCGGCTCAACGTCACCGTCTCGCTTGGCCGATGCAACTCGACCTTCAGTTCACCTACCGCACGTTGCACTGTGCCGTCGATCCGGCTGGCCAGCCAGCCCGCGAGGATATCGAGCGCGGGCTCGTCCGCCAGTCCCGACACCACCGCCGACTGCACCGGCTCGTACGGCGCCTGGTCCAGTGCCGACGCCAGCAGGGCACGCCAGTACGTGACGCGGCTCCAGGCCAGATCGGTGTCGCCCGCCGTGTAGGTCTGCGCCCAGCTCTTGAGCGCCGCCAACGGGTCGGCGCTGTTGGTCGCGTCGGTTATCCGACGAATCGCTAACTGGCCCAGTGGATCCTGGGCAGGAACGGCGGGTGCATCGACCGGCCACCATGCCACGACCGGCGTGTCGGGCAGCAGGAACGGCAGCACCACGCTGTTGGCGTGGTCGGCAAGCTCACCGTTGAGTCGTAACACCACGACCTCGCCCGCGCCTGCGTCGGCGCCGACCCGGATCTCGGCGTCCAGTGACGGTTCGGCGGCCTTGCGGTCGCCGGGGAGGACCGCGATGACACGACAGGGGTGTTCGCGGCTCGCGAAGTTGGCCGCCGCGATCGAATCCTCGAGACCGTCGTCTCCATCGAGTGCGATGACCAGCGTGAGCACTCGGCTCAGCGTCAGTGCGCCGCCCTCTTCGCGCAGGCCGGTGATCTTCCTGTTGACCGCGCTGGTAGTGGTCGCAGGCAAATCGACTATCATATCGGCTCGACTCCTTCTCGCACCGCTCCTCGCTCCTGCGTCGCTGCGATGCTCACTCGGCGTCGCCTTCGCGTCACGGCCGCCTCCATTCACGGCCCATGCGGCCAAGCATCTCGACCGACGACTCTGGACCCCAGGTACCGGATTCGTATGCATCGGGCTTACCGTGTTCGGCCCATTGGTCGAGGACGGGATCCAAGATCTCCCAGGACAATTCGACCTCCCGATTGACCGGAAAGAGCGATGGTTCGCCGAGCAGCATGTCGAGGATCAACCGCTCGTAGGCTTCGGGCGAGTCCTCGGCAAACGCTGAACCGTAGGAGAAGTCCATGTTGACGTCGCGGACTTCCATCTGGCTGCCGGGCACCTTGGACCCGAAGCGCAAGGTGATGCCTTCGTCGGGCTGGACCCTGATCACCAGTGCGTTCTTGCCGAGTTCCTCTGTCATCGTGGTATCGAACGGCAGATGCGGTGCACGCTTGAACAGCAGTGCGATCTCAGTAACCCTGCGCCCCAACCGCTTACCGGTACGCAGGAAGAACGGAACGCCTGCCCATCGACGGGTGTCGATCTCGAGTGCGATCGCCGCATAGGTCTCGGTCTTGGAGTCCTTCGAGAAGCCTTCCTCTTCCAGCAGGCCGGGTACCCTCTCGCTGCCCTGCCAGCCCGCGGTGTACTGGCCGCGTGCAGTCGTCTCGTCCAGTGGCTCCATCGGTCTGGTCGCGCCGAGCACCTTGATCTTCTCGGCCTGCAATTCGTGTGGGCTGAAGTTGACCGGTTCTTCCATCGCGGTCAGCGCCATCAGCTGGATCAGGTGGTTCTGGATCACATCACGCGCTGCGCCGACTCCGTCGTAATAGCCACCGCGACCGCCGAGGCCGATGTCCTCTGCCATGGTGATCTGCACGCTGTCGACGTAGTTGTTGTTCCAGATGGGTTCGTACAGATTGTTGGCGAACCGCAATGCCAGGATGTTCTGCACTGTCTCCTTGCCGAGGTAGTGATCGATGCGAAACACCGATTCCTCGGGGAACACACTGTTCACGGTGGCGTTGAGCTCCTGGGCGCTCGCCAGGTCGTGGCCGAACGGCTTCTCGATCACCACCCGGCTCCAGCGGCCCTGCTGGGGGCGCGCCAGACCGGACTTCTGCAGTTCCTCGCAGACCGTCTGGAAGGCGTTCGGCGGGATCGACAGATAGAACGCGTGATTGCCGCCGGTGCCCCGCTCGGCATCCAGCTTCTCGAGCATTTCAGCCAGCCGTTGAAAGCCCTTCTCGTCGTCAAAGGTGCCCTTTACGAAGCGGATCCCCTCCGCGAGCCGATCCCATACCGCCTGGCGGTATGGGGTACGGGCATGGGCCTTGACCGAGTCGAGGACCAGCTTGCTGAAATCCTCGTCGGTCCAGTCCCTTCTGGCGAATCCGACAAGGGCGAAGTTGGCGGGCAACAAGCCGCGGTTGGCGAGGTCGTAGATCGCCGGCATCAGCTTCTTGCGGGCCAGATCGCCCGTGACGCCGAAGATGACGACCGCGCACGGGCCAGGGATGCGGGGCATGCGCTTGTCGCGCTTGTCTCGCAACGGGTTATGCCAACCGGATGGGGCTGCGGAGATTTCGACGGGCTTGCCCTCCGGGCTCATTTCTTCGCGGCGTCGAGCTGACCCTGGGTGGCTTCGAGCAATTCCTGCCACGACTTCTCGAACTTCTCGACGCCCTCGTCCTCGAGGACCTTGAACACGTCGGGCAGGTCGATACCGACCGCGGTGAGCTTGTCGAAGACCTCCTGCGCGGCGTCGCCTGTGCCGGTGACGGTGTCGCCGGTGATGACGCCGTGGTCGGCCACCGCGTCCATGGTCTTCTCCGGCATGGTGTTCACCGTGTTGGGGGCGACCAGTTCGGTGACGTAGAGAGTGTCCGAGTAGTCGGGGTTCTTCACGCCGGTGGACGCCCACAGCGGCCGCTGCACCCGCGCGCCGTCACCCTGTAGCGCTCCGAAACGGTCACCGCCGACGAACACCTCTTCGTACGCCGCGTACGCCAGTCGGGCATTGGCGACGCCTGCCTGACCGCGCAGCGCAAGGGCTGTGTCTTCTCCGGAGTCGGAGGCTATCTTCTCCAGTCGCTTGTCGATCTCTGTGTCGACACGCGATACGAAGAACGATGCGACGGAGTGAATCTTGGACAGGTCGTGGCCCGCCTCCTTCGCGGCCTCAAGGCCCGCGAGGTAGGCGTCCATCACGAGACGATGGCGCTCGACGGAGAAGATCAGCGTCACGTTGACCGAAATGCCTTCGGCGATAACCGAGGTGATCGCGGGTAGACCCGCGAGTGTGGCGGGAATCTTGATCAGCAGGTTCGGCCGATCGACGATCTTCCACAGTTCGATCGCCTGCAGGATCGTCTTGTCGGTGTCATGGGCGAGTCTCGGGTCGACCTCGATGGACACCCGGCCGTCGACGCCGTCGGACAGCTCGTTCTGCTTGGCCAGCACATCGCAGGCGTTGCGGACGTCGTCGGTCGTGACGGTGCGGATGGTGGCGTCAACGTCGGCGCCGCGCTCGGCGAGCTCGGACACCTGCTCGTCGTAGGCGGTGCCCTTCGAGAGGGCCGCCTGGAAGATCGACGGGTTGGTGGTCACGCCAACAACACTCTTGGTGTCGATGAGCTCCTGCAGGTTGCCTGTCTGCAGCCTGTCGCGGGAAAGGTCGTCGAGCCATACGGAGACGCCCGCGGCGGACAGCGCGGCGAGGTTCTCGTTCTGAGCCATGCTTCGTCCTTCTCTCTCTATCAGTTGTCCAGTGATCGTTCCGCTGCCGCCACAACGGCTTCGGGGGTGAACCCGAACTCACGGAACAACGTCTTGTCGTCGGCGGATTCGCCGTAGTGCTCGATCGAGACGATCTCGCCGGTGTCGCCGACCAGCTTGTACCAGCTCTGTGCGACCGCGGCCTCCACCGCGACTCGCGCGGACACCGCGGGAGGCAATACCTTGTCGCGGTATTCGGCAGGCTGGGACTCGAACCATTCCACGCACGGCATCGACACCACCGTGGCGGTGATATCCTTCTCCGCCAACAGCTTTTGCGCCTCGACGGCGAGTTGGAGCTCAGACCCGGTGGCGATCAGCACGACGTCGGGCAGCTCGTCAGGGACGCCGCCCAGCACGTAGCCGCCCTTGGCGACACCGTCGCTGTCGGTGCCTTCGAGCACCGGAATCCCTTGGCGGGTCAGGATGAAGCCCACCGGTCCGCTGCCGTTGCCGCGCGCCACAATGCTCTTCCAGGCGTAGGCGGTCTCGTTCGGGTCGCCAGGACGTACCACCGACAGGTTGGGGATCGCCCGCAGCGCCGCGAGGTGCTCGATGGGTTGATGCGTCGGACCGTCCTCGCCGAGCCCGATCGAGTCGTGCGTCCAGATGTAGATCGTGTCGATGTTCATCAAGGACGCCAGCCGCACTGCGGGCCGCATGTAATCGGAGAACTGCAGGAAGGTGCCGCCGAACGCACGCGTCGGTCCGTGCAGCACGATGCCGGACAGGATCGAACCCATGGCATGCTCGCGGATACCGAAGTGCAGCACGCGTCCGTACCAGTCGGCGGTGAAGTCCTCGGTCGAGATAGACGGCGGGCCAAAGGATTTGACGTCCTTGATGGTCGTATTGTTGCTGCCGGCCAGATCGGCTGAGCCGCCCCACAACTCCGGTAGCTTCGGGGCCACGTCGTTGAGCACCTGACCGAAGGCGGCGCGCGTGGCGAGCGCCTTCGATCCGGGCTCCCAATGTGTGATGTCGGCGTCCCACCCGGCGGGCAGTTCCTGCGCCAGCAGCCGGTCGAGCAGCTTCTTGCGCTCCGGTTCCCGCTCGGCCCACGCGTCGAACTGCGGCTGCCATTTCTCGTGGGCTTCCTTGCCGCGGGCGACCAGCTTGCGAGTGTGCTCGATGACCTCGTCGCGGACCTCGAAGGTCTTGTCCGGATCGAAACCGAGGACGCGTTTGGTTGCGGCCACCTCCTCGTCGCCGAGCGCTGAGCCGTGCGCGCCGCCGGTGTTCATCTTCGTCGGCGCCGGATAGCCGATGATCGTTCGGACCGAGATGAACGACGGCTTGTCCGTGACCTTGCGGGCGGCCTCGATGGCTTCTTCTATTCCGGTGACGTTCTCGCCGCCCTCGACCTCCTGGACGTGCCATCCGTATGCGCGGTAGCGGGCAGGCACATCCTCGGAAAGCGCGATGTTCGTGTCGTGCTCGATGGAGATCTGGTTGTGGTCGTAGAAAACGATCAGGTTGCCGAGCTGCTGGGTGCCAGCCAGCGACGAAGCCTCGCTGGTCACGCCCTCTTCCATGTCGCCGTCGGAGGCGATCACATAGATGTAGTGGTCGAACGGGCTCTCACCCCACGCCGGGTCCGGGTCGAACAGGCCGCGCTCGTAGCGCGACGCCATCGCCATGCCGACGGCCGAGGCGAGTCCCTG
This sequence comes from uncultured Mycobacteriaceae bacterium, assembly GCA_902826815.1. Taxonomy (GTDB): domain Bacteria; phylum Actinomycetota; class Actinomycetes; order Mycobacteriales; family Mycobacteriaceae; genus Mycobacterium. Next base: position 23,774 of record CADEGF010000050.1, read on the forward strand.
GCCAAGCGGACCGGTGGTGATCTCGACGCCCTTGGTGTGGCGGAACTCGGGGTGGCCCGGCGTCTTGCTCTTCCAGGTGCGCAGCGACTCGATGTCCGACAGCTCGAGACCGAACCCACCCAGGTAGAGCTGGATGTACAGGGTCAGGCTGGAGTGCCCGCAGGACAGGACGAACCGGTCGCGCCCCAGCCAGTGCACATCGCTTGGATCGTGGCGCATCTGGCGCTGGAACAGCGTGTAGGCGAGGGGAGCGAGGCTCATCGCCGTGCCCGGGTGGCCGTTGCCGACCTTCTGCACCGCATCCGCCGCCAGCACGCGGACGGTGTCCACGGCCTCCGAATCGACGTCGGCCCAATCGTCCGGATGGTGGGGGCGAGTCAGGGCAGAGATCTCTTCGACTGTTGTCACCAGTTGACTCCTCAAATCGACGACCCTTGTGCACCACATACCCTAGTGCGACGTCCGCAATCGCCGCAGGCTGCGTGTCCATCTATAGGCGCATCATTAGTTGTTCATTTGCCGAATCGACCCAGCTAGGTTCCGGGGCACCCGGCGGTCTACCATCGTCTGTAGTAGACGCGGCGCGCTGCGCGCCCTTTCGAGGAGTTATCTGCGTGGATATTCGCGAAGGCCCCCTGCTTGAGGGATCGCCTAGTCGAATTCGCACCGCCCTCCTCGGATATTTCGCACTGACGAAGCCGCGGGTGATCGAGCTGTTGCTGGTCACGACAATTCCGGCCATGTTGTTGGCCGACCGCGGCGCTGTGAATCCGCTGCTGATCCTGAACACGCTGGTGGGTGGGCTGTTGGCGGCTGCGGGTGCCAACACGCTGAACTGCGTGGCCGATGCCGACATCGACAAGAAGATGAAGCGCACCGAAGGCAGGCCACTGGCGCGCGACAGCGTGCCCCGCAGCCACGCGCTGATCTTCGGGCTCGCGCTGTCGGTCGCCTCGTTCTTCTGGCTGTGGTGGACGACGAACATGCTGTCGGCTCATCTGGCAGGCGCGACGATCGCGTTCTACGTGCTCGTTTACACGCTGCTGCTCAAACGCCGGACGTCGCAGAACGTGGTGTGGGGCGGGGCGGCAGGCTGCATGCCGGTGATGATCGGCTGGTCGGCGGTGACGGGAACCATCCAATGGCCCGCGCTGGTGATGTTCGCGATCATCTTCTTCTGGACGCCGCCGCACACCTGGGCGCTGGCGATGCGCTACAAGGAGGACTACGAGGCGGCGGGTGTGCCGATGCTGCCGGTGGTCGCGACCGAGCGCGAGGTCACCAAGCAGATCCTGATCTACACCTGGCTGACCGTGGCAGCGACGCTGGCGCTGGCGCTGGCTACCGGCTGGCTGTACGCGTCGGTGGCGTTGGTCGCGGGCACCTGGTTCCTGGCGATGGCGCACCAGTTGTATGCCGGGGTCCGCCGCGGCGAGCCGATCAAACCGCTGCGACTGTTCCTGCAGTCGAACAACTACCTCGCGATCGTGTTCTGCGCGCTCGCCGTCGACTCGGCGCTCGACCTGCCGACTCTGCTGTCTCGCTAGCTCACGCCTGCTGGAGGACGGCGATCACCGGTCCAGTTGAGGAGGTAGGACGATGGCATCGGACGACGCGGTACTGGTCAGCCCCGACAACTTCGCGCGCGCTGAATCCGATCTCTACTTCGGAAACATCGTCAAGGACGACGGTTTCGGTAAATTCTTCTTCCTTCGCGAACTGACCCCGATCGACCACCAACTCGTGATCAGGGCGAACCGAGACACCCTCTATTCGGCCGCTGTCTTCGACCTCGACGCAGGCCCGGTCACCATCACACTGCCCGACGCGGGCGACCGCTTCATGTCGATGCAGGTGATCGACGAAGACCACTACACCCACGACGTGATCTACACCAAGGGTCCGCACACTATCACCCACGCACAGATCGGCACCCGATACGTCGCCGTTCCCGTGCGCATCCTCGTCGACCCCAATGACCCCGAAGATGTGACGGCCGTGCACAATCTGCAGGACGGCATCGCCGTCAAGCAGGACAAGCCTGGCAGCTTCCAGGTACCCAACTGGGATCCGGTGAGCCAGAAGACTGTTCGCGACGCACTGGTCACACTGGCGACGACGCTGCCCGACACCAAGCGCACGTTCGGCACCAAGGAGGACACCGACCCGGTGCGCCATCTGATCGGGTCTGCCAACGCCTGGGGTGGCAATCCGGAGAAGGACGCGCTCTATCTCACCGTCGTTCCGACACAGAACGACGGTGACACGCTTCACACGCTCAGGGTCGGCGACGTCCCCGTGGCCGGATTCTGGTCGGTCACCGTCTACAACAAGGACGGCTACTTCTCGCCCAACCCGCATAACGCGTATTCGTTCAACAACGTCACCGCACAGAAGGGGTCGGACGGAAGCACCGCCATCCAGTTCGGCGGCTGCGACGGAAACGTGCCCAACTGCCTGCCGATCACGCCCGGATGGAACTACACCGTCCGGCTGTACCGGCCGCAGCAGCAGATCCTCGACGGCTCGTGGACCTTCCCGGGTGCCCAGCCGATCTAGGGAGCCAGCACGATAGAGCCGACGGTCTTGCGGCCCTGCAAGTCGCGGTGGGCTCGCTCGGCGTCCTCGAGTCGATAGCGTTCGCTGACCGTCACGTTGATCGTCCCCGATGCGATCGCATCGAGTAATTCCCCTGCGCGCCAGGAGAACTCGTCGGCACTGCGGGTGTAGTGAGCCAAGCTCGGGCGTGTCAGGAACAGTGAGCCAGCCGCGTTGAGACGCTGCGGATCGAACGGTGGGACGGGTCCGCTGGACGCCCCGAACAACGCGAGCGTGCCGCGGACGGCGAGGCTGGCCAGGCTGGCCTCGAAGGTAGCGGCGCCGACGCCGTCGTACACCGCGGCGACACCACCGTCGGTCAGCTCCTTGATCTTGGCCGCGAACTCCTCGGGGTCCTCTGGGTAGTCGAGCACCTCGACCGCGCCGGCCTGCCTGCTCAGCTCGGCCTTCTCCGGCGTCGAGACGGTGGTGATCACCCGGACCGCCTGGCTCGTCGCCCATTGGGTGAGGATGAGGCCGACCCCGCCTGCACCGGCGTGCACGAGCACGTCGTCGCCCTGCTGCACCGGGTAGACCGACTTGAGCAGGTAGTGCGCGGTCATGCCCTTCAGGAGCGACGCTGCGGCAACGTCGGGGCTGACGGCGTCGGGCACGTAGGCGCAGAAATCGGCTGGCGCCGTGCAGTATTCGGCGTACGAACCGTTCGCCTGCGCCGTGACGACGCGGTTGCCGACACCGAGCGCGGCCACGTCATCGCCGATGGCTTCTACCGTTCCGCACACTTCGACGCCGAGGATGAAGGGAAGCTCTCGCTTGTAGAGACCCGACCGGAAGTAGGTGTCGATGAAATTTATGCCGATCGCCTCGGCCTTGATCAGCACCTCGCCCGGCCCGGGGGAGGGTGTGGACTTCTCCACGTATTGCAGGACTTCGGGTCCGCCGGTTTCGGTGACTTCAATGGCTCGCATGGTGCCTATCATGCCTACAACATGAAACTCGCACGCCCCGACATCCGCCATCCCCGCATCGTGCTGGCAGGCTGCCCCGCTCTGCCCGAAGGCGACGGTGACGACGCCGAGCTCGTGGCCGTCCTTCGCCAGCGCGGCCTGCACGCCCGCTGGCTGTCGTGGGATGACCCGGAAACCTTGCGCGCCGACCTCGTCATCCTCCGGGCGACCTGGGACTACATCGAACGATTCGACGAGTTTCTCGACTGGAGCACCCGGGTCGCCAACCTTCTGAACCCGCCAGGCGTGGTCGCGTGGAACACCGACAAGCGCTATATGGCCGATCTCGCCGACGCGGGGGTGCCCACGGTGCCGAGCAAGTTCTTCGCGCCAGGGGAGACGGTCCGGTTTCCCAAGGGCGAAGTGGTGGTTAAACCAGCCATCGGCGCCGGATCGGTTGGTGCGCAGCGCTTCGCCGACGCGAGCGCGGCCCGCGAACACGCCGCGGCGCTGCATGAATCGGGAAGCACGGCTCTGGTTCAGCCGTACGACCCGAGGATCGAGAACGGTGAGACAGCGCTGGTGTTCCTCGGCGGCGAGCAGTCGCACGCCTTCACCAAGGGACCGATGCTGCCCGCGGCCGGCGAGCGGCCCGTGTTCGACCCGTCGGGAACCTACGCCGAGGAATCGCTGACCGGGGCCGATCCCGACTTCGAACTGTGGGACATCGGCCATGCCGCGCTGGACGCGGCGGCTACCCATCTGAACATCAGCGCCACCGATCTGCTGTACGCCCGCGTCGACGTCATCGGTGGCCAGGACAATCCGCTGCTGCTCGAGTTGGAGCTCGTCGAACCGTCGCTGGGTTGGCGTCAGCTGGACCGCGCGACGCGCGATCTTCAACAGCGCAAGTTCGCGGTCGGCGTGGAGTCAGCGCTCGACCGGCTCGGGCTGGGCCCGCTCTCGCATCGAGGCCCATAGCGCCGCGGTGGCTGCCGTGCACGCTGCCGCCCCCGCGACATGGATCGCCACCAGCGCGGCTGGCACGCCCATCGCATATTGCACACGGCCGACAAGGGCTTGCGCGGCGACGAGAATCAGCAGCACCGCCAGTCGCCTGCTGATTCGCCGGTCAGCGCGCATCCTGCGCAGCGCGAAGCCCAGTCCAAGCAGAAGTGCCAGATAGACGATCAGCAGCGTCGCGTGCAGTTGCACAAGGGTGACGATCTCAATCTGTAGCCGCGGAACCGGGGCCTCGATGCTCTTGTCGCCGGCGTGCGGACCCGCCGCGGTCACCAACGTCCCGGAGACCAGCTGCGCCGCCAGCACCACCGCGGTCAGAACCGTCAACTGCCGCAACGGCCTCGGCACAAGCGTTGTTGGGACACCATCATCGGGCTCGCCGATCTTCACGTAGAGCAGCACGGCCAGCCACACCATCGCCATCGATACCAACAGGTGAATCGCGACGGTCCACCACAACAATCCGGTCAAAACCGTGATGCCGCCGATCACCGCCTGCATCACCGTCGACGCAGGCATCAACCAGGCATACACCAGGACCTCGCGGCGACGCCGGGCGCGGGTGACGGCCAGCACCGCAAGGGCCGCGGTGAGAACGACGAGAAAGGTGATCATCCGGTTGCCGAATTCGACCGCTTGATGAATGCCCGCCACTTCGGCGTGCGGTACCGGCGTGTAACTGCCGGGGAAGCACTGCGGCCACGTCGGACAGCCGAGACCGGAGGCCGTCACGCGGACGATCGCGCCCGTGACGGCGATTCCGCCCTGCGTCAGGATGACCGCGGCGGCGATCAGACGCTGCGCCTGCAGGCTCGGCATCGGCAACACATCCACCAAGCGCAGCAGAAATCGTCCGACGGCCACGGCCCGATCGTAGAGGATCGCAACTACAGCTCGTAGTAGGGCCGCTCCGCGGCCCCGCTCGATATTGCATACAGGGTCGTGGCCACGCCGCGCGAGCGACCGTCAGCGCAATATCTGGAACCAGATGGCGATCGCAGTCGGCGTCGTCAGGTGAATCGGAACCAGCGCAGCGCGCACAGCGCTGAGACGGTGCCCCAGACGGCGAGCACAGCGATGCCGAACCAGTCGACCGACAACGACATGGCCTGTGTCAGCGCCTCGGTCAGCGCGCCCGACGGGGTGAGCCTCGCGGCCCATCGGATCGCCTCGGGCACGGCCTGACCCTCGAGTGTGAGCGCGCCCAGCCCGGCGAACACAAACCACAGCAGGTTGGCAACGGCCAACACGATCTCGGCGCGAAGGGTCCCACCAAGCAGCAGCCCCATGGCGGCGAAGCAGACGGTGCCCAGCGCGATGATGACCGCCCCGAGTATCAGCCCGACGATGTGCGGCCGCCACCCCAGCGCAATGCCGATGCCGCCCAACACGATTGACTGAAGGAACACCACGGTGACGACGGCGAGTGACTTGCCGGCGATGATGCCCCACACCGGAAGCGCCGTAGCACCGAGCCTTTTCAGCGCGCCGTATCGTCTGTCGAATGCGACGGCGATCGCTTGACCGGTGAACGCGGTCGAGATCACGGCAAGCGACATGATCGCCGGAACGAACGTCGCCGCCCTGTTCGGCCCGAACGAGCCGAACGGCAACAGCGTCAAACCCACCAGCAGCGTGATCGGGATGAAAAGGGTGAGCAACAGCTGTTCGCCGTTGCGCAACAACAGCTTCAGCTCGAGTGCGAACTGCGCCGCCAGCATCGTCGGAACGTTCGCAGGACGCGGATCGGGCGCAAACGTCCCCGGCGCGAAGCGATTCATGATCGCAGCTCCCGGCCCGTCAGATCGAGGAACACATCCTCGAGACTGCGCTGCTCCACCCGCATATCGGTGGCCAGCACGTTCAGCCGTGCGCACCACGCGGTCACCGTCGCCAGCACCTGCGGGTCGATCTGGCCCTCGACGAGATATTCGCCCGGCGAGGTTTCGGTGGCTTTGTAGCTCTCTGGCAGCGCCGAGACAAGCAGCGACAGGTCGAGCATTCGGGGCGCCCTGAACCGCAACTGGTTCTCCGCGCCGCTGTTCATCAGCTCGGCAGGTGTCCCGCTGGCCACCGCGACGCCGCGGTCGATGATGACCAGTCGGTCCGCCAATTCCTCGGCTTCGGTGAGCTGATGAGTGGTCAACACGACGGTCACCCCGTCGCGGCGCAGCGCATCGATGAGCTCCCACACCACGATTCGGGCGTGCGCGTCCATCCCCGCGGTCGGCTCGTCGAGGAACACGAGTTCGGGACGGCCCACGACGGCGCACGCCAATGCCAAGCGCTGCTGCTGCCCGCCGGACAGCCGGCGATATGTCGTCTTCGCCGCCTCGGTCAGGCCGAGCGTCTCCATCAACCACTGCGGGTCGAGCGGGTCGGCACTGTAGGCCGCGACCAGGTTGAGCATCTCGCCCGCCTGCGCGGCCGGATACGCGCCGCCGCCTTGCAGCATCACGCCGATGCGCTCCCGCACCCGCGCGTTGTCGGTGATCGGATTGAGGCCGAGGATCTCGATGGTTCCGGCGTCCGGCTTGATGAACCCCTCGCACATCTCGACCGTGGTCGTCTTACCCGCGCCGTTGGGTCCGAGCAGCGCAAGCACCTCGGCGGACCGCACCTCGAGGTCGAGCTCGGAGACCGCGGTCGTCGACCCGTACCGTTTGCAGACCCCGCGCAGGCGCACGGGGGGTGCCGACGAGCGCTCGCGCGAGGAGCCGAGCACCCGGCCGGATGAGGTCACGGGGATTCAGCGTAGGCGTCAGCCTTCGCCGTCTGTGGCCGCGGTAGCGCGGGTTGGACCGCGACGTGCTCCCGAGGCGGCGTGATCTCCAGTTTCGGGCCGGGGTCTGGAAGCTTCCGCCAGGGCAGCCGGTAGTAGGTGATCGCGATGAGCAGCGCCACGATCACCGTGCAGGCCGCGGTCGCGAGCAGAATCTGGAAGACGGTGAACCGGTCGCCGTTGGCCGTCGGGCCGAAGATCCCGACCACGAGCGTCACGACGATCGCCGTGGTGCGGAATGAGCGCCTGGTCGCCCACGCCGCCAGCGGGATGACGGCCCACAGCACGTACCACGGCTGCACCACCGGAAAGAGCAGGACTGTCACGCCGAGGGCGACGCCGAGCCCGCCGATCGGATGCAGCCTGCCCCGAAGGACGGCCAACAGCAGCCATGTCACCACGATCGCGATGATGGATACGCCGATGGCACGGGTGAGCCCAAGTACCGCGGTGGTGTGATCGCCAAGCCCGAGCAGAATGCCCACCTGGCCGGTGCCGAGTGCCAAGAGCGTCGGCAGCGACATCCAGCTGCGCACCACGTTGGCGGTGCCGAGTGTGAAAAGCCAACCGAAACCGAGCCCGCTTGCCCAGCCGATCACCGCCATCACGGCAACCGACACGGCTGTCAGCGATCCCCCCGCGATGAGGAACGCCTTGACGGTGCCGCCCCACCGGCACGCAAGGGCCATCCCGACGAACCCCACCGCCAGCAGACCCGGCAGCTTGACCTGTGAGGACAGCGTGATCAGTACGACGCCGAGAATCAGCATCGTCATCGGCCGCCATCTCGCCCACTCCTCGCGAGATTGCGGCCACGCAGGAGGTTTCGGCAACAGCGGGGCGTCGGCGTAAATGCCGCGCAGGGCGAATTCAGTACCCGCGAGCATCAGGCCGAGCATCAACGCCTCGTTGTGGATGCCTGCAACCAGATGCATGATCAGCAGCGGATTGGCCGCCCCCAGCCACAGCGCGCTGACCTCGGCGACACCGCAGCGGCGAGCGAGCCGCGGCACCGCCCAGACGATGAGACCGACACCGAACAGGACCACGAGCCGGTGAAGCAGCACCGCGAAGACGATGTTGTCGCCCGTCAGCGCCGAAATGCCTTTGCCGATCCACAAGAACAAGGGTCCGTACGGTGCGGGCGTCTCGCGCCACATCGTCGGCACCGAAAGGGTGAAGACGTGATCGAGACCGAGTCCGGTCGCCGGGCCGACCTTGTACGGGTCGAGGCCGTTGATCGCGATCTCGCTCTGTGCCAGATACGAGTAGACATCGCGGCTGTACATCGGCGGCGCGATGAGCAGGGGAAGGACCCACAACGCAAGCGTGCGATCGAGTTGGCTGCGGGTCATCCGCCGCTCGCCGAGCGCGAAGCGGCCGAGCATCAGCCACGCCAGCGTCATCATCACCGCGCCGGTGGTGGTCATCGTCAAGGAGACGGTCTGGATCCGTGAGGGAAGGTTGAGCAGCCGGACGCCGAACGTCGGATCCTGCACGACGGGGCGCGCGCCGACGCCCAAGGCGCCGATGGCCATCAACACGGTGCCGGTCGCGCCGAACAGCCTGGTGCGCCTCAACGCGATCAGCTCGGCGTCGTTCAGCGGCGAACCGACGGTCCGTTCATCCCCGTGCCAGCCGGCAATCGAGGTGGAAAGAGACCATAGGCGCGCAGCCATCACTGCAGCGTAGCGGTCAGAGCTTCACGATCACTTTGCCGGTGTTGCCGCCGCTGAACAACAGGTTCAGCGCCTCCGGCGCGTTTTCGAGCCCCTCGACGATGTGTTCGGACGACTTGATTTTGCCCTCGAGGATCCAGCCGGCCACCTCCATCTGCGCGGCGGGGAACCGGTCGAGGTAGTCGATGATGATGAAGCCTTCCATCCGCCCGCGGCGCACGAGCAGGCTGAGGTAGTTGCTCGGCCCCGGCGCCGGGCCGTCGCTGTTGTAGGTCGAGATCGCGCCGCACAGCACCACGCGCCCGCGCATCGCCAGGTTTGCGAGGCAGTCGTTGAGGATCGATCCGCCGACGTTGTCGAAGTAGAGGTCGATACCGTCAGGGCAGGCTTCCCGGAGTCGTTTGGCGACGTTCTCGTTCTTGTAGTCGACCGCCTCGTCGAAGCCGAGTTCGTCGACGATGTACGCGCATTTCTCGGCGCCGCCAGCGATGCCGACCACCTTCTTCGCGCCCTTGATCTTCGCGATCTGGCCTGCGGCGGATCCGGTCGCGCCTGCCGCGCCAGAGACGACGACGACGTCGCCCGCCTTGACCTGCCCGACGTCGGTCAGGCCGAAGTACGCCGTCATACCGGTGACACCTAGAATCCCGATGGCGATCCCGGGTGGGACGCCGTCGGGGAGCACCTGCATCGAGCGCTCGCCCGCATCGATGACCACGTAGTCCTGCCATCCGGTCATGCCGAACACGAGCTGGCCGGGCTCATACGGGTCGCAGCGGCTCTCGACGACCTCGCCGACGCCGCCACTGCGAATGACCTCGTCGATCTGGATCGGTGGCAGATAGCTGGGAACGTCGTCCATCCAGGTGCGGATCGTCGGGTCGATCGAGAGATAGCGCACCTTGACCAGCGCCTCGCCGTCGCCGAGCTCGGGTACCGGCTGGGTCTCCAGCCGGGTGGTTTCGTCGTCAACCAGCCCCGAGGGACGGTGGGCCAGGACAAGGCATCGGTTCTCTGCGCTCACGTGGCGATCGTAGGACGTTGCCCACATAAGGGTGACCTTCCTAGACCCGGTTCCGGAATTCCGTCACAATAGTGTTGTGAAATTAAGTCCGGAGGTCGGAGCCGCCGTTTCGGCGACATCTGGCAGCGACCGCCACACGCGTGGCGCGATCGTCCAGCTCTTGCTGGAGTCCGGACCCGTCACTGCAGGCGAGATCGGCGACCAGCTCGGTATCTCCGCCGCAGGCGTGCGCAGGCACCTCGATGCGCTGCTCGAAGCCGGTGAAGCGCAGTCCAGCGCGGCCGCGGCCTGGCAGCACAACGGGCGCGGCAGGCCTGCTCGCCGCTATCGGTTGACCGCTGCAGGCCGCGCGAAAATGGGGCACGCCTACGACGATCTGGCCGCCGCGGCGATGCGCCAACTCCGTGAAATCGGCGGTGACGACGCGGTCCGTACCTTCGCGCGCCGCCGCATCGACACCATCCTTACGGGAGTAACCGAGGGATCCGATGACGTTGAATCGACTGTCGATCGAATGGCAGTCGCACTGACCAAGGCCGGATACGCCACCACCGCCACCCAGGTGAGCGGACCCCTGCACGGGATAGAGCTCTGCCAGCATCACTGTCCGGTGTCGCACGTCGCCGAGGAGTTCCCGGAACTGTGCGAGACCGAGCGGGAGGCGTTCGCCGAGGTACTGGGGACCCACGTGCAGCGGCTGGCCACGATCGTCAACGGAGACTGCGCGTGCACAACGCACGTGCCGCTCAACCAAGAGAAGCAACAACCCCCTCGACGCTCAGCCCACGGCGCCGAAGCCACCACGACCAAGCAAGGAGCGTCGACATGACGACCACGTCCGAAGCCTTGACCCAGGAACAGACGATCGAGTCGCTGGGTCGGTACGGCTATGGCTGGGCCGATTCCGATGTTGCAGGCGCGAGCGCGCAGCGCGGGCTGTCGGAGGCTGTTGTGCGCGACATCTCGAGCAAGAAGAGCGAGCCCCAGTGGATGCTCGACGTCCGGCTCAAGGCGCTGCGCGTCTTCGACAAGAAGCCGATGCCGAACTGGGGCAGCAACCTCGAGGGCATTCACTTCGACAACATCAAGTACTTCGTGCGGTCCAGCGAGAAGCAGGCCGCGACATGGGACGACCTGCCCGAGGACATCCGCAACACCTACGACAAGCTCGGTATCCCCGAGGCGGAGAAGCAGCGCCTGGTGTCCGGTGTCGCCGCGCAGTACGAGTCCGAGGTCGTCTATCACTCCATCCGCGAGGACCTGGAGGCCCAAGGCGTCATCTTCCTCGACACCGACACCGCTCTGAAGGAGCACCCGGAGCTTTTCAAGCAGTACTTCGGCACCGTGATCCCGGCGGGCGACAACAAGTTCTCTGCGCTGAATACCGCTGTGTGGTCGGGTGGTTCGTTCATCTACGTGCCGAAGGGTGTGCACGTCGACATCCCGCTGCAGGCCTACTTCCGCATCAACACCGAGAACATGGGCCAGTTCGAGCGGACGCTGATCATCGTCGACGAGGATGCCTATGTGCATTACGTCGAAGGCTGCACCGCGCCGATCTACAAGAGCGACTCGCTGCACTCCGCAGTGGTCGAGATCATCGTGAAGCCCGGCGGCCGTTGCCGTTACACGACAATCCAGAACTGGTCGAACAACGTCTACAACCTGGTCACCAAGCGTGCCCGCGCCGAGGCCGGAGCCACCATGGAGTGGGTCGACGGCAACATCGGCTCGAAGGTCACCATGAAGTACCCCGCCGTGTGGATGACCGGTGAGCACGCCAAGGGTGAGGTGCTGTCGGTCGCCTTCGCAGGCGAGGGCCAGCATCAGGACACCGGCGCCAAGATGCTGCACCTGGCGCCCAACACGTCGAGCAACATCGTCTCGAAGTCGGTGGCCCGCGGCGGCGGTCGCGCTTCCTACCGTGGCCTCGTCCAGGTGAACAAGGGTGCACACGGCTCGCGCTCCAGCGTGAAATGCGATGCCCTGCTTGTCGATACGATCAGCCGCAGCGACACCTACCCCTACGTCGACATCCGCGAGGACGACGTCACGATGGGTCACGAGGCCACCGTCTCGAAGGTCAGCGAGGACCAGCTTTTCTATCTGATGAGCCGCGGCCTCACCGAGGACGAGGCGATGGCGACGGTGGTGCGCGGCTTCGTCGAGCCGATCGCCAAGGAACTGCCGATGGAGTACGCGCTCGAGCTCAACCGTCTGATCGAGCTTCAGATGGAAGGCGCTGTCGGCTAGTGACTCAGAACCTGACAACAGCCGTCGAGAGCCATAACAAGGGCGAGCTGTTCACTTCCTTTGACGTCGACGCCTTCGAGGTGCCCGGCGGCAGAGACGAGATCTGGCGCTTCACACCGCTGAGGCGGCTGCGCGGCCTGCACGACGGATCCGCGCAGTCGACCGGCAGCGCCGCAATCGCGGTTTCTGAGTGCGCAGGCGTCACCGTCGAAACCGTGCAACGCGGGGACGACCGTCTCGGCCAGGCCGGTGTACCGGCTGATCGCGTTGCCGCGCAGGCATTCTCGTCGTTCGACAGCGCGACGATCGTCACCATTCCGAAGAGTGCGGTGTGCGAGCAGCCAATCGAGATCGACGTGACGGGACCCGGGGAGGGTGCGACGGCCTACGGCCACCTGCAGGTGCGGGTCGGCGAACTCGGTGAGGCGGTCGTCGTCATCGATCAGAAGGGCAGCGGAACCTACGCCGACAACATCGAGTTCGTGGTTTCCGATGCCGCGCGGCTGACCGTGGTGTCGATCGCCGACTGGGCCGACGACGTCGTGCACGTCAGCAGCCACCATGCGGTGCTCGGCAAGGACGCGGTGTTGAGGCACGTCGCGGTCACGCTCGGTGGCGACCTGGTGCGGCTCACCGCGCGCACCCGGTTCGACGCCCCTGGTGGGGATGCCGAGTTGCTCGGCCTCTACTTCGCCGATGACGGCCAGCACTTCGAATCGCGGCTGCTGGTCGACCACGCCCAGCCGAACTGCCGCTCGCATGTCACCTACAAGGGTGCGCTGCAGGGAGATCCGGACTCGTCGCGGCCCGATGCGCACACCGTATGGATTGGCGACGTGTTGATCCGGGCGGCTGCGACCGGAACCGACACCTTCGAAACCAACCGGAACCTCGTCCTGACCGACGGTGCACGGGCCGACTCGGTGCCGAACCTGGAGATCGAGACCGGCGAGATCGCCGGCGCCGGACACGCAAGCGCCACCGGACGTTTCGACGACGAGCAGCTGTTCTATCTGCAGGCCCGCGGCATCCCGGAAGATCAGGCCCGCCGCCTCGTGGTGCGCGGCTTCTTCGGTGAGCTGATCAGCAAGATCGCTGTGCCCGCCGTACGCGACCGCCTCACCCAAGCCATCGAACACGAACTAGCGATAACGGAATCGAGGACAGCCACCTCATGACCACACTGGAAGTCAAGGACCTACACGTCAGCGTCGTGTCCAAAGAGGACGGGTCCGACATCCCGATCCTCAAGGGCGTCGACCTCACCGTGAATTCGGGAGAGACGCACGCCCTGATGGGGCCGAACGGATCCGGCAAGTCGACGCTGTCGTACGCGATCGCGGGCCATCCGAAGTACACGGTGACGTCCGGCTCGATCACGCTCGACGGTGAAGACGTGCTCGCGATGAGCATCGACGAGCGCGCCCGCGCAGGCCTGTTCCTGGCCATGCAGTACCCGATCGAGGTGCCGGGGGTGTCGATGTCGAACTTCCTGCGCACCGCCGCCACCGCCGTCCGCGGCGAGGCGCCGAAGCTTCGCACCTGGGTCAAAGAGGTCAAGGGCGCGATGGAGGGGCTTGACATCGACCCGTCCTTCTCGGAACGCAGTGTCAACGAGGGCTTCTCGGGTGGCGAGAAGAAGCGGCACGAGATCCTGCAGCTCGAACTGCTCAAGCCGAAGATCGCGATTCTCGACGAGACGGACTCCGGTCTTGACGTCGACGCGCTGCGCGTGGTCAGCGACGGCGTCAACCGCTACGCCGAAGACGCGCACGGCGGCCTGCTGCTGATCACGCACTACACCCGCATCCTGCGCTACATCCAGCCGCAGTTCGTCCACGTGTTCATCGGCGGACGCATCGTGGAGTCGGGCGGTCCCGAGCTCGCCGACGAACTCGACGCGAACGGATACGAGCGCTTCACCCAGGCGGTCGGAGCCTGATATGACCGCGTCGGCCCAGACGTTGGATCTCGCCAGGATCCGGGCTGATTTCCCGATCCTGCAACGCGTGATGCGTGGCGGAAACCAGTTGGCCTATCTGGACTCCGGCGCCACGTCGCAACGCCCGCTGCAGGTGCTCGATGCCGAACGCGACTTCGTCATCACCTCCAACGGCGCGGTGCACCGGGGTGCGCACCAGCTGATGGAGGAATCCACCGACGCCTACGAGCAGGGCCGCGCGGATATCGCGGCGTTCATCGGCGCCGGCCCGAATGAGTTGGTGTTCACCAAGAACGCCACCGAGGCGATCAACCTGGTTGCCTACACGCTTGGGGACAGCCGCTTCGAGCATGCGGTCGGTCCCGGCGACGTCATCGTCACCACCGAGCTGGAACACCACGCGAACCTGGTGCCGTGGCAGGAGTTGGCCCGCCGCACCGGTGCGACGTTGAAGTGGTACTCGGTGGGCCCCGATGGCCGGATCGACATCGACTCGCTGGACCTGGACCGCAACGTCAAAGTAGTGGCCTTCAGCCACCATTCGAATGTCACCGGCGCCATCGCCCCCGTTGCACAGCTTGTGGAGCGTGCGCAGGCGATCGGCGCGCTGACGGTCCTCGACGCCTGCCAGTCTGTGCCGCACCAGCCCGTCGACGTGCATGCGCTCGGCGTCGATTACGCCGCATTCTCCGGCCATAAGATGCTGGGCCCCAACGGTATCGGCGTGCTCTACGGCCGTCAGGAGCTGCTCGACGCGATGCCGCCGTTCATCACAGGTGGCTCGATGATCGAGACTGTGACGATGGAGGAGACCACCTTCGCACCCGCACCGCAGCGGTTCGAGGCGGGCACCCCGATGACATCGCAGGTCGTCGGATTGGCAGCGGCTGCACGTTATCTGGACGCGATCGGAATGGGCGCCGTCGAACAGCACGAGGCCGAACTGGTCGCCGCCGCACTGGAAGGTTTGGCGAGCGTGCCCGCCGTGCGTATCGTCGGCCCGACCTCTCTTGTCGGCCGCGGTTCTCCGGTGAGCTTCGTCGTCGACGGCATCCACGCCCACGACGTCGGCCAGATCCTCGATGACGAAGGCGTGGCCGTGCGGGTGGGTCACCACTGCGCGTGGCCGCTTCATCGCAAGTTCGGTCTCGCAGCGACCGCTCGCGCCTCATTCGCCGTCTACAACACCCATGATGAGGTGGACCGGCTGGTGGCGGGCGTCAAGCGGGCCATCGAGTTCTTCGGCAGGGACTGAGGTCTCGCCGTGAGGATGGAGCAGATGTACCAGGAAGTGATCCTGGATCACTACAAGCATCCGCATCACCGTGGGCTGCGTGAGCCGTTCGGCGCCGAGGTGAAACACGTGAACCCGACGTGCGGAGACGAGGTCACCCTGCGGGTCGCGCTTTCCGATGACGGCGAGCAGGTAGTCGACGTCTCCTATGACGGTCAGGGCTGCTCGATCAGCCAGGCCGCGACATCGGTCCTCACGGACCTGGTGATCGGCCAGAGTGTCGGCGACGCGTTGAAGACGGTCACGGCGTTCAACGAGATGATTTCGTCCCGTGGCAACATTGAGGGGGACGAAGATGTGATCGGCGACGGCATCGCCTTCGCCGGGGTGGCCAAGTATCCGGCGCGGATCAAATGTGCGCTGCTGGGCTGGATGGCCTTCAAAGATGCAGTGGCGCAAGCCAGTGAGGAGACACTTGATGAGCGACACCGCAGTGCCTAACGAGGAGTTCATCGCCGATCTCGAGGAGGCGATGCGCGACGTCGTCGACCCCGAGCTCGGCATCAACGTCGTCGATCTCGGCCTGGTTTACGACATGAACGTCGAGGAGGGCGATGAAGGCAAGGTCGCGCTGATCGACATGACCTTGACGTCGGCTGCCTGCCCGCTCACCGATGTGATCGAGGATCAGTCGCACCAGGCGCTGGTCGGCACCGGTCTGGTCAAGGGCATAAAGATCAACTGGGTGTGGAACCCGCCGTGGGGCCCTGACAAGATCACCGAGGACGGCCGCGAACAGCTGCGCGCTCTGGGATTCACCGTCTAACCGCCGTTGCGGCCGAGGATCAGGTCCTTGATCTCGGCCAGTTGCTCATCGACGGAGCTGAACCGCACGTTGGTTTCTTGGCGGAAGTCGGTCAGTTGTGTTTCGACCCCGAGCGCTGCAACGCGGGCCTCGAGGTCTTCGAGCGTCGGCACCTCATCAGCTTAAGCAGTCACTACGCACGGTCAGTTGCGAACTGCGCGGCCGTGGATAGCGTGGTCATGGCAATTCCTGCAGCCCCGCAGCGGTGAGTAGGTAGCCGGGGGCAGTGGTCGCCGGGTCTGCGCCCATCAAGTCCACGAGGGCCGACCCGGCCTTCTCCGGGCTCAACGGTTGCCCCAACTGTCGGAGGTATTCCTCTTGGGTCTGGCCATTGCGGGCGGCATACGCCCGAACACCTCGCTTGCCCACGTCTCCTAAGGGAGTCATCCTGGGCAGCACCGCCGTGACAGTGACGCCGAGCCCGGCGCGGTGTGACTCATCTTGGGCGTACCCGGCGATGAACCGTTGGGTGGCTTTGGATCCCGCGTAGCCTCCGCTGGCCGGTGAGCCGTTGATGGCCGCTCCGCTGCTCACCACCACGACCCTGCTGCCCGGGCTCAGCGGTTTGAGCAGTGCCTCGCGCAGCCAGGTGAACGCGATCTTGACGTCGGTATTCCAGTTGACGGAGAACGTGTCCCACGTCTGGTGCTGGAGTGGACGCATCACTGGGTTGGCGCCGGCCACCAGGATCAGAACCTGTGGGTCGTACTGGTCAAGCAGGTTCCACGCCACTGCTTCATCGGCCGCGTCAGCCACCTCTGTTCGGATGTTCGAGTTGGCGGAGGCGAGCTCGACAAGCGCGGCACCGGTTCGCGCGACCGCGACCACTGGGGCGCCGGCCTCGGCGAACGTGCTGGCGATTCCGCGTCCCAAGCCGCGGCTCGCGCCGACGACGACAGTTGTCTTACCTGATAGTTCACTGGTCATTGTGGTCCTTTGCGTATCAATGGTTTTGGTGCTGATTAACCGATGGCGGTTGCCTGGAGGAGCTCCGCGTACTGGCTTTCGAGTGTCTTGGCCGCACCACTGCGCCAGCTTGGGGCCAGTGATTGCGACATGGCGTCGGGGAAGATTTCTTCCTGCCCTTCGTTCACGCCGTCGAAGATGGCTCGCGCGACGGACTCCGGAGTCGCCTTCGGTATGTCGAGCCCCCTTGTCATATCGGTGTCCACAGGCCCTGTCAGCACGGCATGGACTCGCACGCCGCGTGCGGCGACAAGGACGCGTAGCGATTGCGTCAGGTTGAACGCGGCCGCTTTGGAGATCGAGTAGGCGGGGATGAGCGGCAAGGGGGCCAAGGCGTTCAATGACAGGTTGTTGACGATGGCTCCATGGGAGCGAGCCAGCAGCGGCAGAAAAGCCTGCGTGACGCTGTACGTGCCGAAGAGATTGACGGCCAGATGTCGTTCGAGCACCGAAGGATCACTCAAGTCGTCGTAGAGCGCCAACCCGGCGTTGTTGATGAGAATGTCGAGTGATTCGATTTCATCGACCGCTCGCTGAATCTTCGCGGCATTGGTCACGTCTACGGTCACGGGAGTGACACGGCTGTCCGAGTGGGTCACGGGCTGGCGCGTAGCGGCATATACCCGGTTCGCGCCCCTGGTCAGGGCTTCCTCAACCAGGGCGCGGCCGATACCGCGGTTGGCCCCGGTCACCAGAACTGCTTTGTCTGCGATGGTCATACATCCTCCGATCGAATGGATTTCGAGCTGTCGAAGATGTAGGCGCTGCTACCCCGAGAAACTGGGCGTGGAATTTGCGCCCAGTTCGCGCCTTGGTCGACGTCGATACTTGAAAGTCGACGAGGAGAGCCGGACGTGACGCGAGGGTGGAGTGGTGAGACGTGGAAACAACCGACCTGATCACCAGGGCGCGGGCCGGGGACGGCGACGCGTTCCGCGAGTTGACCGAGCCGTACCGTCGAGAGTTGCTGGTGCACTGCTACCGAATGCTCGGATCGTTTCAGGATGCCGAGGATGCCCTACAGGACACGTTGCTGTCCGCCTGGCAAGCACTCGACGGATTCGAGGGACGCGCCTCGATCCGAACATGGCTTTACCGGATCGCCACCAACCGGTGCCTCGATGTGCTTCGCTCGGCCAAGCGGCGCCCGGCCAAGGAGTGGGACATCTCGACGATTGACCCGCCAGAGCCGACCCGGCTCGGCGAAATCACCTGGCTTGAGCCATATCCCGACAGCCTTCTCGAGGGTGCGGCAAACGCGCCGCTGGACCCCGAGGCACACTACGAGCAGACCGAAGCCATCTCCCTGGCCTTCGTGACCGCTTTGCAAAGCCTACCGGCCCGCCAGCGCGCCGTGCTCATCCTGCGGGAAGTGCTCGGATACCACGCCAACGAGGTGGCGGAGATGCTCGACTCGACCATCGAATCGGTCAACAGTGCCCTCAAGCGGGCCCGCGCCACCTTGCAGCGGCGGCTACCGCCGAGGGGCGATGACGAACCGCCTCCCGCTCCCGACTCACCCGCTGAGCAGGCGCTGGTGGCAAGATTCGTCCGCGCGTACGAATCGGGCGATGTCGATGTGCTGGTCAGCTTGCTCACCGCCGACGTATCCGTCTCCATGCCGCCAGTTCCGCTCGAATACCAAGGCCGCGACGTCGTCGCCCGCTTCTTCGCGAGCGTCTTCCGTGACCGCGGGATGTATCACCTCGTACCGACGCGGGCGAATGGTCAGCTGGCGTTCGGGGCCTATCTCCTCACCCCCAACGGTGTCCGCCACGGGGCCGGCCTGCTTGTCCTCACCGTCGTCGGCGATCGCATTTCCGCCATGACCCGCTTCGACAACGACGTGCTCCCGTCGTTCGGGCTACCGCGATCGCTTCCCGGCTGAGGTCACGGCTACGGCACGGTGACGACGATCTTTCCGTTGGCCGCGCCGGATTCCATGAGTTGGTGCGCCTCCCGGATCTGGTCGAACCGGAACACCTGTGACGGTTTGGCATCGAGCTGACCGCTCTGAACCTGCCGGGCGATGTCGCTGAGCGGCACGTCGGATAGTGGAAACGCCGGGGAACCGAACACGAAGCTGCCGAAGAAGCTCAGATTCACCCCGCTCGCCATTCGCAATAGCGGGTTGAAATCGCCGATCGGTTCGAGACCACCCAACCAGCCGGCCAGGCATGCGGTGCCGTCGCGGCGGAGCATGTCCAACGAGTCGAGGATGGTGCTGTTGCCTACCAGGTCGAGAACAGCGTCGATTCCGCTGGCTGCCAATTCAGGTGCCAAGACCGGCTTTTCGACGACGACGCGCGATACACCCAGCTGTTCGAGGAGCGGAAAGCGGTCTCGGCTGCGGGTGGTCGCGATGACCCGCGCGTCGGCGTTCAGCGCCATCTTGGCAGCGGCTTGACCGAACGACGATGTGGCACCCCGGATCACGATCGTCTGCCCCGGTTTCAGATCGATGTTGCGAAACAGGCACGTCCATGCCGTGGCATACGACTCCGGCAACGCAGCCAACTGCGACCACGGCAGCTCGGATTCGATTGCCGCGACGTTCGCCACCGGGATCCGGGTGTACTCGGCGTAGCTGCCGTTGATCGTTCGGCCCATTCCGCCCATCAGCGCGGCGACTCTGGTGCCGACCGGGAACTCGCCAGATGGACAGGAGTCGACGACGCCGACGCACTCAATACCGCTGACCTCGGCGGCCTCGGCCCATTCGCCTCTGCGCATGTGCAATTCGGCATGGTTGATGCCGAACGCCTTGACCGCGATGACGACCTCGCCGGGCTTGGGTAGCGGTTTGGGGATGTCGACATACCCATAGCTGTCGAGGCCGCCGAACTGTTCCAGGACGATCGCACGCATGGTTTCGCCATGCTCCTGTTCGCGGACCACGGCGGGACCGGACCTCGTCGCGACGGGTGCTGCGGGCGGCGGTTCCAGCTGCTGCACGAGTTCCAGGAGATCCGGCACGACGATGTCGGGCTGCGGTACCGCCGGTGTCGGCAGTGGAGCAGTGCCTGCGCGGGTGATCAGCGCCGCGCGGAAACCGGCGGCCTGCGCGCCGGTGGTGTCCCACACGTGCGCGGCGACCATCATGCACTGCGAAGGATCCACACCGAGCGCTGCGGCTACGCCGGTGTAGAGCTGCGGGGCCGGCTTGAACGCCCGCCACGAATCCACGCTGAACTGTTTTTCGAAGAGGTCGGCGAGCCCGGCATTCGCCAACGGTGTCGAGCCGCCCGCGATCGGTGGTGAATTCGTCAGCGCCACAAGGCGAAAACCCTTGGCCTTGAGCTTCGCCAGTGCCTCGGCGACGTCGGCATGAGCGGGCATCGTCTGCATGCCGCGAGCGAGCTCCTCCAGATCGTCGTCGGTGACGGCGACCCCGTGCCCGTCTCCGATCATCCGAAGGACAGCGCGCCCAAGTGAGAAGAAGTCGAGGTAAGTGCCGGCTATGGTGACGGTCATCGAGTAGAGGACCAGTTTGTCGAACCACTCCCGCATCACCCGCTTGTCGCCGAATAATCGGTCGAAATGCGGTTCGAGCGAGGTGATGTCGATCAACGTCTCGTTGACGTCGAACACCAGCACCGACGGCGCGTCAACGGGTGTCATCGAGTGCTCCTTTCGGTCAGGAAGTTTCGGATCAGGCCCGCCACTTCGTCGACCGCGGTCTCCAGCAGGAAGTGACCTCCTTCGAGGAGATGGATCTCGGCGTCAGGCGAGTCCTTGCCGAATGCGCGTGCGCCGTCGGGCCCGAAGATCGGGTCGGCTTCGCCCCAGACCGCCAGTACCGGCACCTTGCTGGTGCGCAGGTAGTCGTGCAGCGCCGGGTACATCGGCGGGTTCGTCGCGTAGTCGCGGAACAGTTTGAGCTGAATCTGGTCATTGCCTGGCCGCGCCAGCAGTACCGCGTCGTGAAGCCAGGTATCGGGACTGACCAGGGTTTCGTCCTTGACGCCAGTGACGTACTGCCACCTGATTCCCTCGACGCTCAGCGCGGTGCGGACGGCAGCCTCAGTGAGCGGAGTCTGTTCGCGCTGGTAATCCCACACCGCGGTCCAGAAGCTCTCGACGAACCCGTCGTCGTACCCGTTGCCGTTCTGGGTGATGATCGCGGTGATGGCCTGCGGATGACGCAACGCCAGGCGCCACCCGATCGGGGCGCCGTAGTCCTGCACGTAGATCGCATAGCGAATGACACCGATTTGGTCGATGAGGTCCTCGGTCAGATCGGCCAGCGCATCGAAGGTGTAGTCGAACTCGTCGGCGGGCGGAGCGTCGGACAGACCGAAGCCCAGATGGTCAGGGGCGATCACCCGGTAGGAATCGGCCAGCAGGGGGATCAGTTCGCGGAACATGAAGGAACTGGTTGGAAATCCGTGCAACAGCACAAGTACGGGGGCATCGGGGTGGCCTGCCTCCCGATAGAAGATCCGCCTTCCGCGCACAGTGGCGTAGCGGTGGTGCACAGCTGTCATGGCTAACTCCTTATAACGATTTTAACGGTTAGCGATAGTCAACGCTCCTTCCTGTAACCTGTCAATATTGATTTGGAGGTTAGGCATGGATCTTGTGGTCGCGGACGCCGTGGATGAGGTATTCGTGCTCGACCTGTTGAACACAACGCCTGTCATTGACGGGGCGGTCCACGACCAGCTGGCGGATCCGGCATCGGCCAAGCGGTGGACGCGCGAGCACGGGATCGCTGCGACGAAATCGGAGATCGCGGCGCTCATCGAGGTCAGGTCGATCCTACAGAACGTGGTGCGGGGGGAGATGAGGGCGACTGCCCTGAAGCCCTTTCTCGCCGGTGTCGGGCTGCGGCCGGTCGCAACTGCAGGCGGCCTCAACTGGCGAATCGAGACGACGGACGCACCGGCGAGTCCGGTCAGGGCCGTGCTGGCCTGGGACGCCCTTCGGATAGCCAGTCCTGGGCGGCTGCGCCCGTGTGCGAACACCGAATGCCGGCTGTTCTTGATAGACCGGAGTAAGCCCAACACAGCGAGGTGGTGCTCGATGGCGATCTGCGGCAATCGGATGAAGGCCCGCAGGCACTATCGCCGCGCGCATGCAGGCGACGAGTAAGCAAACCGCTGATGTCAGTGACTCCAACCCCGAGGAATGCAGCGCCGACGCTGGTGTCGGTGAACGTCGGCATGCCCGCCGATGTGCCGTGGCGCGGCAGGACCGTTCACACCGGTATCTACAAGACTCCGGTGACCGAATCGGTGATGGTGCGCAGGCTGAACATCGACGGCGACGGCCAAGGTGACCTCGGCGGCCATGGCGGTGAACAACGTGCCGTGATGGTCTACCAGACCGAGTCATACGAATACTGGAAGCGGCACTTCGGCCGCGTCGACCTCGCGCCGGGGATGTTCGGCGAGAACTTCACCGTAACCGGCCTCGCCGACGACGAGGTCTTCATCGGCGACCGCTATCGAATCGGCGAGGCCGAATTCGAGGTCACCCAGCCGCGGGTTACCTGCTTCCGGGTCGGTATGCGCCTCGGCGAGCCCGAGATGCCGAATCTGCTTGTCGCTCATCATCGTCCGGGCTTCTATTTTCGGGTCATCGTCGAAGGCAGGGTCACCGCGGGCGATGTGATCGAGCGGACCCGTCGGGGGCGTCACGAGCTGACCGTCGCAGGTGTCGACGCCCTGCTCTACCTGCCAGGACGCGATGTCGAGATGCTGCGCAAGGCTGTCGACGTGCCCGCGCTGAGCCCGGGGTGGCAGCAGTCGTTCGCCGAATTGCTGGCCGTACACGGCGGCACCGCGGCCACGTCACCCCCGCCGGTCGGCGTCGAACCGGGCTGGAGCGGATTCCGCAAGCTGCGCGTCGTCGAGACGCACCGGGAAAGCCCGGCCGTCCTGTCGATCGAGTTCGAGTCCTCCGACGGTGCGCCGCTACCAGTTGCGCGGCCCGGCCAGTACCTCACCCTCAGGATCCCCGACGCGGGCAGTCCAACGCCGCTGCGCAGCTATTCGTTGTCCGGCGGTCAGCCGGGACTGCGTTATCGCATCAGCGTCAAGCGTGAGGAACACGGGATGGTGAGCCGATGGCTGCACGGACAGGTCGAAGCCGGCTCCGTCATCGACGTCGCCGCCCCGCGCGGTGACTTCTACCTCGGCGACGGTGCAGGCCCGATCGTTCTCGCGTCGGCGGGGATCGGCGTAACCCCGGTTCTCGCAATGCTTCACGCACTTGCCGCCGCGCACAGCGACCGGGAAATCCATTGGCTGCACACCACGCGTGACGCCCAGTCGCTGGCTTTCGGTGCCGAGGTGACCGAGTTGGTCGAGGCGCTGCCCAACGCACGTCATCAGATCATCTACACCGCCGACACCGGTCGTCCGGATGAGCAGGTGATCGCAGCGCTGAACCTGCCGTGCGATGCAGACGCGTATCTGTGCGGTCCGAACCGGTTCATGGACGACATGCGTGGCGCGCTGGTGGTCGCAGGCATCGATGCGGCCCACATCCACACCGAACTGTTCGGCGCGCTGCCGCCGATCAACCCCGGTATCGTCGATTCGCCGCGACCGGCGCCCCATCGCCCTGCAGGGCCCGCGGGCACTGGACCGCCGGTGTCATTCTCCCGCAGCGGGGTCACGGTGAACTGGTCGCCGGAGTACCCCAGCATCCTCGAACTCGCCGAAGCCTGTGATGTGCCCACCAGGTTCTCCTGCCGCAGCGGCGTGTGCCACACATGCGTAACGCCGGTCATCGGGGGAGCGACGGTCTATGACCAGCCGCCGCTCGAGCTGCCGCCGGACGGCACGGTGCTGATCTGCGTGGCGCAACCCTGCGAAGACCTCGTGCTCGACCTCTAACGGATCTCGTCGCTCCACCGAGTTTCTTCGCGCAGAACGGGTTTGAGCACCTTACCGGCAGGGTTGCGCGGAAGTGGTTCAGTCCGCAGACACACGAACTGCGGTGCGTTGTAGTCCGCAATGTGCTCCTTGACGAAGGTATGGATCTCGCGCGGATCGGCGTGTGCGCCAGGCGCCGGTATGACGACAGCGCCGACCTTTTCGCCCATCATCTCGTCGGGCACACCAAGCACAGCTGCTTCGAACACAGCGGGATGCTGCGCAAGCACGTTCTCGACCTCGACGCAGTACACGTTCTCGCCGCCGCGACAGATCATGTCCTTCAACCGGTCGACGATCTGGACGAAGCCCTCCTCATCGATGCGCGCGAGATCGCCCGTGTGCAACCAGCCGTCGATGAACGTCTCCGCCGTCTTCTCCGGATTGTTCCAATAGCCCGCGACGACGTTCTGGCCGCGAATCAGCAGCTCGCCGACGCCCGTTGCCGGGTCGGGGTCGAGGAGATCGACCTCGACCGGCGGAGCTGCGAAGCCGACGGTCTCCGGCCGGGTCTCCGCATACTCATCGGGTAGAACGGTTGACACCGATGAGGTTTCAGTCAGGCCAAACCCGTTGGCGAGCCTGGCATTCGGGAACGACGAGCGCAGGTGCGCGATGACGTCCGGTGCCGTTGGCGCCCCGCCGTAGGTGGCCCACCCGACGTTGCTCATGTCGAAGTCGGAGAAGTTCGGCTGGTTCATCGCCAACCAGAAGATCGCGGGCACCGATGTCAGCACGTTGATCCGCTCGTCGGCGGTCGCCCGCAGGAACGCCTGCACATCGAAGGCGGGCATGATCACCGCGGTGCCGCCGAGGTGGAGTGTGGGCAGGAGCTGACTGTTACACCCGGTGGCGTGAAACAGCGGGACGGATATCAGGTTGCGGATGTGAAGTGTGGCAGGGGTTTTCAACGCCCGAATGCACGTCTCGACATTCGAGAGGAAGTTCTCGTGGGTGACCATCGCGCCCTTGGGGAACCCAGTGGTGCCGCTGGTGTACATCAGGGCGCCGAGGGTGTCCCGATCGGTGTCGACCGTGACATAGGGCTCGCCGTCGGGCAGCGGTGTGTCCGGTTGCAGCACAATGTCGGCGCCCGCGTCTGTTACGACGTAGGACACCTCGCTTTCGGCGAACCGGGTGTTGACGGGTACCACGACCGCACCGGCCATCAGCGTCCCCCAGAATGCGAGGCACCACTCCAACCCGTTGCCGTGCCGGTTCGCGACCCGGTCGCCGGGGCCGATGCCCGCCGCGCGCAGACCGCCCGCGACGCGTGCTGAGCGGTCCCACAACTGCTCATACGTCACCCGCTCGCCGCCGAGAACGACGACCGCCTCGCGGTCGGGATGACGATCGACCGACGCCCGCAGCATGTCCAAAAGTGATCGGGTCAGCGCCGAATAACGCAGCACATCGTCGTCGGTCCGCACCACGCCGGACATGTCGAACGGCATCGTCGCGCCGCTGCGCCCCTGTTTGGTGATTGTGCTCACATCCGACTGCTCCGACATGACCGTCAGTGTGGCGCGCCCGCTGCTCAGGAGGGTGAACTCTGCACAATCAAGTCGATCGGACCGACCGGTTCGGCGCCCCAGCGGTGTATGCGAGCGGACTCGCCGCGTATGCCCTTGCGGTGTTCCCCGTCGGAAGCATCGCCGCGTACACGATCGGAATGCTGTTGGTGTTCGGGGTTATTCACGCCTGGATCTACGGTCCGCAGGGCACGCTCTACGCCTCCCGTTACCCGCCCGGATCCGCTACACGGGTCTGTCGACGGTGTAACAACTCGCCCTGGCTGGCGTGCACGTAGCTGGTTGCGACGGCGGTGATCAACGTCGTCGCCACGTTGTTGCTGCGGCCGCACCAGGAGCACGACGGCTGAAGCGCCGAATTCGCAGCGCCCCGACGCCGGGCGATCCACAATCGAGCCATGGTCACGGTGCCGGCGTTCGTGTGGCGGTACGGTCCGCTGCTTCGAGGGTTGATCCTTGGTGTTAGCGTCGGCGGGTTCCTCGGCGCCCTGGCGTGGATCGACTCGGGCTTCCTGTTCGTCGGCCTGATCGCGTTCGCAGCGCTTTTGTTGTTCTACGGCGGATGGATGGCGCGGAGGATGACGCGGTACTGGCCGCGCGCCGCGCATCTGACCGGGCCCGAGCGTGAGCGGGTCGCCGGCGCCGCCAGACGCGGCCTGCGTATCGACGACCCGCGGCTCGCACCCGCCGTGACCGACTACCGCGACGGCCTTCATGAGGCTGCCGAGGAGTCGAAGCCGTTCCGGTGGGTGATCTGGTTCGTGCTCGTCGTCGCCATCGGCACCGCGGTATTCGACGGGGTCTTCGGTTCGTGGGGCAACCTGATCGTGTCGGCCATCTATCTGGTCGTGCTCGCCGGTGAAGTGTTCTGGTGGCCGAAGAGGCGCGAGGAGCTGCTCGCGAACGCTGATCGGGCAGTCGACTTGGCGCATATCTCTGACTAAGGTCAGAGATATGACCGCGGAGATGGTCTCGCAGGTCCGCCAGTTCAACCGAACGGTGACGACTCGGATCGGCGTGCTCAACGACAACTTTCTGGCCAGCGACCGATCCCTCGGCCAGAACCGCCTGCTCTGGGAGGTCGGCGCCGACGGGTGCGACATCCGGACGCTGCGGGCGCGATTGGACCTCGACTCGGGATATCTCAGCCGACTGTTGCGGGTCCTCGAGCGCGACGGGCTCATCGTCATCGACCAGAGCGCCGACGATGGCCGTGTCCGAATTGCTCGACTCACAGCGGAGGGCCGCCGCGAAGTCGCGGCGCTCGATCAGCGTTCCGATGACGCCGCCGCCGCGATCCTTGCGCCGCTCAACGACGGTCAGCGCGATCGGCTTGTGACGGCGATGGCGGAGGTTGACCGGCTGCTGACCGCCTCGATCGTGGAGGTCCGCGAATGCGATCCGCGCCAACCGCAGGCCCAATTCTGCTTGACCACCTACTTCGCCGAATTGGCCGAACGCTTCGACGGTGGGTTCGACCCGTCGAAGAAACCGTTCCGTGAAGACGATATGACGCCGCCGGCAGGTCTGCTGCTGGTGGCCATGCTGCACGGTGAACCCGTCGGGTGCGGCGCGATGACGTTCCTGCCCCAGGATGTCGCCTATATCAAGCGAATGTGGGTCGCCCACACCGTACGAGGGCTCGGCCTCGGCCGACGGCTGCTCGCCGAACTGGAGGACCGGGCGCGTTCGGCAGGAATCCGCAGGCTGCAGCTGGAGACGAAAGACGTTCTCCGCGAAGCGATCGGCTTGTACACCTCGGCCGGATACCGCGAAGTGGCACCGTTCAACGATGAGCCGTACGCCGACCACTGGTTCGAGAAGAGGCTCTAGCGCCCAGCGGCCTCACAGCAATAGGGTAGCCTACGCTAAGTGACCAAGACACTCGCGGTCGTCGGCGCGGGCCCCAAGGCGGTAGCCGTTGCGGCGAAGGCCGCCGCGCTTCGCGACATGGGAGTCGGCGACATCGACGTCGTCGCGTTCGAACGCGCCGGTGTGGCGGCCAACTGGCGCGCTGTCGGCGGTTGGACAGATGGTCGTCAACGGTTGGGTACCAACCCGGAAAAAGACATCGGATTCCCGTACCGCTCGGTGCTCGTCCCCGGCCGCAATGCCGAACTCGACGAGCGGATGGTGCGGCTCAGTTGGCAGTCGTACCTGGTTGCGACGGGCCGGTTCGCTGGCTGGATCGACAGAGGCCGACCATCCCCGAGTCACGACACGTGGGCAGGATATCTGCGTTGGGTCGCCGAGGCTGTGGGCCTGAAAGTCGTTCGCGGGGAGGCGGTTCGGCTGTCGCTCGACGAGGACAGCTGGATGCTGCACACCCGTGAGTCGAGCCTGTCCGCCGACGCCGTGATGATCACGGGTCCAGGCCTGCCGGGCCGATCCATCCTTCCTGGCCATCCACGGGTGATGTCGATCGCACAGTTCTGGCAGCGCGCCGCTGGCCCGAGTCGGATCGTCGCCGCACGGGTCGCCGTCATCGGTGGCGGGGAGTCCGCCGCCTCGATACTCAACGAGGTTTTCCACCACAGGTTCTCTGCGATAACGGTGATCTCGCCTCAGGCGACGCTGTTCACTCGCGGTGAGGGCTTCTTTGAAAACCTGATGTTCTCGGATCCCACGGAGTGGCAGAACCTCAGCAAGGCGGAGCGCCGCAACGCCATCTCGCGCACGGACCGCGGAGTGATCTCCTCGCGGGTGCAGGAGTCGATTCTGGCCGACGAGAGAATCAGGCACCTGCGCGGTCGAGTGGCCAGCGCGGTCGACTGCGACGACCGTATCCGGATCACGCTGCACACGGACCGTCCGCCCGTTGCCGATACAGGCCGCAACGGCGAACGACTCGAGACCGTCCACGATTTCGATCTCGTCATCGACGGGTCGGGGGTTGACCCGTTGTCCTTCGTGTCGCTTCTCGATAGGGACGCGGCGCGCATGCTGACGGTCGGTCTCGGCGGACCGCTGACGCGCGAACGGCTGGAGGAGTCCATTGGTCACGACCTGGCGGTCTCGAACGTCACGCCGAAACTGTTTCTGCCCAACCTCGCCGGTCTCAACGAGGGCCCAGGATTTCCCAACCTCAGCTGTCTGGGGCGGCTGTCCGACCGGGTGCTCGGTGCTGAGATCGGTGGCATCGACCAGTCGACTAGGAGAGACGTTGAGTACCAATCCATTTGACGATGACAACGGAACGTTCTACGTCGTGGTCAACGACGAGGAGCAGCACAGCCTGTGGCCCGTGTTCGCGGCGGTCCCCGCGGGATGGCGCATGGTGTTCGGCGAGGACAGCCGAGCCAACTGCCTCGCCTACGTGGAGGAGCACTGGACAGATCTGCGCCCGAGGTCGCTTCGGGAAGCGATGGCAGACGACTAGAGCGTGAATTCACTTCTGACTCTTTGGTTTCAGCAGTAACACGTGTTGCCTCATGTCAAGATGCGCGCGTAGGTGGAGTCGTTGCCTCATGTGAGGGTGCGCGCGTAGGGACAGCGGTCTTGGCTTTGTGGCCGGCTTTGCTGGTGGCGAGGGTGAGTAGCCGGGCGCTGAGGGCTTGGATCTGGCGTTGGATGGCGGCGGGGTTGAGCAGAGTGTGGGTCCGGGCCATCGTGATCTTGCGGTCGACGGCGAGGGTGGGGTCTGCCGTCGCGCGGTGGAACGGGGTGGTCGCCTTGTCATATTTCTTCGACACCTTGGCGCCGTTGCGGACCTTAGATATCAGTTTCTGCTGGGGGCAGAAGTGGTTGGACAGTTGGGACTGCAAAACCCAAATTTCATTGAGTAACAACAGTTCTGCAGGGGTGTCGTAGCGGTGGTATCCAACCATCGTGCGTACTGTTGCCCAGTTCTTCTGCTCGACGTGGCAGCCGTCGTTCTTGTTGCTCGGGCGTGAGCGGGTGAACGTGATCTTGTGCTTTCTGCACCAGAGGTACAGGTAGACGTTGATGAATTCTGATCCGTTGTCCGAATCCACCCCCAGGATCGGGAACGGCATTTTGGCGGCGATCTTCTCGAGGGCGGCCAAGACGATTTTCGCGGTCTTGTTGGGCACCGAACGGTTCTCGGTCCAACCGGTAGCGATATCGGTGACCGTCAGCGTGAACGCGTGCTCCCCGGACGGGTTGCCGCCGTCGTGGCAGACCAGGTCGATCTCGACAAACCCTGGCCGGGCGTCATCCCAGTCAGCCCATGTGCGCACCGCGATCTGACTTTTCAACAGCGACCCTGGTTTGGTGGTGCATCGCCCCTTGAGCTGATGCTTGGCCCGCTCACCGGCCAAGCGTCGATCGATCGTGGCTGCTGATATCGACACCAACAGGGCAGCGGTGTCGTCATCGACGATCAGTTCCCCGAACCGAGACATCCGGGCCATACGTGGGCGGCCGAGGCGCTCTCGGGCTCACCGCCTTTGGCTGCAACGCCGCTGTGAGCGCCTTGCGGGCGTGGCTACGATGCCAGCCCGTGGTGGCGCACAACTCGTCGAGGATGATGCCCTTGGCGCGTTTACTCGCCAACTGATAGCGGATCGCGGTCGTCTCGGTTACCGCCCTGCGTTCGGCCAATGTCAACCCCATCACTTGGGCCTACGAGGCCAGCACTCACTGGTCGCACAGGCGCGCCGTACACGCGCATTTTCAATGAGGCAACGAAACAGCCCTACGCGCGCATTAAGGGCGAGTCAACGCGGACCATTTCTGTCAGACCTTCGAACTAGTGTTCGGAGTATGGGTTCGGTGGCTGC
>CADEGF010000051.1 GCA_902826815.1 uncultured Mycobacteriaceae bacterium
AGCCCGCCGCAAAAATCCACCGCCATCACGTCCGACGAAAAATCGAGGCTAGAGCGACGCGAGCAGCCACAGCCCAGGGCAGTTGCTCACGGATGTAGTCGGGATCGCGCTGGTCGAGGTCGGCCACCGGGACCCGGGAGGTCACTGATGCCTGGCCCAATCCAGAACATCGCCTGTCCCCGCCACAGCGGTCATGTTGACATTCCGAAAGAACCCGAAACCAGCGTTCCCACATAACCGTCGTAGACTGCTTCCCACGATCACGGGAGGGAAGCCCGCAATGCTGCGTCCACGCCGTTTCGACCAGGAGATCGACCCTGGGCCGGTTCAGATCCAGGCACGCAAGGTGCACTTCGATCTGTCAGACATTCCCTTGGAGTGGATTCCGGGTCATCCGGTCGCATCATCGATGATCAACCTGTTCAACGTCGTGCTGCCCACGGCGGAGTACTGGTTCGTCGATGCCTTCAACGAGGCGCTGCCGATGGTGCGCGACGCCAAGCTCGCCGATGACATCCGCGGTTTCAGCGGCCAGGAGGCCACCCATGCGGCGGCACACGAAAACGTCATCCGCGAGTTCCTCATCGGCAACGGTCTCGACGCGGAGCCGCTCCTAGAGACAATCGGGTACATGTTCGGCCATGTCTTGGCGCCGAAGCCATTCACCGACCCCCAGCGTCGGCTCAACAACCTGTGCGAGCGGTTATGGCTCATCGCCGCGATCGAGCACTACACCGCCGTACTCGGCGATTTCGCGTTGAACTCCGCCTGGGACCAGTACGGGGCAAATCCCACGATGGTCGACTTGTTCCGGTGGCATGGCAGCGAGGAAGTCGAGCATCGCAGCGTCGCCCACGACGTCGCGGTCTACTTCCATAACAGCTATGCCGACCGCATCAAGGCGATGACGTTGGCCGCGACCGCGATCTTCTACTTCTTCCAGCGTGGCACGTGGTATCTGCTGAAGTCGGACCCGGCCACCGACATCGGGTGGTGGGAGATGCAGCGTCTGCGCATGCAGGATTCCAAGCTCGGGCTGCTACCCGAATTCCGCACGCTGTTCGGCGCCAACACGCTGACCTACTTCCGGCGCAAGTACTCCCCGGAGGATATGGGCTCCACCGCGCAGGCCGTGGCCTACCTGGCGACCTCCCCGGCGGCTCGGGCCGCGCACCTTTGATGGGCCTGCGCGACCGCTACCGGCAGTTGCCGCCCAACCCGCTCCGGCGGCAACGCCGCGATGTGCTCGTCGGCATGGCGGGTGCGGTGATCGCAGGTATGCAGGCGGTGTCCGGCGTCACCAGACGAGTGCGGCTGCCCGGCGAGACGGATCGGACACGTCTGCTGCGCCTCGCCGAGAGGCAGGTGGTTGCACACGACGAGAACGTGGTTGCGCTGAGTTTCGTTGCGGCAGACGGCGCGCCGTTGCCCCGCTGGCATCCCGGTGCTCACATCGATGTGCATCTGCCGAGCGGTCTGCTCCGGCAGTACTCCCTGTGCGGCGATCCGTCGGCGCGGGATTCCTATCGCATTGCGGTTCGGTGCATACCCGATGGCGGCGGCGGGTCCGTCGAGATGCACGGTCTCGAAATCGGTGACACCGTCAGCACGCACGGACCGCGAAACGCATTCCCGCTGACCGTGCCCGGCTACGGCTCCCCCACCCATCAGTTCCGCTTCGTCGCGGGCGGCATCGGCATCACTCCGATCCTGCCGATGCTGGCTCTCGCCGAGCGTCTCGGCGTCGACTGGTCGATGGTGTACGCGGGCAGAAGCCGTGACAGCCTGCCCTTCACCGACGAGGTCAGCCGCTTCGGCGGTCACATCGAGATCCGCACCGATGACGTCAGCGGCGTGCCGACCTCGACCGAACTGCTCGGCGACTGTCCCGACGGCACGACCGTCTACGCGTGCGGCCCCGCGCCGATGTTGACGGCGATCAGGGCCGAGCTCGCGGGCCGCGACAACGTCGAACTGCATTTCGAGCGGTTCGCGGCGCCGCCCGTCGTGGACGGCAGGGAATTCTCGGTCACGATCGCATCGACGGGCCGGGAGGTCGCGGTCGGCAAGGACGAAACGCTGCTGACCGCATTGCGACGTTCGAACGTCGCCGCGTCGTACTCGTGTCAGCAGGGGTTCTGCGGTACCTGCCGGACGAGGGTGGTGGCGGGTTCGGTCGACCACCGCGACACCTTGCTGACCGAGCCGGAACGAGCAGGCGGAATGATGTTGGTCTGCATCTCGCGGGCCGCCAATCGGGAGCGTCTCATACTCGATCTGTAACCCGTCTGTACTATTCGGCCATGCCGTTAGCCGCTGGTCAGACCTTCGCTGACTACACGATCGTGCGGCGTCTGGGCTCCGGGGGCATGGGCGATGTCTACTTGGCTGAACACCCGCGGCTGCCCCGCCGCGATGCCCTCAAGGTGCTGCGCAACGACGTCTGCGCCGACAACGAGTACCGACAGCGGTTCGATCGGGAAGCCGACCTGGCGGCCACGCTGTGGCATCCGCACATCGTCGGTGTTCACGACCGCGGCGACGTCGACGGCCAGATCTGGATCTCGATGGACTTCGTCGACGGCACGGACGCGGCCGAGGTATTGCGCGACCGTTACCCGAAGGGCATGCCCAAGGACGAGGTTCTCAACATCATCACCGGCGTCGCCGAGGCGCTCGACTATGCGCATCAGCGCGGCCTGCTGCATCGGGACGTGAAACCTGCGAACATCATGCTCACCGATCCCGCGGAAGGTGAACAGCGAGTCCTATTGGGCGACTTCGGTATTGCCCGTCGGGTCGACGAGTCCAACAACCTCACCGCGACGAATATGACGGTGGGCACGGTCTTCTATGCCGCGCCGGAGCAGTTGATGGGCGAGGATCTCGACGGCCGCGCGGACCAGTACGCCCTCGCGGCGACCGCGTTCCATCTGCTCAGCGGCTCGCCGCCGTTTCAGCACTCCAATCCGACGGTGGTCATCAGCCAGCACCTCACCGCGTCACCACCCGCGCTCGGCGACAAGCGTCCCGAGTTGTCGGCGCTCGATCCTGTGCTCAGCAAGGCCCTGTCGAAGGATCCCAAGGACAGGTACCTCAGCTGCCTGGACTTCGCTAGGGCGCTGGCCCATCGGCTCGGGCTCGAGCCCGAAGGCGACAGCGACCGCACCGAAGCGTCGGTGCCGATCGTCACCAGGCCGCGGAACGGGGGCAGGCACGAGGCCCAACACGCGCAGCAGCCTGCGAAGCGCAAGTTCATGCGGCCGGCGTACATCGTTCCCGCGATCCTCGCGCTACTGCTGCTCATCGCGATCGCCCTTGTGCTGATTCAGTTCCGCGAGATCGAGAAGCTGCTCAACGACGACTACACCCCTCCGGCCACCCCGCCCGCCACATCGACGCGGGCCGAGTCACCACCGCCGCCTGCGCCGCCGCCCACCGAGTCCACCGCGACGGTCACCGCATCGGCGACGGCGGCACCGTCGGCCCCGGTTGTTGGCGCCGACTGCTCGCCGGTCGGCAACAGCGCGACCACCGCCAACGGCAACACGGTGTACTGCTCCACGCTGGAGGGCACGGGTGCCTCCATCTGGTCGGTCAACCAGGGCGAGGTGCCGGCCCCGACCATCACGGTGACGACGCAGGCCACCGACGAACCGGTGCCCCTCGAGGAGGAAGCACCGGTACGCGTCTGCATGCAGGAGACGGGTCAGACGCGACGTGAATGCCGCGAAGCGATCCGCGCCAGCAACGACGCAGGCAACTGAGCACCGGATGACGCTGGCCGTAGCGGACCGGTTGGCGCTGGCCGACCTCGTTCACCTGTACGCCGCAGCGGTCGATGACCGACGCTTCGGCGATGTCGTCGAATTGTTCACCGAGACAGCAGAACTGCGATTACCTGATCCACCCCGACTTCTCGATCCGGTCCTGCAGCATCGCGGCCGCGACGGGGTCATGACGGCGATGGCGGCGTTGTCGGGCCTCGCAAGGACGGAACATGCGATCGTCGGCGAGGTCTACGCTCCCGGTGCCGATGCCGACTATGCGCTGGGTCGAATCACCTGCGTCGCACACCATTTCAGCGTCTCTGGCGAGGGGGCATCCGATTTGATCTGGCGCCTGCGCTACGACGACGAATACCTGCGCACGCGATCCGGCTGGCGTATCCACGGCCGGGCGCTGACGGTCAATGCTATTGAGACGCGGCCGATTCGCCGCCTCCGACCGCATCCAGCAGCCGATCAAGAAGCGGGCGCTGACCCTTCAGCAGCTTCGACCGCGCCTCAGACACACAGAACCACCCGACCCGGTCGATCTCGGGGTACTCCCTGACATTGCCCGACCCCTTCGGCCACTCCAGCTCGAAGGTGTTGCTGACGGTGCCGTCAAGGTCCAGGTCGCCGCCTACCGCGAATGCGGTGATGATCTTGCCGCTCGGCTGTTTCAGCGGACCAAGATCGATCCGCGGGCCGTCGGGCAGTTGTTTGCCCAATTCCTCGCGGAACTCACGCTGCGCGGCCGCCCATGGGTCCTCGCCCTCGACATATTCGCCCTTCGGGATCGACCACGCCCCTTCGTCCTTCTTCGCCCAGAACGGGCCGCCGGGATGTCCGATCAGCACGTCGACGGAGCCGTCAGTAACCCGGTAGAGCAGGACGCCAGCGCTGCGCTTCGGCATTATGGAGAGCCTAGTTAAATTCACAGAAACGCGACGCTAAGGTGCTCCTGTGCCCGAGTTGAATCGCCGCAATCTGATGCTGATGACCGGTGCTGCCGCTCTGGCCGCCGCACTTCCGGTCCCGCGAGCTGCCGCCGAGCCGGACCCGCCGGGTAGCGATGCCGCGGCCCCGACGGAGTTCCTCTTCGTCGACGACTTCGACGGCCCGGCAGGCGCATCACCCGATCGGTCGAAGTGGACGGTCGTCAGCTGGAACGAGCCCGTCACCCCGCCGGTTCTCGGCCTCTATCGTGACGATCCGCGCAACGTGTCCCTCGACGGCAACGGCAACCTCGCCATCCACGCCACCAAAGAGGGCGACACATACTTCACCGGCCGGGTCGAGAGCAAGATCAAGATCGGCATCAATCGCACATGGGAGGCCCGGATTCAGCTCCCCATGGCGCCCGGCCTCTGGCCGGCGTACTGGCTGGTGAACATCGAGGACACGCCGGACGGGCGGGGCCCCCTTCCGGACGGCGAAGTCGACATCGTCGAGTGGTACGGCAACGGCGAGTGGGCCCCCGGCACCTCTGTGCACGCGCGCTCCGACGGCAAGACGTGGAATGCCCACCGGTGGCCGGTCGACGGCGCGTGGCACACCTACCGGTGCCGGTGGGACGATCAGGGCTTCGATTTCTGGATGGACGACTTCGCCGGTCCGCCGTACTTCCATGTCCCCGCTGGGCCCATCGACGGCGCATGGCCGTTCAACGACCCCGGCTATCTGCTGTACACCATGCTCAACCTGGCGGTCGGCGGCCCAGGTGGCGGCGATCCGAACTTCGGGGCGGTTTCGCCGCCGTTGCTCGTCGACTACATCAGGGTCTGGTAGCCCGATGAAGGGCGCGGGCATCGGGCTGGCGACAGGCATTCTGCTGGCGGGGCTCCCGACGGCGGCCCCTGCCAATGCCGATCCGGTGACCTACGGCTCCAACGGTGTTTTCGGCGTCGGGGCGCAACCACCGCAGGGTTGGGCCACTGCCAGCATTCCGCCGGGAAGATACCGGGTCGACCAGTCCCCCAGTATGTACCCGTACCAGAGCCCACCCGGATTCTGGTTGCGGTGCAACAACTTCCCGTGTGCGGGCAACTTCGGGGACAACATCATCGCCAGCGGGGAGGCGATCCGCGACCAGCCGACGTTCGTGGACATCCTGCCCACCGATGTCGCCGTATCACTGAACAACGTCACGCTCACGGTTGCGGGATAACCTGAGCGACAATATTTTTCAGCCGCCGGTCAGTCGGCCTTAGGCAGCGGGATCCCCTCGCTGGTGGAGAACCGGGCGTCATCCTGGGTGGACAGTCCGACCGACACGACGGAGCGGTCGAAGAACACGTCGGTCAGATACGCAAGCCCGACCGCCCAGCGATTGACCGCGCGCGGCATGGCGTACAGGTGATACATCCGCGCGACGAACTTCGCGGCGTAACCGGACAGGTGGATGTTCAGCGGGTTGGCGACCGCATAATGCGGCCCGAGGTCAACGACAAGGCCCATGTTGCGGTGCTTGTAGTCCTTCGGCTTGCCGTAACCAAGACTGGCCGCGACGTTGTGCCCCAACACTTTTCCCTGTCGAATGGCATGCTGCGCGGTGGGTGGCGTGATCTCGCCGGGTTGCGTCAGGTCCGGAACCGCGGCGGCGTCGCCGGCCGCGAACACATCGGGATGGCCTGGCACCGCCAGGTCGGCCCGTACTTTCAGCCTGCCACGCTCGGTCGGCAACCCCAGCTTCTCGATGAGTGGGGCGCCGGTGACTCCTGTCACCCAGGCGACGGTGTGCGTGCTGATTCGTGAGTCATCGCTCAGCACTACGTGATCGGCGTGAACTTCCTTCAGCGTCACACCGAGCCGAACGTCGATGCCGCGCTCGTGGAGCACCCGCTGGACGCTTCTGCCCAGCTTCTCGCCCACCTCGGGCATCACCTGCTCGGCCAGATCAAGCAGGACGAGGTTCACGTCTGCAGGATCGAAGCCCATCTGCTCGGCCGCGGTATCGGCAAGCGCCTTCAGCTGCACGACCAGCTCGGTGCCCGAGTACGAGGCGCCTACGACGACGACGGTGCGCCGCGCCTCGATACGCGCCTTGTCGTCGTCGATGTTGGCCAACTCGAGTTGCTCGAGGAAATGGTCTCGCAGGTAGACGGCCTCTGCCGTCGATTTGAGGCCCCGCGCGTACTCCGCGAGGCCTGGAATATCGAACAGCCGGGTGACCGACCCGGGCGTCAGCACCAGCCTGTCCCACGACAGGCTGCGCGAACGCCCCTCGGGTTCGGTGTAGCCGACGGTATGGCCGCCGAAGTCGACGGTGTCCACCCGGCCGCGTACCACGCGCACAGCGTGCAGGGAGTTCGCCAGCGGGACGGTGACAAAGCGGGCGTCGACCAGACCACCCGCCACATCGGGCAACAGCGGCGTGTACAGCATATAGTCGACAGGCGAGATGATCGAGATGTCGACGGCTGCGTTGCGCTTGCGCAGTACCCGGGAAAGCCGGCGAGCGCACTCGAAGCCGGTGAATCCGCTACCGACGATCACGACCGAAGTCATCTCCCCCACTGTACGGGGTGTTCGGCTACGGACTGTCCAGGAGTGTGGCGAACTTCATTGCCATCCATGGCTTTCTGCCACCCGCACGCAACTTGCCCCGAATGATTGGCGACCACTGCGAGATACGTCCGTAACCGAGCAACAGAAACTCGACGGGGTCCGCAGTGATGACGCAGTCCGACTTCTCGACCGCATCCGTGACGACGGCGCTTCCGCGGTCGACCGCCAACCGATAGGGTTTCGCGCCCCGAATACGTAGTTCGAAGCTGACCCGTGCGCCGGCGGCCGACGGCCGCAGATACTGCGGCGCCACCGTCAGAACGCCCGGAGTGATCAACAGCGCGTCGTGAGGGTCAACAGTCCACTCGATCCTTGCCGCCCGCGCAATATCCAAGCCGTGAACCACCTGCTCCCCCAGCAGCAGGGTGGTCATGGTCGGCGGTGTGACGGCCAGGCCGTTGGGCGCCGAGATCGCGGCACACTCGTCTGCCACCGCCACTGCCGCCAGATATGAAACGGCGGAGTCCTCCAGGAGATCGCCGAGTCGGCCGAGGTCGCGCTCGGGCACCTCCTCGAGATGGCGGGCATTGACCGCAGCGCTGAGTAGCGACGGCGACTCCTGCGGCGGATTCGCGTGTGTCATGTAGCCGTTGGTGTGCCTGGTCAGCGCCTGGGCGTAGTCGCGCAGGTCGCCGACCATATGGGCTGCTGTCTCTGCCGCGTTCCATGCGAGTCCGGGCACCGGCGCGTTCGCATTGCCGACGCGACGCAGAAGTTCGGCGGTTCTACCGGCGGCTGCGCGCAGGGCGTTTCGTGTCTGCTCGTGTGCCCGGCGGGTGTCGTCCGCGGGTCCGTTGTTTTGGACGGAGACTGAAGTCATAGGGCTACTATTTCACATATTGTTACTATGTCAATAGGGTGGGCTGGTCCTGCCCGTCTTGGATGAGAGAGCCATGCCCGCGTCTTCAGAGCCGTCGTCCCTGCGTGCTGAGCAGGTCGCCCAGACCCGTGCCGCGCTGGTGGGCGCGGGACGCAGGCTATTCGGCGAAAACGGCTTCCGTGACACGTCGGTGGAGGACCTGGCCCGTGAGGCACGGCTGACAACCGGTGCGCTCTACCACCACTTCCCCACCAAGACAGCCCTTTTCGAGGCCGTCTTCGTAGCGGCACACATGGAGTTGATGGCCGCTTCCCTCGAGGCGGCCAAGGACGCCAAGGATGGCCTGGACGAGCTGGCGCTTGGCTTCGATGCATTCCTCGACGGAGTGCTCCAGCCGGATGTGCAGCGGATTCTGGTGCTCGACGGCCCCGCGGTGCTGGGGTTGGCCCGCTACACCGAGCTGGACGAGAAGTACGCCCACGCGGTGATCGTGCACTCGCTGAAGGAAGCCGCGGAATGCGGCGCGATCGAGATCGACGATCCCGAGACCGCGACGCGGCTGCTGCTCGGCGCCTTGACGCGGGGGGCAATGCTCATCGCGAACTCCCCCAACCCGGTGAAGACGCGACACGCGGTTGCCAAGTCGATGCGGGCGCTTCTGAACAGCTTTCTGCCATGACGCGATCGCGGCCGCAGCGCCGCTGGGATCCGTTCCGACCGCTCGACCTGCTTGCGTCGTTGTGGTCGACGGCCGCCGTCGCGCCGATGAACACCGGTGCAGCCGCCGCATACCGGACGCTTTTCATGACGCTGCGCAGGCTGGTGGTGGGACGCGAGCTGTCGGTCCGGCTCGACGAAGGCGACATCACGCTGACCGTCACCGAGTTCGACTCCAACCTCGACATCCGCGGTCTTGCGGTTGGCCAACTCAGCGATGTCCGGCTGGCTGCACGCGATATCCGATGGGACAACAACAGATTGGATCGCGCCACCGCAGTACTGCACAATGTGCACCTGCGCCCCGCCGCACCGCCGGTCCTGGTTGCCGCGCCGGTGGATCTGTCGGTCGAACTCCCCGCAGACGGTCTCGACGAACTGTTCCGACTGGTGGCTCCGCGGCTGGCAGGCGAGATCGGCGAGGACGGTATCGCACGGTTGCGGCTCGCGCGTCGACCCGGCCTCGGCCACCTCGAAGTGGATGCGGTCCTCGACGGATCGACGCTGTGGCTGCGCCCGCGGGGCTTGGTGCTACGCCGCAAACGAGTCGGACTGCCCGTTCGCACACCCGGATACCGGGTGCAGTTGCCTGAGCTGCCGCACGGACTTCAGTTGACGGGCATCAGCATTCAGCCCGACAAACTTTGTCTGTCCGGCAGCCTTGCGGCGTGGAGCATCGACGTTCCCGGTACGCGCATTGAGGACGTCATCAGCCAGCTCAGCGTGGTGGGCCGGCCGCTCAACCTGACCCGTTTCGGCCGCGGTTAACGCATGCGCGGGCCCACCCCAGGCTTTAAAGTCACGCGCATGGCGCGCGGCGGGTACCACCGTTACGTGGCCCTTGGCGACAGCCAGACCGAGGGGCTATGGGACGGAAACGATTCCGACGGCATCGTCGGCTTCGCCGACAGGCTGGCCGTACAGCTCGACGGACTTCAACCCGGCCTGCGGTACGCCAACCTCGCGATCCGCGGCCGCCGGATCCGCGACGTCCTCGACGACCAACTGCCCCGCGCCCTTGCGATGCGGCCGGACTTGATCAGCATGTGTGTCGGAATGAACGACATCACGCGGCCGGGAAGGCTTTTCGGGCCCGCTCTTGCCGACCTCGACGTCCTGCACGAACGGCTCGCGCAGTCCGGCGCGACGGTGCTGACGACCACGTTTCCCGACATCGGACAGATCGTCCCGATCGGCAGGATTCTGACCACACGGGTGCTGCGGATGAACGAGGCTATCGTGACGGCGGCGGAGCGCTACGGATTCAAGCTGGTCGACCTCTGGGGTGCGGCGTCGATGGCCGGGCCGGGCGTCTGGAGCGACGACCGCATACACGGTTCGACGTACGGGCACACGCTGTTCGCCGCCGCGGCCGCAGAAGCCCTCGATTTGCCTGGCAGCAACCATGACTGGGCACAGGCCGGGCCTGGTTCCTTCAGGCAGACGATACGTTCACGGGCGTATTCGCAGCTGCTGTGGACTCAGAACATGCTTGCGCCGTGGATATGGGACCAGGCCCGCGGACTATCCAGCGGCGACGGACGCGAGCCGAAGCGGCCCGAGATGGTCAGCCTGGTCGGTTAGAAGCCGAGCAGGCCGAGCGGGATCGGAGACTGGCCGCCGCCGACCGACTCCAGCACCCGCGGGCACAGGAACGAGATCGCCAGCCCGGTGAACATGTTCGCCCCGCCGAGCGACATACCGGTCGAGTCGGCGACCGTGGCCGCCGCGTCGGCGGCGGTCTGGCCGGGTTCGGACAACATCGGGCAGACGGACTGGCCGACGGCGACGAGATTGGCCGGGTCGGTGGTGCCGCCGAGGCCCGTACTCGTGACCGCGTTCAGAAACGCGTCGGTGCCGGGATCGGCCTGGGCCGGCGTCGCCAACAGCGAGGCCGCCGCGGTCACTCCAGCGAACATGGTGATCAGGCGAACGGGCCTGGAAAGTCTGCGCACCTGCAGCATCGTAGAGGACCGACCGATTGCGGGCTAACCGGCGGCTTTCAACTAGGCTGTGACGATGGTGAAATCACCCGACGGGGGCGGTGAACTGAAGCCGCATTTCGAGGACGTCCAGGCGCACTACGACCTGAGTGACGACTTCTTCCGGCTCTTCCTCGACCCGACGCAGACCTACAGCTGCGCGTACTT
Source organism: uncultured Mycobacteriaceae bacterium (assembly GCA_902826815.1). Lineage (GTDB taxonomy): Bacteria > Actinomycetota > Actinomycetes > Mycobacteriales > Mycobacteriaceae > Mycobacterium. The sequence goes on from CADEGF010000051.1 coordinate 11,022, forward strand.
CGAGCGCGACGATATGACGCTCGAGGAGGCGCAGCTCGCCAAGATCGATCTGTCCCTTGGCAAGCTCGGCCTTGCGCCGGGTATGACGCTGCTCGACGTCGGGTGCGGCTGGGGCGCCACGATGCGCCGGGCCATCGAGAAATACGACGTGAATGTCGTCGGGCTGACGCTTTCGGAGAATCAGGCCGCCCACGTCCAGAAGACGTTCGACGAGCTGGACAGCCCGCGCTCGAGGCGGGTGCTGTTGCAGGGCTGGGAACGGTTCGACGAGCCGGTCGACCGAATCGTGTCCATCGGCGCGTTCGAACATTTCGGTCACGATCGCTACCCGGACTTCTTCAGGATGGCCTACGGCGTCCTGCCCGACGACGGTGTCATGCTGCTGCACACCATTGTCGGTGAGACCCCCGAGCGCGCAAGGGAACTCGGGATTCCCCTGACCTTCGAGCTGGCGCGCTTCATCAAGTTCATCATGACCGAGATCTTCCCGGGCGGACGGTTACCCTCGGTCCCCATGGTCGAGGAACGCGCTGCCGAGGGCGGGTTCAACCTGACCCGCGAGCAGTCGCTGCAGCTGCATTACGCCCGCACCCTCGACCTGTGGGCGGCCGCGCTCGAGGCACACAAGGACGAGGCCATCGCGATCCAGTCGGTTGAGGTCTACGAGCGCTACATGAAGTACCTCACCGGCTGCGCGAAGCTGTTCCGCAACCGCCAGACCGACGTCGTCCAGTTCACGCTGGAGAAATAGCGGTCAGACGCCGTCCCACGCGGCGTCGAGGCGGTCGGCCACGTCGATGACCTTCGCCTTGACCGACGCCGGGCTGTCGATCTCCCCCGCCACGTGCGCGGCGATGAACCGCCGGATTTCGGCGTCGACGCCTGCGACGATCCGCAACAGCTCGGCCCGCAGGGATTTCGACGTGACGTGGATCGCGATGTCGGTCGGGCGCGGCTTCTGGACGTCGAGTATCAGCAGGAGCGGCTCAGCGGCGCGCGCGACGGCGGTCAGCGAGATCTCGCCGAACACCATGAACTTCGGCTTGTCGATCTTCAGGTCGATGACCATGTCGATCTCGAGCGGTATGCGGATGGCGAAGGTGATCAGCTCGTCGATCTGTCGGGTGACGCGAGGCTCCTGGATTCGGACCTTGGCCGTGACCTTGGCGATCTTGCCCGGCCCCTGTCCCATCGGCCCCATCTCGAACTCGTCGCCTGCGATCGCGCCGATCGCGTCGCCGACGCGCTGCTCCGTCACCGCGATCTCGTAGAACCTGCGGCCGAACTCCTCGTAGGACAAGTACTCGTAGCCATCCATAGGCCTCTACAGTCTCATGCCCACCGGTCAAACGGAGCGCACTATCCGCACCCGAGAGACCCAAATGCTTACCCGACCAGGGCTGTACCGATAGGCTCTCGGCGAGGAAGGTGGGGACAATGATTCGCGAAGCAGTCATCGGCGCCGCACTTGTGTGCGCCGCAGTGGGAAGTGCGCAGGTCGCCGGGGCTGATCCGAACGAGGAGAACCTGTACTTCGACAGGCCCGGCCGATACGACACCGACGTGCCGTTCATGAATTACGAGGCGCGACTGTCCGCGCCGTGCGACAACTTCGAGATCAACACGTTCGGGCGGGGCCCAGGCGGCGAACCGCTGCAGTGTCACTGGATCCCCAACCAGTGGCCGCCGGTGACCACCGGCTTCTGGGTGATCTCGCCCGAGATCTTCGGCGTGCAGGAGATCGGCAGCCAGTGCCCGAGCGATCAGGCGGCCGCGCAGGCGCCCGACGGGCGGCCCCTTCTGTGCCTGGGTGAGCAGGGCTGGCAGCCCGGCTTCTTCACCGGTACCGGGTTCTGGCCCACCTAAACCGCCGTTAGCGCCGTCCCTCGAAATGTCGCCGGATCCCGGCGAGCATCTCGGTATGCGCCTCGACGGCTTTTTGCACGGTCATTGACGCCAGCGGTCGCGGCGCTTCGATCCCGATCCGCTCGGTGACGCGCGTTCCAGGCCCGGTTGGCTCGAAAGACACCGTGCCCCGAAGCCGAACTCGAGGGAACTGTTCGGCTTCTGTCCTCACGTCGCCCATCAGCGGAACATGAAGTCGGGCAACGTAGCTCGTGCGCAGATGCAGCGACCCCACCGGGATCCGGTCTGTCACCCGGTAGGTCTGCACATAGCCGTCGGCGTTCTCGTTGCGCTCGACGGTTCGCACGGAGACGACGAGGGGGTGTACCAGCCTGATGTTATCGAGGTCGGCGTAGAAGGCGCGTACATCCTCGGGCCTGCCGGGCACGTCCTCGGAGAGCGTTCGCTCAACCCTCGTGATCCACCGACTCACGGTGCACAATCTAATCGGCCGGACGGTGAGAATGTCATATGCGCATTACCGAGAATCACGTATCCGGTAGGCTCGCTGAGCAACTGCTTAGCAACTTGTCGTGACGGACCCATCGACGACGGATCGGAGCGTTTGCCATGACGTCAACGGATCAAGCCGTCGCAACCCGATATGCGGGCGCCCGCGTCCCCCGAGTCGAAGACACGCGCCTGCTCACCGGTCACGGAACATTCGTCGACGATGTGTCCCGACCGGGCATGCTGCACGCCTGTTTCGTCCGCAGCCCTTTTGCCAAGGCGCGCATCAACAGCATCGACGCGGCCGCCGCTCTGGCCCTGCCCGGCGTGCAGGCGGTGTTCGTGGCCGAGGACCTGAACGCCGACGTCAAAGAGGCCTGGCACGCGGTCGCGGGTAAGGACATCCCCGACACACCGCGGCCTCCGCTTGCCGAAGGCGAGGCGAGGTTCGTCGGCGACCCGGTCGCGCTCGTCATCGCCGACTCGCGCTATGTCGCGGAGGACGCCGTCGAACTCGTCGACGTCGACTACGACCCCATGCCTGCGGTGGCCGACTTCACTCAGGCTGTTCGGCTGGCCGCCGAGTCCGCCGTCGTCGTGCACGACGCCTACCCCGACAACGTGGCAGGCGGAATGGGCGGGGCGCCGCCCGATGAGGAAATCTTCTCGTCGGCTGCACACGTGGCATCGGCGCATGTGTACCAGCAGATCCACGCGCCGGTCCCGATCGAGACGCGCGGCCTGGTCGCCGAGTGGGAGGCGGCGTCACGCGAGCTGACGATGTGGGCGTCGACGCAGACTCCGCACGAACTGCGTGCGTTCGCCGCCCGACTGCTCGGCATCCCCGCGCAGAACGTCCGGGTCATCATGCGCGACACCGGCGGAGGATTCGGCCAGAAGGTCGTCCCGATGCGCGAGGACATGTGCATCATGCTGGCCGCCCGCAAGGTGTCCAGCGCGCTGAAGTGGATCGAGGACCGCCGCGAGAACCTGATGTCGGCGGGCCAGGCCCGCCACGTCGACGGCGACGTGCGGATGGCGTTCGACGACGACGGCAACATCCTCGCCGCCGATATCGACTTCGTGCAGGATGTCGGGGCATATCCGACTCCCTATCCGGTGCTGACCACCGCGGCGATCGGCATGTTCTTCCCGGGCCCGTACCGGGTTCCCAAGGCAAGCTTCAACTACAAGACGGTGTTCTCGAACACCTCGGGCCTGGCCGCCTACCGCGGGCCGTGGCAGTACGAAACCCTCACCCGCGAAATACTTCTCGATATCGCGGCGCGCAAGATGGATATGGACCCTGTCGAGCTGCGCCGCCGCAACATCCTGCGCGGTGACGAGATGCCCTACTTCAATCCCAACGGCATGCCCTACGACCACGTCGCACCGGCCGACACGTTCGAACAGGCCGTGAAGATCCTCGACCACGAGGGTTTCCGCAAGGAGCAGCGCGACGCGTTGGACGAGGGCCGCTACATCGGTCTCGGGTTCTCGGCGTACGTCGAGCCGACCGGCGCGGCGACAGGGCATCTGGGCACCGAGGGCGCGACGATCCGGATGGAACCCACCGGCAAGATCAACGTCTACGTCAACGGCGGATCGACCGGGAACAGCATCGAGACGACCGTGGTCCAACTGACCGCCGACGCTCTGGGAGCCGATATCGAGGACGTCTCGACGATCCAGGGCGACACCGCCGTGACGCCGTACGGGGCGGGTACGCAGGGCAGCCGCAGCGGCCCGATGACCGCGGGCGCCGTCAACGAAGCAGGCACGATCCTGCGCAAGCAGATCGTCGCGATGGCCGCCCACCGACTCGAGGTCGACGAATCGGCCATCGAGCTCGCCAACTCGCGGGCTGTCGTCCGCGACGACCAGGAGAAGGGCGTCAGCTTCGCCGATCTGGCGTATCGCTCCTACTACGAGCCGTCGCAACTCCCTGAGGGGATGGGCGCGCTCGAGGCCACCGCCAGATTCACCTCGCAGACAATGATCCACTGGGCCAACGCAACTCACGCATGCACCTGTGAAGTGGAGGTCGAGACCGGGCATGTCACGCTGACGCGTTACATCGTCAGCGAGGATGTCGGCCCGATGATCAACCCGAACGTCGTGGAGGGTCAGATCGCGGGCGGCACCGTGCAGGGCATCGGGGGCGCGCTGCTGGAGAACATGGTCTACGACGACGACGGCAACCCGCTCTCGTCGACCTTCGTCGACTATCTGCTGCCGACGGCCACCGAGGTGCCTTCGATCGAATACGGCCACGTCGAGATCCCGGGCCCAGGGGTCGGCGGATACAAGGGCTGCGGAGAAGGTGGTGCGATCGGGTCGACGCCCGCGGTGATCAACGCCGTCAACGACGCGCTCGCACCCTTGGGTGTCACCCTCACCCGGCTGCCCGCGAGCCCGGCCGCCATCGTCGACCTGATCGAAGAAGCTAAAGCCAGGCCTGGAAAGGACCACTGAAGGTGGAGCTGAACAACGAATTCCGAGTCGCGGTGCCCGCGGCCAAGACGTGGCAGGTGCTCACCGATGTCGAGCGGGTCGCCCCCTGCATCCCCGGCGCCCAGCTGCTTTCGGTCGAGGGCGACGATTTCACCGGGGCGGTGAAGGTCAAGGTCGGCCCGATCACGGTGTCCTACTCCGGAGATGCCTCATTCCAGGAGAAAGACGAGCCCGCCAAGCGAGTGGTGATCAAGGCGAGCGGTAAGGAGACGAGGGGCAACGGTAACGCGGCGGCACTCGTCACCGCCCACCTGAAGGACGAGGGCGACGCGACGCACGTTGTCATCACCACCGACCTCACCATCTCGGGTAAGGCCGCGCAGTTCGGGCGCGGTGTCCTTGCCGACGTCTCGACGAACCTGATCGGTCAGTTCGCCAGAAATCTCGAAGCCGAGCTGCTCGGTGGATCCGCACCCTCGGGAGCGACGTCGTCCTCGGCGGCTGCCGCGCCGTCCCTTGCCGCCGCCGCGGATGCCGGCGGTGACTCGGTCGATCTCCTGAAAGTCGTTGCCGTGCCGATGGCCAAGCGCTATGCGCCCGCGCTCGCGGCGGTCGCCGCAGGCGTGACGGTCGGGTTCATGCTTGGCAGGCGCAAGCGTGCGCATCCCGCCGCCGACCTCGCCGACGAACTGCAGGCGGCCCTGGCCCGGCTGTTGTCATGAAAGCGGCACGATTCGCCTACCACCGGCCCGGCACCGTCGCCGAGGCGGTGCAGATGCTCGGCGAGTTCGGTGACGACGCCAAGATTCTGGCAGGCGGGCAGAGCCTGGTGCCCATGCTCGCCATGCGGCTCACATACTTCGACAACCTGATCGACATCTCCCGAATCGACGAACTGAAGAACATCGAACTGCGCGACGACGAGCTGTCGGTGGCGGCGGGCACGCCGCATTCGTTTGTCGGGATGGACGATGAAGTGGCCGACTCGGTGCCGCTGCTCACGCTGTCCACGCCCTACATCGGCCACTTCCAGATCAGGACCAGGGGCACCCTCGGCGGCGCGATCGCGCATGCCGACCCGGCCGCGGAATACGCCGCTGTCGCCCTCGCGCTCGACGCCACCATCGAGGCCAGGTCACCCAGGGGCAGCCGCGATGTTGCGGCAGCCGACTTCTTCACCGGCCTGTGGGAGACATCGCTGGCATCCGATGAGATCCTGACGGCCGTGCGGTTCCCGGTGTGGGGCGGACGGTCCGGCTTCGCGGTCGAGGAATTCACCCGCCGCCACGGCGATTTCGCGATCGCGGGCGCTACGGTCGCGGCCCAGCTCGACGATGACGACCGGGTGGCGCGCTGCGGCATCGGGCTTCTCGGGCTCGGCTCCACCCCGCTGCGCGGCTCGACTGCCGAGGCCGCGGTCGTCGGCCAGCCTGTCGATGCCGTCACCGCAGAGGAAGTCGGCAGGCTCGCGATGAGCGGACTCTCCGACATTCCCGCCGATCTGCAGGGGTCGGCCGACTACCGATCCCGCGTCGGCGCCGCGATGGTGGCAAGGGCGTGGGCCGCGGCAATTCGCCAGGCACAGACGTCCGAAACGGAGGCGATCCATGCATGAGCTGCCGGTCGAGCTGACCGTCAACGGCCGCGCGCACCGGCACGTCGTCGAACCCCGGCTGACCCTCGCCGACTTCCTGCGGGAGAAGTGCGGGCTGACCGGAACCCACCTCGGCTGCGAGCACGGCGCGTGCGGAGCCTGCACGGTGCTGCTCGACGGTCAGGCGGTGCGGGCGTGTCTGATCTTCGCCGTGCAGGTGGACGGCCAGGAGGTCACCACAGTCGAAGGCATCGCGGGCGAGGACGGCGAGCTGTCACCCGTGCAGTCCGCGCTGCGCGACTGCCACGGACTGCAATGCGGTTTCTGCACACCGGGTTTCGTCACGTCGATCACCGCGCTGCTGCGCGACAACCCACAACCCACCGACAATGAGATCCGCGAGGGCCTGTCCGGCAACTTCTGCCGGTGCACCGGCTATCAGGGCATCATCAACGCGGTGCACCGGGCCGCAGAAACGATGTAGTCAGGCGTTCTCGGGTGCGTACCCCAGTGCGCTCTTGGTCTCCAGGTATTCGTGGAACCCGTACTCGCCCCACTCGCGGCCGTTGCCGCTTCGCTTGTAGCCGCCGAACGCGGTGTTGAGGTCGAACGCGTGGTTGATCGCCACCTGGCCGGCGCGAATCCGGCGCGCCAACCCGCGGGCGGCGTCAAGATCGGCGGCTGAAACATAGCCCGCAAGACCGTATTCCGTGTCGTTGGCGATATCGACAGCCTGGTCGAGGTCGTCGTAGGGCAGGATGCACAGCACCGGGCCGAAGATCTCCTCGCGGGCGATCGTCATATCGTTGTTGACATCGGAGAACACCGTCGGCTTGATGTAGTAACCGGTGTCGAGGCCGTCCGGTCGTCCCGGTCCGCCCACCGCCACCGTCGCGCCTTCGTCGATGCCCTTCTGGATCAGCCCCTGCACCTTCTCGAACTGAACCTTTGACGCAACAGGCCCGATCGCTCGCTTGTCGTCGAGGTCGCCCACCGACACCGCTTCGGCCACGCCGCGCGCGATCTGCGCCGCCTCGGCGATGCGTTCCCGTGGAACGAGCATGCGCGACGGCGCATTACAGCTCTGGCCGGTGTTGAGCATCATGGCACTGACGCCTGCGGTGACGCTGTCGGCGAACTTCTCGTCGTCGATGACGATGTTCGGGCTCTTGCCGCCGAGTTCCTGGGTCACTCGCTTGACCGTCGCGGCCGCGTTCTTCGCGACGTCGACCCCGGCGCGGGTCGACCCGGTGAACGACACCAGGTCGATGTCGGGGTGGCTGGAGATCGCCGCGCCGACACCGGGTCCGTCGCCGAACACCATGTTGTAGACGCCTGCGGGCACCCCCGCCGCATCGATCACCTCGGTGAAGATCTGGCCCGAATACGGCGCCACCTCAGACGGCTTCAGCACCATCGTGCATCCGGTCGCCATCGCAGGGAACACCTTGCAGGCGATCTGGTTGATGGGCCAGTTCCACGGCGTGATCAGGCCGCAGACACCGATCGGCTCCTTGACGATCAGTGCCGACCCACGCTGCTCCTCGAACGAGAAGTTCTTCAACGCGTCGATGGCACCCATCAGGTGGCCGAGGCCCATCATCACCTGGGGCCCGGCAGCCAGCGACGGCGGCGCGCCCATCTCCTCGTGCACCGCGTCGGCAAGGTCGCTCGAACGTTTCTGGTACTCCGCGGCGATCGCTCCCAGCAGATCCAGGCGCTCCTCACGGGTGCTGACCGACCATGTCGCGAACGCCTTGCGCGCCGCCTTGACCGCCTTGTCGACGTCGGCCGCGGTGCCGATCGCGATCTTCCCCGACACCTGCTCGGTGGTCGGGTTGTCGACGTCGAGTGTCTTGGACTCGGACGGGTCGACCCACTGGCCGTCGATGTAGAACTTCAGGTATTCACGCATAACGGTCATCCTTCTCTACTGGGTTCCTTCTGCATACCACGTCCGGAATCGGTCGTACTTGGGCATCTCCTCGGAGTTGGCCTTCGGGTCGATGCAGACGTGCACCACGCCGACCTTGCCGCTGGCGTACGCCCGGGCGATCGCCGGCCCGATCTCGGATTCCTTCTCGACGTATTCACCGTGGCAACCGAAGCCCTCGCCGATCTTGTCCATCCGGACGTCTTTGCTCCAGTGCACGCCGGGCTGCGGGGACGGCTGTTCGAAGGTGCGCTTGTAGACACCCACCTCGAGTCCCCACTGGTGGTCGACCCCCACCACACAGACCAGCGGCAGGTGCTGCCTGGCCGCCGTCTCGAGTTCGGCGATGTGGAACAGGAATGCCGAGTCACTGGTCAGCAGCATGACGGGCCGGTTGCCACCGTCGGCCACAGAGGCGCCGACGGCGTACGGCAGGCCGGTGCCGAGGTGGCCGAAGTTCTGGTTCCAGATCACGTCACGGGGTTTGGACTGTGAGTAGGTCCACTGGAAGATCACGGTCGCGCCGCCGTCGCGGACCAGAATGGCGTCCTCCAGCTCATTGAATGCCTTGGTGGCCTCGACGACGTAGCGCGCGGGGTGGATCGGGGAACGCCCGGTCGGGGCGCTCTCGGCGAGATCCGCAAGCTCTTTCGCGTCCTTCTTGATGAGCACGCCCAGCGCCTCAGAGGCCGTGCGTGGGGTATCGCGCAACGCCTCGACGAGTTGCGGCACCACGCCGCGCAGATCGCCGACCAATGACACGTCGAACGCGCGGTTGACGCCGATGGCGGTCGGGTCCTGCTCGACGTAGACCCATTTGCGGTTCGCATCGTTGGCCGCCCAATGCTGGGTCCGGCCGTAGTGCATCGGCTCACCGAGTTCGGTGCCAAGCGCGACGCACAGGTCGGATTCCTCGACAGCGTCGTTGGCGGCCGGGGAGAACAGGTAGGGGAACGTCCGCTCCTGCAGTCCCGGAATGAACGACGTGCCGCCGGAGGTCTGGATCACCGGGCAGGCCATCAGCTCAGCGAGCTCCTTGACCTCGGCCTGGGTGCGCGACGTGTGAACGCCGTGGCCCACCAACAGAATCGGGCTCTTTGCGGCGCGGATCAGCTCGGCGGCCTGCGCCACTTCCCGCGCCCCTGCGCCCTGATTGACCAGTCGGTACCGGTGCGGCGGCAACGGGTCGGCGACGTCGAGCTCTTCGAGGATCACGTGCGACGGGAACTCGACGTAGCTCGGGCCGGGTGTGCCGGACATGGAACGCCGGATCGCCTCTCGGATGATCTCGTCGGTCTGGTCGGCGTATTCGATCGAGCTGCTGTACTTCACCGACGGCGTGAAAAGCCCTTCCTGCTGCACGAATTGGATGCGTCCGCGGCGGACCCGTCGCTCCGTGATGCGGGCGCGCTGGCCGCCCAGGAAGATCACCGGTGAGTTCTCGACCAGTGCGCACATCATCGCGCCCGAGATGTTCGCGACACCGGGCCCGAGCGTGCCGATGCACAGTCCGGGCTTGCCGGTCATCCGGGACGCCGCCTCAGCCATGAACCCGGCGCTCAGTTCGTGGTGCGGGGCGACCACCGACCAGCCGCGGGCGTCGGCCTCGGCGAACATGTGCACGAAGTTGGGATCCGGGATACCGAACAACGTGTTGACACCCTCGGCCTCGAAGAGGTCGAGGATCCGCTTGTAGACGTGCACGCCCATGGTGAAACTCCTTTTACAGGTAGCGTTTTGCGAGCTCTTGGCGGTGAGTCGCGGGTGAACCGAACAACGAACGATTGAGCGCGGCGCGTTTGAGATACACATGGATGCCGCTCTCCCACGTGTAGCCGATGCCGCCGTGCAATTGCATGGCCTTGCCGGCGATGTCGACGGCGGTGCCGCAGGCATGCGATTTAGCCATCGCGACCGCCACGTGAGAATCGGCTCGCTCGACGGTGACGGCGTCGATCGCGGCCGAAACGAGTTGGCGGGATATCGAAATGGTGGTGAGCATGTCGGCGCAGGCGTGCTTGACGGCCTGGAAGGACCCGATCGCGCGGCCGAACTGGTGCCGCACCTTCGCGTATTCGACCGTTGCGGCCAGCATCGCCTCCGAAACACCGATGCTGTCGCATGCGATCGCCACCGCGGCCCGCTCGCGCAACCGGCGCACCGCGGCGTCGGCGTTACCCTCGAATCGCAGAGTCTCGGTCACCGCGACGCCGTCAGTGGACACCGTCGACAGGCGACGGGTCTCGTCGAGAACGGGTTGCGGAGCAACCGTCGCGTCGACGAGCGCGACCGCACCGTCGACGACCACGAGCATCGCATCGGCGCCCTGGGCGTCGGGGACGAATTCAGTCGATTCGACCGCGACGGCAAGCCTGACGGCGCCCGACGCCACTTCGGTCAGCAACCGGTCACGAGTGCCGCTGGGCTGCAATGCATTCAGGGTGCTCACCGCGAGCACGGCGCCGCCGAGGTAGCTGTTGGTACTGGCCGAGCGGCCCATCTCCTCGCAGATGATCGCGACTTCGGCGAATGTCGCACCGGCCCCGCCGAACTGCTCCGGAATCTCCAGGCCGACCCAGCCGGCGTCCACCAGCGCGGGCCAGTCGACCGCACGATCCTTGGCGAGCAGATCGCTCGCAACGGATCTGAGCTCCGCGTGGAACTCGTCGAATTCGCGTGCCATCTACACCGCGCTCGGCTCTCGCGGCAGTTCAAGGCCGCGCTCGGCGATGATCGTCCGCTGGATCTCGCTCGACCCGCCGGGGATCGTCCACTCCCAGGAGCCGATGAAATCGAGGATCCACGAACCGGATTCCCACCCGCTGCTGGCCGACTTCACCAGTGCGGTGTGCGCAGGCAGGCCGCCGACCTCCGCGCCGAAGTCCGTCATGCGCTGCAGAAGCTCGCTGTAGAAGAGCTTCACGACGGAGGCGTCGGCGGGTCCTGCCGTGCCCGCCTCGGCATTCTCCACCAGCTCTCTGCACAGTCCGCGCAGACCGGTGATCTCGATGTCGAACTGTGCCAGCCGGTCGGCGACGACCGGATCGCCGGTGGGACACGATTGCACCAGCCATCGGAAGCCGGCATTGCCGAGGCGCTCCGCGAGCTCCAGCATCGTCATTCCGCGTTCAGCGCCCAACGTCGCCTGGGCCACCTGCCAGCCGGAGTTCTCTGCGCCGACGAGGTTGGCCGCCGGAATCCTGACATCGTTGAGGAACACCTCGCAGAAGTGGGAGTCGCCGATCGCGTTGCGGATGGGCCGCACCTCGACACCGGGGGTGGACATGTCGAGAAGAAAGTACGAAATACCTTTGCGCTTGGGGGCTTCGGAGTCGGTGCGGGCCAAGAGCAGGCACCAGTCGGCGTGCTTGCCGCCGCTGGCCCACAACTTCTGTCCGTTGACGACATAGCCGTCGCCGTCCCTGCGCGCCGTGGTCCGCAGGCTGGCCAGATCCGACCCCGCCTCCGGTTCGGAGAAACCCTGCACCCAGGTCTCGCCGTCGAGGATGGCAGGGAGGTGCTTGCTGCGTTGTTCCTCGGTGCCTGCCGCGAGCAGTGTGGACGCGGCGTGGTGGATGCCAACGAACGCGAGCACAAGCCGAGGCGCATCGTGGGCGGCAAGCTCGGAGTACAGCACGATCTGCTCGGCCACGCTCATGCCGCCGCCCCACTCCTTTGGCCAGTGCGGCACGGCGTAGCCCGCGGCATGCAGTTCGCCGAACCACCACTTCTGGAACCGGACGAACTCCTCGTCGCTGACGCCGGTCTGATTCGCGCGCCAGTCCGGCGGGATGTGTTCCTCACACCAGGCGCGCACCGTATCGCGGAAGTCGTCGAGTTGGGCTTTCGTCATGCGTACAACCCCGGAATACCGGATCGTCCTGCACGACGGGTCAATTCGTCGCGGGTGGCGGACAACCCGAGAGGCAGCCGGCGCAGCGGCTGGCTGTAGCGGGACAACCACGACAGGGTGGTCTCGTCACAGAATCCGACGGCGCCGTGCAGCTGATGGCACACCCGGAACACGATCTCCGCCGCTTCGATTGCCGACATTCGCAGTGCGAGCGCGTCCACAAGCGCTTCGGGCTTGCCTGCGCCGACGCTCCACAGCGCGTACTTGGCGAGGATGTCGAGCCCGCTGCGTTCGACTTCTGCGTCGGTGAGCTGGAACTGCACACCCTGGAACGCCGAGAGTGGTTGGCCGAACTGCTTGCGCAGGGTGACGTGTGCGATGGTCAGCTCGATGGCGCGGTCGAGCATGCCGAGCAGCGTCCAGCACGGCAGCACGAGCGCAAGTGCCACATCGGCTGCCCCGTTCCTGTCGGTCTCCGACAGCTCGAGTGGGGTGACGAATGCGGGCCCCGCGGTGCCGTGCGCGACGACTGCGCTTCTGACGCCGTCCAACGTCACTGCCGTCCAGCGTGTGTCGACTCCACCGACGGCGGCAGAGGGACGGTTCGACGCCACCACGATCAGGCCGTCGGAATCGACGTCGGTCGGCTTCGCAAGGCGTTCGGCGACTGGATACGGCAGCGCCCAGTAGCCGGCGCTGCGGCACAGCGCCGCCGCCGCTTCCAACCCGTCGGCGTCGGTGCGGGCGTCGAGTTCCCATGCGCCGAGTTCATTGCACACCGGCCCGACGAGGCGTTCGCGGATATCGGGTTTGGCTTCGGCCTGCTGAACGAGCTGATCTCCGCCCGCGGACTCGAATGCCCGAAGCGCCTGCCTGCCATATTCTTTGGCGTCGTCGCTGAGGTCGAGGATCATCTCGCTCATTTCGCCGCCAGCAGGGCGCGGGACAGCAGGATGCGCTGCATCTCGATGCTGCCGGAGGACACCGTGGACGCCTGCGAGTAGTTCCAGTGATCCTCGACCTCGCCGAGGAACCATCGGCCGCCTGGATCGTCGGGTGACACCTCGGCGGCGATCTCCATCAGTACTTCCGCGCTGTCCTGATCGAGTTTCGTCACCGCGATGCGGTAGGCGGCGGCGTCTCCCGGTTGGATCCGACCGCTGCTCTGCAGCGATACGACGCGATACGCGAGGAGGCGGGCCCGACGGCAGTGGGTCAGCATCCGCACCCAGCGGCCCCGCAACTCAGCGGGTAGGTCCTCCCAGCGATCGGCGAGCACCGACGGCGCCGCTGCCAAGAGTCGTTCGCACCGCGCATACCTGGCGATGCCGACGCGCTCGAAGGACGTCACTTCCTGAACAATCGACCAACCGTTGTCGACCTCGCCGAGCACGTCCGCGCGGGTCACCCGGAGGTCGTCGAAGAACACCTCGTTGAGGTGGTGCGGGCCCAACATGGCGCGGATCGGCCGCACCTGGATGGCCGGATCGTCCATCGGGACAAGGAAAATGGTCAAGCCTTCTTGTTTTTTTCGGGCTGCGCCCTCTCCAACCTTGTGGGTACGTGTCAGCAGGAAACACCACTGCGCCATCGTGGCGTAGGACGTCCAGATCTTCTGGCCGCTGACCAACCAGCCGTCGCCGTCGGGGCGTGCGGCGGTGCGCAGCGAGGCCAGGTCGGAGCCCGCCTCAGGCTCGGAGAAGCCCTGACACCAGATCACCTCGCCGCGGGCGATCGGCGGCAGATGCTTGCGCTGCTGCTCTTCTGTGCCGTGGCGCATGATGATCGGCCCGACCCAGTTGACGCCCATGTACTGCGCACCGCGCGGCTCGTGATGAGCCCACATCTCTTCCCGCACCACGGTCTGCTCCCACACCGACGCCCCACCGCCGCCGAACTCCTCCGGCCACGACAGGCACAGCAGGTTGTTGTCGGCGAGCGTCCGGCAGAACTGCTGGGCCGTCTCGAGGTCGGCCGGGTCGTCGGTGAAGGCGCCCAGAAAGCCCTCCGGCACATGGGTGTTGACCAGCTCGCGAAGTTCGCCGCGCAATTCTGCGGCGTCGCGCCCCATTTCGAAGTCCACCGGTCTACCTATCCCGAGCCCACTGCGGGCTCGACGTCGGCGAGTCCAAGCTCGCGCAGCACTTCTGCGGTGTCCGCGCCGAGCTCACGGGTCGGGCCTGCGATCCGGCCAGGAGTCCGAGAGAACCACGTCGGCACACCAGGCATTCTCACGGGTCCGTGTGGCGTTTCCACGGTTTCGAACAGGCCGACCGCGTTCAGGTGTGGATGGTCGAACAGCGCATCGGGGGTGTTGATCGGAGCGGCGGGGATCTCCAGCTCACGGAACAGTGTCAGCCACTCGTCGGTCGTGCGCTCCAACATCGTCTGCGCGACCAGCCCGTAGACGGTGTCGATGTCGTTGGCGCGCAGTTCGAGGGTTGCGTACGCCTCGGTCGCCCACGGTGGCCGCACAGCGTTGACGAACGCGTTCCAGTGCTTGTCGTTGTAGATGAGTGCCGCGATATGGCCGTCCTTCGTCGGGTAGGGCCTGCGATTCGGTGCCACGGTGCGCGGATACACCGCAGGACCCAGGGGTGGGTCGAACATCGCGCCGTTGGCGTGTTCGACGAGCATGAAGGACGCCAGCGTCTCGAACATGCTGACCTCGACCTCTTGCCCCTCGCCGGTCCGCTCGCGGTGGAACAACGCCATCGTCGTCGCGTAGAGGGCGGTCAGGCCAGCCACCTTGTCGGCCATGATCGTTCCGACATAGTTGGCTTCGCCAGTCAGTTGCTCCTGTACGGCGGGTATCCCGCACTCGGCCTGAATGGTGTCGTCATAGGCGGGCAGGTCCCGGTTGGGCCCGCGCCTGCCGTACCCGTAGCAGTTCGTGTACACGACCGACGGGTTGATCGCGGCGACGTCGTCGTAGCCGAAGCCGAGCTTGGCGATCGCCTTGGCCCGCATCGAGTGGATGAACACATCGGCTGTCGCGACGAGGGCTCGCAGTGCGGTCTTGCCTTCATCGGTCCGAAGGTCGAGCACGATGGCGCGCTTGCCCCGGTTCACGTTGATGTACACGCCGCTCATACCGGGGGCAGGGCCCACCGAGATGTAGCGGGTGTTGTCGCCCGCAGGCGGCTCGACCTTGATCACGTCGGCGCCCATATCGGCCATGATCTGGGTGCAGTACGGGCCCATCACCATCGCGGTGAGGTCGACGACGCGGACTCCGGCAAGCGGACCTTGGCTAGCCACGGACGGCTCCCTGCGTTGCCATGCCGAAGCTGTACCGAATGTGGTCGCCGTGGCCGTCGGGTACGACCGGGAAGACGACAGGATTCGACGCGTCGCGGATCGCCGCCATGTGCTCGCCGACGTCGGCCATGGACCACGACGGCCGGTACACCCCCGGCGTTTCCGCGACCACCGCCCGTGCCACCCGACCTGCCAGTGCAACCAGGATCTCCCCTGTGATGGAACAGGTTTCGTGCGCGAGCCAGCCGACGACAGGCGCCACAAGGTCTGGGCCCATCGGCGGATAGGCCGACGTGTCGATGCCCTCGGCCATCCTGGTGACAGCGGCAGGCACGATGACATTGCTCTTGACGCCCTCAGCGGCGCCTTCCATCGCGGCGACGTTGGACAGACCGATCACACCCGCCTTGGCGATCGCGTAGTTGGCCACTTCGTGGTTTCCGTAAAGCCCGCCGATCGACGAGGTCAGTACGATGCGCCCGTAGCCCGCATCGCACATCAGCGGAAATGCCTGCCGCACAACGTGGAAGGCACCACGCAGATGGACATCCAGCACGGCCTCGAAGTCGTCGTAGGACATCGCCTTCAGCGACGCTCGGCGAACGTTGCCGGCATTGTGGACCAGGATGTCGATACGGCCGTAGCGGTCCAACGCCGCGTCGACGATCGCCTCGCCCCCGCTCGGCGTCGCCACCGAATCGGTGTTGGCGACGGCGTCACCACCCGCGGCGACGATTTCGCGCACCACCTCTTCTGCGGGGCCGACGTCGGTGCCGTCGCCGGTGAGGCTGCCGCCGGGGTCGTTGACGACGACCTTCGCGCCCTGCGACGCGAGAAGCATGGCGTACGAGCGGCCCAGTCCCCTTCCGCCGCCTGTGACGACGGCGGCCCGGTCGTCGAATCTCAAGTCAGGCATTCACGTTCCGAGCTCGAGGCCATCCAGGTCACCCTTTTCGCGCCACCCCTTGAGCAGGTCGTCGAATACGTAGAAACCTGCCATGTAGTAGTCCCCCAGGAACGACCGGACACCGTCACCGAACCCGTTGCCCTCGTTGTTGTAATAGCCGGGGGTGCAGGAAAGATCGAACGCCGAAGTGTCGACGGCCAGTTCCTTGATGGTGTTGCCCCAGCCTTCTTGAGCCTGGATGCTCGGCTCGACGGTCGTCGCCTTTCGCTTCACCGCCTCGGCGATGATGTAGGCGATGTGCTGGGCCTGCTGCTCGAACATCGCCGTCGTATTGGCGGACACACCCCCCTGGATGAACCCCGTATGGAACTGATTCGGAAATCCACGGCTGGTCATCCCGTGCAGTGTCTTGTAGCCATCGCGCCAGTGGTCGAACAGTGAGAGCCCGTCACGCCCTTCGATGGCCTCCATCGCATAGCGGCGGCTGAGCTCGGTCGAGATTTCGAAGCCGCTCGCGAAGATCACGCAATCCACTTCGTACTCGACACCGTTGGCGACGATGCCCTTCTCGGTGAGCCTCTCCACGCCCTTGGATTCCGACACATCGACCAGGGTGACGTTCGGGCGATTGAACGTCGGCAGGTATTCGTCGCTGCTGCACGGCCGTTTACACAGGAAGTGGTAGTACGGCTTGAGCGCCTCCGCGGTCTGCGGGTCGTCGACGATGCCTTCGACGCGCCGCCGCAACCGCTCCATGACCTTGAACTGTTCTTCTTCGCGCATCGCCATGATCTGCTCGAGGCCAAGCGACGTCGGATCCTCTGCCGCGGCGACCCGGGCGGTCAGGTTGCGGCCGAGCTCGGTCCAGAAGTCGCAGACCTGATCCACCGCATCGAAGATCACTCCGTCGCCGAACGGTGACCAGCGGTGGAAGTTGAGTTTTCGGTCCTCCTGCCAGCCCGGCCGCAAGGACGCGGCCCACTTCGGATCCGTCGGCTCGTTGCCGCGCATGTCCACCGACGACGGGGTTCGCTGAAAGACGTACAGATGCTGGGCGTCTCGGCCGAGATGTGGAACGAGCTGCACACCCGTGGCGCCCGTTCCGACGAGCGCGACGCGCTTGTCTGCCAACTTGTGCAGGCCACCGTTGGCATCGCCGCCGGTGTAGTCGTAGTCCCAACGCGCCGAGTGGAAGACGTGCCCCGTGAAATCTTTGATGCCGGGGATATCGGGCAGTTTGGGCCGGTTATACGAGCCCTGGGTCATGACCACGAAGCGGGCACGGATATCGTCGCCACGGTTGGTGGTCAACCGCCAGCGCTTGATGTCCTCGTCCCACTGCACCGTGCGAACCTGCGTGGAGAAGATGGCACCGTCGTACAGCCCGAAATGCTTGCCGATGTTGCGGCAATGCTCGAAGATCTCGGCGCCGTCGGCGAACTTCTTCGATGGAACGAAGTCGAGCTCTTCGAGCAGCGGTATGTAGCAGTACGCGTCGTTGTCGCACTGAATTCCTGGGAAGCGGTTCCAGTACCAGACACCACCGAAGTCGCCACCCATCTCGATGACGTGTACGTCGTCGACGCCCGCCTTCTTGAGGTACGCCCCCGCCAACAGGCCCGCGATGCCCCCGCCGAGAACCGCCACCGCGACGTCCTCGCTTATCGGAGTGCGTGGGGTAACGGGTGTATGCGGGTCGATCTCCGCGAACTCCGCGTAGTCGTCCTTGAGTTCCAGGTACTGCGTCGCGCCCTCGGGGCGCAATCGCTTGTCCCGTTCGTGGGCGTACTTCTCCCGCAAGGCGTCGATGTCGATGTCATCGGGCGTCTGCGTCGGTCCGCAGGTGTCGAACAACGTCATTTGTCTGATAGCTCCTGTGGTTCGCCGGTGCCCATGTACTTGGCCAGCTGCGTGTGCAGGTTGACGGTGCTGCGTTCGCGATACGGGTTGGGCTTTGTGCCGGGGAAGCCGAGGGATTTCATTCCCTGCTGCACAGCCGCCATATTCGAGAAGTCCTGCGGCAGCACCGAGAGCCAGTTCGGGCTTTCCTTCGGCGTGTACTGCCACTCCGTCTGCGGCTCTTGGCCTTTCGGGTAGAGCTCGAAGACGGCGACCTCAAAGATGCACTGGTTGGGGTCGTAGCTCGGATCGGGCCGCGCCGCGTAGCACAGCGCGCTGGTCAGGCCCTGCCCGACCTGGAAGTTCGGGAAGATCTGCCACGCGGTCCCGCTCTGCCCGAGGATGTCGGGCGGGATCGTCGGCCAGACCACACCCCGGGCTTCGTCGTCGCGTCGCGCCGAGGCCAGCCAGTGCTGCAGTACCTCGTCGGCGGGAGTGCCTTCCGGAAGTTCGTCGACAAGCCGCTTGGCGGCGTTCACCAGTGTCTGTGTCGTGGTGGCGTTGGTCTCCTCCATCGTGTACACCTGCATCTCCGCGGTGGAGATGCGCGGGTCCCCGGTTCCGAGGCGGATCTTCGACTTGGTCTCGTCCATTCCCTTCGGCGCGTCATAACCGATGTTGCTGTGCCTGCCCTTCGCCTTGGCCCAGCCCTTGAACTCACCGAACTTGTTGAACTCGGGATGCGTGGTGAACACGTGGTAGGTCTCGTTGAAGGCCTCCATCGCGACCTTCCAGTTGCAGTCGAACTTCAGCCATTTGCGCCACTTGTAGCGCATGTTCTCCAGCCCGAACGGGTCGAGGATCTTGGCGGCGGGGAACAGATAGTCGACCAGCGGTTCGCAATCGGGGTCCATATTGACGAACAGCCATCCGCCCCAGGTGTCGACCTGAACGGGTGCGAGGTGGGTGTTGCGCGGTGTCAGCGCACCCTTCCAGTCGTCCTGTTCACGGATGTGGGTGCACGCGCCGTCCAGCCCGTACGTCCAGCCATGGAATCCGCAGACGAACGACTTGCGCGTGCGCGCACATGCGTTTTTCGCACCGTCCGGCGTATCGATCAGCCGCCTTCCGCGGTGCATGCACACGTTGTGGTGTGCCACGAATTCGGTTGGCCCGGTACGTACCACGATGATCGAGTCGTCGAGGATGTCGTAGGTCAGGTAGCTGCCGACCTCGGGGATCTCTTCGACGCGGCCGACCTGCTGCCAAACCTTGCGCCACAGCTTGTCGCGTTCGGCGCGCGCGTAGTCCTCCGAGATGTATGCCTCGACGCCGATCGTCGTCGGCTCGGACAGATCCTCGGCGATCTGCCCCGTCGAATCGTCAGGATCGGCATCGATCTCGATTGCGGCTTCGAGGTCGGATTCGCTGTGGGTCATCACATCTCCTTGATCGCGGCCCGGAAGGACTGGTCGGCGAGGAACAGCGAGGTGTTGTCAGCGCCGAGATGAGTCCATCGCAGGTTCAGGCCGCCGTCGACGAGCAGTGTCTGGCCGGTGACGTAGCTCGACAGGTCGGACAGCAGGAACAGGATTGCGCCCGCCTGCTCCTCCGGCTTGCCGCGCCTGCCCATCGCGATGGCTTGACGGTCACGGTCGGGATCGTCGTCGGTGTAGGTGCGCGACGCGGCGGTCTCGGTCACGCCGGGAGCGACCGCGTTGACGCGGATGCCCTCCTGCGCGAGTTCGGCCGCCATCGTGCGGGTCATCGCGACCACCGCGGCCTTGGCCGTTCCGTAGGCGATGTGGAACGGGGCGGTGTTCATACCGCTGATCGACGAGATCGACACGATCGACCCGGGATTGCCCTTGCCGCGGATCTCGGCGGCGACCGCTTGGCTCATGAAGAACGCGGTCTCGAGGTTCGCGGTGAACAACGCTCGCCAGTCGTCTCGGCGCACACGTGTCGACGGCATCCACGTCGACGGCTCGGCACCGCCTGCGACATTCACCAGACCGTAGAGATCGCCGTCGGTGCCGCGGACGCGATCGAGTACGGCCGCGATCCCTTCGTCGGTCGCCGCGTCGGCCGCCACCGGCACCACCGACAGTCCGTCGGCGCCAAGGGGCGCGACGTGTTCCTCGAGATTCTCCTTCGACCGGCTCACCGCGATGACGGTCGCACCCGCTTCCGCGGCCATTCGCGTCACGGTCGTGCCGATGCCGCCACCTCCTGCGCCGGAGACGACGACGATGCGGCCTTCGAGGTCCAACAGATCGCTCATGAGGTTAATTGTCCGGACAACATACGGTGCTCTGCATATTGCAGAACACTATTCCGCAGCACTAATCGGGCCGTCAAGGGCTGATATGAGTCCTTGCCACCCTATTGTCTGGACTATTCGAGCTTGATAGCGTCTTCAGCCCATGAGCACGTCGCACATCGACGCCCGCTACCCCGCGTCCATCCCGAACGTCGCCGACGGTTGGCGGCTCGAACGGCTCACCGCACCCAGCCGGCTCTTCGGCGCCAACGGGCTGCGGACCGGTCCGGACGGCCGGGTCTACATCGCACAGGTGACCGGCAGCCAGATCACCGCACTGGATCTCGAGACCGGCCGACTCGAGGCCGTCAGCGCCAAGGGCGGCGACATCATCGCGCCCGACGACGTCGCCTTCGATGCCGACGGTGTCCTCTACGCCACCGAGGTGATGGACGGCAGGGTGAGCGCGCTCGGCAGGGACGGCCGCAGCCGCGTTCTTCGCGACGACCTGCCCTGCGCCAACGGCATCACGGTGCACAAGGGGCGGCTGTTCGTCAACGAATGCCGCGACGGCGGCCGGCTGATGGAACTGGACAGGGCGACCGGCGCGCAACGCATCCTTGCAGAAGATCTGCCGTCGCCGAATGCCATGGAAGTCGGACCCGACGGACTGCTGTACTACCCGTTGATGACCGCCAACGAGATCTGGCGGGTGGATCCGGACTCACCGAGTGAGCCACAAAGAGTTGCAGCCGGACTCGGCGTGCCGGACGCGGTGAAATTCGATGCCGACGGCTTCATCGTGTCCACCCAGGTCGCCAGCGGACAGGTACTGCGCATCGACCCGCGCAGCGGCGAGCAGACTCTGCTGGCACAGCTGAACCCCGGACTGGACAACCTCGCGATCGCCGACGGCCGGCTGTTCGCGTCGAACTTCACCGGCGAGATCACCGAGATCGTCGGTGGCGACACCAGGACCGTGTTGCCCGGCGGGCTGAACTGGCCGATGGATCTGGCCGTCGGCGACGACGGCAGGCTGTATGTCGCCGACGGGACGTACTTCTATGTGGTGACACCCCAGGGCTCGCTGCAGACGGCCGGGATGCTGTTCTCGCCGGGCTATCCGGGCTTCCTGCGCGGGTTGGCGCCTGCGGGCGGCGGCGAGTTCGTCGTGACGACCTCGGGCGGCCAGGTCGCCCGTTACCGCCCCGCAGAGAACGAAACCGATTATCTGGCAGCAGACTTCGACCAGCTCTACGGTGTGGCGATCGGGCCGGGCGGCGTGATCGTCTTCGCCGAACTCGGCACCGGCAGCGTTCACGCCCTTCGGTCGGGAAACGTCGAGACGCTGGCTTCCGGGCTTGGTGATCCTGTCGGCGTCGCCTTCGACGGAGACAGCGTACTGGTCGCGGAGACGGGCGCAGGCCGGGTCGTGAAGCTCACCGGCTCCGGCTGCGACGTCGTGGTGGACGGCTTGCAGAGGCCGCAGGGGATCCTCGTGCGCGACGGGCAGCTCTACATCGTCGACGCGGGCTCGAAAGAGGTCGTCTCGTTCGACCTGAACAGCAAGGCGCGCAGCACCATCGCGGTGGGGCTACCTGTCGGTCCCCCGCCCGGCGTTGAACCGAAGCCGCTGAAGGGGATGCCCCCGTTCTCCGGACCGCAGGGCCCGTTCGCAGGCATCGCGGCGGCCGCCGACGGCACCCTCTACGTCTCGGCCGACGGTGACGGCAGCGTGGTCGCGCTGCGCCGAAGCGCATGACAGGTTGACGCCGATGACCGAAACCTCCCCCGTGGACCATCGCTACATTCAGGTGGCGCGGGCGCTGCGCAAGGACATCGTCGACGGCGTGTATCCCGTCGGATCACAACTGCCCACTGAACACGAACTGTGCGAACGGTTCTCGGTCAGCCGTTACACCGTGCGGGAGGCATTGCGACGGCTGCGCGAGGACAACCTGGTCTCGTCGCGCCCGCGAACGGGCACGCTCGTGGTGCCGCGTTCGACATCGGACGCCTACGACGTCATGTCGATCAACGATCTGGTGGCGTTCGCGACCGAGGCCCGGTTCGCGATCGAGTCCATCAACACGGTGGTGCTTGACGAGGACGTGGCCGCACGCACCGGACTCGGCGGTGGCGAGGAGTGGCTGGCCGTGCGCGGTTACCGGCAGTCCGAAGGCGCCGAGTTCCCGCTGTGCCGAACCGAGTACTACATCAACCGGGCTTTCGCCGCGGTCGGCCGGCTGCTGCAGCGCCACACCGGACCGATCTTCCCGCTGATCGAGGATCTCTTCGGGGTGAGCATCGTCGAGGTCAACCAGGAGATCGCCGCCGTCTTGATCGCCCCTGATCTGGCAGGCGTACTGGAGACCGAACCCGGATCGCCCGCGCTGGAGGTGCAGCGCACCTACAAGACATCGGATGGCGAGGTTGCGCAGGTCACAGTCAACACGCACCCCGCGTCACGCTTCCGGCACTCGATGACCATGCGGCGGGTCAGAGGCTAGCGCCCGTGCCGACGCTTGCCGATTCTCTTGCCGAGGCCGCGCGACTCACGCCGCACCGGGTGGTGTTGGTCGACGGCGATGTCGCGTTGGACTGCGAAACGCTGCACACGCAGGCAGGGGCGCTGGCGCACGCGCTGTTGTCGCGGATGCCGACCGGCGCCGTGGTGTCGTTCATGCTGCCGAACTGGTACGAGGCCGCCGTCGTGTACCTGGCGGCGACGATGGCGGGAATCGCGGTCAACCCGATTCTGCCGTCGCTGCGGGATCGGGAGCTTGCGTTCATCCTCGAAGACGTCGACAGTCGGATGATCGTCGTGCCGAGGGAGTTCCGGGCGCACGACTATCTCGCGATGCTGGAACGGGTAACGGGTCAGATGGACTCGCCGCCTGAAATCGTCGTGGTCCGCGGCGATTCCGATGGTCACACCGCGTACGGCGAGCTTCTCAAACAAGAGCCGGATGCGGACCTGCCCGCCGTCGACTCGGCGGAGGTGCGGATGATTCTGTACACCTCCGGTACCACCGGCCGACCGAAAGGCGTTCTGCACAGCCATGACTCGATCCACGCGCTGATCTGCCAGCTCCGTGACCACTGGCTGATCGAGCCCGGTGACAAATTCCTTGTGCCGTCGCCGATCGCACATATCGGCGGCTCGATCTACGCCTTCGAATGCCCGCTTCTGCTCGGCACCACGGCCGTGCTGATGGACCGCTGGGACCCCGACGATGCAGTGGCGCTGATGGTCTCCCAGCGCTGCACGCATATGGCGGGGGCGACCCCGTTCCTGGAGGGCCTGCTCGCCGCGGCCGAGCGGGCCGATACCCGGCTGCCGGACCTCAAGGTGTTCATCTGCGGTGGCGCCTCGGTGCCGCCATCGCTGATTCGCCGCGCGGCAGCGTATTTCGATCACGCCGTGGTGACCCGGGTGTACGGGTCGACGGAGGTGCCCGTGACGACCGTCGGCTCACCGACCGACCCCGAGCACGCCGCCGACACCGACGGACGACCCGCGATCGCGAGTGTCAAGCTCGTCGCGCACGACGCCGCACCGCCCGGATCGGGTGAGATATATGCCCGTGGCCCGCAGATGCTGGTCGGCTATCGCAACCCGGAGGACGACGCAAGCGCCTTCGACGCGCAAGGCTATTTCCGCACAGGCGATCTCGCGCAGTGGGTGGACGACGAGTACCTCGTGGTGACCGGGCGTGCCAAGGACATCATCATCCGCGGCGGCGAGAACATCGCCCCGAAGGAGATCGAGGACATTCTGGGCGGGCACCCCGACATCGTCGAGATCGCGATCGTGGGGCTACCGGATCAAAGGACCGGTGAGCGAGCGTGTGCGGTCATCGTGCCGACGGTCTCCCCCGGCCCCGACGTCGAGAGCCTTCGCGACTTTCTCATCGGTTATGGCGTCGCGAAGTTCAAGGCGCCCGAACAGGTCGTCATCGCCGAAAGCCTGCCGAAAAACGACGCGGGCAAGGTACTCAAGCATCAGATCCGGGCGGAACTGACGAAAGCAGATGGTTGACATGCAGGTAGCGATAGTGACGGGCGCGAGCAGCGGTATCGGATTCGGCTGTGCGACCAAACTCGCCGAAATGGGTATGGCCGTCGTCGGAACGGGCCGCGACGCGGACAGGCTATCCGATCTCGAAGAGGCTATCGGCGACGCCGACCGTGTCGCGACCATCGCCGTCGACCTGACCGCCGACGACGCGCCCGCCCGCATCGTCGACCTGGCCGTGCAGCGGTGGGGTCGCATCGACTTCCTCGTCAACAACGCTGGCGTCGGCAGCCCCAAACCGCTGCACGAGACGGATGACGAATCGCTGGACTACTTCCTCGGGCTGATGCTGCGCGCACCGTTCCGGTTGGCGCGCGACGTGATTCCGCACATGCAACCGGGGTCGGGAATCGTCAATGTCACGTCGACGTTCGCGGTGGTCGGCGGCCTGCGCGGCGGTGCGTACTCGGCGGCGAAGGGCGGCATGACATCGCTGACCCTGCACATCGCGTGCCAGTACGGGCCGCAGGGAATCCGTTGCAACGCAGTCGCACCCGGGGTGACGCTGACGCCGATGGTCGCCCAGCGGCTCACTGACGACCGGTTCAAGAAGATCAACACGGCGATGACGCCGTATCCGCGCCTCGGCGAGGTGAACGACATCGCGAGCACCGTGGCGTTCCTCTGTTCCGACGGTGCGAGCTTCATCAACGGTCAGACGATCGTCGTCGACGGCGGCTGGAGCTCGACGAAATACCTGTCGGAATTTGCGTTGAGCTCGGAGTGGGTAGCGCGTCGATGAGCGCTCGCGCGAAGTGGGGGCACTCCCCTAGCAAGCTGGGGGCCCACCCGCCCGAAGGGCAGGGGGACACAAGACGTTGAACATGTTCGCCCTGCTCGACCAGGCGGCTGCCCGTTTCGGCGACCGCGGCGCCGTCTATCTCGGCGAGCAGCAACAACGTACGTGGGCCGAGTTGCGGGCCCGGGCCTTGCGACTGGCGGGTTCGCTTCGCGAACTCGGCCAGGGCGCGCGCGTCGCGGTTGCCAGCGAAAACCGTCCCGAGATCATCGAGTTGATGTTCGGTGTGTGGGCGGCCGGGTGCGTGTACCTGCCGATCAACTACAAGCTGCATCCGCGGGAGATGAAGCAGATCCTCGACGACGCAGGCGCCGCACAGGTTTTCGCGTCGTCGAAGATCGCCGCAGAGCTCGCTTCGACCACCGAGGTGTCGATGGATGTCATCGCAGGCGACGCCTATGACTCGCGGATCGGCGCCGAACCGATCGACGTTCCGGGCACGGATCCCGCGGAGCTCGCCTGGCTGTTCTATACGAGCGGTACGACGGGTAAGTCCAAGGGCGCGATGCTGTCGCACCGCAACCTGATGGCGATGACGGTCGCGCATCTCGCCGACTTCGACTCGCCGGACGAGAACTGCAGCCTGATTCACGGCGCGCCGATGTCGCACGGATCGGGGCTCTACGTCCCGCCGTACGTGCTGCGCGGCGCCCGCCAGGTGATACCGGTGTCGGCGGGGTTCGAGCCCGATGAATTCCTCGACCTCTGCCAGCACCATCCGGGGTGCAGCGCGTTCCTCGCCCCCACGATGGTTGCGCGCCTCGTCGCGACCGGCAGGTCATGCCCAGGCAACCTGCGCACAGTCGTCTACGGCGGCGGCCCGATGTATGTGGACAGCTTGAAGAGGGCGATGGCCGCGTTCGGCCCGATCTTCACCCAGCTCTACGGACAGGGTGAGGCGCCGATGACGATCACCGGCCTGCGTCGCGCCGACCACCTCGACGCCGACGACGCAATACTGGGCTCGGTCGGGTACGCACGGTCCGGTGTCGATGTCGCCGTGCTTCGCGACGACGGCGGCCCGGCCGCGACCGGCGAGATCGGCGAGATCGTCTGTCGGGGCGATGTTGTGATGTCCGGCTACTGGCGCAACCCCGAGGCCACCGCCACGACCCTGCAGGACGGCTGGCTGCACACCGGCGACATGGGCTCGTTCGATGACGGCGGCCTCCTCACCCTGCGCGATAGGTCGAAGGACGTGGTGATCAGCGGCGGCAGCAATATCTATCCGCGCGAGGTGGAGGAGGCGCTGCTCGAACACCCCGGCGTGGTGGAAGTCGGGGTAGTCGGCGCCAAGGACGACGAGTGGGGCGAGGTCGTGGTCGCGTTCGTCGTCGGCGAGGTCGACCCCGCCGATCTGGACTCGCACCTACTCGACCGCATCGCCCGCTTCAAGCGACCGAAGCGGTACGAGTTCATCGACGAGCTGCCGAAGAACAGCTACGGCAAAGTGCTCAAACGCGAACTGCGGGAACGCTTGTCGTAGTCACGCTGTTGGCGTGGCTGAGAGTGTTGAGCCACGTTGGCTAGCCGTCCCGTTGGTGAATCTGACGACGTTTTTCCCGCGGTTTGCGTCGTCAGATTCACCAACGGGCCGTCTTCCTAGGACGTGGCGAGGAGCGTACGCTGCATGTCCGGCTTCATCTGCTGCAGTTGCTGGCCCGCATAGCCCCAGCTGTGAATGCCTGCCGGGAAGTTGAACGTCGCGTTGTTGCCGCCGGCTGCGAGGTAGGCGTCGACGAAGGCACGGTTGGAGTCGATCGCCATTCCCTCCAGGAAGCCGAGCCCGCCGATGGGCGCATCCGGGCTGGCCAGCGCCGGGTCGGTCGGTGTGCCGTTACCGCAGTAGATCCAGAGGCGGGTGCCGTTGGCGGCCAGCCTGCCTGCCTGCACGGTGGGGTCGTTTCTGGCCCAGGCCGGGTCGCCGGGCGGACCCCACATCGCATCGCGACTGAAGCCGCCGTTCCACATCATCGCGATGCCAACCTGTCCGGGATCCGCCGAGAGGTTGAGGAAGCCCGAAAGCGATCCGGCGAAGATGAACTGCTGCGGGTGGTGGGCGGCCAGCACGAGCGCTGACGAACCGCCCATCGAGAACCCGACGATGGCGTTTCCGGTGGACGGCACGGTCTTGGAGGTTGCGAGGTACGCAGGCAGTTCCTGCGTCAGGAACGTCTCCCACTTATAGGTGGAGGTCCCGCCGTTGCCCGCCGCAGGGCCGTACCAGTCGCTGTAGAAGCTCGACTTTCCCCCGACGGGCATGACCACCGATATCCCCGAGTCCCTGTACCAGTCGAACGCGGCAGTGTTGATGTCCCAGCCGTTGAAGTCGTCGCCCGCTTCCATACTGTCCAGCAGGTATAGCGCGTGCGCGCCTTTGCCGCCGCTGAGGAACTCGACGCGAATATCGCGGCCCATCGACGACGAAGGCACCGACAGCTGCTCGACCGGCACGCTCGAGAACGCAGTGGCCGTCGGCACGCCGAAAAGACCGGACAGAAGCGCGGCTGAAAACGCCGCAATAATCACTCGGCGGACCGTGCCGCCGCACGTATTCTCGACGAAGGCCATCGCTGCTGCCTCCCCTTGGCCACCCCTCGGCCCTAACGGCAGATTACGGCCACTTTCGGTGGATGTGGGCGGATTCGCCAGGTCGCCCGCAAACCCGCCAAACATTTGGTCAGCCAGTTGCGCCAACAGAAGTTATATGGACTAAGTTAAGCGGAGGCCAATTTCCTTTGAGGAGAGATCGAATGGGTCGGGCGGACCAGGAGGACTCCGTCGCCCCGGCGTACGGGCGGCGGGGGGTGCGGTGCTGAAGGTGCTGCGGCGCTTCTGGGTGCCCGTCCTCATCGTCGCGGTGATTGCGCTGGGAATCTTCATGGTCGACCGGCTCCGCGGCGTCTTCGGCAAGACTGAACTCACCCGGCCCGGCGCAGGCCTGGTCAACGACCCCGCGCCGTTCAATCCGAAGCAAGTCAAATACGAGATCTTCGGGCAGCCGGGCGCGACGGCCACCATCAACTACCTGGACCTGGACGCTCAGCCGCAGAAGGCGGAGAACGTCACGCTGCCCTGGTCGCTGACGTTGACGACCACCGCCCCCGCCGCCAGCCCCAATATCGTCGCGCAGGGGGATGGTGACAGCATCAGCTGCCGGATCACCGTCGACGGTGTGGTGAAGGACGAGAAGACCACAGACGGCCTCAACGCACAGACGTTCTGCCTGGTGAAGTCTGCATGAGCGAAGCTTGCGAGCGGATCAACAGCGCAGAATGCGGGAACCGAGCCTGCGAGGTAACCGCATGACGAACACCCACGTCGGCGCGCATCCGTTGATCCCCCGGTTCATCCGGCTCTTCTCGCTGCCCATCCTGCTCGGCTGGTTGGCAGTGACAGTTCTGGTGAACGTGATCGCCCCGCAGCTGGAAGTGGTCGGCGAGGCGCACGCGGTGTCGTTGGCGCCCACCGACGCACCTTCGATGCTGGCCATGCAGCAGGTCGGCAAGACCTTCAAGGAGTTCGACTCCAACAGCTCGGTGATGATCGTCCTCGAGGGCGACCAACCACTCGGCGAGGACGCCCACAAGTACTACGACAGCCTGATCGACAAGCTCAAAGCCGACAAGCTGCACGTCGAGCACATCCAGGACTTCTGGGGTGACCCGCTCACCGCGGCGGGATCTCAGAGCGCCGACGGCAAGGCCGCCTACGTCCAGCTGTACCTTCGCGGCAACCAGGGCGAAAGCATCGCGAACGAGTCGGTCGCCGCGGTTCGCGACATCGTGGCGAAGAGTTCGCCGCCGCCGGGTATCAAGGCCTATGTCACCGGCCCGGCCGCCTTGACAAGCGACCAGCATGAGGCCGGTGACAGAAGCGTCCAGATGATCACGATGGTCACCATCTGCGTGATCTTCGTGATGCTGCTGTTCGTCTACCGCTCGATCATGACGGTCGTACTCGTGCTGCTGATGATGTTCATGGAGCTTGCGGCGGCCCGCGGAATCGTCGCCACCCTTGGCTATTACGAGCTCATCGGATTGTCGACGTTCGCCGTCAACCTGTTGACCACGCTGGCGATCGCAGCGGGTACGGATTACGCGATCTTCCTCGTAGGCCGATACCAGGAAGCGCGGCAGAACGGCGAGGACCGCGAAACAGCGTTCTACACCATGTATCACGGCACCGCGCACGTGATCCTCGGCTCCGGGTTGACGATCGCGGGTGCCACCTTCTGCCTGCACTTCACCCGACTGCCGTACTTCCAGACCCTCGGCATACCGTTGGCCGTCGGGCTGCTCGTCGCGACGTTCGCCGCGCTGACGATGGCGCCCGCCCTGCTCACCATCTGCAGTCGCTTCGGCTTCTTCGATCCCAAACGGGAGCTGCGGACGCGGGGCTGGCGCAAGATCGGCGCCGCCGTCGTGCGCTGGCCGGGCCCGATCCTGGTGTCGACAATCGCGCTTTCCCTCATCGGTCTTCTCGCCCTTCCCGGGTACGTGCCGAGCTACAACGACCGCGAGTTCCTGCCCAACGACATCCCTGCCAACCTCGGCTATGCAGCGGCCGACCGGCATTTCCCGCAGGCGAGGATGAACCCGGAAATGCTGCTGGTCGAGACGAACCACGACGTGCGCAACTCGACGGACATGCTCGTGGTCGACCGAATTGCCAAGAGCGTCTTCCACCTTCGCGGTATCGGCCGGGTCCAGACCATCACCCGGCCGCTTGGCACTCCGATCGAGCACACGTCGATCCCGTTCCAGATCAGCATGCAGGGCACCACCCAGCAGATGAACCAGGACTACATGCAGGCCCGAATGGCCGACATGCTGACCCAGGCCGCCGAGATGGACAAGACCATCGCGACGATGGAGAAGATGCAGGCGTTGACCAAGGAGATGTCGGACACCACGCACAACATGGTCGAGAAGACCAAGAACATGGCGGTCGACATCGGCGAAGTCCGGGACAACATCGCCGATTTCGACGATTTCTTCCGGCCGATCCGCAGTTACTTCTACTGGGAACCGCACTGTTACAACATCCCGGTGTGCCATTCACTGCGGGCCATCTTCGACACCCTCGACGGCATCGACGTGCTGACCGACGATGTGCAGCAGCTGGTGCCCGAGTTGGAGCACCTCGACTCGCTGATGCCGCAACTTACGGCGCTGATGCCCGAGATGATCTCAACGATGCGGACCATGAAGACGATGATGCTGACGATGTATCAGAGTCAGAAGGGCATGCAGGACCAAATGGCTGCGCTGCAGGAGAATTCGACTGCAATGGGCCAGGCGTTCGACGCCTCGAAGAATGACGACTCGTTCTACCTGCCGCCGGAGGTGTTCACCAACCCGGATTTCCAGCGCGGCCTGAAGATGTTCGTCTCCCCCGACGGCAAGGCGATCCGCTTCATCATCTCCCATGAGGGCGATCCGGCTACGCCGGAAGGTATCTCGCACATCGACCAGATCAAGGACGCGGCGTTCGAGGCCATCAAGGGCACGCCGCTTGAGGGTTCGAAGATTTATCTGGCCGGCACCGCGTCCACCTACAAGGACATGCAGCTCGGCTCGAACTTCGACCTCTTGATCGCCGGAATAGCCTCGCTGTGCCTGATTTTCATCATCATGCTGATCCTCACCCGCTCTGTGGTCGCGGCCGCGGTCATCGTCGGAACGGTGTTGTTGTCGCTGGGGACCTCGTTCGGCCTTTCGGTGCTGATCTGGCAGTACATCCTCGGCCTACACCTGCACTGGATGATCATCGCGATGTCGGTCATCGTCCTGCTCGCGGTCGGCTCGGACTACAACCTGCTGCTGGTGTCACGGTTCAAGGAAGAGATCCACGCCGGCATCAACACCGGCATAATCCGTTCGATGGGTGGAACGGGATCGGTGGTGACGTCCGCAGGCCTGGTATTCGCCTTCACGATGATGTCGATGGTGGTCAGCGATCTGCGGGTGGTCGGGCAAGTGGGCACCACCATCGGTCTTGGCCTGCTGTTCGACACGTTGGTGATCCGGTCGTTCATGACACCGTCCATCGCCGCACTGCTCGGACGTTGGTTCTGGTGGCCACAGCGAGTGCGTCAGCGGCCGGTTCCCGAGCCGTGGCCCGAGCCAACTGGTGAACCGGTCGGCGCGGTGCCCGGCCGTCAACCAGGCGACGAAAATCCTACGGGCCCAATACGACCCATATAGTTAGAGTTAGGTGATTATGAAAGCAAAACGGCTCGCATCGACCGTCCTCACGGCGGTCGCCTTGGCGTTGCCCGCGCTCGCGGTCGCGGCTCCCGCCAATGCCGACCCCGATACGGACTTCTACAACGAACTGCACACCTACGGCATCTACGGCGAGAAGGACTACAACGCCTGGATCGGCAAGATCGCGTGCAAGCGATTGAACAACGGCCTCGACAAGGATGCCTACGCGTCCGCCAAGTTCATCAAACCGCAGCTGAACAAGAACACGACGACCGAGCAGACATGGCAGTTCCTGGGCGCAGGCCTGCGGACCTATTGCCCAGACAAGCTCCCGTTGCTCCAGCAAGTGGCAGGGACGCCACCTGTGGACACACCGGCAGCACCCGCGGGACCGCCGTTACCGGCGGAGCAGTAGAAGGAGGCAGTTATGGCAGGTATGTGGGGTAAGACGAGCTTCGCAGTGGCCGCGATGAGCGCGGTTGCGCTGGCGATCCCGGTCAACGCGTCGGCGGATGCCACCGACGACTATCCGATTCCGAACCGGATTCTCAAGACGACGTGCACGGTCGACCAGTACATGGCCGCGACGCGCGACACCGACCCGATCTATTACGAGCGCTACATGACCGACTACCACAACAGGCCGGTAGATGTGCAGGACGGCGCCCGCAACCGCATCTACTGGTTCTTCTCGCTGGATTACGCGGGTAGGCGGCAGTACTCGGAGGACACCGCGACCAACGTCTACTACGAGTTCATGGCGACTCGGTGGGGCAACTGGGCCAAGCTGTTCTTCAACAACAAGGGTGTCGCCGCACATGCCACCGACGTCTGCATGAACTACCCGCCCGACGATCCGACGGTATGGGACTGGACATGATCCGGCGCAGGGTTGTACCTGCCGCCGCGCTCGCCTGCGGCCTCGTTGCAGGCGTTTTCGGGATCGGCGTGGCGAGCGCCGATCCGCCCCCGCCACCCAATCCGCCGTGGGCCGCCGTCGGCGATCCGGTTCCGTCATGGGCGCCGCGCAAGCCCGCCGACTTCTGGCTGGGTGAGCCGGTGGTCTGGACCACCGGCTGGGGCGGACGCTGGTGTGTCTGGAAGAACGGTCAGATCATCACGCTGTCGTCCAACCCGGTCAGCAACGGCGGCTGACGGCTCAGGTCACGTTTCCAGACGTTCACCGCTGGCCCCGCGGGCCGTCACTTGTAATAAAGCACGTCGTTGTAGCCGGTCCAGGTCTGCGCCTGGCAGTTCAGCAGCTGACCCGCGGGCGTCTGCGCGGTACCGGGCACCTTGTCGTCGCAGGGCGCCCGCATCGTGCGCACGCCGGCCAGCGGCGCCACCGGTACCCACTGGTTGCGTGCCGCGCAGACGAACGTGTTACCCGATGCGTCAAGGCCGAAGGGATAGCGGGACTTGAACTGGCAGTAGTCGGTGGGTGCGATGTTGCGCTTCACGAACGGCACGCAGTCCACGCCGTCGCACGTACCCGGATCCGCTGCGGCGGGACCTGCCGCCATCATCGGCGCGGCGGTGATTCCGCAGGCCAGTGCGATTACTGCCATCAGCTTCATACTCGTCCCCTCCGATACGGACCCGCTTCGACGGTTAGCGTACCGGGGCGTCGCCGCGGCATAAGGTCTTCTTGTGCCTTTGCGTCACGTCGACCCGACCCGGCGTCCGTCGATGGTCGCTCGGGTGCTGAATCGAGCGTCGCGGTCGCGGTTCGGAGCCCTGATGGCCCGCTACGTCGCGCCCAAGACCGATCCGTGGCTCAGCCGGGTCAGCAAGGGCAGGATCAACTGGGGAATGTTCAACGTCCCATCAGCGACGCTCACCACGACGGGAGCCAAGAGCGGCCAGGTCCGTCATGCGCAGATCGCCTATTTTCACGACGGGCGCGATGTGATCGTGATGGCCTCGAACTACGCGGGCAGCAGGCACCCGCAGTGGTACCACAACCTCGTCGCGCACCCCGATTGTGAGCTCGGAGGCGACCCGTTCCGCGCCGACGAGGTCACCGACCCCGGCGAATACGCCCGGTTGTTCGGACTCGCCGAGGGCTACTTCGAGCTCTTCACGGACTATCGAGAGAAAGCGGCGAGGATCGGCCGCACCATCCCGGTGTTCCGGCTCAGCCCGCGTTAGCCGTTCTGCGGTTCCGGAGCCGCCGAACCACGCGCAACTGCGCTCCGTCACGGCCGGGCGCGAACACCGGGATGCCGACGGCGGCGATGCCGACAATGGCGGCCATCACGAGGTACGACGAGCTGACGGCGTCGACGAACGCGGTCTTGGCGGCCTCGGCCAGCGGCGCCCCCTGGGGACCGAGCCGGTCGGCCACCACAAGCGCCTGCGCAAGTGAATCCGACGCAGGCCCGCGGACGGGTTCTGGGAACGCGGTCAGCGCAGGGCCGATCGTGTGGCCGTAACTACCCGCCAGAATCGATCCGGCCATCGCGATGCCCAAGGCACCGCCCACCTCGCGGGTGGCGTCGTTGACCGCCGACGCAACGCCCTGCTTGGCGTCCGGCGCCGCGGTCATGATCGCGGAAGTGGTCGGGGCCGTGCACAATCCAAATCCCGAGCTGATCACCAGCAGCGGCCACAGCACGTCGAGGTAGGTGGACTCGGGGGTGAGGGTTCGCATACACAGGAACCCCACCGAAACCAGGACCATGCTGACGAACACCACGGCGCGCAGACCGACCCTCGGCAGGTACCACGACGACAGCGACGAGAAGGTCAGCAGCGGAATAGCCAACGGGGCCAACGCAATAGCGGTTGCCAGCGGCGTGTATCCCATCACCTGCTGGACGAACTGCGTAACGAGGTAGAACAACGCGAAGGTGCCGAGGAACACCATGGTGATGGTCGCAGACCCGGTGCCGAACTCCGGATCGCGGAACAGCCGGACGTCGAGGAGCGGGTATCGGCGCCGCAACTCGATGAGGCCGAACACCATGGCGAGGACGACGCCCGCAGCGAGGCAGCCGCACACGCGCGGATCCGCCCACCCGTACTGAGGTGCCTGCAGGATGCCGAATACGAACACCGCGACCGCAGCCCCGATCGTCAGCGCCCCCGGCACGTCGAGCGGCGGCGCGTTGCCTTCGCGTGACTCCGCGATCGTCAGCGCGAGAAGGAAGAGTGTCAATCCGGCACAGCCGAACATCCAGAAGATCGACTGCCACTCCCAGATTCGCAGCAGCAGGCCGGTGCCGAGCAAGCCGAAGATCCCGCCCGATCCGGCCACCCCCGCCCATACGCCGACGGCCTTCGTGCGCGCCTCGGGCGGGTAGGCGACCGTCAACAGCGAAAGCGTCGCGGGCATCACGAATGCCGCGCCCGCGCCTGCCAGTGCCCTGGCGGCAATGATCTGCACCGGGCTGCCGAGGACCAGTGGCGCGAAGGACGCTCCCGCGAATATCGCGAGCCCGACCAGCAGTGCGGTCCGGCGACCATAGCGGTCACCGATCGCCCCTGCGGGCAGAAGCAGGCATGCCAGCAGCAGCGTGTAGCTGTCGACGATCCAAGTCAGCTGGGTCTGCGTCGCCCCCGTGGCGACCGCGATGTCGCCGAGCGCGGTGTTCAGGGCGACCATCGATGCGACGACCATTGCCACGCCCGCGCATGCGACGAACAGGGTCCACCCGCGCCGCACTTTCGATCCCGCGGCGAAGGACCCGCCGGGGGTGGGACCGGACCGAACGGCGGACTCGGTCATCGACGTTCTCCCTTGGTCGGCGCACAGATGAGCGCATCGCGAACGAGACTAACAGTCTCGTTTCCGGGCCATGTCACATCTTCAGGCCGTTGCGCGACATATGAGCATGAAGATCAAGCACGAACGCGTGGCCACCCGCATCGTCGGTGCGATCTCGGCGACGGCCGCACTCTCGCCCACCCTCCTGATCGCCACACCTGCCGCCGACGCGGCGCCATGCCCCGACGTCGAGATCGTCTTCGCCCGCGGTACCACCGAGCCGCCGGGCGTCGGCGGGATCGGACAGGCCTTCGTCGACTCTCTTCGGTCCCAGCTGGGCGGCCGTTCGGTCGGCGTTTATGCCGTCAACTACCCCGCGAGCAACGACTTTTCGAGAAGTACGCCCGCCGGCGGCGACGATATGAGCGCGCACGTCCAGTCGATGGCGGCGACCTGCCCCGGCACAAAGATGGTGCTCGGCGGATATTCGCAGGGTGCCGCCGTTGTCGACCTGGCCACTACGTATATGCCTGCCGACGTGTCCGACAACGTCGCGGCCGCGGCCGAGTTCGGCGGCGCGAGGAGCACGTTCGCCGACAGCCTTTCCCCCGGTCCGCTGCCGTCAGTGGGGCCGCTCTACGCGGGGAAGACGATCGAGATGTGCGTCCCCACCGATCCGATCTGCTACCAGGGCGGTTGGGATATGCGGGCCCACGGTGCCTATGTTCAGACCGGGATGGTCAACGATGCCGCTGCCTTCGCTGCGAGCCGAATATAGACACAGTCGAGTTCGGGTATCCCCAGCGGACGATGTGGGGAGTAAATATGAGTATCAGCAAGTCGATCGGTGTCGCGATCGCTGTCACAGCGGGGTCCCTGATGGGGGCTCCTGGGCCGTCGGCGTCTGCGGATCCGTGCCCGGACGTCGAGGTGATCTTCGCCCGCGGCACCGGTGAGCCACCGGGCGTCGGCGGCGTCGGACAGGCGTTCATCGACGACCTGCGGGCGCAGGCGGTGGGCAGGTCGGTATCGGTGTATCCGGTCAACTACGCGGCAAGTGGCGACTTCGAGAACAGGGCGGCGTTCGCGCAGACCGTCATCGACGGGGTCAGGGACGCGGGTGCCCATGTTCAGTCAACGGCCGCGAACTGCCCCGACACCCGTATCGTCCTCGGCGGCTACTCGCAGGGTGCCGCGGTCGCGGGGTTCGTGACGTCGGCCGAGGTGCCGCAGGGAGTTCCTGATACCGCTGTCCCCCAGCCGTTGCCGCCGGAGGTGGCGGATCACGTCGCGGCGGTCGCGCTGTTCGGTATGCCGTCGGCGGCCTGGACGAGCCGCTATGACGCACCGGCGATCACGGTGGGGCCGGCATATGCGGCCAAGACCATCGAGCTGTGCGCACAGGGAGACTCGATCTGCGACGGCACGCCCGGTGGGAATCCGTCCTTCGCGCACGCGCTTTACCCGGTGAACGGAATGGTCGGCGACGCAGCCACATTCGTGGTCGGCCACCTCTAGTTCACGGGACCCGGCGCAGGTGCTGTCTGCCCGCCGGGCAAGTGCTCGATCGGTAGCGGATCCGGAATGTGCTCGACCGGCGACGGCGCCACTGCGGGCGCTTCTCGCACTACAGCCGGAACCGCCGCGGGGACAACGGCTTCGGGAACATCGGGCACGGTCGCCATAGGCGCGGGGTCCGGCGCAGGGACGTGCTCCGGCACAGGTTCGAGTGCTGCGGACGGCGGCGGCGGCGGGAACACCATCGGGGCAACGGGCACGTCGGCTACCGGTATCGCGGTCTGCGCAGCCTTGCTCTCTGCCAACGGAATCGAGCTTCCTGCGGCGGACAGGGTGAACACCGAGACAACCGCGACGGCTGCCACCACGGTGAGCGCCCTGGTCCGCACTGCGAACCCGGTGCGTTCGCAGGCTGCGACGTGGATGCGCTTGCCGTCAGACGATGCCGCACCGCGGGCCAGCGCGATCTGCGCGTCGTGCGTGGCGACGACGGGCACCGAGAGTGCCCTGTCGAGGGTGGCTGCGACGTCATCGAGTTTGGGCCGAGACCCCATCAGATAAAGCACTTCGGGCCGGGAATCGTTGGCGCCCATGGCGAAGTTCAGCCATTCGCTGAAGATGGCGAGATCACTGGTGATCGTGGTCGTCGTGGACTGAATCGCGCCGCTACGGGTGTCGATCATCGATAGCGCGGCCGAATCGAGCCCGAGCATGCATATGGCGGTCTTCTCCAGGGCGTTGGCATATCCCGTATCCCTCGCCCACGAACGGGTCGCCTCCGTCAGAGGTACGGATATCACTTCGTCGAATCCGCACTCTGTCAACGCATCACGAAGGGACGACACGTTGCCGCTTGACGTCACATGGACCGAGTCGACGACGTGGCCGCTCGCGGTCGCGATATCGCGCACCCGGCGCGCTGTGGCGGCGGGTGCGCAGGTTCCCGGATCGGTGATGTCGAACGCATCGTGGTCGAGCGGATCGGCCGCGGCGTCTAGTTCGTCGACCAGAACCCATCCGATACTGGTCGACGTCTTCGACAGTCCCATTACTGTTCGCACGCGCCGGGTTCCGCCCTCGTCGAATGTCGCCGCATCTTCTTGTGGCGGCGATTAGTGCGGAGCTTAGATCGGTTGAACCCGTGCGGCGCCGGGAACTTCCGAACGGTTACCGATCTGCGACGAGGCCGTGACCACCCGCGCCGGCACGTGCGGCCAGCGCGGAGGTCAGAAAGCATCCGAGCAGCGTGTAACCGGCTACGCCTGCCAAACCGTTCTTGGCGAGCATGACAAGGGCGATTCCCGCGACGCAGATCAACACACCAGCGGCGGTCGAGGCGAAGCCGGTTGCCCGAACCCTGGCGTCCCACCACGGAATCGGCCGGTGCTCGAGCGGTGACAACAGGAAGAACACCCCCGCCATCACGACCGCGAAGACAACGGCGCGGAGCGCGAGAAGTCCCCAGAATCCCGGCGCATCAACGTCATACGCATCGAGACCGACGGCGTGCATCGAGAAGGTGGCGACGGCGATCGCCGGAATGTGCCAGAGGTAGAGCGTCATCGCTCCCCCGTTGCCGACCGCGACGACCCGCCACACCCGCGGCCGCTGCGCCCATCGCTGCACAGGCCCCGCGACTGCGACGAATGCGCACGACATCCAGAGGCAGTGCAGCGCAAGCAGAAGCGTCGGAGGCGTTACGTTCGACATGTGTTCGGTGCCGGTGACGACAAGCGAGACTTCGTACGGACCGAAGGTCGCAAGCAGGACCTGCGCGATGAACGCGCACACCGCGACCGCGAGCGCCACAGGGACGCTTATCAGCCTGCGCGCGTACGCGACACCGATCACGACGGGGATGAGCCAGACGATCAAGAAGTTGGGCAGCCCGGACAGGAGTTCACCGGTTGCGATGCGAACGGTGTCGACGATGGTTGCCAGGACGAGAAGAGAGGCGACGATGCCCGTGACGGTGCGTCCCGTGCGCATCTTCGTCAGCGCGGGGACGAACGCCAGGGTCACGAGATAAACCCCCAGAAACCAGAGCAGTGCGACCGATTCCCTGCCGAGTCCCACCGCGGAGTCCGCGCCGAGGACCATCGACGCCACTGCGAGCCCGACCGTCCAGAACGCGAGATACCAGAACACCGGCCGGCAGAGCCGCTGCGCCCTTGCGACCAGCCAGGTGCCCCACTGCGTGCCCTCGCGCCATCCGTACGCGCCCGCCGCGCCGCCGGCAAGGAAGAACAGCGGCATGACCTGTACGACCCACGTGATCGGGGTCAGCGCGGGTATTGCGCCGAGCAGATTCCCTATCCACAGCCCGCCCGAGTCGATCGTGGCGAGCAGCAGTGCACAGTGTCCGAACATCACGACGACCAGCGCGGTGAGCCGGGCGACGTCGACCGCACGGTCGCGATCGGGCTTGGTCATCTCGGCTAACGTGCTGGTGCCGGGCGCTGACGAGGTTAGCGGCATGACTACAGGATGCCGGGTGTCCGCCGACCGCGGATGAGTAGGACTACCCGTCGGTGAGAGGTGACGATTGACCGACGCGCGCTGCGAGATTGCCACGTCGAGTCGGGCACGAACGTATTCTTCCTCCGTGCGTAAGGACCTGCTCGCGAACGGCCGGGGTCGCCTGCTGGTGGTCGTGGCCTCGGTCGCGGTCTCTGCGGCCCTGCTCTACGAGCCCGCCACCCGCGACGAGTCTCCTGTAGCGAACCCGGCAGCCCCGGCGTCCAGCGCGGGGCACCCCGACCGGCCCGCGGCACCTGACCTGATCGCCGCCAGTGCGCCCGTCGCAAACCAGTCAGCGGGGTTCGCGCTACCTGTCGGCATCGCACCCGAGCAGGGACTGCAGATTCACACGATCTGGGTGGCCCGCGCCATCAGCGTGATGTTTCCGGAGATCACCACCATCGGCGGAGCCCGCCAGGATGCGTTGAAATGGCATCCGAACGGGTTGGCGATCGACGTGATGATTCCCAACCACAACTCTGATGAGGGCATTGAACTCGGCAACCAGATCGCGGGTCTGGCACTGGCGAATGCGAAGCGCTGGGGCGTGATTCACGTGATCTGGCGGCAGGGCTTCTACCCCGGTATCGGTGCGCCGAGCTGGACTGCCGACTACGGCAACGAGACCGCGAACCACTACGACCACGTCCACATCGCCACCGACGGCGGCGGTTACCCGACCGGGCGGGAAACCTATTTCATCGGCTCGATGAGTACGGCGCCCCCCAACTGACGGGATCGGCCCGCCACCCCGGGGGGACGGGTGGCGGGCCGATCGATTGGGGGCGGTGCTCAGGGTTGTAGGGAGAACACCGGCAGGGTGCCCTTGGTGACCGGTACTCGGACGTTGCCGATGTTCTTCTTCGGCGCCGGGGT
The DNA here is from genome assembly GCA_902826815.1 of uncultured Mycobacteriaceae bacterium. GTDB lineage: Bacteria > Actinomycetota > Actinomycetes > Mycobacteriales > Mycobacteriaceae > Mycobacterium. Next base: position 51,193 of record CADEGF010000051.1, read on the forward strand.
GGTGGTGATCGTTCCGCCGCTGCAGCTGACGGTCTTTCCGTCGACGATGACGGACTGACCGTCGTCGATCGGGATCGGGTAGCCGTCCTTGTCGGTGTAGGTGCAGCCTCCGCCGCCTGGGGTCTGCTCGTTGTCGACGGCGTGGGCGGTTGCCGGGGCGATGGCGAGAATGGCGAACGCTCCGAGGAGTGTCGCTGCGTACTTGAAACGGGGCAGGTTGCGGGCGGTTGACGTGGTCATCGTGGTTCCTCTCGGTGGGGTTTGGGGCGCTGCGGGGGGTGGAGTTGTTGAAAGAAATACTCCGGATTTCGCAGAGCGGCCGTAATCGCCCACAAGCCAGAGTTCGGCCCGTGCGAGGGAAGGGTTTCCTATCCGCCAGGCAAGGAAAAGCGGGTTCGGCGCGTCCTCATTTGAGGGATTTCTGGCCGGACGAAGGCGGCGCCGAACACCTGGTGACCGCCAGCATGGATCTCATGACAGAAATCATTGCGGGTGTCGAGGTCCCGGAAACGGCGGCGACCGTCGAAGCGACCCGACTCGTCCAGGAGACGACAAGCCCGCTCCTCTATCACCACTCGCGCAGGGTTTTCCTCTTCGGCCAGATCCATGCGCACCTGCTCGGCGTGAAGCCGGATCCCGAACTGCTGTACCTGGCAGCCATGTTTCACGACACCGGTCTTGTGACGCCGTTTTCCGATGAGGAACAGCGCTTCGAGGTCGACGGCGCCGATCACGGGCGCAAGTTCCTGCTCGAGCGCGGTTTCTCGACCGCGGCCGCCGACACCGTGTGGACGGCGATCGCGCTGCACACGACACCGGGAATTCCGGGCCGAATGGGCGCGGAGATCGCCACCACGCATCTGGGCGTGCTGACCGATGTGGTCGGCTTCGGCCTCGACGGGCTGCACGCCGACCAGGTGAGCGAAATCCTCGCGGTCCACCCGCGAGGGGATTTCAAGCACGAGTTCCTCAGCGCCTATTTCGACGGTTTCAAGCACCGCCCGGAGACGACCAACGGAACCGTGAACTCCGACGTTCTGGAGCATTTCATCCCCGGTTTCCGGCGCGTCACCTCCGTCGAGCGCATCCTCGGCTCGGCCTGGCCGAGCTGACCGGAAAAGCTTCATTCGGTCGCCGCTTTTATTCGGGATGGACTGGCCAGCGAGCGTTGGCACTGTGACCCTCGTGGGAACCAATTGGAACAGGTCGGCGGGGTACCGGCTAGCGCGACGGACGCGATCGAAGATGCGATCACCGCGTTCAAGGGACACCGCGCCGCCTTCGAGCTACTGAGGCAACGGTCGCAGAACACCAACACGAAGCTGCGAACGCCGGCGGAACAGTTGATGGCCGATTTCCGGTCGCTGCGATCGCCCCAGAAAGCCTGCTCCGCTCGACTTTTGACGAGTTAGTACTGAGTTCCCGCGTCTCGGAACAGTGTCGGGTCGATGACTAGCGGTACGGTCACCGCCCATGATCAAGCTGGCTCGCTTGACGGCTGGTTGTCGCCGTTGGTTGCGCTCAATTGCCGGTTGGCAGCCCGATGTTGAGCCCTTCGCTGGCGAGTTCTTCGGGTAGGAATTGAAATCTCTGGTACTGCGTGACGGTAGTCGGGCCTGAATTGCCTTCGCTCTGGAGTTTCCGCGGAG
>CADEGF010000052.1:0-20160 GCA_902826815.1 uncultured Mycobacteriaceae bacterium
GGTTAGGGCCTGCTAAGCGGTATTTTGCCGGAAGGGAATCACTGGTGAAGAGACTTGTAGCAACGGTCGGTGGGGTTGCGACAGCCATCGGCTTCAGTATCCCGATATGTTCACCCGCACAAGCAGAGCCGTTTGTCCCTTGCCCTTATGACGTGACGGCGGGGCCGCAGGCTAAGAAACAATATTTTGACCAGAAGACTGCTGAGCTCGTTGCCATGCAGAATGACGTTAATACTCGGGTTCTGGGGCCCCTTTCCGATGCGGAACGTGATGCGTGGGCCGCGAGTCCCGCAGGTCAAGCAGAACTCGCGAGGGAGAAGCAGGTCGTACAGGAAAGAGACAACCCGCCACAGTCGTGCTTTCCATTGCAATCCGTTGGCTCAGCGGCGCCGTATTTCGATCCGGAACCATTACAGCCTGTGCAGGGACCCCCGGTAATCGGCAACGATATTCAACCAGCCGATCATTCTTGTGCCGACCTAAACCGTGCATGGGAGCAGGCCGGCAAGCTGCCAGACGGTGCGGATCTACTTCTCGCAATCAAAAAGCTGCCTGGCTTTGGCGATGTTAAAGCTGGACAACTGATCGGATGTGGCATAGGTCAGACTATTGCTGGCAGTCCGAGTGACGCCGATATCGGCATGTGCAACGGCGTGGCCGCCCTCAATCCAATTCCATTTGCTCCCAATCCATGCCCCGCTTTGGGTGCAGGTAGTAATTAACTGACTTCAACCGATGGATCCTTTCAAGATCAGCGAATGCGATCTGACGTAGTTCACACCGCAGGCGTGAGTCGTCATGCCGGACAGTGTGTTTGAGGAGAAGGGTCACCAAGGGCCGGGCTCGCGGGCGGCCGGGCTCGCAGAACGACCGGTCGATTCGTCAACTACGCGATGAGTTTTGCCATCCGGTGCAGTCTGATCTGCATGGGCAGACTCATTTATGGCTTCAACGTGTCGGTGGACGGGTACATCGCCGATGCACAAGGCAGCATCGACTGGTCCGATCCGAGCGAAGAACTGCACCAGTACTGGAACGACTTCGAGCGGGAGACCGCCCTGTCGTGCTACGGGCGGCGGCTCTACGAACTGATGTCCGCGTACTGGCCGACTGCCGACAAGGCCCCGGACGCCACCCCTCTGATCGTCGACTTCGCCCACATCTGGCGCGACATGCCCAAGGTCGTGTTCTCGCGCACCCTGGAGTCCGTCGGATGGAACTCCCGCCTGGAACGCGGCGACCCGGTCGAGGTGGTGACGAAGCTGAAAGCCGAAACCGACGGCAGGCTGGAGGTGGCCGGCGCGACGCTGGCCGCACCGATCGTGCAGGCCGGACTGGTGGATGAGTACCGGATCGTGGTCACGCCCACCGCCGTGGGCGGCGGCACGCCGTTCTTCCCGACACTGCCGTCATGGATCTCGCTGCGACTGTTGGAGAACCGCACCTTCCCGGGCGGCACAGTCCTGCTGCGCTACGAGGCAAAACACGACTGATCGCGCCTCTCGCAAGCATCCGGGACAGAGAAGGCACGTCTAGGGTCCAGGGGTGTGGTCGGATTGGTGGCTCATCCCGCTTAGCGTCATCGGCGGCATTGGTCTGATGTGGCTAGCGCTACTACTTGCCTACCTCGCGCTACCTATCGACCTGATTCCCGACTTCATTCCGGTTCTCGGCTACGCAGATGATGCCGTGATCGTGGCTCTGGTGCTCCGTTCGGTCACCCGCCGGGCAGGGCCGGATGCACTCGCCGAGCACTGGCCCGGGACACCAGACGGTTTAGCCGCGTTGCGTCGACTTTGCCGCCTGTCTTAAGAACATCCGGTACACCGATGCCGATCGGTAAGGCCCGCACTCATACCGTCATGCGCAGTCGACGCACACTTGTTCGGCGCCGCGCTGAAGGGCCAAGCGGTTGCGGTGCTGCACCAAGAAGCACGACGAGCACGTGAACTCATTCGCCTGTCGAGGAATCACCCGAACCGAGAGTTCCTCCGCGATGTCCGCGTCGGGCAGATCGAACGAATCGACCGCCTCGTCCTCGTCGATCACGGCCGTATCGACCGCCGTCCGCCGACCGGCGGTCAGTTCTACGACCGACTCCTCGACAGTGTCCTCGGCGTTCTTGGTGCGTGGGGCGTCGTAGTCAGTGGCCATGAGGGGTCCTCCCTTTCGAGTCTGTCGCAGGGGCAACGTCGCGGGCGCTTCCACTGTTCCCGAAATGAGGCCGCGTGCACCGCTAGCTCAGGTACGTCTCGTTTCCGATCGGGTATCCGCCGCCGTTCGTCGCGATGTGAACGTGATCGAAATGGTTCGCGGTGTCAGAACCGCGGCTGCCCATGTGACGAGGCGCGCGCTTGGGGCCGTAGGAGGTCTGCCTCCACAGCACGTGATTCAAGTCAAACCGCTCCGCATTATCGAGAGCAAATGCGACGACGCGGTCCCCAAGCGCTATTCCGTCGGCGGTGCGGTAATTCGGGATCATCACGTCGATCGCCAATCCGTTGGGGTGCCATCTCATCGAGTCCGGCCGAACGCCGCCGATGGTCAGGATGGCGGGGAACATCCCGCTGACGGCACGGGCCGCCAGGATTGTGTCGACCTGCAGACCGTTCTCTGGTGCTACACCTACCGGCAACACATGACTCACATGCCGCGGCGCCGCTTTCTGGCTTTTCGGGGCGACCGGCGCTAACTCCGCGCAGCACAATGCCTGGCCGCCGAGGTTCGAAGTGTCGGCTTCGACGACCAGAGATGTGGCGACAGCGACGGCGACGGCCGCCGCGGCGGTTGCCCGGCGCCGCTTGCCAACGGGTGAGCCATGCATTATCACGGCGGGCACCATACCGGCGGGTGCGCATAGGATGGCAAATCATTGCGGCACGCAGGAGATGGGGTAAGACCGGCCCGTCGAGTGCCCTTCTCCGGGTATCAAGTTTCTTCTGGCCGCGAAATGGCAATCCGGCCAATGATTCTCACCCGATTAAATGCAACCTCATTCGTATCAGGGCTCTTCGATGCTAATGCGGCGCATAACACAGCGCCCCAGCAAATGTGATCAAGCCCGCACCAGATGGCAGCGAGCGTATTTCCTTCTTCGGCCGACGGCATGCGTAGCCGCTACTCCATTCGCAGAGTGTGTTCAGTGCTGAATGACCGATTTCGGGTTGTCTTGGAAATTGACGTTCTAGACGATGTGTGCGGACGGGTCGGCGGCGAGAGTCTCTGGGCCGTCGCGTAATTCGACGGTCTCGACGCTGGTGTAGTTGGTCAGTCAGTGCTGGAAGTCGACGACGAGGCGGGGCGGCGCGTCGAGTTCGAGTACTCGGAACGGCGCCTCGGCTCGCAGACCGGCAACCCAGGTCAGTGTCGCTTCGAAGTCGCCCGCAGACTTGGCCTCGGTTATGACCGCTGTGTCGGCGGTAACCGTAGACGGCCCGAAATAGGTCGGCGCGGTGCCGCCCCAACCCGCGGCGGTCGCGGGCATCAGCACGACCTGCGCTACAGCGCTCGCGCCAGGAAGAGGAATCTCCTTGCCTGACGCGTCGGCGTGCGCGGGTAGTGGGCGATAACCGACGATGTAACCGGGCACTTGGTCGTTGAACTCCAGCACCAGTCGGTCGTATCCGTCGTGTTGGGCCATCCGCACCGCAGCCAAATGTCTGATTTCGCCCGCCCGGACCGTGCGCACATCGGATGTTGTGAAATCGGCCAGCGCAGGAGATGAGAAAGCGGCATCGGGCGCCTTCGGGTCACCGCAAGCGGACGTGAGCGCAGCTATCGCGCAGACCACACCGCCGAGGATCTGAGCGGACCGAGTGCGTGGTGACCGACCGGAAGGGGACACCTGCCCACGGTACTAGCCGCCGCGCCGACGCCCTGTCGTGCACCCAACGCATTCAGCGGCAAAGCCGCGCATCAACGCGAGCGCGTGTGTGCTCTTGTGCCAGTACACCTCTGGATGCCATTGCACTCCCACCACTGGTTCGTCCGGCAGTTCGATCCCCTCGATCAGGCCGTCCTGGGCCCGCGCGACCACGCGCAGCGCAGTTCCCGCAACGGCGATGCCCTGGTGATGTTGGCTGTTGACCTCGATGACGCCTGTGACGCCCAACCACTTTCCCAGTCGCGAGTCCGGCGCCACGGTTGCGGTGTGCAGAGGCCCGAGCAAGTCCTCCTCGTTGCGGCGGTGGGGGACAGCGTCGACGAAGTCGCGCCGCACGTCAGCGATCAACGTTCCGCCGAACGCGACGTTGAGCAGTTGGGCGCCACGACAGATCGCCAGTACCGGCTTGCCCAAATCGCGTGCGATCGCGAGCATTCGGAGCTCATTGCGATCGCGCACAGGCTTCGGGGCGTCGATCACTCCATCTGCCGCGTCGCCGCCGTACAGCAACGGGTCGACGTCGGAACCGCCCGAAATGATCAGACCGTGAACCCGTCTCATCAAGGCGTCGATCGGCACTCCCTCGGCATCGGTGTGCACGGCGAGCGGCGCGATCCCCGCCGCACCGAGGCCACGGAACATCTCGCGCCACAGCACGAACTCTTCGAGCTCGTTGACGTCGAAGGTGACAGCAACTAGAGGGAAGGCGCTCAGGTCGACTCCGTTCAGGCACTGGATCTGACCAACATAGATCTAGTTTCGATATTCGTCTCCAAATCAGCTTAAAATGCTTGTATTCGAACTACAACGGTGATTAGATTCCAGAAATCGAACCAACGAGAGGTGCATGCCGATGACGTCCGCTACAGACCTGGGCAAGAAGCTCGCCGATCAGGGAGTCCGGTACGTCTTCGGCTATTACGTCGATGTTCACGGCGTGCCGAAGAGCAAATGCGTCCCGGTGACGTCCCTGGAATCGATGGCCAACGGCTCGGAGCTGTACACCGTCGGAGCGCTCGAAGGCATGGGTGATCTCGGCCCGCATGAGGACGAGTGTCAGGGCTTTCCCGACCTCGACCGGCTTGTCGTTCTGCCATGGGATCGCCAGATCGCCCTGGCCCCGTCGACGTTGAAGCTCGAGAATGAGCTTTATCCGCAGGATTCGCGCAACGTGCTGCTACAGCAGGTCCAGCGCGCGGCCGATATGGGCTTCATCGCCAACGTCGGCATCGAGCCTGAGTTCTACGTCGTGCGCCCGACCGAAAGCGGTTGGGAGCCCTTGGTTCCCAGCGATCGGCTCAACGAGCCTACCCGCGGCTACGACCTCGAGGCGACAGTGCTCGCGAAAGACTTCCTGGATCCGATGGCGCAGTACATGGCGGAACTGGGCTGGGGTCTCTACTCATTCGACCACGAGGGCGGTGACGGACAGTACGAGTTCAACTTCAACTACGCCGATGCGCTGACGATGGCGGATCGGATGGTGCTGTTCCGGCTGATGGCCAAACACTGCGCCCGGCAGCTGGGGTGCATCGCGACCTTCATGCCAAAACCGTTCCAAGACGACTTCGGTTCAGCCGCACACATCAACATCAGCCTGGCCGACGCCGATTCGTCCCGGAACGCCTTCGCCGCAGCAGACGACGTCGGCTACAGCGACATCGCGCGGCACTTCACCGCTGGCGTCCTCGCGCACGGCGACGCCATCACGGCCGTCACCTGTCCGACGGTGAACTCGTACAAGAGATTCACCAGTAAGGGTTTCATGGACGAGATTTCATGGGCGCCGATCTATCGGGCGTGGGGCAACAACAACCGCACCCTCATGTGTCGGCTGCCGGTCAACCGGCACTGTCTGGAGGTGCGCACCGCCGACGCCTCCGTCAACTACTACCTCGGCGTCGCCATGGTGCTCGCCGCCGGTCTCGACGGCATCGAGAAGGAACTCGATCCGGGCGAACCGCTCAATGTGGACACCTACAAACTGGATCCGGCCGAGCTGCGCGGCAAGGCGCTGCCGGCTACTTTCCCGGCCGCGCTTGCCAGCTTCGAGTCGGATGATCTGGCGCAGCGGACCTTCGGTAAGGAGTTCCACCGCACGTTCGTCGACTACATGAGCGGCGAGTGTCACGAGTACCAGTCGGTTGTCACCGACTGGGAGATCACCCGCTACCTGCAGCGGATCTGACATGACCACAGAAGCCGTCACGCAGTCGACCCTCTCCGACGCCGCCGAGACCGCGCGTACGAAGGCCAATGCTGTTGCATTGGAACGTCTTTTGACCGCTGAACCTGTCCTCATCGGCGTCGCCCAGGCCCGCGATGCGGTACCCGGGATGACGGATGCGACCATCCTGACATCAGGCGCCCCGCTCGAATGGCCCGAATATTCAGGCGGTCAACGGCGATCGATCGTCTATGCCGCGCTTTACGAAGGCCTCGCCGACACCGTCGAGGCCGCTGAGCGCGCACTCGACAACGGTGAGATCGTTGTCCACAGCACCCAGCAGCATCAGTGCGTCGGTTCGGTCGCCGGGATCTACACCGCATCGATGCCGGTGCTGGTGGTTCGGGACGAAACCTACGGCGGCACCGCCTTCTGCAATCTCTATGAAGGTAAGAGTAGGCACCGGCTCAACTACGGCTCGTACAACGACGAGGTCCGTGACGGCCTGAAGTGGCTGGAAAAGACCATGGCTCCGGTGCTGTCGACCGCGATCGAACTGCACGGGCCGATCCCGCTGAAGCCGATCATGACGCGTGCGCTGAGGCTCGGTGACGAACTCCACAGCCGAAACACCGCTGCCAGTATGGTTTTCGAGCGTGAGCTGACAGAAGCCTTCATCAAGATGGGCAACACGTCCCAGTCCGCCGCGGTAGCCGAAGTGCTGGAGTTCTTCCGCGACAACGACTACACGTTCCTCCGGGTCGGGATGGCTGCCGCAAAGGCGATGGCCGATGCCGCCCACGGGGTCGCGGCCAGCACGTTGGTCACTGGGATGGCGATCAACTGCCGCTCGTTCGGCATCAGGGTCAGTGGACTGGGCGCTCAATGGTTCACCGGCGCCCACCCGCACCTCGACGGAAAATTCTTCGACGGCTTCGGTCCGGAAGACGTTGAGTGGATAGGTGGCGAGAGCTGCTTCACCGAGGTGGCCGGGTTGGGTGCGTTCGCGCAGGCGGCCGCGCCCGCGCTGCAGGCATACCAGGGTGGAAGCTTCACCCGGATGATGGACAACAACGAATCGCTGTATGCGATCACACTGGCCGAGCACCCCGAGTTCGCCATTCCCGCATTGGCTTTCCGCGGAACACCTGTTGGCATCGACCTCGTTGAGGTGCTGCGGCATCGACGCACGCCGATGATCGACGGTGGCCTTGCGGGTAGGTCCGGGGGCCAGATCGGTGCGGGTCTCCTGGTTCCCGATCTGGATTGCTTCACCGACGCGTACCGGTCCTACCGCGCACAATACGACCCGGCTGGCGGCGACGTCGATTCTGCAGATTCGGCGTCCGATGGCTCACAGGAGGGTGCTCGATGATAGACGACCCGCAACATGCCACGGCAGACGCAACCGGTCGGCGCAAAAAGCAGACGAGGGGTATCGGGCCTCTGGAGCTCGCATTCTTCGTGGTGGCCGCGGCAGGCCCGCTGCTCGTGGTGGCCGGGTACACGCCGCTTGCATTCAGCATCGGCGGAATCGGTGCTCCCGGAGCGCAACTCGCGGCCAGTCTGGTTCTGCTGTTCTTCGCCGTCGGCCTCACCCGGATGGCGCTGCGCATACCGAACGCCGGCGCCTTCTACGCATACATCGGGCAGGCATTCGGCAAGTTGGCGGGCGGAGGAGCCGCTATCCTCGCGATGCTCGCGTACTCGACGATCGCCATCGGCGAGATCGCGGTGGTCGGCGCCTTTGCGGCCACCCCGCTCGACCGAGTGACCGGAGTCGATATTCCTTGGTGGGTCTGGGCGTTGATCGCGCTGGCGATCGTCGCATTCCTCGGGCATTGCCAGATTTCGGTGAGCGCGAAAGTACTCGGAGTGGCTCTCCTGACCGAAGCCGGGATTCTGCTCATCCTCGGCATCTGCGTGCTGGTCCAGGGCGGGCCAGAGGGATTCGACTTCAGCTCGTTCACTCCGTCAGCGATATTCGCGGGTGGCGGAACGGGCGCCATGTTCGCCATAGTCTTCGGCGCCTTCATCGGCTTCGAGTCGACCGCTATCTACGCGGAGGAGTCGCGGAACCCCGAGAAGACCGTCCCGCGGGCCATTTATCTCGCGGTGGGCTTTCTCGGCATCTTTTACACATTCATGGCCTGGATCATCTTCACGGCGTACGGGAAGTCTCAAATTGTCGACGCCGCAACCGCAGACCCGGTCGGGCTCGTCTTCAGCGCACTAGAGAACTACGTCGGCCACCCGGCCATGGTGGTTACCGAGGTGTTGTTGATCACCAGCGCCTTCGCTTCGGCGTTGGCGTTCCATAACACCGCTATCCGATATCTGCATGCCTTGGGGCGTGAGCATATTCTGCCCGAGGCCACCGCCAGAGTTCATCCGGTTCATCGGTCGCCATACCGTGCCAACATTGTCCAGACCGTGTTCTCGCTGCTCGTGATCGGCGCTTTTATCGTCGCGGGCACCACGGATGCCTATCTCGGGGTGTTTCTGCCGGTGGTCTCCGGCGGTGTTCTCGCGGTCATTGTTCTTCAAACCGCCTGTTCCGCTTCGATTCTGGTGTATTTCAACGTTCGACACAAAGACCACGGTCTGTCGAAGTGGAGCACGTTGGTCGCGCCGCTACTCAGCTTCGTCGGCTTATTGACCGCGTCGTATCTGGTTGTGAAGAACTTCGCGTTGCTGTCCGGGCAGACCGGGTGGATCAACACCGTCCTGCTGCTCAGCCTGCCTGCGCTGGTGTTGGTCGGCGTGCTGCGTACCTACTGGCTCCGCAGGCACGACCCCGAACAGTACGAGCAGCTGACCGAGACGAATGTGTACAAGGTGGAGGCGCTACCGGCGGAAGTGCCGACTACCACTCAAAACTGAACTTCTCGATCTCCAGGATCAGCGAAGTCTCGACGGCGGTGATGCCTTCCATGGCGCCGAGGACCTCGGTGGTGAAGGTCAACACGTGTGCTTGGTCGGCGAAGAAGGCTTCGATGATCAGGTCGAAGCGGCCGGTCGAGTAGCCGCAGTAGCGGACCTCGGGCAGCAGCGCGAGGCTTCGGCAGACGCTGCGCAGATGATGCAGTTCGGTCGAGATGCCGATGATCGCCGAGAGATTGAGTCCGGTGAGACTCGGGCTCGGGATGGCGATCACCTCAATCGCCCCGGTCGACAGCAGACGCGCGATCCGCTTGCGCACCGTTGTCTCGGTGACACCGATCGTCTTGGCGATCTCGACATTGCTGGCCCGCCCGTTCGCACACAACAGCCGAATGATCTGACGGTCGGTCTCGTCGACGGTAGATGCGTCGTCACATTGTGGGACTGCGGGATCCGTTGGACCGGTGCGGCGATTCGCCGGCGACTTGCCCTGTGCAGCCATCCACTCATCATAGTTTGCGGGCACGTGACGCGGCAGGCGACGGGGCAGATGATTCGACGACGGACGTCCCGTTCGCGACTTCATTTGTAGGGAATCACCCGATATCTCCGCGCGTAGAGCGCGCGTAGCGTCCGACGAGCAGCAACCACAGATGCGGAGGTGCAAGATGCCCAAAAACGATTCGACGATGCCTGCAGCCCACCCGGTAATCGACAAGCTGTTGCCGACGGACGACGCCACGCCGCCGAAGGCGGTCTCCGGCTACGTCGGCCGTTCGTCGCGTGACGGCTATGTTCTCGTCTATCCGAGCCTCCGCACGCTCGACCGTAGCTATCAGATCGCGGCCGCCGACATCCTGCACACCGAGCCGATTCCCGAGTCGATCAAGCCGTTCGGTGCCACGATGTTCTGGCTGAAGCCCGACGCCATCGTGGGCTTCCGGCATGTGAATACCGGCGACTCATCGCAGGGCGGTGCGCCGCAGCCGCCGACGCCGCCGCCGTTCAACGCGGCACGCATCGGCCGCCTGATGATGCAGACACCGATGCTGAATCCGAGCGCGCCTCCGCCGGAGCAGTATCTGAGCGAATGGCAGGCCTTCCACTGCACGTGCAGCGAATGCTCGGTCTGCATGTCCCACTGTGACAACTCGTGTTCGTCGTAGTCGAACATGACCACCGTCGCTGAGCACCTCGGTGCCGAAGCCGAACGAGACGGCCTGACCTCCTTGCAGATGGCAGCGCTGCGCTTCGACGCGCCGTATGTCATCGAGAAGCTCGTCAAGAATCGGACTGCCGATTCCCGCGACGATGCTGTGCTGCTGTTCCGGGAGGCGAAGCGATACCTCGTCCTCGCGCAGGCCGACCGATCCATCGCCTGGCAGATGCATTCGCTGCGGGTCGACGAAGCGTGGCACCAGTTCGTGCTCTTCACAGCTCAGTACGTCGACTTCTGTCAGCGGCACTTCGGGCGCTACGTCCATCACGCTCCAAGCAATTCGCCGTCGGCAGCGAATTCGACTGTGGTGCGCGCTACTTTCGACGAGTTCCGGACTCGCTACCTCGAGCTGTTCGGCGAAGATCTACCCGCCGTGTGGATCGACTCGGAGACGGTGACCGACGATCGACGGCTGATCAACGAGCATGTAGGTGAACTGACCGTGTCCGACTCGGATGGCATGGTCGACCTGGTCGCACCCCACGGCGCCGTCGTGTTCCGGGTCAGTGAACTGGCGCGCGAAGCTCTTCACTTCGTGTCGACGACGGGCGCCTTCCACGTCCGCGAACTGCCCGGTGGCCTGACCACGGACGAACGTGTTGGGCTGGCCCGCGCGTTGATGACTGCCAGGGTGCTGCGTGTCTGTGGGTGAATCCGTGTCGTACGCGGCGCTTTGCGACACCCGCAAAGTGCACCCCCTGCTCCTGCACGCGCTACGCCACACAGGCCTGCGAACGGGCCGTGCGCTCGACATCGGTGCCGGTGGCTTCGGGGAGAGTCGCTACTTGCTCAACGTTGGATTCGACGTGGATGCCGTCGACGTCGACCCCGTATCGAATGGTCTGGCGAAAACTGTGACCCATGAGCGGTCACGTTTCCACATGTCCCACAACGCTATCGAAGATCACCACATCCCCCTGGACTTCTACGATTTGACGGTGGCCCTGCACGTGCTGCCCTTCGTTCCCGTCGCGGCTATCGACCGTGTCGCGGAGCGTATCGTCGCGGGTCTCCGATCCGGTGGTGTGCTCTGCTGCACCCACTTCGGCGTCCGGGATTCATGGGCGACGTCGGAAATGCCCGTCACCGGCGTCACCGAGCGCCAAGCCGCGGAAATGTTCGCCGACTTGCAGCCCATCTATTGCGGGGTGTCCGAACACGACGGCGTCGACCTGGAAGGCACGCCGAAACACTGGCATGTCCTGCGGCAGGTCCTCGTAAAGGCTTAGGCGACAGTCCCATCCCGATGTGCCCTGAACAGTGCGGCCCGGCCTAGTTCACCGGCAGCGATTCGGCGACCTGCGCCAGAGCGGTCAGATGATCGTCGACGGTCTTGAGCCCTGCGCCCATGGTGTTGACAGAGACGTGCGAAGCGCCGGCCTTCGCCCACGCGGCGAGGCCTCCTGCCGTCGCGGCACCGTCGCCGCGCCAGTCCACCCGCCCCTCCATTCCGATGGTCGCGGGATCTCGGCCTGCCTCGACCGCGGCACCTTCGACTACGGCAAGGGCCTCGTCGAGCGCGGGTCCGGGCCCCATCATCGGGAACCACCCATCGGCGAGGCGGCCCGCGCGCTTGTAGCCAGGGGGAGACGCTGCCCCGACCCACACCGGAATCGGGCGCTGCACTGGCAGCGGCGCGAGACCGGCGCCGGTCACCGTGTGAAACTCGCCGTCGAACGTCACCGACTGCTCGGTCCACAGGCGTCGCAACAACTCGATCTGTTCGGCCGAGCGCTTGCCGCGGTTACCGAAATCCTCGCCCAGCGCCTCGTATTCGACGGCGTTCCAGCCCACACCGATGCCGAGACGGAACCGGCCACCGCTGAGCAGATCAACCTCGGCCGCCTGTTTCGCGACCAATGTGGTCTGGCGCTGCGGCAGGATGATCACCCCGGTGACCAGTTCCAACGATCGCGTGACCGCGGCGAGATAGCCGTACATGACGAACGGTTCATGGAACGTGGTGTGCACGTCATAGGGGCCGTTCCACCCGGTGTGGACGGCGGTGTCGGCGCCGACGACGTGGTCGTATACGAGGATGTGGCTGTACCCGAGTTCCTCCACCCGCTCGGCGTAGGCACGCACGGCGCCCGGGTCTCCGCCGAGTTCCGTCTGCGGGAACGTCACTCCAACTCGCATATCCACATCCTCGGGGTCGATAACAACGACACCGTATGCACTCGAAGCATTCCCGAGACATCATGGCTGAATGACCGATGATCGCGATTACCCGGAGATGGCCGCCGCGCGCGGGCGGATCGAGCCTGCCCCGCGGCGGGTGCGCGGCTACCTCGGACACGAACTGGTCTTCGACACCACCGGGGCCCGCTACGTCTGGGAAGTGCCGTACTACCCGCAGTACTACATCCCGCTGGCCGATGTGCATGCGGAGTTTCTGCGCGACGAGGACCATCCGCAGAAGGTGCAACTGGGATCGTCGCGGCTGCACTCGCTGGTCGGTGCGGGTCAGACGCACGAGAGGGCGGCGCGGGTGTTCGACGACGGGCCCGTCGCGGGCCTGGTGCGCTTCGAATGGGATCGGCTGCGGTGGCTCGAGGAGGACGAGCAGATCTACGGGCATCCACGCAATCCCTACGCGCGCGTCGACGCGCTGCGTTCCCATCGCCACATCCGCGTGCAGCTCGACGGCGTCGTGCTCGCCGATACCGTCGCTCCGGTGCTGCTCTTCGAAACAGGCTTGCCGACAAGGTATTACATCGACCCGTCGGACGTCGCCTTCGAGCATCTGGAACCAAGCGATACCGAGACGCTGTGCCCCTACAAGGGCACGACGTCGGGGTACTGGTCGGTCCGGACCGGCGACACGCTGCACCAGGATCTGGCATGGACGTACCACTACCCGCTTCCGGCGGTCGCGGCGATCGCCGGGTTGGTGGCCTTCTACAACGAGAAGCTCGACGTCATCGTCGACGACGTGGAGTTGCCGCGGCCGAAGACTAAGTTCAGCTGACGCTCGGCTAGCGTGTCCGCCGTCGAGCCGGCGAACACGGTGCGCGCAAGGGCAAGTGGCGACGCATCGGCCCGATCGGCCCAGCGCGCGAACGCCCCCAGCGTGTCGGCTTGGCCGGTCGCGGTACCGGCGATGCGCCTCACCGCCCACCCGCTTCGCGCGGCGACGTCTGCGGCCGCGCGACCCAGTCGGGTCTTTCCGACCCCCGCCTGGCCCGCGACGACAACACGCTCGGCGCAGCAAATTGACGGTCACTGCTTCCGAAGCTCTCGTTGCAACTTCTGGTCGGCGAGTTCGAGCAATGTGGCGAGCCCTTCCGGTTCGATTCGCAGGTACTCGCAAATGACCTCGTCCGCGGCGCCGCTTTCGCGCAGGCGGAGAGCCAGTGAGTGGGCCTCCGGTAATCGGCGCAAGGCGGCCTCGTATTTGTCGCGCTCGTCAGGCGTCGTCATATCCGCACAAGCCTCGCGTACTCGGGCCCGTCGCGCCCCGTCCTCGACTACCTGGATTACAGGGGCTGCCGCCGACCGACTACCTGGATTTGGGGGTTGAGCTACGCGAGTTTGCTGTCACAGTGTTAGCCCCCTTCAGGGGCGCGTTTGTATGTTTGCCGAAGAGCGGCGAGTCGATTCGCAATACCGACAAGAAGATCGTTGCGGCACGCAGGGCACCGGCAATGTGAATTCGGGGCGCAATACCGGCGGCGGAATCAACATCGCCATCCTGCCGCCCATCGGGGAGGAAACTGCGACCGCTGCGCTGGGACTGCACTGCGCGTTGTCGCGTAGGGCTGGAAATCCTCGTCTACCTGCAATCTCCACAGAATCTCCAGCTGGCCTCCAAGCGGCGACCTGCCCCTCGGAAGCAGCATGAGGTCACCAATCAGCGAGCCTGAGCTCGCCCGAACAAAGGCTTTCTCATGAAGAAGATCATCGGTTCCGCGCTCATCGGCACGGCGATCGCCGGCGCTGCACTTTCGCTGGCCATCACGGCGAACGCCGAGTCGGCCGCCATCACCATCGGCCAGCTGGAGGCGCAGGGATTCGACGTGAAACTCGACCGCGTGGGCAGCGCACCTCTGAACCAGTGCGTCGTCACCGACGTCCGCAACCCGCGGGAACGGACCGAACTCGTGCGCGTCGGAGGACGCGATGACCGCGACTTCATCCCTGTGGTGGTGAAGCGGACCGTCACGGTTTCGCTCGACTGCTCGCGTAGGTGACCTCACGATCTCGGAACTTGTTGATAACAAGCCGATCACGTGCGGCGCTGCACCGCCGGGCCTGTCGTGCACCGTTGCTACCTTGCGCGAAGACGAGCCCGATATGGATGAGGTGTGGCGGTGATGGTGGCGGAACGCGTGGTCAGCAGGTCCCGGCGTGCGTGGTCATATGCGGTGGTAGCGGTGGCGGCGGCACTGTTGGTATCCACCGTCAGCCTGGTTGAGGCGCAGAACGCCGCGGCGTACTCGCGCGAGGGCCTGCCGGTCGAATACCTCCAGGTGCCGTCGCCTTCGATGGGTCGCGACATCAAGGTCCAGTTCCAGGGCGGCGGCCCGCACGCCGTGTATCTGCTCGACGGTCTACGCGCCCAAGAGGACGCGAACGGGTGGGATATCAACACCGAGGCCTTTGACTGGTTCTATCAGTCCGGGATATCGGTCGTCATGCCCGTCGGCGGGCAGTCGAGCTTCTACTCCGACTGGTATCAGCCCGCCGAGGGGAGCGCAGGAACCTCGACCTACAAGTGGGAAACCTTCCTCACCCAGGAACTGCCGTCATTTCTTGCGGCCAATAAGGCACAGGATCCGAACGGCAATGCCGTCGTAGGCATCTCGATGTCCGGTGGCGCGGCGTTGACGCTCGCGATCTGGCACCCGGCCCAGTTCATCTTCGCCGGTGCCCTGTCGGGCTACCTCAATCCGTCGCAGGGCTTGTGGCCCACACTGATCGGGCTCTCGATGAAGGATGCCGGCGGCTACAACGCCTCGAACATGTGGGGACCGACCAGTGACCCGGCCTGGCGTCGCAACGACCCGATGGTCAACGTGGCCAGATTGGCCGCCAACAACACCGCGGTGTGGGTTTACTGCGGCAACGGGGCACTTTCCGACCTCGACGCCAACGACGGAAACTTCGGCACTCAGTTCAGCGCGCAGTACCTCGAGACCATCACGCTGTCGACGAACAAAGAGTTCCAGCAGAAGTACATCGCGGCAGGCGGACGCAATGCGAAGTTCAACTTCCCCGAGAACGGCACCCACAGTTGGGGGTACTGGGGTTCACAGCTGCAGGCGATGAAGCCCGACCTGTTGCGCGTCCTCGGTGTGCAACAGCAGGCCTGAGCAGCTAACGGTGTGCCGGTAGCTTCGCCTGCGGGCTGGCGTGGCTGCGGCAGCCCGCGCCGCCAAGCTCAAGCACGGTGAGGCAGCTGCATCAACATCCGGCAAACACCTTGTACGGGAGCTGAATTCGCTCGCATCATGCAGGCGGGCACGTGTCAGATTGCCGACGTAGCATCGGCGAAATGGCACAGACAAAGATCTGGACCGGCGACCCTGTTTGGCTGGCCGACGTGCTGCGCGCCGAGGGCGTCAAGCTCGTCGAGTATCCCGGCTGGCAGAACCGCGGTCACGGCGACTTCAAGGACATCCGCGGCGTGATGGTGCACCACACCGGATCCGACAACGCAACGGCGGCGTCGATCGCCAACGGTCGTCCCGACCTGCCAGGGCCCGTGTCGCAGCTGCACATCGCTCGGGACGGCACGGTGACCGTCGTGGCGGTGGGCGTCGCGTGGCATGCCGGAGTCGGCATGTATCCGTGGCTCCCGACAAATATGGCCAACTGGCACATGATCGGCATCGAATGCGCCAACAGCGGCACCAGTCCGACGGCCCCGCATCGCAAGAACTGGCCCGACGCCCAGTACAACGCCTTGGTGAACTGCTGCGCGGCGATCAACCGCAGGCTCTCGCAGACGTCGGCCCGCACCATCGGGCACAAGGAGTATGCCGGTCGGGCACAAGGGAAATGGGATCCCGGCGCGATCGATATGGACATCCTGCGCGCCGACATCCAGGCCCGCATTGGAACCGAATCGGGGACGGCGCCGACGCCGCGGCCGCCTGTGCCGGTTGGGGTGTACGCCGACATTCTGCTCTTCCGCGGGTCGGAGGGCCCGCAGGTGGCGGAACTGCAGCGCCAGCTCGGCGTAACCGTCGACGGTGATTTCGGGCCGGAGACCGAAGCCGCGGTCAGGGCGTTCCAGCGTCGAACGTCGGGGCTGAAGGTCGACGGCATCGTCGGACCCATGACGGCCGCCGCGCTGCGGCTGAAGGTGTTGCCGCCCGGCGCATCACTGCTCATGGCGGATGAGGCGTCGTAGGCTGGCTTGCTAGGCGTCCAGCAGCTGGATTTCGCGGAGGCATGAAAGGGCGGACGGCCCCAAAGGTTGAAGTTGTCCGACATCAACATCGCCCGAGGGCGTCGAGGGAGCCGCCCGCCAACCTGCAGACTCTACGCTCTTTCCGGCGGCGCGCAGCAAATGGCTGACACTCCCAGACACCTTTGCTTTGCCCTGCCGCAAATCAGTAGATGCACTCTCCGGTGTCTGTCGCCTGGGCCGCGCGCACCCTCGACATCTGGGGAGCGACCTGCGCGGCGGTCATCGCGAAGCCGGTCGTGGTGTCGTTGGACTCCGCTCCGAAGTACACGCCGAGGACCTGACCGTTGAGGTCCACAACGGCGCTACCACTTGAGCCCGCGTCGGGGAACGAGCCGATGAGGACGTACACCTGCCGCGTCACCGTCGCCGCCCGGTAGATGTCCGGGCCTTCGATCTCGGTGACTTCGCGGATCTTGGCGGGCGAGGCCTTGAAGGACGTGGCGCCGGGATAGCCGAGCACCACGGCATCGACGCCGGTGCCGGCCGTGTACTCGGCGAATTTCAACGGTCCGACGAACAAGCCCGGCACGTCGAGGATCGCGATATCGGCTTCTGGGTCGTAGGAGATGACTTGTGCCTCATATGTTTTCGCCTCGGTGTCCACCGAGAACGTCTCCGACCCCGCGACAACGTGTGCGTTGGTCATCACCTTGTGCGGCGCGACCACGAATCCGCTTCCCTCGGTGATCTTCATGCAGTTCTCGGACTCGCCGTGAACTTTCACGACGCTGGGTCGTGCCTTCGCGATCACCTCGTCGGACGAGACTGCGGGGGTCGGGGTCGCTGACGACGATGATGATTCGCGGGCCAATCGATGCAGCGTCTCACTGAACCCGCCGCAGCCTGTGACAAGGGCCGCCAGTGCCACCATCGACGCCAGGACGCGTATCCGCTTCACCGCTGCGACATATCTAGGCGGGCGTCGGTTCGCTGACTTTCACCAGCATCTTGCCGATATTAGCCCCAGTGAAGAGTCCGTTGAGGGCGTCGACGCAGGACTCGAGGCCGTCGAAAACCGTCTGCCGATGCGCAAGCAACCCCTGCTGCTCCCAACCGCTGAGCGCGGCGAAGGCTTCCTCGAAGCGACCCCACTCGTCGAGGGCGTTGAACCCCTGCATCGTCGCGGTCTTCGCCAACAGGTTGACGTAGTTCGCGGGTCCAGGATGTTCACCGGTCAGGTAGCTCGAGATGACACCGCACAGCACCACCCGCGCCTTCGCCGCCAGGCGGCCCAACACTGCGTCCAGGATCGGCCCGCCCACATTGTCGAAGTAGACGTTGACGCCCTTGGGGCAGTGCTTCTTCAGCGCGGCGCGCAAGTTCTCGCTCTTGTAGTCGATGCACGCGTCAAAACCGAAGTCCTCGACCACCGCCCGGCACTTCTCCGGCCCGCCGGCGATGCCCACCACCCGAGCCCCTGCGATCCGCGCGATCTGCCCTGCGACGGAACCGGTGGCGCCTGCAGCCGCCGACACCACGACCGTCTCCCCGGCCTGCGGCCTGCCGACACCTGTCATCCCGAAATACGCTGTGGCGCCGGTCGGTCCGTAAACCGACATGACCGCGAGCTGATCGGTGTATCCCTCGACGGGCGTGCTCAAGATATCGTCGCGGATGACCACGTAGTCCTGGAATCCGGTCAGTGTGGTGACCACGTCACCGACGGCGTAGGCATCGCAACGCGACGCCACCACTTCACCTATCCCCGCCGCGCGGATGACCTCCCCGAGTTGAACGGGCGGCAGGTAGCCCGGCTGGTCGTCGAGCCAGGTTCGGACCGCCGCGTCCATGCCGATGTAGGTGGCACGCAGCAGGGCTTCCCCATCGGCGAGTTCGGGTGCCGGTGAGCTCACCAGCTCGGTGTCGTCTGGTTTGACCAGCCCGACGGGCCGGCGGCGGAGCAGGATCTGGCGGTTCGTCAGGTCGGCCACGACGCCGAAACTAGCGAAAGCGGCCGCGGTCTGGAGCAGCTACGGGTCAATGTGGCGAACCCGGATTTGGGCAAATGGTTGCGAGCAAACCAAATGAGTCGCAGAATTCACATGAGCCACATGCGAGTGGTTCGGCGCGCGGGGACGTTCAACTGCAATATCTGCCTCTGGGGGCTTGCTGTGCGCCGTCTCTGCTACTCCTTCGGTGTCGTCGTTCTTGCGCTTGCCTCCACGGTTGTTCTGGTGAGCATGCAGACGATGACGGCGCTGGTCGCGCTCACCGCGACCGCCCTGATCATGGGCGGCACCGGGCATCCGCTGAGCACTCCGCAGGACACGCCGGAGTTCATCAACAGCTACACCACCGACGCCAACAACGACTACATCGTGCTGACCGGATTCTGCGGCACGAGTGCCTGCACACCAACGGCGGTCAGCACACCCGAGCAATTCATGCCCGTCTCGGGTGTGATGCCCTTCGATCAATCCGTCGGGCAGGGTGTCTTCAACCTCAACCAGGCCATGAACGCGCAGCCGGCCGGCGAGTCGATGGTCGTGTTCGGCTACTCGCAGAGCGCGCGAATCGCGTCGATCCAGAAGGGCAACCTCGCCGCGGCGGGTTCGACGCTGCCGGTGTCGTTCGTGTTGATCGGCAACCCGAACCGGCCCAACGGCGGCATCCTGCAGCGCTTCGAAGGCCTGACAGTTCCCTTCGCGGGCATCACCTTCGACGGCGCGACGCCAACCAACACCGATTTCAAGACCGTCGACATCACCCGCCAGTACGACGGTTGGTCGGCTTTCCCCAACAACCCGCTCAACCCGTTCGCGACGGCGAATGCGATCGCGGGGATCTACTATCTGCACGGCGACTATCAGAGTGTCGGGCTCGGCGACGGGCTGTATCAGGGCGCCTACGGAGACACCGACTACTACATGATCCCGAGCCAACGCCTTCCGCTGCTGATGCCGCTCACCGAGGCCGGGGTGCCCAGCCCGATCGTCACCATCCTCGATGCGCCTGCGCGCGTGCTTGTCGAGGCCGGCTACGACCGCACCGTCAGTCCGGGCGCGCCGACCAAGGCGAGCATCATGTACTTCCCGGACCCGGTGAAGACCGGTACGAACTTCATCATCGCGATCCCGACTGGTCTTGACGACGGCGCCCAGGAGGCGGCCAACATCCGTCCGTTCGGAACAGCGCCGATCGACCAGCGCAGCCCCTACGGTGTTGGCGGCCCGCCGGTGAATGCGGGGTCGTTCGACACCAACGGGAATCCGCTGCCGCCCGCCGCGCAGCCGGCAGCGGCTATGCCGGACACCCAGGCGCTTGCCGCGCCGCCCAAGCAGGGGCCGGCACTACCCGCCGCACCGCAACCGACCGCAGCAAGTCCGGGTTCGCTTCAGCCGCTGCCCAGCGCGGCGCCGATTGCGCCGACGGCCCCGACGCCGGCTGCCGGGCTGACACCGGGGTGGTGGAAGCCGGTTCCGCTGACGAAGCCCGACCCGGTCGACGCGCCGAAGCCCGTGCCCCTGGACGTGCCGAAGCCTGCACCTTCCGATTTGCCGAAACCCGTGCCGGTGGATATGCCCAAGCCGGCACCCGTCGATCTGCCGACGCCGATCGAGCTGCCCAAGCCGATCGATTTGCCCAAGCCG
>CADEGF010000052.1:20260-42000 GCA_902826815.1 uncultured Mycobacteriaceae bacterium
TGCCCAAGCCGGTTGATCTGCCGAAGGCTGACCTGCCGCGGACGGACATCCTGCCGAAGATCGTGCCGCCCAAGGTCGACCCGCCTGTGCAGGCGCCGATTCCGGACCTGCCGAAGCCGGCCGACATCCCGGTGCCCGCGTTCGTCCCGCCGGAGCTACCTGCCGCGCCGGTGGCCCCGCCAGTGCAGGCGCCGGTGCTACCGGAAATGCCGGTGCTGCCCGCGGCGCCGCCACCGCAGCTGCCGCCGATGCCTGCGCTGCCGCCACCGCCGCCCCTGCCGGACATCGCGGGAATCCTCGGAGGGATCCGTCTGCCGTTCTAAGGCGCGCCGGTCAGGAGAAGGAGCTGACCTTCGGAAGTAGTGCTGCCGCAACCTTTTCGGCCTCGGCCTGGCTCTGCTGCTCGTCGCCGCCGCGCGAGTACACGTCGAGTTGCGTGCGTCCGACGAGCACGTAGAGATGGCCGTCGCGCCAATAGGCGCCGTCGCCGATCCCTGGTATCGACGGTGTGTCCGCCTGCGCGACCTTGAACTCGTCGCTGTTGCTGCGGGCGAGGAACACGGCCAGCTGGCCCGAGGACTGCTGCCACTGGCAGTACCGGGTCGGCGCACTGGCATCTGCCCCGTCCTTGTCGATCTGCGTGATGTCACGGCCGGTCAGATCGGTGACTTCGGCGTCGCTCAACAAGGTGCAGGGGTCCGGGATGTTGGCACCCGCAACCTGCGGGTTCTGCACGGCGGACGAGGGCGTCTGCTCCGCAGCCGATGGCGACTGCGCGGCCGGAGGCGAGGCTTCGCGGCCACATCCGGCGAGGGTAAGAATCAAGACGACGAGAATACCGAGACGGCGATTCATGTGTTCCTCTCGGTTGACGTGGTCCGCGGAATCGATACTCCACCGCTGGACGCGCAGCCGTGTCCCGAATCAGGAGATTTTTGGGGCGATGCGCCCGCCGATGTCCCAGCGAACGTCGATGGTGCCGAAACGACCGCGCACGGCGCGGTACGCGCACCGACCGGCGAGGTGACAGGATGCGCGCCGGATCGCGACACGAGTTTGCTGGAGTTTCGTGATGTGTTCTGTATCTCACTTTCGGGCTGAAAACTAAGAATTTGTTGGTCGACCTCATTCGTCACATTGCCGAATGGCAATTGCCAGTGGTGTATAAGGCGACGTCAATAGCCGTAGTAGCCCTTGCCCAACCGGGGTAACGACTCTATAACGAATAGTTTTCTAAGCACTGCCTGAGACGAATGTGGGAGTCAGCGACAATCGGTGAACGACGCTTCTCTGCGAGCGAATTTTCGTCGCTACACTCGACCGGAGCCTGCGCTCACGAAGCGCAGCAAGACGTATGTCATTGCCGGACGTCGCCATATCCGGCACCAGCACTGATGAACAGGGCAAATACTGTCATGCACAAGAACACTGTCCCCGCTGACGTGACCGCGGCCACGGCAGAACCGGACTTCGTCGTGCTCGGCTCGATCGACGTCGAACGCGGCCCGATCGCCGACCTCGCCGTCACCCCTGACGGCGCCTCGATCGTCGCGACCCACTACGGCGACGGCAGTGTCTCGATCATCGATGCCTATGCGTTGACGGTCGAGGCCGACATCGACATGCCTGCCGTCGAACCGCACCTGGTGACCGCCGCCGAGCGGCGGGCCTACGTGACGATCTCCGGGCACCAGTACGACTCGGTCGCCGTCATCGACACCGTGGGCAAGAAGGTCATCGCCAACCACCCGATCGAGGGCATCGCGACCGACGTCGCGGTCAGCCCGGACGGCACGCGGATCTTCGTCGGCCGAATCGGCCACGACCTCGGTCTCGCCGTCATCAACACCTTCGGCCGCACTGTGGACATCGCTATCGCCGACGGCGTCGGCCGCACCGTGGACGCGGTTCGGGTGAGCCACAACGGCCGCCTGGTCTACGTCGCCACCTCCGACGCCGACAGCGGCACGCTCCATGTCGTCGACGCGGCGAAGGCACGCGTGGTTCGCGAGGTGCCGATCGCGTCGCCGATCAGGGATGTCGTGCTGAGCCGCGACGGCGCACTGGCCTACGTCGCCAGCTTCGATACGCACTGGGGCGGCGCGGTCGACGTCATCGACACCGCGATCAACGAGATCACCGCGAAGGTGGGTACCGGTGGCGCACCGATGCAGACGGCGCTGAGCGCTGACGGCGCACACCTCTACATCGCCGACTACGAGCACGTCGCCGTGCTGTGCACCGAGACCAACTCGGTCATCGAAACCCTGACCGTGACCGCTGAACCGTCCTGCGTCGCGATCAGCCCGGACAGCGCACGGCTCTACATCGCCGATCATGCGGGCGCGATCACGGCCATGTCCGTGGCAGCGGATCCGAGCGAGGTCGTGACGGACCAGCTGATCAGCGTGAACGTGAGCGCCGCACCGGAGCTCCGCGCGCTACAGCCCGTCGGCGTCTAACAGCTATTCCGTCAGCGCCACTGGTAGCGGGTCTTCGGCCTGCCCGCCTTGCCGTAGTCGGTGCGCCGGACGACGGTGCCCTCGTCGGCGAGGCGCTCGAGGTAGCGCCATGCGGTCACCCGCGAAACGCCGACCTGCTTGGCGACTGCATCAGCGGTGATCCCGTCGACGGAATCGCGCACCGCACGGGCGATCTCGTCGTTCGTGCCCGCGGCAGCCCCCTTGGGGGCGGCTGACCTGTCTGTGCTGATCCGCAGTTCGGCAAGCGCGCGGTCGACCTCGGCCTGGCTGGCGGCATCCGTCCCCGCGGGCAGCGCCTCGCGGTAACGCTGGTATCGCTCCAGCCGGTCGCGGAACGCCGCGAACGTGAACGGCTTGAGCAGGTACGCCAGCGCGCCGTGGCCGACCGCGGCACGCACCATCTCCAGATCGCGCTCAGAAGTGATCGCGATGATGTCTGGAGTCGGACGCAGCCCAGAGAGGGCCGAAGCCAGTGCGATACCGCTCGCGTCGGGCAGTCCGATGTCGAGCAGCACCAGGTCGATCGGCGTCGCGCCGGCCGCCGACTCGCTGGCCGCCCGCATCGCGTCGCGGGCGGTGTGTGCGACGGCGGCTACCGAAAAGCCTTCCAGCCGTTGCAGATAGGCCTGGTGCGCTTCCGCGATCAACGGCTCATCCTCGACGATCAGCACGGTGATCATGCGTCGCTCACCGTCACCGTCACCACCGAGCCGTACGTCACATCGGCGGTCAGGGTGCCGTTGTGGCGCTTGACGACCTGCGCGACGAGGGCCAGCCCGAGGCCGTGCTGTTCGCCGTCGGAGTCCGACTTCGTCGAATAGCCGCGCTCCGTCGCTTTCTCGAAAGTGGCTGTGTCCATACCGGATCCGCTGTCGGCTACCCGGATGAGGAGTCGGCTGTCGTCCTGGTTGACGGTCACCTCGACCCATGGATCATCGCGGTCGCAGGCGTCCATCGCGTTGTCGATCAGATTGCCAAGCACAGTCACCATCTCCTGGCCGGACAGCGGCACATCGTCGGTGTTGGACGGCAGATGGGTCTCCTCGGTGACGGACAACTCGATGCCGCGCTCGTCTGCCTGGGCGGTCTTCCCGAGCAGCAGAGCTACCAGCGCCGGTTCGCCGACATCGTTGGACAGCCGATCCACCAGCCGCTGGGAGAGCTCCAGCTCGTTGGTCGCGAACGTGACCGCCTCGTCGGAGCGGCCCATCTCCACCATGGTGATCACGGTGTGCAGCTTGTTAGCGGCCTCGTGTGCCTGCGAGCGCAGCGAGTCCGTCAGCACCTGCAGCGAGCTGAGTTCGCCGAGCGCGCCCTGCAATTCGGTGCGGTCGCGGATCGTCACGACTTCCGACGTCTGAGCGTCCTGCGACCGGTTGTCGACCTGGGAGCGGTTCACCACGAGCACGCGGTCGTCGGTGACATGCACCTCGTCGCGGGCGCCCGGATTGTATGTGCGCAGGAATTCGGGCAGGTCCGAACGCGTGACGGGGCCGGGGGGAAGCGCGAGCAGCCGCCGCGCCTCGTCGTTGACCAGTGCCACCCCGCTGCGGTCGAGCACGATGAGGCCCTCGGACACCGAGTGCAGGATCGCGTCGTGATGCTCGTACATCACCCGTAGCTCGTCGGGCCGAAGTCCGTGGGTCTGACGCAACAGCCTGCGTCGGATCGCCCACACCCCGACGAGCGAAATCGCCAGCGCCCCGACACCGACCATGGCGATCGTCGGCCATTGCGATCGCCAGCGCTCCGCCAGCGTCTGTTGCGTGATACCCGCCGCCACAAGGCCGACGATCTTGCCGGACCCGTTACGCACCGGCACGATCGTGCGGACGGACGGGCCAAGTGTGCCGGTGTACACCTCGGTGAAGGTGTCGCCGCGCAGCGCGGGTTCGATGGTTCCGAGGTAGTGACCGCCGATCTGGTGTGGATCGGTGTGGGTGAAGCGGATGCCGTCGGGCGACATGATGGTGATGAAGGCGATCTCGGTGTTGGTGCGGACCGCGTCGGTGACGGGCTGCAGAACCTCTGTCGCCCTGCCGGATTCAATCGCGGTTGCCGTCGACGGGGAGTCGGCGAGTGCGGTGGCGATGGCGACGACCTGCTGGCGCGCGGCCGCGTCGGCGTCCTGGCGGGCGTCCAGCAGTGCCAGCCCGCTGCCCGCAAGGACGACGACCGCGATCACCAGGACCTGCAGCGCGATCGCCTGGCTCGCCAAGGGCCACGGCCGCGAGCGGCCGAAACGGCGGCGCCACCACTTGGTCAAGTTGCGCCCAACTCCTTGGCCGCGATGGCCAAGATCTCGTCGCCGGAACCGATCGCGACGAAATGACCCGCGCCTTCGACGGGATGCCACACGGCCCCTGGCATCGCGTCGGCGACGGCCTTGTTGATGGGATCCGGCACCAGTGAGTCGTCGAGCCCCTGCCAGAGGTGGACGGGCCGCTCGATGTCCTTGACGTCGAATGCCCAACGCCGGTACAGGAGTTCGGCATCGCGGACCAGCCCGTCGGAACCATGGGCGAAGCATTCGGCGCAGGCGTCGCCGAAGCCTTTCGTGATCTCCGGGTCGGACAGCAGCTGCCGGTCGTAGTCGCTGACATTGGAGCGAACCTGTTTGACGAAGCTGGTCTGGAACCGTTTGGCGGACACGCCGAGGGCCGCGTACATCAGCCGGAAGCCGGGTTTGAAGCGCAGCGCCAGCGATCCGCCCAGCGCGTCGATCTTCGAAAGGTATTGCGCCGCCGAATTGTCCCCGAAGGCGCCGTAGCTGCCCGGCGCGATGCTGCTGACGTGGCGCAGCCTCGCGGGGTCGATGTAGGCGGCCGCGGCGAGCGCCCACGGACCGCCTTCCGACCACCCCGTCACGCCGAATTCCTGAGATCCAAGCGCATCGGCGAGCGCCACCAGGTCGTCCGCCCAGCCGGAGTAGGTCCGCGCCTTCTGGGTGCTGGACTGTCCCATGCCCGGCCTGTCGATGCAGATGAGCCGCAACCCGTTCTTGGCGGCGGCATCGGCCAGCAGGTGTGCTTCGAGCCTGCTGCTTGGCCCGCCGTGGTTGTGCATGACCAGCGGCCCGTCCGGATCTCCGACTTCGAGATATGCGAGCCGGCGGCCGTCTGGCGTCGTCACCACTTCAGCCATGCCGTCTGCCTTTCGCTGAACGTAATGAACTAAATCGTGACCTGGCTCACGCGCTGGGGCGAACCTACTTGCACATCACATTCGATGTCGACCTTGGAGGTAGTCAGCACATGTCAGTCATTGACCACCAGCCGCCGGTAACAGAGCCGCCCGATCCGCCGCGCCGCAAGGACCGCACACACTGGCTCTACATCGCCGTGATTGCCGCGGTCCTTGTCGGCGTCGTGGTCGGCCTTGTGGCCCCCGAGGTCGGCAAGAGCGTCGGCGTACTCGGCACGATGTTCGTCGCCCTGATCAAGATGATGATCGCGCCGGTGATCTTCTGCACGATCGTGCTCGGCATCGGGTCGGTGCGTAAAGCCGCCACCGTCGGCAAGGTCGGCGGGCTGGCGTTTTCCTACTTCATCGTGATGTCGACGTTCGCGCTCGCGATCGGTCTCGTCGTCGGCAACCTGATTCACCCCGGCAGCGGCATGAACCTCACGGAGAGCGTGGGCAAGGGCGCCGAGCTGGCCGAGAAGGCGCACGAGTCGGGCGGCCTGATGGACTTCGTCCAGGGCATCGTTCCCGACACGCTGTTCTCGGCGCTGACGTCGGGCAGTGTGCTGCAGGCACTGTTCGTCGCGCTGCTCGTCGGGTTCGCGCTGCAAGCGATGGGCAGCTCGGGGGAGCCCGTTCTGCGTGGTATCGAGCACCTGCAGAAGCTGGTGTTCAAGGTCCTGGTGATGATCCTGTGGCTGGCGCCGATCGGCGCGTTCGGCGCGATCGCCAACGTCGTCGGGCAGACCGGCTGGACCGCGGTCACGCAGCTGCTCACCCTGATGCTCGGCTTCTACGTCACCTGCCTGATCTTCGTGTTCGGTGTGCTCGGCACGCTGCTGCGGGTGGTGTCGGGTGTCTCGATCTTCAAGCTGGTGCGCTACCTGGCCCGCGAGTACCTGCTCATCTTCTCGACGTCGTCGTCGGAGTCCGCGCTGCCTCGCCTCATCGCGAAGATGGAGCACCTTGGGGTGGATCGCAGCACCGTCGGCGTCGTCGTGCCGACCGGCTACTCGTTCAACCTGGACGGCACCGCGATCTACCTGACGATGGCGTCGCTGTTCATCGCCGACGCAATGGGCAGCCCGCTGACCGTCAGCGAGCAGATCGGCCTACTGGTGTTCATGATGGTCGCCTCCAAGGGCGCGGCGGGCGTCACCGGCGCAGGCCTGGCCACGCTTGCCGGCGGCCTGCAGAGCCACCGCCCTGACCTGCTCGACGGCGTCGGCCTGATCGTCGGCATCGACCGGTTCATGTCCGAGGCCCGCGCGGTCACCAACTTCTCCGGTAACGCCGTTGCCACGCTGCTGGTCGGGTCGTGGACCAAGACCGTCGACAAGGACCAGGTCAACACGGTGCTCCGCGGCGACGATCCGTTCGACGAGCTGACCATGGTCGACGACGACCACGCGCCACGTGCCGCAGAGCCGGCGCAGGAGCGTGTCCCCGCGTCGGTGTAGGGCACGCAATATGGAAGGCCCGGCCGGTACCGCCACCGGCCGGGCCTTCTCCTGTCGTTTGCGACTGGATCCGCGTCAGCGGCGGTTGCAGTCCAGCGTCACCGAGATCGACTGGCTCAGGGTTTCCAGAACCAGCGCGCGGTCACCGCCGAAGCCGTTGCGGCCGGGGCCGATGTAGGGCACCCACTGCTGCACCTTCTTCGGGTTGCGCACGTTGGTCACTACGCATTCGCTCAGCGGCGCAGACCCGCTGCGGTCGATGTTGACGGTGTAGCCCTCGTCTTGCAGCCGCTTGATGGTCGCCTGGGCGCTCTCTTCGGCCGATGCGATACCGGGCGCGATCAGCGAAGCGCAGGCACCCACGATCGCAGCCGCGAGCGTCATCTTCTTGCGCATAACCGCACCTCTCGTCCTTTGTTTAGGCAATGATCCCTCAAGTAGAGCGCCTGCGACACTCATTTCGTTCCCCGGTGAAGTCCGTCGCAGCTCGGCAAGACCGTAATGAAGCCCACACGGGCATCGTTGGCCTTGGGCCGCGCGGTTGGGGAACCATGATCATGTGAGTCAGACATTGGTAGCTCGCCAACCGGCTACGGCTACCCGGGTCCGGCTGTCGCAGGCGGTCATGACGCTCGACGACGGGCACAAGGTGGGCGTGACCGTCGGCGGCGAGGGTGTGCCGCTGGTGTTCCTGCACGGCATCGCCCTGAGCGGGCGGGCCTACGTACGACTACTGAGCCGGTTGGCTGGCATGGGGTTCCTGGTCGTCGCGCTCGACGCGGCAGGCCACGGCGTCACCCCCAACCTGCCCCGCAACGCGGCCGACTTGAGCGATCGAGTCGACCTGACCCTGCGCGCCCTGGACGCGCTCGGCGTACGCAAGGCCGTGTTCATGGGCCACTCGATGGGCGGCCGGATGACCGTCCAGTTGGCTGCCGTCGCGCCCGAACGCGTGCTGGCCGCTGTGCTGTTGAACGCCGCTGCGGGGTCGCCGTTCGACGAGTCGATCCAGATGCCGGTCCGGTCGCCGCGCCGGGCCGCGCAGGCGTTGGTGAACGCGGCCTACGACGCGCCGGGTGATCCGAGCCGGCTGCCCGGACCCGAACGCAAGCGCTACATGCGGCAGATGGCGGGCGCGCTTGCCCGCAACGTCCGAACGCCGCTCGGGCTGCCCGGTGCCGTGCGGGCCATCATCACGTCCGGCGACTACACGCCGATGCTGGAGGCGATGCGCGAGCACAATGTGCCGACGATCGTCGTGCACGGCGAGAACGACCTGGTGGTTCCGTTCTCCAGCGCGCTGGATATGGCCGAACGGACCGACGGCGCGTTGTATCGGGTGCCCGGCGCCTACCACTCGTGGATGCTGGCCAACCCAAGGCACGGTGCCGATATGGTTCGCCAACTGCTGGCCGCCGAGCTGGGCGACGCCTTGCGTGACACTGCCCGGGCGCACGGCATCATGGGCGTGCCCGGCGGCTGGCAGACGCTGCTGACCCCCGCCTCGCCCCTGCAGTCGCTGGAGCAGGTGCAGACCGTCGGCGTCGAGCCGCCCGAGCACGTCGAGATGGACCGGCTGCGTCGAGCGTACCGTCAGCCGCAGGGCCCCGTGACGGGCCGTTTGCGCTGGCTGCAGGCGTGGCGCCGCAAGCGTGACGACATGGCATCGACCGGAACCGCCGACATCGCCTAGTCGGCGCATTACCATCGCCCGATGGACAGCACGATGCAGGACGTCCCGCTGACGATCGCAGGCATCATGCGGCATGCGTGCGGACTGCACGGCGACCGCACGGTGACGACGGCCACGGGTGACGGGTATCGGCACACCACCATTGCCGAGATCGGGGCGCAGGCCGCCCGGTTGGCGAATGTGTTGCGCCGCATCGGCATCACCGGCGATCAGCGCGTCGCGACGTTCATGTGGAACAACGCCGAACACCTGACCGCCTACCTGGCGATCCCGTCGATGGGTGCGGTCCTGCACACGCTCAACATCCGGCTGTCGGCCGAGCAGATCGCCTATATCGCCAACGAGGCCTCCGACCAGGTGATCATCGCCGATCTGTCGTTGACCGCTCAGCTGGAGGCTGTGCTTCCCTTGCTGGAGACGGTGCGCACGGTGATCGCGGTCGGCGACGGCGACATCGACGCGCTGTCGTCGTCCGGTCTGACTGTGGTGCGCTACGACGATGTGCTTGCGGCCGAGTCGGCCGAATTCGACTGGCCCGACGTCGACGAGAAGTCCGCCGCCGCGATGTGTTACACCAGCGGGACGACGGGAAACCCGAAAGGCGTTGTCTACAGCCACCGTTCGAGCTATCTGCACGCGATGATGACCAACACCGCCAACGGGGTGGGGCTCGGATTCTCCGACAAGGTGCTTCCTATTGTGCCGATGTTCCACGCCAACGCGTGGGGGATGCCGTACGGGGCGCTGATGGCGGGCGCCGACATCGTGATGACCGACCGGTTCCTCGACTCGAAATCGCTCATCGACCTGATCGAGACGCAACGGCCGACGGTCGCGGCGGCGGTGCCGACGATCTGGAACGACGTGCTGCACTGCCTGGAAATTTCTCCCGGACATGACATCTCGTCCTTGCGGCTGGTGACCTGCGGTGGATCGGCGGTGCCGATGTCGATGATGAAGGCGTTCGAGAAGGAGCACGGCGTCCAGATCGTGCAGGCGTGGGGGATGACGGAGACCTCGCCGCTCGCGACGATCGCGCGGCCGCGGCCGGATGCCGAAGGCGATCGGTACTGGGCGCAACGCGCCAGCCAGGGCCGCGCGGTGTGCGGGGTGGAGGCGCGGATCGTCGACGATGAGGGCAACGCGATGCCGCACGACAACGAAGCGGTCGGCGAGGTGCAGGTGCGCGGCCCGTGGATCACCGGCGCGTACTACCGCAACCACGATCAGTCGAAGTTCGACGACGGCTGGCTGCACACCGGCGACGTCGGCCGCATCGACCCTGCCGGTTACGTCACGCTGACCGACAGAGCCAAGGACGTCATCAAGTCCGGCGGTGAATGGATCTCCTCGGTCGAGTTGGAGAACCACTTGATGGGCCACCCCGCGGTCTCGGAGGCCGCCGTCGTGGCGGTACCCGACGAGCGTTGGCAGGAGCGACCGCTCGCGGTCGTCGTCGTCAGCGAAGGCGCAGAGGTGTGCGCCAAGGATCTGCGGGAGTTCCTGGGCGACAAGGTCGTCCGCTGGTGGCTGCCCGAGCGGTGGGCGTTCATCGAGGCTGTGCCGCTGACCAGCGTCGGCAAGTTCGACAAGAAGACGATCCGGGCCCGCTACGCCGAGAACGAGTACGACGTCATCGAGCAGCGCGACTAAACTTTTCCTCGCGAGTGTTCTCCCGCGAACAGACGCAAGTGCACGCGACACGCCGCCGGTGTTGATGCGATTGCGTCTGCTCAGCTGGCGAGTTCTGCACGGTCAAGGTGTGTATAGATGCGCGCGACGAGATCGAGTTGGTTGCGACGCACGTCGTCGACGACGATCGGTAGAACTGTGTAGCCACACTCTTGCAGCCGCGCAGACTTGATCCGATCACGTTTGACCGCGGCCGGATTGGCATGCCACTCCATGCTGTCGTATTCAGCGACCAGCATCGCATCGGGCCATGCAAAATCAACGCGCCACAGATCGCCGCACCGATCGACGATCTCGTATTGGAGTTCCGGTAGCGGCAGACCGCCGTCGATGAAAACCAGCCGAGTTTCGCTCTCCATCGCCGACTCGGCTCGGCCGTCGGCATGGTCGATCAATTCGCGGACTTTCACGATTCCTCTGCGTCCCTTTTGCTCGTCGATCGCGACGTTGATCTCGTGGCGGGTGCAGGCGCCTGACCGCAGTGCTGCGTCAAGGATGGCTAAGACGCGCGGCCGTCTCAGCGTCCGCGCAACCTCGACCGCCGTCCATGCCGGTGCTGTCACAAGACGTCCTTCGACCCGCTTCAGTGGCGCGCCGACGCGCTGGTGAACCATCAGACCCGCCACCGGCCTCATCCTCACCCCGGGATCGAGTACGTGAATACGGTCATCCTGTTCCGTATCGAAGCCATATAGCTGCGCGGCCGTGTTCATACAGGCCACCATCCGCTCGTGCGCGATCAGGTCAAGCCCAAAGAGTTTGGTGCGGGCGTCGGGCGGGGTCAACGCGTAGACGCCATGCCAGACGCGGATGAGCGCTCCGGACTTGATGTGTGACATGAGCGTTCCCCTGGACATCACCGCGAGCAGCTGCTGCCTGGTGGCGACTCCGCCATTCGCCGAGAACAGCTCTTCGATGAACATTGCATCGATGATGTCTGCGGCCTCGGCAACGCCCAATACCCAAAGACAGATCTGTGGATAAGCGCGCGACCTTCATTCGCCAGCAGACGCATACGCACGCGACACGCCGCTGATTTTGATGCGTTTGCGTCTGCTCGCGAGAGAAGGTCTACCGCTCCGCGCGCTGGTAGGCGGTCACCACCGCGGCGCCGCCGAGGCCGATGTTGTGCTGCAGCGCCGCTGTCACATTGTCGACCTGACGCTTGTCCGCGGTGCCCCGCAGCTGCCAGCTCAACTCCGCACACTGCGCCAGACCCGTGGCTCCCAGCGGATGGCCCTTGGAAATCAGCCCGCCTGACGGGTTGACCACCCAGCGTCCGCCGTAGGTGGTGTCGCCGTTGTCGATCAGCTTCGGCGCCTCACCCTCGGCGCACAGGCCGAGCGCCTCATACAGCAGCAGCTCGTTGGCGGAGAAGCAGTCGTGCAGCTCGATCACCTGGAAATCGGACGGGCCGAGGCCGGACTGGTCGTAAACCTTCTGCGCGGCTTGCACATTCATGTCGTATCCGATGACGTTCTTCGCGCTGCCGTCGAAGGTCGACGCGAAGTCGGTGGTCATCACCTGCCCGACGATCTCCACGGCCTGGCCGGCGAGACCGTGCTT
This sequence comes from uncultured Mycobacteriaceae bacterium, assembly GCA_902826815.1. GTDB lineage: Bacteria > Actinomycetota > Actinomycetes > Mycobacteriales > Mycobacteriaceae > Mycobacterium. The sequence goes on from CADEGF010000052.1 coordinate 32,338, forward strand.
GTCGACGAACCCCTCGCTTGCGAGGATCGCCGCGCCCGACCCGTCGGAGGTGGGAGAGCACTGCAGTTTGGTCACCGGGTCGGAGATCATCTTCGCGGCGAGGATGTCGTCGAGCGTGTACTCCTCCTGGAACTGCGCGTACGGATTGTTCACCGAATGCTTGTGGTTCTTGTAGCCGATCTTCGCGAAATGCTCTGCGGTGGTGCCGTATTGGCGCATGTGCTCACGGCCTGCGGCGGCGAACATCCACGGCGCCACAGGGAATGCGAACTCCTCGATCTCGGCCAGCGCCTTGATGTGACGGCCGAGCGGCGATTCGCGGTCCTCGGCACCGCCACCGAGTGAACCGGGCTGCATCTTCTCGAAGCCGAGCGCGATCGTGCAGTCGGCGAGCCCACCGCGGATCATCTGTGCCGCGAGAAACAGCGCCGTCGAACCCGTCGAACAGTTGTTGTTGACGTTGGTGATCGGGATGCCCGTCATCCCCAACTCGTACAGCGCCCGGTTGCCGGACGTCGAGTCGCCCGAGCAGTAGCCGACGTAGCCCTGCTCGACCTCGGAGTAGTCGATGCCCGCGTCCTCGAGCGCCTTCGTGCCCGATTCGCGCGCCATGTCGGGGTAGTCCCACCCCTCGCGCCGGCCCGGCTTCTCGAACTTCGTCATCCCGACTCCGACGACGAAAACCCTGTTCGGCATATCCCTGTCCCTTCGCTGCACTGCGCGGTCGAGGTGAAACATATCGCGGGATCGAGAGTTACGGCAGCAGCACCATGTTCTCGGGGCAGTAGTTGAACACTGCGCTCAGCCGAAGTCGTTCCACCATTGGTGCAGCTCTTCGAGGTTTGGGCCCTGCGCGTCGGCCAGCAGCAGGTCGGCGTCCTTCGTCCAGGTGATGTCCTGATTGCCTTCGTACACCCCGCACGCCACCTGGCCCGCGAGGTCGTCGGGGTTGGCGTTGTAGAACCATGCGGTTGGCGAGTCCAGATCGATGCCGGGGCATTTCACCAGCTCGGAATTCTGTGCGATGGCTTCCTTGAAATGCTCGTCAAGCGTCGCCTGATCCGCGAACAGCGAGTAGCGCGCCACTGTGGGGCCCGTCGGCACATTGGTATCGGTGCAGTCCACCGTCGCCAATGCCCCGGTGGCAGGCGGATGGGCCGCTTGGCACGCGCCGTCGTCGTAGCTCGCCGGCAGCACGGCGAAGAGCTTGGAGTCGAACGAGCCCGGATTCGGCGGCGGAGTCGTCGTGCGAGGCGGCCGCGACCTCGTGGTGGTTTCGCGGGTCGTCGACGTACTGGCGGCCACGCCGGCAGTCGACGAGTCGTCCTTCTTGAGGATCAACCACACACCCAACGCGCCGAGTACCAGAGCGAACACCGCGGCGGCCGCCGCCAACGGAATCCACGTCGTGCCCTTCGTCTTGAGCCCGCCGGGCGACGAGGCGGCAAACGCAGGGGGAGTCGGTGGTGGGGGCGTCGGGTAATACGGGGGAGGTGTCGGCGGAGGAGACGGATACGGCGACGGCGTCACGCCCCCGGGTGGGGCGGCCAAACCCGTCCCGATCGCACCGGGGAAGCCGAAGCCGGGCATCGTCGCTTCCTGGCTGCGCTGCAGAATGTTTGCCGCCTGGTCCTGATCCCGTTGCGTGAGTGCGTCGTTGGCGGCCGCCGCGAAATCTCCCGCGCTTGCAAAGCGGTCGGCGGGCTTCTTGGCCATCCCGCGCGCGATCACCTGGTCGAAGGCGGCCGGGACGCCTGGCCGCATCACGCTCGGTCGCGGAATCGGCTGCATCAGATGCGATGTGATCACCACGCTGACGCTGTCGGCGGGGAACGGCTGCGAGCCGGTCAGGCACTCGTGCAGCACGCAGGAGAGGGCATAGATGTCCGCGCGGTAGGTCACCTCGTCGTTGCTGAACCGCTCCGGTGCCATGTAGGCGTATGTGCCTACCGCGGTGCCGAGTTCGGTCAGCTTCTCGTCGGTGGCGGCGTTGGCGATCCCGAAGTCTACGAGGTAGGCGAAGTCGTCGCGGGTGAGCAGAATGTTCTCGGGTTTGACGTCGCGGTGCATGATGCCCGATTCATGCGCGGCGTCGAGTGCCGATGCGATCTGGCGCACGATCGCCACCGCCCTTGCAGGGGTCATCGGGCCGTAGTTCTTCAGGATCTTGCGCAGATCGGTGCCGTCGATCATGCGCATGTCGACGAACATCACGCCGTCGATCTCGCCGTAGTCGTGGATCGGCACCACGTGCGGCTCCAACAACCGGCCCGCCGAATGCGCCTCCCGCTGTAGCCGCTTGCGGAACACCCGATCGTGGGAGACCGCCTCCGGCAATAGTTTCAGCGCGACAATGCGGTCCTTCTCGGTGTCCTCGGCTTCGTAGACCTCACCCATGCCGCCCTTGCCGAGCAGGCGACGCAGCCGGTAGCGACCGAACTCGGTACCAACCCGGGATTCCCCTTCGGTGCCGCTCATCGATCGCTCCTTGTCGCCTTTGCCAGAGAACACACCCTAATGCCAAGCGGGTGGGCGTCACAGCGCAATCAGAGCTACACCGCGGGGGTCTGTATGGGGGTCTGCATCTCGAAGACGAACTCGCGGTCGCAGATGCGGATGCGGTCTCCGTCGGAGAGCGTGACGCTGGCCCGGATCCGTTCCCCGCCCACGTCGACGCCGTTGGCCGACCGCAGATCCGAGATCACGAAGCTGGTGCCGGTGTCGATGACGACGGCGTGGTGGCGGCTGACGTTGGCGTCGTCGAGAACGATGTCGTTGTCGGACAACCGCCCGATCCTGGTGGCGGCGGCCACCAGCGGATACTCGTTGCCGGACGCGTCGCGCAGCAGGGCCATCGAGGAGGCGCCGCTGATCGTGGTGCGCTGGTCCAGCGCGGCGGCGGTGTGGATGGCGGTGGTTCTCGCGACGCGCTTGACGTCCAGCGGCTGCTGTCGCAGAACCCTCTCGTAGAGCGCCTGCACGGTGGGGCCCGGATCGATGCCGAGGTCCTCGGCGAGCGCGGTCTTCAGTCGCCGGTACGCCTCGAGGGCGTCGGATTGGCGTTCGGCCAGATAGTAGGCGGTGATCAGCTGAGCCCAGAGCGGCTCGCGATACGGGTGGTCGGCGGTCAGCGACTCCAGCGCGCCGATCACGGCATAGCTTCGCCCACAGGCGATCTCGGCCTCGGCGAGCGCGGTGTGCGTCACCATCCTTTCCTCGGTCAGTGCGGTGGAAAATGCGTCGACGAACTGGAAGTCGCGCAGATCCTCGAGGACGGGCCCGCGCCATTCGGACAGCGCCGCCGACAGATGTTGGCTGGCCTGTTCGAACTTCCCCGCCGTCGCGGCCCGGACGCCCGCGTTCTTGCCGAGCACGAATCGTCCGATGTCGCAATGTGTTTCGGGCACCGCCAAGCGGTATCCCGGCGCTGCACTGGCCAAAGCGGTCCGGGAGTCAACGCCGACGCCGGCGAGCAGCTTGCGAATGTTGGAGATGTAGGAGTGCAGGCTGGCGCGTGGATCCGGCGGCGGGAACTGCTCCCACGCCGCCTCGATCAAGGAATCCGAGCCCACCGGTCGATTGCGGTTCATCAACAGCATCGCGAACACTGCGCGCTGTTTCGGGGTGCCCAACGACACCGGCGTGCCGCCGACCGCCAACTGGAGCGGCCCCAGCACTCCGAAGTCGATTTCACTGTCGGCCATCACGGTTCATTGTGGGTCATGCGGCAATACTTCCACCCCCGTCTGCCCGAATGACCTGTCCGGTGATGTAGCCGGCGTCCTCGTCGAGCAGCGCGCAGATCGCGTGCGCGATCTCCCGCGGTGTGCCGACCCGCTGTAGCGGAATCCCCTCGAGCAGCTTTCCCTCGCGTTCGGATCCGGCCGGGCTGCCCTGGCGGAACATCTCGGTCTCGACCGGCCCCGGCGCCACTGCGTTGACGGTGATGCCGCTCTCGGCGAGTTCACCCGCCCAGATTCTGGTGCATGCTTCCAGCGCCGCCTTCGAGGCCGCGTACGGTGTGCGTTCCGCGACGCCGAGAGTGGTCAGGCTTGTGACGTTGACGATTCGGCCCCATCCCGCGGCGAGCATGCCCGGCAGAACCGCCTGGACCACCTGGACGGCCGCGCGCACATTGAGGTCATACGTGGTGAACAGGTCGTCCAACTCGACGGAGCCGATTCGGCCGAACAGCGCGATGCCTGCGTTGTTTACCACCGCGTCGACGCGACCGTTGGCCAGTACTCGCTCGAGCGCGTCGGCCGTGGCGGCCCGGTCGGCGAGATCCACTTCGAAGAACTCACCGGGAAAGTCCGCGGGATTGCTGCGGGCCAGGCCGACCGGTATGTCGCTCGACGCAGCGACCCGGTCGGCGACCGCCCGGCCGATGCCCTTCGACGCTCCGGTGATCAACACTCGTCTTCGAGCCATGTCGTCCTCCTCAGAATGCTGTACAGGTGTTCTGTTCAACGTCGCGGCGTGGTCACCGCTTCCTGGGCCGGATCTGCACCAAGACGCTGTCGCGCCCGGGTCGAGTGGTGTACACCTGAGTAGAACGTGTTCTAGTTTTGCGGATCGTGGGAGGAACGACATGGGCCTTCGGGTCGTGCAGTGGGCCACCGGCGGCGTCGGCGTCGCGGCGATCAAAGGCGTGCTGGCCCATCCGGACCTCGACCTCGTCGGTGCCTGGGTGCATTCGCCGGACAAGGCAGGCAAGGACGTCGGCGACCTCGTCGGCGTCGGCCCAATTGGCGTCACCGCGACGAACAGCGTCGACGACATCCTCGCCCTCGATGCTGATGCGGTGATATACGCGCCGCTGATGGCCAATCCCGACGAGGTGGCCGCGCTGCTGCGGTCAGGCAAGAACGTCGTCACCCCCGTCGGCTGGCTCTACCCAAGCGAGCGCAGCGCCGTACCGATACGGGAAGCGGCGTTGGCGGGCAACGTGACCCTGCACGGCACCGGATTGGCGCCCGGCGGCATCAGCGAGAAGTTCCCGCTGTTGTTCTCGGCGTTCTCCAGCAGGGTGACTTACGTTCGGGCAGAAGAGTTTTCCGATCTGCGCAGCTATCAGGCACCCGATGTGCTGCGCCATGTGATGGGCTTCGGGGCGGTTCCGGAGAAGGCGCTGACCGGGCCGATGCAGAAGATGCTCGACAGCGGCTTCATCCAGGCGGTGAAGATGGTCGTCGCGCAGATGGGCTTCAACGCCGATCCGAAGGTGCGCGCCACCCAGGAGATCGCGGTGGCCACCGCGCCGATCGAGTCGCCGATGGGCGTCATCGAGCCCGGCCAGGTCGCGGGCCGCAAATTCCACTGGGAGGCGCTGGTCGGCGGGGAGCCCGTCGTGCGGGTCACGGTGAACTGGTTGATGGGCGAGGAAAACCTCGATCCCGCATGGACATTCGGCCCAGAGGGGCAGCGCTACGAGATGGAGGTCCGCGGCAATCCGGACCTCACCATCGTCGTGCACGGTTTCCACTCCAAGACCGGCGACGACGGGCCCGACCTCGGCATCGTCGGCACCGCGGCGCACTGCGTGAACTCGGTGCCCGCGGTCTGCGCCGCCGATCCGGGCATCCTGACGATGCTCGACCTACCTCTGATCAGCGGCAAGGCGGCTCCCGGCCTGGGCGGCTAATCTCGGGTCATGGCGAAACCGTTGGTGGTCGAGCAGTCCAGAACGATTCCGATGGGCCAGGCGGACGTCTTCCGCGACATGGTCCCGATGCCGCTGTCCGAGCTGTTCAGCAAGTGGTACGGCCCGATCCCGCCGATCAAGGAAACGCGCGACCAGACCGGCAACTGGGACGCCGTCGGGCAGTCCCGCACCGTGTTCCTCGTCGGCGGCGGCAGTATGTACGAGACGCTCACGCAGTTCGATGCGCCGAACTCGTTCTCCTACACGCTGTCGGACGTGAAGGGGCCGCTGTCGCCGTTGGTCGATCACGTCGAGGGCGTGTGGCTCTTCGAGCCGATCGGCAACGGCACCAACGTGACATGGCGGTGGACGATTCATCCGCGCAGCGGGCTGACCGCGCCGCTACTGCCGGTATTCGGCTGGCTGTGGAAGGGTTACGCCCGCCAGTCGCTCGCTGAGCTGTCCCGTCAGCTGGTGCACTGACTCGTCAGGGAATGCGGTAGAACGGGTTCGGCAGCAGGTACGTCCGCTCGGCGAAGCCGCCGTCGAGATCGGACGGCTGGTCGCCCAGGTTCGCGACGGTCGTGTAACCCTCGCTCTCTATCGCCTGCCGTTGCGGTGCCTTGTAGTCGGCGGCCGAAACATAGTGCGCGCCGGTCGGTTCCATGATCAGTCGGGCATAGCCGGTGTACCCGACGTCGGCCAGATTGCGTTCGGTGGCGGCACGCTGTGACTCGGGCCGGCCGGTGATGAAGAAGATCGCCGCGCCGCGCTCCTTGGCCGCGTTGAAGACGTCCATCGTCGGCGGTATGACTGTCGACTCCGCGAGACGATCCCAGTCCTGCAATCCGCACGGCCCCTGTGGCAGGTCGCATGCCCCGGCGATGATGCGCCCGAAGTCGTTGGCCTCTAGCGCTTTGTAGTTCGACAGCGAGGTTTCGTCGATGTCGAAGACGACGGCGGGCTTGGTCACCCGCGGGGCTTCTTCGTTGATCCACCCGATGGCCGGCCAGGCGGCCTGCTGCAGGTCGGTGAGGTAGGCGCCGCTGTCGTAATAGCCCCTCGCGTCGGTCTTCAGGTCGCCGAGGTTGGCGGGCTGAACCGGCGCCGGGACGATCGGCGACGGCGGTGCCGGTGGCGAGGCGACGGCGGCGGGCGCGAAGACGATCGCCGTGGCGGCGAGTGCTGTTGCGAAGCGCGCGAACATCATCAGAATCGGATCAACCCGCGCAGATTCCGTCCGCTGCGCATGTCGTCGTATCCGGCGTTGATATCGGCGAGCTCGTACTCCCGGGTGATCAGCTCGTCGAGCATGAGCTGTCCGCTGCCGTACAGGTCGAGCATTTTGAAGATGTCGACACGCGGATTCGACGAGCCGAAAAGCGAACCGCGGACCTGCTTTTCGAACAGGGTCAGGTCCACCAGCGACATGTTCACCTGCCTCTCGCTCGGGTGAGCCATCGCGGTCATCACCACCCGGCCGCGCTTGCCGACCAGGCTCAGCGCCTGTCCGACGTAGGCACCTTCGGCGACATCGGTGGCGACGACGCATACGTCGGCCTTCTGCCCCCGGGTCAGTTCGATCACCACTCTGGCGGCCTCCTCGAGCGAGGCTGCGGTATGGGTCGCCCCGAATTCCATTGCCCGCGAACGCTTGTAATCGACGGGATCCAGTGCGACGATGTGGCGCGCCCCCACGATCCTGGCGGCCTGGACGGCGTTGATGCCGATGCCTCCGACACCCATCACCACCACGGTGTCGCCCGCGATGGCCTCGCCGGTGCGGATCGTGCTGCCGTATCCGGTGGTCACGCCGCAGCCGACAAGCGCCGCCTTGTCCAGCGGAACGTTCTCGTCGACTTTGACCACCGAGGCCATCGGCACCACTGTGTACTCCGAAAACGTTCCGAGCAGACACATTTGGCCGACGTCGTTGCCACGGGCGTGAAAGCGATGGGTGCCGTCCAGCTGCGGGCCCTTCAGCAGGTACATACCGAGTTCGCACAGGTTGCTGATGCCCCGCACGCACGGTCCGCAGCTGCCGCAGGCGGGTATGAAGCTCATCACGACGGGGTCGCCCTCGGCCACATCGGTGACCCCGTCGCCGACCTCCACGACAATGCCCGCCCCTTCATGGCCGCCGACCACCGGCATCGTCATCTGCAGGTCGCCGGTAACCAGGTGTTCGTCGGAGTGGCACAAACCGCTCGCGGTCATCTTGACCATCACCTCGGCATGTTTGGGGGCGTCGAGGTCGATCTCCTCGACCTCCCATTTCTGGTTCAGTCCCCACAGCACGGCGGCTTTCGTCTTCATCGACGTCTGCTCCTCGAGGGTTGGTGTCAAGGCCGATTATCGCCAGCCTGGCAGACTTTCGTCTGTGACATCGAAACGTGGCTTCGTGCTGGCCGGCGGGGGACTGGCGGGTATCGCCTGGGAGCTCGGCGTTCTGCGGGGCATCGAGGACGAATCGCCGGATACGGCGCAGGCACTGCTGGACTCCGACGTGATGATCGGCACGTCGGCCGGTTCGGCGGTGGCCGCCCAGCTCGGCAGCGGGCACAGCCTCGACGAGTTGTACGAACGCCAGATCGCGGGCGCATCCAAGGAGATCAGCCCAGGCGTCGACATCGAGGACATCACCGAGCTTTTCCTCAGCGCGCTAGCTGACCCGGACGCGACGATTGCGCAGAAGTTGCAGCGCATCGGCGAGGTCGCCGAGTCAACCGCGACGGTGTCCGAGTCGGTTCGCCGTGAGGTGATCGCCCAGCGGCTGCCGTCGCACGACTGGCCACAGGGCGACCTGCGCATCACCGCGATCGACATCGGAACCGGTGAGCTGGTCGCATTCGACCGCAAGTCCGGTGTCGAGCTGGTCGACGCCGTCGCCGCCAGTTGCGCCGTGCCCGGCGCGTGGCCGCCGGTGACGATCGGCCGGCGGCGATTTATGGACGGCGGAGTCGGCAGCACCATGAACCTCGGCCTGGCCAGCGACTGCAACACCGTCGTCGTGCTGGTGCCGTCGGGGAACGGGGCGCCGTCGCCGTTCGGTCGTGATCCGGCAGTAGAGGTCGACGCGTTCCCCGGTCGATCGTTGGGCGTGTTCGCCGATGACGACGCGCTGGCCGCGTTCGGCCCCAATCCGCTCGATCCCGCGTGCCGGGAGCCTTCTGCCCGCGCCGGGCGGGCTCAGGGCAGACGGGTCGCCGCCGAAGTTGGCGAGTTCCTCGCGGTATGACCCGTCGGATTTAGCGCGTTGACCTGCGCTGATTCGTCTGGAAAATATTTCTCCGAAAATTTCTGAAAAAAAGTGTGCGACTGATCGGGGCCGATCGCTCCTACCTGTGAAAGCGGCCGCAAGGGCCACTTCAGACCACAGGAGAGATCATGTACAACACCTACCCCCAGCACCAGAACCACGGCCCCCAGCACAACGGCTACGGCTACGCCCCGATGCAGCAGCCGATGCCCATGCAGCAGATGCCGATGGCAGCGCCGGTCGCGCAGTCCGCGACGGCGAGCAAGGGCCTGCTGATGGTCGCAGGAATCGCAGTCGTCGGCGCCGCCGCGTTCGGCGGGGTGATGCTGGTGAACTCCAGCGGCCAGCCCGAGCAGACCGCTGCCTCGTCGCCGTCGACGGTTCTCAACATCCCCTCGGAGATCAACATCCCCGGGCTCAACACCCATAGCGATCCGGCGTCGTCTCCGGTCGTCGTGAACAACCCGGCGCCGGTCCGCGTCTTCACCCCGTCGGCACCGCGCTCGAACAACACCAGCACGGCCCCGGTCCAGCAGCAGGCACCCGTCGTGCAGAGCCAGACCCCGGCCAGCACCAAGCCTGAAGACACCAAGCCCGAGGACAAGAAGCCCGAGGACAAGAAGCCCGAAGACAAGAAGGACGGAAACGGCACCACCACGACCCCCGGTGGTGGTGGGACGACGACGCCTGGTGGTGGTGGGACGACGACCCCCGGTGGTGGTGGGACGACGACGCCTGGTGGTGGTGGGACGACGACGCC
>CADEGF010000052.1:42100-51143 GCA_902826815.1 uncultured Mycobacteriaceae bacterium
GGTGGTGGTGGGACGACGACGCCCGGTGGTGGTGGGACCACGACCGCCGGTGGGGGTGGGACCGCGACCCCTGGTGGTGGGACCACGACGCCCGGTGGCGGCTCCCCGGATGACCTCATCGACTACGGCGGCTGTGCATGCGGATAACCGCGCAAGCCATCACCCAAGCTTCAGCCCAGGCCCCTCTCCCGGCCTGGGCTGAAGCGCGTTGTCAGCTCTCCAGCGTCTTGACGGCCTGCGCCGTCAGCTCGTGGCCGATCTCAATTACCTCGGCCGCGCGATGGAACTCCAGGCTGCGGCACGCGGTCCGGGGCACCTCGATCAGAAGATCCGGTGGATAGGCGGCGAGCGTGTGCCGCGCCAGCGCGGCCTGGGCGATATCGATGGTGCGGTTCATCACCTCGAAACTGCCCAACTTCGGAACCGGTGTTCCCTTCCCGCTGTCGACGAGCTCGTCGTCGCTGTCTGATTCGACAGCCGGCTCTGCGCCGTCGACGCCATCGGTGTCGTCCTGCGCGAGGCCGAACCTGTTCAGCATCGTGCTTGACTCGAACAGCGACGAGGTGCTGCGCCACATCCGGTTCCACCATTCCGTGGTGGCTCTCGGTCCGGCGCCCGCCGGTTCGTCTCCGCCACCGGTCTCGCTTCCGCTGAGGCTGACGGCGATGGTGAGGTCGGCGTTGACAGCCGCGATCGGCGCCATCGGCAGCGGATCGAGGATGCCTCCGTCGGCGAGCAGCCGGCCGTCGAGGATATGCGGGCTGATGACGCCGGGTATCGCGATGGAAGCCCGGATCGCCGCGTCCACGGGGCCCCGTTGCAGCCACACGGATTTACCGGCTATCAGATCCGTCGTCACCGCCGTGTACGGGATCGGCAGGTCCTCGATGGTCACGTCGCCGAGGATGTCGCGCACCGCGTCGAGGATCTTCGCCGCCCGAAGAACCCCCGCAGCGGTGATCGACGGGTCCAGCAGCCGCAGTACCGCGCGCTGGGTCAACGACATTGCCCACCCGGCGAATTCGTCGAGCTTGCCCGCGGCCTCCAGCCCGCCGACGAGCGCGCCCATCGAGGACCCCGCGATCCCGACGATCTCGTAGCCGCGCTCGTGCAGCTCGGCGATCACCCCGATGTGGGCGTATCCCCGCGCACCCCCGCTGCCGAGAGCCAGCGCCACCCGATTGCCAGCCATGCCGCCCATTCTGCGCCGTCGCCGCCACCCCGAGGTTGACAATCGGGTGTGCCCACGCAGGAATCCAAGGCGGCATCGGCGGTGCGCCGGCTCGGCAAGCCCAAACCGCGCGATGTCCTGGCCGGACTCGTCACGGGATTGTTCTCGATACCCGAGGGGATGGCCTACGCCAGTATCGGCGGGTTCAACCCCGTCGTCGGCCTCTGGGCAGGTGTAGTGCCCGGCATCGTCGCGTCCGTTTTGGCCCGCACCGCTCTCATGGTCACCACGCTGACGAGTGCGATCGCGCTGTCATCGCGCAGCGTGCTCGCCGAAGAGGGACTCGATCCGTCCGATCCCGCCAACGTCGCGGCACTCGCACTTGTCGTCGGCGTGGTGATGTTGATCTTCGGCCTGCTGCGCTTCGGGTCGGTCATGAACTTCGTCAGCAACGCGGTGATGACCGGCTTCTCCACTGGTATAGCCCTGCAGATCATCGCGGGCGTGCTGAACGACGCAACCGGCTATAAACCGCAGAGCGGCAACACGATCGGTAAGTTCATCGATTCGCTTGCCCACATCGGCCTTTGGAATCCGACGGCTGTCGCGGTCGCAGCAGGCACCGTCGCGGTGTGGGCGGTTTTCCATTTCATCAAGCCGCTGGAATCCTTTGCGATTCTCATCGCGCTTGTCGTTGTGACGGTGATCGTGGCCGTCGCCCGCATCGACGTCGAGACTGTCGGCGAGATCGCCTCGATCTCCAATTCGCTTCCGCCACTGACCGTTCCGAACTTCGCGGCGATGCCCGGACTGCTCGTTGGCGGTGTGGCCGTGGCCCTTGTGGCGCTCGCCCAGGCGGCAGGTATCTCCGCGGCGGTGCCCAACCCCGACGGCAGCCGCACCAACATGAACGGCGATTTCAAAGCTCAGGGGATCGGAAACCTGGCAGGCGGCTTCTTCGGGGCGCTGCCGACCGGCGGCTCACTTTCTCGAACGGGTGTTGCGACATCGGCTGGGGCACAAACCCGTTGGGCAGGCATCTTCGCGGGTATCTGGCTCGCGCTGCTGGTGCTCATCGCAGGATCCACCGCGGAACTCATCCCGATGCCGGTCATCGGCGGACTCATCCTCGTCATCGGCCTCGAACTCGTCATGGGTCGGCTCGACGACATCAAGCTGGTGCTGCGCGTGGCGCCGCTGTCGGCGGTCGCGATGCTGATCACCTTCGCCGCTACCACCCAGCTGCCCCTGCACACCGCCATCCTGATCGGCGTCATCACCTCGCTCGTCCTGTACTGCGTCAAGGCTTCGCAGTCGGCGCAGCTGGTCGCCCTCGAGCAGACCGACGGCGGCGGCTGGCGGACGGTGCCCGTGCCCGAGCGGTGCGCGAGCAACGACGTGACCGTCCTGCACTACGCAGGCGTCGGGTTGTTCGCCGAGGTGGCTCGTATCGACGAGGAGTGGCCGAAGTCGGACGGCTCCACCAACGCGGTCGTCGTGCTGAGCATGCGAATGCTGCCCGATGTACCGTCCTCGGTCGCGATCAAGGCATTGCGGCGATGGTCAGGCGGTCTGCAGGCACACGGCGGGCGGCTGATCGTCGCAGGTGTCGTGCCCGCGGCGAACCGCATCCTCGAGCGAGGGGGGCTGATCGACGCGCTCGGAGCCGACGGCATCGTGCCCGCATCCGACCAGGTGTTCGGCGCCCTTGACGACGCCGTCGCGCTCGGCAGGGAATGGATCGCGGGCCGGCGCTAGCGGAGTTTCGCGCGGCGTGATTCGAAGTCAGCAGAGCGAGTCGGCACCCGCCTGGACCGCGACGATGACCGCCGCCTGCCGGGCGGGGGAGAGCTGCGCCCACGGGGTGTTGTAAGTGGCGGGCCCCGGCGGCGTGTTGGGGTCCTGGATCTGCTTCAGGAAGGCTTCGGCCTGCGACTTCCGGTCGCCACCCTGCTGGTCGATCCAGGCCTTGGCGGCCTGGCAGGCCTGCGAGTACTCCTCTTCGGTCGACTCGGCGTCCGCGCCGATCGCAGTGGTCGCGCCGCCGGGTGCCACCTCGACGGCACCCGGTGCCGGCGTATGCGTTTCGGAGCTGGTGGCCGTCGTCGTGGTCGACGCCGCCGACGGTTGATCGCCTTCGCCGTTCGATGAGCAGCCTGCGATCGCGAGCGTCGTCGCGGTCGCCGCGACGCATAGGAGGTAGGAGCGCATGCAGCCAATCTATGCAACACTCGCCAGCGTGATGGAACGGACCGGGATCAGAGGTTGCTGTACGGCCTAGCCGCCGATCCCCCATTCGTCCCACTCCTCTGGAGTTCACATGGTTTCTGCTGTCTCCGCCCCTACCCGCCTGCGCGTCCCCGACTTGTTGTACGCGGTCGACCAAGCCGCCGACGGCGTGCTGAGCGGCCACTACGACCACCTGATGCCCGCCGGTGGCCTGCCCACCGACGATCGTTGGTACACCCGCATTCACGGCGACGACGAGCTGGACATCTGGCTGATCAGCTGGGTCAGGGATCATGCGACCGAACTGCACGACCACGGCGGCTCGCTCGGTGCGATGACGCTACTGTCCGGCGCGCTCGACGAATTCCGGTGGGACGGCGACGCGTTGCGCCGCCGTCGGCTCGAAGCGGGTGACCAGGCGGCGTTCCCGCTCGGGTGGGTGCACGACGTCATTTGGGCGCCGACCCCCAGCATCACCGTCGGCGGCCCTACGCTGAGCGTGCATGCATACTCGCCGCCGCTGACCGCGATGTCGTACTACGAGGTGACCAGCCGGAGCACCCTGCGTCGCAATCGAACCGAACTCACCGACGGCCCGGAAGGATAGACCCGATGGCCAGCCGTATCGACAAGGTGCTCGACGCCGCCCGCGCCCGGCTGGATCGGCTGCCCGCCAACGCCGTACCGGGTGCGCTGGAGCGCGGTGCGGTGCTCGTCGACATCCGTCCGCAGCCGCAGCGCGACCGCGAGGGAGATGTCCCGGCGGCGTTGGTGATCGAACGCAATGTGCTGGAGTGGCGCTGCGATCCGACCAGCGACGCCAAAGTCCCCGAGGCCGTCGACGATGACGTGGAGTGGGTGGTGCTGTGCTCGCAGGGTTACACCTCCAGCCTGGCCGCCGCGTCGCTGATCGACCTCGGGCTGCACAAGTCGACCGATGTGGTCGGCGGATACCACGCGTTGAAGGCCGAAGGCGTTCTGGTTTAAGCGTTCTCGTCATTACTGAGCAACGGACGCAGCCGCTCGGTCTTCTCCGGCGTCCACCCCGGCGGCTGCAGCACGGCCGCCCATGCGTTCGCGACGTCCTTGACGTAGACGTGGCCGTGCCCGTCTGGGACGTCGACGGCTACCGCCATATCGGCGGACACCTGAAGGAACGTCACCACCGGAATCCACTGCATGCGCCCCGAGAGGTCGTATCCGCGCGGCTCTTTCAGCCAATCCGGTTCTGCGAACAGCAGATCGGGGTTCCACCACGCGATCGGATCCGATGCGTGCTGGAGGTAGACCACGCGCGGCTCCGCCCACGGATCGTCGGGGCGGCCCAGATTGTCCGGCCGCGCGACGAAGCGGGCGTTCTCGCCCTTGTCGTAGATCGGCAGCCACTCCGGTGAGCCCGCGTCGCGGTTGCGGGTGAGATCGTCCCAGATCGTGTTGTTGAACGTCGGCCCGGAGTACAGGGCGCCGTCGGTTCGGGCGATGACGTTGTTCAGCGACAGGAACGGCGCCTCGCCACCGAAGGACCCCAGGCTCTCGCCGAACACCACCAGCTTGGGGCGCTGGGCCTCTGGCATCTCGCGGATCAACGCGTCGACGGCCTCGAACAGCGCCTGACCGGCCTGCCGCGCGTTCTCCTTGTCGACGAGGAACGACAGCCAGCTCGGCAGGAATGAGTACTGCATGCTGACGATCGCGGAGTTGCCGTTGTACATGTACTCCAGCGACGCCGCCTCGGCCTCGTTGATCCAGCCGGTACCTGTTGTCGTCGCGACGGCGACGACATCGCGGTCCAGGCCGCCCTTGGCGCGCAGCTCCTGGGCCGCAAGCGCCGCGGTCGCCTTGATGCCGTCGGCGGAATGCAGGCCCGCGTACGCGCGGATCGGCTCGATAGCAGGCTTGCCGTTGAACTTCGACAGCTCGTCGACGCTCGGCCCTGCCGACACGAAGACCCGGCCCTGATGGCCGAGCGACTCCCAGCTGACCATCGAATCCGGCCCGCCGGAGCGGAACTTCGATGTCGGGGCGGGGTAGTCGGGGTCGGTCTCGTCGTTGACCGCGGCGAAGGTTCTGTTGATGTAGTCCATACCCGCCCGAGCGACGATTCCGTTGAGCAGAGCGATGACGAGCGCAAACAGCAGCACCACCACCACGACCGCTGAAACCCTCGGTGGTGCAACGCGGTTCAACTGCCGAACCAGGAAGCGCACGAGTCTGCCGACCAGCTGGCCGATCTCCACGAAGATGAACAGCACGACGATCGACAGCACCGCGGTCAGCGGATGGTCCCAGAAGGCCAATCGCGGGACGCCGTTGAGGTCGCGTACCTCGTCCTGCCAGACGTGGAAATAGATGATCATCAGGATCTGGCCGATGACGCCGACGACGACCACAGCCAGCCACGCCCATCCGGGTGCGTGGGGGCTGGCGTCCTTCGAGCGCATGTACTGCACGAGCCAAACGAGGAAGACGCCGATGCCGTAGCCGATCGCGCCTGCCGCGCCGCTGACCAGTCCCTGGAACAGCGGGCCGCGTGGCAGCAACGACGGCGTCAACGACAACCACAGGAACACCAGCGCGAGCACGGTCCCTGTGAACGTGTAGTGCCGTTGCCACCAGGTCGGCTTGTGCTCCGGTGGGTCCTGTTGCGGTGCCGCTTCTTCCGTCGCCTCCGCGGTGTCAGTCACGAACGAAGATTAGCTGTGCGTGAAGTTCGGCGGGCGCTTCTCGCTGAAGGCGTTCATGCCCTCCGTCTGGTCGGCGGTGGCGAACGCCGAATGGAACAGCCTGCGCTCGTAGAGCAGGCCCTCGGTCAAGGACGACTCGAAGGCGCGGTTGACGGCCTCCTTGGCCATCCGTGACGCGGAAAGCGACATCTGAGAGATGGTGGTGGCCACGGCTTTTGCCTCGCGAATCAGTTCGTCGGCGGGTACCACGCGCGATACAAGGCCGCTCCGGTCGGCCTCGTCGGCGTCGATGGTGCGACCGGTCAGGATGAGGTCCATGGCCTTGGCCTTCCCGATCGCGCGGGTCAGCCGCTGCGAGCCGCCCATCCCCGGCAGCACACCGAGCTTGATCTCTGGCTGGCCGAACTTGGCGGTGTCGGCGGCGATAAGGACATCGCACATCATCGCGAGCTCACATCCGCCGCCGAGCGCATAGCCCGCGACCGCGGCGATCAGCGGCGTGCGCACCGCGGCGAGCTTCGCCCACGGCGCGAAGAAGTCCTGGCCGAACACGTCGCCGAAGGACAGCTCCGACATCTCCTTGATGTCGGCGCCCGCCGCGAACGCCTTCTCGTTGCCGGTGATGACGATGGCGCCGATTCCCGCGTCGCTGTCGAATTCGGCTGCGGCGGTTGTGACTTCAGCCATCACCTGGCTGTTGAGCGCGTTGAGCGCCTTTGGCCGGTTCAGCGTGATGGTGCCGACGCGCTCGTCACGGTCGACGAGGATGGTCTCGTAGCTCATCTGTTCTCCTCCGGGAAGGTCAGGTCGGGATTCTGCGGTGCGAAGTACGCGTCGATATCGGCCTGCGTGACCGCTGCCAACGACGGCGGCGACCACTTGGGGTTGCGGTCCTTGTCGATGACCTGCGCACGGATTCCTTCGACGAGATCGTGCGAGCGCAACGACCCGCACGACGTCCGATACTCCTGGCGCAGCACGTCTTCGAGGGTGTCAAGTTTGGCGGCGCGGCGCACCGCTTCCAGCGCGACCGACACCGAAACGGGGGAGCGGGTGATGATCAGGTTCGCGGCGTCGACGGCGGCGGTGCCGCCAATGTGGTCGGCCGGGCCCGCGTCGTGTCCGCGCAGCGCGGCGACGATGTCCTCGACCGTCTCGGCTGCGTAGCACTCGTCGATCCATCCCCGTTGCCCGAGCAGCTCGCTGGCGGGGGGTTCTGTCGCGTATGTGGCGAGCGCCGCGTCGATCCCGTCGGCGACGATGGCGTCCTTGAACTCGCCGAGTTTGTCATGGGGGACAAAGCGGTCGGCGAAACCCATGGCGATGGCGTCGCCCGCACCGAACGGCGCGCCCGTCAGGGCAGCGTGCAGGCCGAGCAGTCCAGGCGCCCGCGACAGGATGTAGGTGCCGCCGACGTCCGGAATGAAACCGATGCCGACCTCGGGCATCGCCATCTTGGTGGTGTCGGTGACGACGCGGAGGCTGCCGTGGGCGCTGACGCCGACACCGCCGCCCATCACGATGCCGTCCATCAGCGAGACGAAGGGCTTGGGGTAGCGCGCGATCTGGGCGTTCATCCGGTACTCGTCCCACCAGAACGAGCTGTTGAGGCTCTGGTCGCCGCGGGCACTGTTGTAGACGTCGACGATGTCGCCGCCCGCGCACAGGCCGCGGTCGCCTTCGCCGGACAGCACAACGGCGCGTACGTCGTCGTCATCCCGCCATTCGGTCAGCACCTGAGAGATCGCTGAGACCATCGGATGGGTCAGCGAGTTGATGGCCTTGGGCCGGTTGAGGCTGATCAGGCCTATTCCGCGGTCGACGGTTACTAGGACATCCTCGTTTTCGCCCACGGTTATGCAATGTAGTGCAACGCGATCGTGGCCCCGTCGTGCCCAGTCGCAGGTAGGCTTCGCTGTGAAAGACCTGGGAGGTTTTTTCGGGAACCTGACTAGGTGACCGATCGTTGAGAAGGTGTTCGTCAACTGGCGAACGACAGCACAGGAGAGGAACCGACGGTGCGCGAGAGCAGCAACCCGGTATTTCGTTCCCTGCCGAAGACGCAGGGTGGTTATGCGCAGTTCGGTACCGGAGCCGCCGGCGCCGGTGCGGCGGCAGTACATGCCGATCCATATGTGACGCAGTACCCCGACCAGCAGCAGACCGGGGTTTCGCGTCCGATGACCATCGACGACGTCGTCACCAAGACCGGTGTCACGCTCGCCGTGCTCGTCGCCGTCTCGGTGGTCTCGTATTTCCTTGTCGCGGGCAATGTCGCGCTGGCGATGCCGTTCGTGCTCGTCGGCGCGCTCGGCGGCCTCGGTGTACTGCTCGTCGCGATGTTCGGCCGCAAGCAGGACAACCCGGCGATCGTGCTGACCTACGCGGCCCTTGAAGGCCTGTTCCTCGGCGCGATCTCGTTCGTGCTCGCCAACCTGTATGTGTCCGGCGCCAGCGCCGGTGCCCTCATCGGGCAGGCGATTCTGGCCACCATCGGCGTGTTCGTCGGCATGCTCGTCGTCTACAAGACGGGTGCCATCCGCGTCACCCCGAAGTTCACCCGGATGATCATCGCAGGCATCTTCGGTGTGGCCGTGCTCGCGCTCGGCAACTTCGTGCTGGCGCTGTTCGGTGTCGGGGGCGGTGAGGGCCTCGGCCTTCGCGGCAACGGCCCGATCGCGATCATCTTCTCGTTGGTGTGCATCGGCTTGGCAGCGTTCAGCTTCCTGCTCGACTTCGACGCCGCCGACCAGATGATCCGCGCAGGCGCGCCGGAGAAGGCCGCATGGGGCGTCGCGCTGGGCCTGACCGTCACGCTGGTCTGGCTCTACATCGAGATCCTGCGACTGCTGAGCATCTTGCAAAGCGATTGACGAAGCTTTACTACGAAAGCCCCCGGCATGCCGGGGGCTTTCACTTTGCGCGCCGTTGACTCTGCGCACAGTGCGCAGTTGATACA
>CADEGF010000053.1:0-3867 GCA_902826815.1 uncultured Mycobacteriaceae bacterium
GAATTACGTGACGGACAACCCCTCACACCTGGGGAATTACGTGACCGCTGACACTGTTTGGCTCGATGATCATGCACATACCTCGGCAGATTCAAATCCGTGATGCGACGAACAAGCTTCGAAATTACGGCGCTGCCTAGATAAGGCGAAGTCCCCGCCACCGGGCGAGTGACGGGGACAACCTTGGCGAAACCTCTATGTCAGCACCTTGTCGCCGTGGCGGTAGTCGGACAGCGTCGACAGGTTCAGATCATCGGGATCGCCGAAGTCGAAGTTGTTCCAATCGTTGTTGCTGACACTGACCTTCGCCGAACCCAAGAGCTTGAGGACGGCGGAGGCGAGATCATTGACAGTCAAGGTTTCTCCTTAGGCGGAGCGGACAGTGGGTCGGCGAACAGACCTATACATCATCCGTCGGTCATGCGCACATGTTCACCACCCATGGGAGTTGCCTGACGCTCTCAGCGCGCGAAAAAGGGGCACCCGCATATGGATGCCCCTTCCTGGTCGAGATTGTGAGTCAGCGACCGTTGCCGAAGATCGGGGTCGAGTTGACGGGCGCAGTCTGGTGGTTGTCCAGCACCCAATCGCGGTGCCCGATGTCGGCTTGCGCGGGACCGGCTAAGCCAAGAACCGCGGCGGCGAGGCCACTGGCTACGATCGTAGCAAATCCGAACTTTTTCATTTTGGTACCTTCTTCTTTGTCTTTCCGTATCGGCCGGTTGGTCTTCTCCGTGCCGGTCTAACTGACTAAACAGGGAGTTCAGACGAATAATTCCGGTGGCGGAAATTGAATGGTAGATGGCAGGAATCAACCATGTACCTCGTACTGCGATGTGGCCGCGGCCACAGTTGAGCAAAGGCGATGCGCGGGCCACTACCGAAAGTGGCGGGGCGTCCAATGCCAGGCTGGCCTGCTGCGCGGACGGCGAGCAGGGCAGCTGGTGGAGGCTAGTGACCTATTCGTCCGTCATGGAACCGAGAAGCAGACGGTGACGCACTGGATGCCCTCGTGGGCGCTCAAGAGGACAGACAGCCGGACCGCCCATCATTTTGCGCACCGTGAGGGGGCACAGATCTGAATGCGCCGGACTGGCGGCTCGTCAACCAACCGACGCCAGTTGGCGTTGCTGATGCACTGCCGCCGCGTTGATGACCGGCGATACGGCACTGCGGTGAACATCGACTTGCTTCGCAATGCGGTTCACCGGGTCGCCTCGCCTGTGCGCAGCGAGGATGGCTTCCACTGTTGCCACGGGCTGCCGAGTCACCTTCTTCACGACCAGTTCAATTGGCAGTAGTTGAGGTTCGTCACGGTGGTGGCGGTAGCTCTATAAACACGAAATACCAAAGGGTGCAACACGATTACGCATATGTGCGGCTGCAACGCCCATTCGCAGATCATGGCAGATTTCGTAGCGGTGCGCCCGTCCAACAGCTGATCCGCCCGGTCTCTTAACAGTCGGTCACTTCGGGCATACCTCGGACTGGGCCTTGACGTCGATCTGTGCGAGCTGTTCGGGATCTTCCCCGGCCATGAGCTTGCCCATGATGAAGTCCTGATACCCGCCGCTGGCGATCGCGTCGCAGACCTCCTCCGGAGTTGTCGCACTGGCCGTCCCAGCACCCAGCAGGGAGCTGATGGTGATGGCGCCGCCCAGGAGGGCGACTGTGATCATCTTTTTCATGGTGTGGATTCCCTTCGTGTTGATTCCACTGTTTGCCTGTTCTTCGCCGAAACAGCTGCCGCCGGCTACTGATATAGCCATCGCGTGCCTCCCGTCAAAGAAACGATCCGATGGATCGACTATCCGCTGACACAGCCGTGGCAAGAGTTAGTAACCCACTACCCCAATCGATCTGATGCTCGGCCCCGACGTCATCGTCAACAGCTGCCGTCGTTATCGCCGGGAAAGGGCTCGACATGGTCGAGGGCGGAAATCGGTACCCCAACGGGCCAACAGACCTCAGCGCCGTTGACAAGTAGGTGGAACGGTCTACCGACATAAGGCTTTCCGGTGTTCGGGTCGATAGCGTTCTGAATCTGCTTTGCTTGGTCGGCGCCCTGCTGCACATTGTCGATGACCTGGTTCGCAATATCGGCGCCCTGATTCTTTTGTTGCTCCTGGCACTGCAGGTCGTCCAGAGCGCATGCGGGCGGATCGTCAGCGCTTGCGATCGGCGCCCCGAAGAAGAGTGCTGCGACTCCCGTCGCAGCCATCGCGGTGATGCTGAAATTCATTGCAATCAGCCGTTCTTCGTCAGCCCGATAACAACATTCGGCTGGGTCGGAATTTGCATCGTGAAGATGAGTGAGTCGTTGTCGAGTGTCGCCGTATTTCCGCTCCCGCTCAAGCTGTCCCCAGCCCACACGTTGCCTTGCCTGTGCAGCTCATACATTGGGTTTGCCTCTGTGCCGAGCAATCGAAAGCAATCCGGACCGCACGGCTCCAGACTCCAGTCCACCGAACCCGCCTTGTGGCTCGCGCCGGGATCGATGATTGTCGCGATGTACGGGCCAGCCGTTGGGTCTGCTGATGCCGGACCTGCCAGCCCGATCGCAGCGCCCGCAAGAACTACACCAACAGCAAGTCCGCGAGTGATAGTGATCATGAAATTCGTCCCTTCAGTTGTGGGTTAGACAGCTACTCAATGACTTTGGCGATCCCTAAAGGCCCTACTCAGCTGCAAGTCACTGTGGCCGTGATCGTGTACGCGCCGTCAAGCAGTTCTGCCGACGCCGAACCGGCCAACCCGATCACGACGCCAGCGAGTACTGCGCTGGCGGCGAATCCGTAGTGAATGTGCTCATGATGTTGCGTCTCCCTCTAGTGCCCCGACCCACGACCAATGGTGGTGTTTGCTGCCTCGCTTCGATTGCGTAGTCGACTACTCCTCTTTGCTCTGGTGGGCGCACACGTCGATGCCGAGCATCGTGTCAGCGAACCCACACGTGCGCTGCGCCTACCCGCAAAGTCGACATACGGATGGTTGCAAAGGAAATCAGTTAGCCACACTCACATGCACTGAAAATCAGGCGAATGCCTGATCGCAGACCTGACCTCGATGTTGAAGTGTCCGGAAAGAATCTAAAACTATGTATCGGCAGTACAGCGTCAGATTGACGCCTAGGGAAGTTCGATGTGACGGCTGCATCCCGCGGTGGCCGGACTCGCGGAGGCTAACAAGAGTGGGATATACACCCCATTGCTGTCCCCCGGGTTTCAGCCCGAAGCTACTGTCGAAGCATGGGACGCATCATCGTGGCGATTGTGGGTGTGGTCGTCGCCCTCTTCGGCCTGTTGTTCGCGCTACAGGGCTTCGGGGTGGTGGGGGGCAGCCCGATGAGCAACACCACCACCTGGTCCGTGCTGGGTCCGATCATCGCGTTGGCCGGGATTGCCATGGCCGTCGCCGCGGCCCGCAGGCGTCAGTAGGGGCCTCGGGCGGCTTGCGATGCGCTCGTCGAGCAACTCGTCGATGAGCGCTGTCGACGGCTTGCCGCCGAGACGGCGGATCGACGAACTCACGGCAGCCAACAATGACAGCTGTCGGTCGATGGCGCTGACGTCGCGGTGCTTCACTACTCCCCAATCACCGGTATCCCGGATGCGGCATTCAAGCCTAGGCGCCAACTTGCGACGAACCGGGCATTGAGTCCGGCGTGCCGACGAGATGTCCGCGCTAGGGAAATTACGTATAAGGTTGCTCGGCGGTTCAATGTGGCCCCAGATCGAAAAAGGCACATCGAAGATGCAGCGAAAGTCGACCGCCGCGCTGTGCCTCATTCTTACGGTAATCGTGTTGGCGTGCAGCCGAAACGGTGTACTTCCTCAACGCCTTCCCGGCAAGGCGTTCGAGATGGAC
>CADEGF010000053.1:3967-20325 GCA_902826815.1 uncultured Mycobacteriaceae bacterium
GCGCGCGACGACGGCCACGCCTTCACACTCCGGCCGCCCGAAGGTCCCGACGCCGCAGATTCCGCGCACGTGTACTGGATGGGCAAGACGATCGACGGGCGAACCCGGGTAGCTTTCGCGTCCCGAACGCAGACTTCGAATGCTCCGCCGATGATCAGCGCGCCTACTACCGGCAGACAGTTAGTGCGGGGGCAGACCCGCGGACATTTCCGCCCCGACCGGGCGGTCACCAACTGTTGGGATACGCCAATCTCCCTCGCGGAGTGATGCTTACGCCGGAAACGCCCGCAGTGTGTCACTCGGGGCAGTGCCGAACATCGCCTTGTAGGCCAGGCTGAACCGGCCGGCGTGACTGAAGCCCCATCGGCCCGCGATGGCGGTGACGGTGTCATGCGCCGGGTCTGCCGCCTTGAGGTCGCGGTGTGCCCGGTCGAGACGCACCCGTCTCAGGTACTCCAACGGAGTAGTGCCGAGGTTGCGTCGGAACGCGTACTGCACCGAGCGCGGAGATACGTTGACGGCAGCGGCAATATCTTCCAACCCGATGTCGGCATCGGCGTTCTCCTGGATGAAGTCCACGGCATTCCGCAATATCGGCGGCATCTGCCGCACGTAATCGTGACCAGCCACTGCTTACGCACTCCCCTGATTCGGATGGTCAATCTGAACGATGGGTTCGTATACCCGGCACACGACAGCTGAAAACAACTCCGGCAACGCCCCGGGTGCTGACAGGATCGAGCCATGACCGAACGCATGGAGGTCCAGCGCACCATCGCCGCACCGGCCGCCGACATCTTCGCCGTCCTCTGCGACCCGCACGGCCACGTCGCCATCGATTCGTCGGGCATGCTGCAGGACGCCGACGGAGACGCTGCCAAGGCCGTCGGCGACAGCTTCGTCATCCATATGGATCG
Source organism: uncultured Mycobacteriaceae bacterium (assembly GCA_902826815.1). Taxonomy (GTDB): domain Bacteria; phylum Actinomycetota; class Actinomycetes; order Mycobacteriales; family Mycobacteriaceae; genus Mycobacterium. The sequence goes on from CADEGF010000053.1 coordinate 4,885, forward strand.
CGAGGCCCTCAACGACTTCCCGATGGGCCGCTACGACGTCACCGTCGAGATCCGTGAGTTCGAGAAGGACGCGTTGATCGCCTGGACCATCCTGGGGCAGATCCGCCCGCAGATCGGCCACGTGTACGGCTACCGACTCGAGCCGTCCGATGACGGGGGGACGGTGGTCACGTCGTTCTACGACTGGTCCGGCATCGACGAGGAATGGCGCAAGGCCAACATCTTCCCGGTCATTCCCGAGAGCGCCCTGCGCGCCACGTTGGGCATCCTCGACCGGACTGTGCGGCGCGGCTATCCCCGCGGTTAGCGTCAACCGTCGGTTGACGAATTTACAACGTCAACCTAGAGTTGACGTTATGACAGAATCGGCCAAGATCGCCCATCCCGTTCGCCTCGACGAGCTCATCGACGTCATCAAGACGGTGCACGCCGAACCGCTCGAACAACTAACCGATGCGATGTTGGCCGCCGAAGCCCTCGGCGAGGTCGCCGATCATCTCATCGGTCACTTCGTCGACCAGGCCCGCCGCTCGGGAGCGTCGTGGACCGAGATCGGCAAGTGCATGGGCGTCACCAAGCAGGCGGCACAGAAGCGGTTCGTGCCCAAGGTGCCCGACTTCGAATCCGCCCTCGATCCCAATGCCGGCTTCGGCCGGTTCACCCCCCGCGCGCGCAATGTCGTTGTCGCAGCCCAGAACAAGGCGCACGAAGCCGGCAACACCGAGATCACGCCTGACCATCTGCTGCTTGCCCTGTTCGACGATCCCGACGGTCTCGCGGCGAAACTGTTGGCCGGACAGGGCGTCGACGCGGGCGCCGTCACGGGCATCGTCGCCCTGCCTGCGCACACCGAGGGCAAGATGCCCGCGTTGATCCCGTTCGACGGGCCCGCGAAGAAGGCTCTCGAACTGACTTTCCGGCAGGCACTTCGCCTTGGCCACAACTATGTGGGGACCGAGCACATCGCGATCGCGCTCTTCGAAGCCGAGGACGACGACGGCCCCCTGCACCGACTCGGGGTCGACCGCGACCGGTTCGAGAGCGACCTCGTCACCGCGCTGGAACCGTTCACCAAGAACTGATCTCACATACAGAACCGCCGCGGCGTCTACATGATGTGAGGGTGCGACCGTTCGAAGACGTGGTGGCCCAGCACGGCCCGACCGTGCTGCGGGTGTGTCGCGCCGTCGTCGGCCCGGTCGACGCCGAGGACGCGTGGTCGGAGACGTTCCTGTCGGCGCTGCGCGCCTACCCCGACCTGCCCGCCGACGCCAACGTCGAGGCGTGGCTGGTGACGATCGCGCACCGGCGCGCTCTCGACGTCGGCCGCGCCCGATCCCGTCGGGCGATCCCGGTCGAGTCGCCGCCGGACGGCGTCTCGGCGCGCGCGGATCCCGCCGCGCGCTACCCGGACCTGTGGGCGGCGCTGCAACGCCTCCCCCACAAACAACGCCTTGCGGTGGCCTATCACCACATCGCCGGGCTGCCGTTCGCCGAGATCGCTGACCTCCTCGGCAACTCCCCCGACGCCGCCCGACGTGCCGCCGCCGACGGTATCAAGAAACTCCGCAAGCTCTACCCAGAGGATGAAACAGCATGAACACCAACCTTTTCGACGAACTGCAGGCCGATGACGAAACCATGGCCCGCCTTCATCAACGGCTCGAGCACGACGCAGCAACCGATGAACTGCTCGACGTCGCCTATCGCACCGTCGACAGCCCCGTCGGCATCCTGCTGCTGGCCGCCACCGCCGTCGGGCTGGTCCGCGTCGCCTACGACATCGAAGACCACGACACTGTGTTGGCCAAGCTCGCGTCCGCGGTGAGCCCGCGCGTGTTGCGGGCGCCTGCACGGCTGGACGACACCGCGCGCCAGCTCGACGAGTACTTCACCAAGCGGCGCACCGACTTCGAGGTGCCGATCGATCTTCGGCTCGCCGAGGGATTTCGCCGCAGCGTCGTCGAGCACCTGCGCGACATCGGCTACGGGCGTCGCGAGAGCTACGCCGAGGTGGCGGCCGCCGTCGGAAGTCCTCGCGCCGTCCGCGCCGTAGGCACCGCCTGCGCCCACAACCCATTGCCCGTGGTGGTCCCGTGTCACCGAGTTGTCCGTTCCGACGGGTCGACCGGGCAGTACGTCGGGGGCGCCGCGGCCAAGACGACGCTGCTCGACTTGGAGGCCGTTCGGGAATGAAAACGCGCGCGCGACGGTAGAAACAACGCATGAAGCTCAACGACGCGGCACGTGAACTCGTCGGCGACGGCATCGACGCCACGCTCGTCACACTGAACCCCGACGGTAGCCCACAGGTGACGGTCGTCTGGGTAGCGCTGGAGTCGACGCCCGACGGCGACGAACTCGTCTCGGCGCACCTGGCCGAATACCAGAAGACCCGCAACGTCAGGCGCGATCCGCGCGTTGCGGTGACGATCCTGAAGCCGACACCGGGCCAGCAGTCGCCCTACCTCGCGATCACCGGGACGGCGCGCATCACCGAAGGCGGCGCCCCCGAACTGTTGAAGAAGCTCGCGAAGACGATGCTCGGCTCCGATGAGCACTTTCCGCCGCCGAACTCGCCGCCCGGGTTGCTCACGCGCATCCGGATCGACAAGGTCGGTGGCCTCGGCCCCTGGGTCGCCTAACGGCAACCCTCTGTCCCGCTCAGCTTCCATGTGCCATCATGCGAGCTGAATATAGGAGGGGAAATGCGCCGCTTGTTTGCGCTGCTGTTCGCCGCATTGATGATCTCGGGAGCTGCGACCGCCGCGCCCATCGCGGCAGCGGGTGACGCGCCGATCGGTCGGCTCGGCGAGACCCTGCGGGTCGAGCTCATGGGGCTGGTCGCCGACGTGACCGTGCACGACATCCTGCCCTCCGACGTCCCGCCCGGGTTCGGTTATCCGCCGCGCGCACCGCGCTATCAGGTGTACCGCGCCAACGTCACCATTCACGTCGTCGAGACGCCCGCACCTTTTGCGGTCGGCCTGGCATTCGTGTTCAAGGGCGTCACCCCCACCGGCGACGCCTATGAGCCGCGCAATTCGGACGCCCCCGACGCGCTGCAGTACGCCATGCTGAACATGCCCGCAGGCGCGACCGCCAACGGCGGTGTGTGGTGGGACTGCTACCGCGACCTGGTGTCCAACGTGGTGCTGGTCGACAAGAAGACCGGATTCCACCTCGCCCAGTGGAACGTGTGACGCTCGAGGTCACCACCGCCACTGCCGCCGAGCTCGCCGAACTCGCCGACGTAGCCGCCACGACCTTCCCGCTGGCGTGCCCGCCGTCTGTGACACCGGAGAATGTGGCCGCGTTCATCGACGCGAACCTGACGCAGTCGCACTTCGCCGGTTACCTGGCCGACCCGGACCGGCTGGTTCTTGTCGCGCGCCGCGACGGCCGAATGATCGGGTACGCCATGCTGGTTCGCGGTGTGCCCGACGACGATGATGTCCAGCGAGCGGTGACCGTGCGGCCCGCTGTCGAGATCTCGAAGATGTACGTGCTTCCCGACAACCACGGCGGGGGCGTCTCCGCGGCTCTGATGACCGAGGCACTCAACCGTGCGCCGGACCTCGACGCGAACGCCGTCTGGCTGGGCGTGAATCAGAACAACCAACGCGCACAACGCTTCTACGCCAAGCACGGCTTCAGCGTCAACGGCACCAAGACATTTCGGCTCGGCACCCGCATCGAGAACGACTACGTGATGGTGCGTCCGGTCTGACCGGCCGTCGTCAGGGCCAGCAACCGTGAGGTGGCCCGCAGGTACTTCTTGCGGAATCCGCCGGCCAACATCTCATCGCTGAAAATGGTGTCCAGCTTGGACCCCGACGCCACCACCGGAACGCCCGCGTCGTAGAGGCGGTCGGTGAGCGACACCAGGCGCAGCGCCACGTTCTGGTCCTCGATGGGGTGCACGCCGGTGATGAATACCGACGAAACACCCTCGATCAGGGTCAAATAGCGCGACGGGTGCATCGTCGCCAGATGCGCACACAGGCCGTCGAAGTCGTCGAGGGTGGCACCGGGTACGCGGTCGGCGCGGGCGCCGACTTCCTCGTCGGACAACGGCTCGGGCGCCGGCGGCAGATCGCGATGCCGGTAGTCCGGCCCCTCGATGCGCACGGCGTGGAAAATGGCTGCAAGCGTATTGATTTCGCGGAGGAAGTCCTGTGCGGCGAACCGGCCCTCGCCCAACTGCTCTGGCAACGTGTTCGACGTCGCCGCGATCGAGACCCCATGTTCGACGAGTTGGGAGAGCAGGCGAGAGATCAGGGTGGTGTTGCCGGGGTCGTCGAGTTCGAACTCGTCGATGCACACCACCACGTAGTCGGCGAGCAGGTCGATGCATTCGACGAAGCCGAAGACACCGGCGAGCTGGGTCAGCTCACCGAACGTCGCGAATGCTGCGGGGGCCGAGGACGCCGTCGAAATCCGGTAGTAGCTCGACGCCAGCAGGTGGGTCTTGCCGACGCCGAAGCCGCCGTCGAGATAGAGCCCGACACCCGGCAGCGCCTCGCGCTTACCGAACAGCTTCTTCCTGCCGGCGCGGCGCAGCAGCGCGTCATCGCAGAACTTCAGGCATGACTGCACGGCGGCCGTCTGCGACGGTTCGGCGGGATCGGGCCGGTAGCTCTCGAAGCTGACATCGGCGAACGTCGGCGGCGGGTGAAGCTGCGCGATCAACCGCTCCGGCGTGACACTCGGGTGCCGATCGACGAGGTGGCCGACACCGCTCGACTGCATGCACGAACTCTAGCGACGTGCTCCAATCGACCCCATGCCCGACGACGCTGCTGGGGTCCGGTTCAGGGTGCTTGACACCGCCGAATCACTTGACGAGAGCCGGCTGTCCGACTTCTATGCCTACCCCGAAGACCCACAGTCGTGCTGGGTGCGGGGCAACATGATCGCCAGCCTCGACGGCGGGGCGACGACCGACGGCATGTCCGGCGGGTTGGGCGGACCCGGCGACCGAGCCGTGTTCGCGCTCATGCGCCAACTCGCCGATGTCGTGCTGGTGGGTGCGGGCACCGTGAGGGCCGAAAACTACTCGGGCGCCCAGTTCAGCCCGGCGCAGCGGCAGGCCCGCCAGCGCCGCGGCCAGGCCGAGGTGCCGCCCATTGCCGTGCTCACCAACAGCGCAGTGCTCGACCGCGACGCCAAGCTGTTCACCCGCACCGAGGTGCCGCCGTTGATCCTCACCTGCGCCGACGCGGTCGCCGACGCCACCGGCAGGCTCGGTTCGGTCGCCGAGGTCATCGACGCATCCGGCCCTCGCCACGATCGAGCCGATGCCTCGGCCGCGCTGAAAGCACTGGCCGACCGTGGGATGTCCCGCGTGCTCGTGGAGGGCGGCCCGGGCATCCTCGGCCTGCTGATCGAGCACGATCTGCTCGACGAGCTGTGCATGACGATTGCGCCGCTTCTGGTCGGCGGGGCCGCCGCGCGCATCGCGACCGGGCCCGGCCAGGTACACACGCCGATGCGGCGCAGCCACCTGCTCACCGACGAGGCGGGCTATCTGTACGCGCGCTATGTCAAAGGGTGGTAATCGGCCCATCAGTACTGTGGTTTCCATGCGTCGGCGTCGCCTGGTCCGTGCCTTGAGCACCTCGACCGTCGTTTTGTCGGCTTTGCTGGCCGGATGCGCGCCGCTGCTTGCGGCCGATCCGCGCTACGCCACCGACTCCGGTGCGCGCCCCCAGGGGCAGCCGCCCACCCAGAAGAAGGCCGGCGGCCCGCCCACCATCGAAGCGCCCAAGAACCACCTGTCATGGCGCAACTGCACCTCCCAGGTGTTCAGCGACTCCGCCGTCCAGCCGCTGCCAGGGGTCACGTTGGACTGCGCCAGCTACGACGCCGACCTCGACTCGATCAACGGCGCCACAGGTTCCATCAGCATCGGCGTGGTGCGCGCACGCTCCGCAGAGACCCCCGAGGACGCCGGACCGCTGGTGATGACGACCGGTTCGGATCTGCCGACCTCGGTCCAGCTGCCGGTCTGGCTGTCGCGCGCGGGCGCCGACGTACTCAAGACCCACCCGATCGTCGCGGTCGACCGCCGCGGCATGGGCACATCCAGCTCCATCGACTGCCGCGACTTGTTCGACCGCCAGGAAATGCTCGACCAGGCGCAGTTCCAATCCGGCGATGATCCCGTCGCCAACCTCGGCGCCATCACGATGACCGCAACCACCAGTTGCACAGACACCATCGCCCCCGGCGATTCGGCCTACGACAACGCCCACGCCGCCGAGGACATCGAACGACTGCGCAGCACATGGGATGTGCCGTCGATCGCACTCCTCGGCATCGGCAACGGGGCCCAGGTCGCGCTGGCGTACGCGGGGTCGCATCCCGGCAAGGTGGCGCGTCTGGTGCTCGACTCGCCGCTGCCGCTTGGCATCGCCGCCGAAGCCGAGACCGAGCAGCGCGTCAAGGGTGAGCAGACCGCGCTTGATGCGTTCGCCGCGCAGTGCGCGGCCACCAACTGCCCGCTAGGCCCCGATCCGAAGGCCGCCGTCGATGCCCTGCTCGCCGACGCGCGGGCAGGTAACGGGCCGAGCGGGGCGGCGGTCTCCACCGTCGCCGACGCGATCAGCACAGCGCTGGCCTATCCGCGCGGCGACGGCACCTCGTCAACCAACAGCCTTGCCGAGGCCGTGGCGACTGCGCGCACCGGCGACGTCAACCAGATGAACAACCTGATCAATCAGGCCGACAGTCTCCGCCAAACCGACGGCCAGTTCGTCAACTCCTGCAGCGACGCCCTGAACCGGCCGACGCCCGACCGGGTCCGCGAACTCGTGGTCGCCTGGCCCAAGCTTTATCCGCAGTTCGGCGCCGTCGGGGCCCTCAGCATGGTCAAGTGCCTGAACTGGCCAAGCGGGTCGGCGCCGCAGGAGCCGAAGAACCTCAAGATCCCGGTGCTGCTGCTCGGTGTGCAGAACGACCCGATCGTCGGCAACGAGGGCGTCGCGCAGGTCGCAGCAACCGTCATCAACGCGGGAACGTCCAGCAAGCGGGTGATCTGGCAGGGCATCGGCCACGGCGCGAGCATCTACTCCGAGTGTGCATTGGCCCCGGTCAATGCCTACCTGGACAGCGGCGAACTGCCGCCGACCGACACTTACTGCCCCGCCTGAGTCCAATCGCGCGGGCCGCCGGTGTACGGTTCGCTGGTGGCGGCACCAGACTCCATCCGTACCGGCCTTTTGACCCTCTTCGCCCCCCGCACGTCCCCGCCCGGTGTGGCAACCGTGCTGCGGTCGATCCTGTGGCCGCTGGCGATCCTGATGATCATCCATCGCAGCTACGTGCTGGCCACCAACGGCTACATCACCGACGACTACGGCCCGGTGTACCGCGCCGTCATCAACCTCAAAATGGGCTGGAACATCTACAACGAGCACCTCGACTATGTAGACCCGCACTATCTGTACCCGCCCGGTGGAACGCTGATCATGGCGCCGTTCGGCTATCTGCCGGTCGACGCGTCGCGGTACTGGTTCATCACGATCAACGCGATCGCGATCATCGTCGCCGCCTACCTGCTGCTGAGGCTCTTCAACTACACCGCCTCCTCAGTAGCGTTCCCTGCTCTGCTCGTAGCGATGTTCTGCACCGAAAGCGTCATCAACACATTGGTTTTCGGCAACATCAACGGCTGTCTACTGCTGCTCGAGGTGCTGTTCTTGCGCTGGCTGTTGGACGGCCGGACCAGTCACCAGTGGTGGGCGGGCATTGCGATAGGCCTGACACTCGTGGTCAAACCGGTACTGGGCCCGCTGTTGCTGCTGCCCCTGCTCAACCGTCAATGGCGAACGCTGGTAACCGCTTTCGCCGTGCCCGTGGTGTTCAACCTGGCGGCGATATTCAGCCCGGTGCAGAGGTTCCGGGTGTCCGACCCGATGGGCTTCGTCACCAACACGCTGCCCTACATCTTCTCGATCCGCGACTACTTCAACAGCTCGATCCAGGGCAACGGCGTCTACTACGGCCTGCCGATGTGGCTGATCTGGTTGTTGCGCATCACTTTTGCGTTGCTTGCCGCCGCCAGCGTGTGGCTGCTCTACAAGTACTACCGAGAGCGCGATCCGCTGTTCTGGATGGCGACGACGTCGGGTGTGCTGCTCATCGCCTCGTGGTTGGTGTTGTCGCTCGGCCAGGGCTACTACTCGATGATGTTGTTCCCGTTCCTGATGACGGTCGTGCTGCCGAACTCGGCGATCCGCAACTGGGTGGCATGGGTGGCGATATACGGATTCATGAGCGCCGACAGATGGCTACTCGGTCATTGGCCGACAACGGGCCGCGCGCTCGAGTACCTTCGCGTCACCTACGGCTGGTCGCTGATGCTGGTGGTGGTGTTCTGCGTCCTCTACTTCCGCTATCTCGACGCGAAGGCCGAACGACGGCTCGATGACGGCATCGACCCGCCCTGGGCGGCGAAGGCGAAGCCCGATGAACCGGCCGGAGTTGCTTGATATTGCGCTGAAGGCTGTGGTTCTGCGGTGTTCACAGCCCTGACCGCAATTTCGTCAGCAGCCGACTGCGCTAGCTTGGAGACATGACCTCTCCTCGGCCCAGGATCGAACTCACCGACGACGAGTGGCGCCAGAAGCTCACCCCGGACGAGTACGCCGTGCTGCGCGAAGCAGGTACCGAGCGCCCCTTCGTCGGCGAGTACACCGACACCAAGGCCGAGGGCGTCTACGAATGCCGGGCCTGCGGCGCCGAACTGTTCCGCAGCAGCGAGAAGTTCGAATCCCATTGCGGCTGGCCGTCGTTCTTCGACCCCGCGAAGTCGGATGCGGTGATTCTTCGGACCGACGACTCGATGGGCATGACCCGTGTCGAGGTGCTGTGCGCCAACTGCCACAGCCATCTCGGCCACGTCTTCGAGGGCGAGGGCTACCCGACGCCCACCGACCAGCGCTACTGCATCAACTCGATTTCACTGCGACTGGCGCCTGCGGGTTCGTAGCCCCGAGCTTCTCGAACTCGACCCGGGTCGCCCGTTTCGGGTGGCCGGACGCCAGCATGTTCATCATCGCCGCGGCGCTCACCGGCGGGCTGTAGTAATAGCCCTGCGCCACCTCACAGCCGAACTCGCGGAGTCGCTCCGCGGTCTCGACGTTCTCGACGCCCTCGGCGACCGTTGTCACGCCGAGAACGTGTGCGAGGTCGACGACGCCGCGCACCACCGCGGCCGCCCGCGCGTCGACCCGGATCGGCGCGATGAAGTGCCTGTCGAGTTTGACCTCGTCGATCGCCAGCTCGCGCAGGTACCACAGCGCCGAATAGCCGCTGCCGAAGTCGTCGATCGCGATCCGAATTCCCCTCTGCCGCAGCTTTTCCAACACCGAGCGGGTCCGCTCGATGTTGTCGAGCAGGAAGTCCTCGGTGATCTCGATGGTCAGGCCTTCTGGGCTCAGCCCACGCATCGCGAGTGCGGCTGCGATATGCGTCGGCAGGTCCAGGTCACCGAGCGACGGGGCGAACACGTTCACCGCTATCGGGACACCGATGCCCATGGCGTGCCATTCGGCGGCGTCGTCGAGGGCTTGTGTCAGCACGAGGTCGGTGACCGCGCGCATCAGCCCGCGCTTGCGAACCAGCGGCAGGAAATGGGCGGGCCCCAGCAGTCCGCGTTGTGGATGGGGCCACCGCACCAGGGCTTCGACGCCGACGATGCCGCCGGTCCGTAGGTCGAACTTCGGTTGGTAGAAGACCGCCAGATCGCCGTGGTCGATAGCGTGACGGAGCTCGCCGAGCAGCCGCACCGCCCCGCCGCGCTCGGTCCCTTCACTGGCGTCGGTGGGCAGCTCGATATCGCCGGGGTCGGCGAGCGCCATATCCGGGGTGAACGTGTGCAGGCCGCCGGACTTCGACCGCTTGGCCGAGTACATCGCCACGTCGGCCTGCTTGAGCAGCAGGTCCGCCGACAGGTCCGGGTTCGCCGACGACGCGACGGCCAGGCCGACGCTGGGCCGCATCAGCAGCTGCTGTCCGTCGATGACGAACGGTTCCTCGAACGCCGCGACCACGCGGTGTGCCACCAGCCGGGACAACTCCGGCAGGCCCTCCATCAGCACCGCGAACTCGTCACCGCCCACCCGCGCGACCGTGTCAGAGGTCCGCACGCAGCCCTGCAACCGCTCGGCGGCCTGGATCAGCAGGGCATCGCCCGCCGGATGGCCCAGGCTGTCGTTGACGAGCTTGAAGTCGTCGAGATCCATCGACAACACCGCAACGGACTGGTTGTCGTCCTCGTGCAGTTGCACCGCGTGCATCAGTCGGTCGTTGAACAGATCGCGGTTCGCCAGCCCGGTGAGTGTGTCGCGCAGCGCCTGGTCGGCGACCATGCTCAGCAGCCGCTGGTTCTGCCGGACCACCATGTACTGCCGCGCCATCACCGCGGTCATCAACAGCGTCGACGACACGAAGATCGGGCCGAGGCCGGGTGTCGGGAAGTAGGCGAAAATGCACACCACGGCGGCGATCGAGACGGGTACGTATGGCAGCCACATCGAGAGCCGGGACGGCATTTGTGAAACGACCACCTCGGTTTCGGGAACCCGCCGGCTGATCAGCGCCGCCATTCCGAACGTCAGAAATGCCACCGCCCAGCCGATATCGATGACGTTGCCACTGGAATACGCGCCGTTGGCGGTGAGGTAGGCGAACGCGCTGTCCGAGAACGCCATGAAGAGGACACCGACGGTCAACATTGCCAGCGTCGTGCGCTGCCCGGTTCGCGCTCTGGCGAAAACCAGCACCGCGACGGTCACGATCGCGATGTCCGATACCGGATAGGCGAGCGCGAGTGTCAATGCGAACCGACTGGTGCCGTCGGATTCGAACATGCTGCGCAACACGAACACCCAGGAGATCTCGAAGAGCGCGCCTGCGACGATCAACCCGTCGAGCACGAATCGAGTGCGCGAATGGCCCGAATAGCCGACCGGGAAGAGCAACATCGCGACAGCGACTCCGACGGGGAACATCAGGTAGCCGGCGTCGGCAAGCGACGGGAACGGGGGCTGATGGGCAATCGATTCGTAGTAGGTCCACAGCGCGGCGCCGATGGCCCAGCCGGTCGCCCCGCCGGTCATGGCTATCCAGGCTTTGCGTTGTCTGCCGTCGGCGGACCAGGCGGCCAGGGCGCAACAGACGACGGCAAACATCGCGAATGCCTGCAGGCCGAGCTGCGAGACGTTGCGTGCCACCGACTCGCCGCCCCACTGTGCGATCAGCGCTGCAGCGAATGCCACACCAACGGTGACAACGCCGGCCTCCACCCACCGCGTATTCGACACCCTGCAAAACTAGCAACATTTCGACGGTATCGAAACTACTGACAGCAAACTGATGTCTGAATTTGCCTATTTATCGGGATCTCCGCCTTTTCCGCACTGGTAGCGCAGCGATTACAGCAGGACAAGTGTTGCCCAAATTGACGGCGGAGTTGGATTCGTTCAAATCTTGATCGGATCAGCAAACAACGCGCGGCCACCGTCACGGAAGCTTGGCGACCAGTTCCTCGACACCGATACGGGGACCGGTGAAGAACGGCGTCTCCTCCCGGGTATGGCGGCGGGCGTCGGTGGCCCGCAGGTCGCGCATCAGGTCGACGATGCGGTGCAGTTCGGGCGCCTCGAACGCCAGAATCCATTCGTAGTCGCCGAGGGCGAATGCGGGCACGGTGTTGGCCCTGACGTCCTTGTAGCCGCGCGCCGCCATACCGTGCTCGGACAGCATGCGGCGGCGTTCGTCGTCGGGCAGCAGGTACCACTCGTAGGACCGCACGAACGGATAAACGCAGATGTAGTTGCCGGGATCCTCGCCCGCCAGGAACGCCGGGATGTGGCTCTTGTTGAACTCGGCGGGGCGGTGCAGCGCAACGGTGCTCCACACCGGCGTCGTCGCCCGGCCGAGCGCGGTGGTGCGGCGGAAGTCGGAGTAGGTCGCCTGCAGCGCCTCGACCCGCTCCGCATGCGTCCAGATCATGAAGTCAGCGTCGGCACGCATACCGGCGACGTCGTAGAGCCCACGCACCACGACGCCGCCGTCCTCCTGCTGCTTGAGGAATGTCGCGGCCTCGTCGACGATCGCCGCCCGGTCGTCGCCGAGAGCACCGGGCGTCACCCTGAACACCGAGAACATCAGGTAGCGCAGCGTGGTATTGAGTGTGTCGTAGTCGAGGCGAGCCATGTGCTCTAGTTTTCCACGCGCGCGGCGACCAGTGACGCCGCCGCCCTTGTAGCCGCCGCGATGCAGGCAGGCACCCCGATACCGTCCAGGTACGCGCCTGCCACCGCGAGCGATGGCGGAAGGCCGGCCCGCAGTTCGGCGACCAGCCCGCCGTGGCCGGGACCGTACTGCGGCATCGCGTCGATCCATCGGTGCACCAGGCAGTCGAACGGGTCGCTGGTGACCCCGAAAACTGCCGCCAGGTCATCGGCCGCCCAGGACAGTAGGTCGTCGTCACCGACGCGGTGAGCCAGGTCTTGGGTGGAATCGCCGTACCGGCCGAACGACAGCCGCACCAGCTCGACGTTGCCGCGCTGACCCCATTTGCGGGACGACAGCGTTATCGCCTTGGCGTGCAAGGGTTCCGACGCTGCCACCAGCACACCCGAGCGGTCCGGAACCGGGGCGCCGCCGGGTAGCGCCAGCGCCACCAACGCGGTCGACGCCACCTTGACCTGTCGCGCCGCGGCGGCGGTGCGGGGAGCGACGCCCGCGACGATCGTCGCCAACCGTGGCGCCGGTACCGCAAGCAACACCGCGTCGGCATGCCAGTCGTGGCCCTCGTCGTCGATCAGCTGCCACCGACTCCCCCAGCGCTCCAGCCGATCGATCCCGACCTGCGCCAAGTGGAAATCGGCGCGCCGGACCAACTCGTCGAGCAACACCTGGTAGCCGCCGGCGATCGCGCCGAACACCGAGGCGCCCGTTGACGGCGGCAGAACGTCGCGGACCGCCTGGGTGAGGCTGCGCGCACCGCGATCCAGAGCGCCTGCCACGGTCGGAGCGGCCGACCGCAGGCCGATCGTCGCTGCCGAGCCCGCGTACACGCCCGCGAGTAGCGGGTCGACGGACCGGGTCACCACCTGCTCACCGAACCGGTCTCCGACGAGTTCAGCGACGCTGGGATCCGCGCCTGGCCGCCAGCTCAGCGGCCTCGAGGGTTCGTCGCGCATCCGCCCCACTGTGGCGGGGTCGACCAGTCCGGCCATCGTTGACGGGTCGGTCGGGATGCCGTTCACGGTGTCTCGCGGCAGGTCGTGCAGACGACCCTGGCTATAGATCAGCGGCCGCGCGCCCGTCGTGCCGATCTGCCTGCCCGCCAGACCCAGTTCGGTGAGCAGCGCGGGCATCTCCGGGCGGCGGGCGACGAACGCCTCGGCGCCGATGTCGACCGGCTGGCCGCCGAGGTGCTCGGTGCGCAGAACGCCGCCGAGCCGGTCGGCGGGCTCGAACACCGTGATGTCCGCATCGTCCCCGAGAGTGACACGCAGCCTGTACGCGCCGACGAGTCCCGAAATGCCGCCGCCGACAACGCAATAGGTGCTCACAGCGAATGCACCAACGCCACCACCTCGGTGATGACACCCGGATCCGTCGCAGGCAGCACCCCGTGACCGAGATTGAAGACGTGGCCCGCGGCGCCCGCGTCCACCGCGCGCCGACCGTCCTCGACGACAGCACGTGCGGCGCGTTCGGCCACCTGTAGACCTGCGAGCAGGACCACCGGATCGAGGTTGCCCTGCAGGGCCGTTCCTGGCGCCACCCGCGCGGCGGCGTCGGTGAGCGCCGTGCGCCAGTCCACTCCGACGACCGAGCTGGCAGCGGGAGCCACCGCTTCCGACATCGCACCGAGCAGCTCCGCGGTGCCGACCCCGAAGTGCGTCATCGGCACCCCGGTCCCTGCCAGCGCCTCGAACACCCGCCTGCTGTGCGGCAGCACATGAGTCCGGTAATCGGCCAGCGACAGCGTCCCGGCCCACGAGTCGAACATCTGGATGGCGTCGACGCCCGCATCGACCTGGACTTTCAGGAACGCAGTGGTGATATCCGTCAGGGCCGCCATCAGCGCGTGCCACGTCTCGGGCTCGCCGAGCATCATCGCCTTGGTGCGCTCGTGGTTGCGGCTCGGGCCGCCCTCGACGAGGTATGACGCCAGCGTGAAGGGCGCACCCGCGAACCCGATCAACGGGACGTCGCCCAGCTCTGCGACAAGTTGCCGCACGGCATCCGCGACCGGCGCAACGCGTTCGGGATCAAGCGGTTTCACCCCGGCCACGTCGGCGGCGGTGCGGATCGGGCGGTCGATGACAGGGCCCACGTCAGCCACGATGTCGAGATCGATGCCAGAAGCCCGGAGCGGCACCACGATGTCGGAGAACAGGATGGCGGCGTCGACACCATGCCTGCGCACCGGCTGCAGCGTGATCTCGGTGATCAGGTCGGCGTCGAAGCAGGCCTGCATCATCGTGTTCTCCGCGCGCAGCTCCCGGTACTCGGGCAGCGAACGTCCGGCCTGACGCATGAACCACACAGGAACCCTGCTCGGTTTCCCGCCGCCGACGGCGGTCAGATACGGCGACTCGGGCAGCTCACGACGGTTATTCATCGGCTCCAATGCTGCCATGACAGCCCGACCGCGAGCCCTTCGGCGTCCGCCCGCGACCGATACGGCGCGCCTGCGCACAGACCTGTCCAGATGGTCTACCGTCAAGGCGGTGACCACCGCCGAACCGGCTCAGTTCCGGGAAGCGGTCGCGGCGATGAATGCCACCACCGTGCGACCGGAAATCGAACTCGGCCCGATCCGGCCGCCTCAGCGGCTCGCACCCTTCAGCTACGCCATCGGCGCCGAGGTCCGGCATGCCGAATCGGCCATCGTGCCCGAGCAGTCCGAGGGGGATGCGTTCGGACGGCTGATCCTGCTTCACGACCCCGAAGGCGCCGAGGCCTGGGACGGCACGATGCGGTTGGTCGCCTACGTCCAGGCCGACCTCGACTCCAGCGAAGCCGTCGACCCGCTGCTGCCCGAGGTGGCGTGGAGCTGGCTGGTCGATGCGCTCGAGGCCAACACCGAACACGTCACCGCCCTCGGCGGAACCGTCACCGCCACCACGTCGGTGCGCTACGGCGACATCTCCGGGCCACCGCGAGCCCACCAGCTGGAACTGCGGGCGTCGTGGACGGCGACGTCTCTGGAATTGGGGCCGCACGTCGCTGCGTTCTGCTCGGTGCTCGAACACGCCGCGGGCCTGCCACCCGCAGGGGTGACCGATCTGAAGTCGCGCACCCGCGCCTGATGACCGACGCCGACTCCGGCGGAGCCGACCCGGCGGACACCGCGCACGCGAGGAGCGAAAACAGCACCGCGGACGCGAGGAGCGAAAACAGCACCGCGGA
>CADEGF010000053.1:20425-48800 GCA_902826815.1 uncultured Mycobacteriaceae bacterium
ACGCGAGGAGCGAAAACAGCACCGCGGACGCGAGGAGCGAAAACAGCACCGCGGAAGCCGAAGCCACACCGCTGCTCGCGCCTGCGGGCGGCGTCCCACCGGTATCCGTGACGCCGTACGAAATCCAGCAGGCCGCAGACCTTTTGGCGTCCGGACATGGACCATTCGCGGTCGACGCCGAACGGGCTTCTGGCTTTCGCTACTCGAACCGGGCATACCTGGTGCAGATCCATCGCCACGGCGCGGGGACCGTGCTGATCGATCCGGTCTATCACGGCGCCGACACCCTGCCCACGCTTGCGCCTGTCGCCGAGGTGCTCGCCACCGACGAATGGGTCCTGCACGCGGCCGATCAGGACCTGCCGTGCCTCGCCGAGATCGGCATGCGGCCGACGAGGCTCTACGACACCGAACTCGCGGGCCGGCTGGCCGGCTATGACCGGGTGAACCTTGCGACCATGGTGGAGCGACTGCTCGGCCTCGGCCTGAAAAAGGGGCACGGCGCCGCCGACTGGTCCAAGCGCCCGCTGCCGCCGGAATGGCTGAACTACGCCGCGTTGGACGTCGAGGTGCTCATCGAGCTGGAGACCGCCATCGCCGCGGTACTCGATGAACAGGGCAAATCCGAATGGGCCGCCCAGGAGTTCGAGTTCCTCCGCACCTTCGAAGCCGCCCCGACGCGACGGGACCGGTGGCGGCGCACGTCGGGCATCCACAAGGTCCGCGACCGCCGCGCGTTGACCGCCGTTCGCGAGCTGTGGACGACCCGTGACCACATCGCAAGGAGGCGCGACATCGCACCCGGCCGCATCCTGCCCGACTCCGCGATCGTCAGCGCCGCCACCGCCGATCCGAAGACCGTCGACGAACTCACCGCGCTGCCGATCTTCGGCGGTTCGAAGCAGCGGCGCAGCGCCCAGGTCTGGCTGGACGCGCTGAGTCGAGCCCGCGACAACCCCGACCAGCCGGAAGTCTCGGAACCACAGAACGGTCCCCCGCCGGCATCGCGGTGGGCCCGCCGCAAACCCGAGGCGGCCGCACGGCTGGAAGCGGCCCGCGCCGGCCTCGCCGAGCTGTCCGGCCGTGTTTCGGTCCCCACCGAGAACCTCGTCACCCCTGAACTGGTGCGCCGACTGTGCTGGGACTGGCAACCATCGGGCGACACCGAAGCCGCGGTCGACGATTTCCTGCACGACGCGGCGGCCCGCCCGTGGCAGCGCGAACTCGTCGTGCCCGTCCTCGCCGCTGCGCTCGACGGATCGACGGGGACCGCCACGGAGTGACGCTCAGTCGAGCTGTCGGCTGACCTCGTGTTCGGAGACCGAGCTACCAAGTGCAGCCACCCAACCCGTCACCTGGCGCGCGATGTTCTGGTCGGTAAGCCCGACCTCGCTAAGCACCTCGCCGCGTGAGGCGTGCGCAAAGAACTCCTGCGGCAGGCCCACATCACGGCACGGCACGTCGATCTCTGCGCGTCGAAGTGCGGCCGACACGGCCGAGCCGACGCCGCCACGAACACCGTTGTCCTCCAACGTGACCACCAGCTTGTGCGCCTTTGCGAGGTCACCGATCGCCTCGGGCACCGGCAGCACCCAGCGCGGGTCAACCACCGTCACACCGATGCCCTGGTTACGCAGCCGCTCGGCGACCGATTTCGCCATCGCCGCGAACGCCCCGACGGCCACCATCAGCACATCGTCGGACAACCCGTCGGCCGGGGTGGCCAGCACATCGACTCCGTCCTGTCGCTCGAGCGCCGGGATATCTTCGCCGACATCACCTTTCGGGAAGCGCAGGGCGGTCGGCCCGTCGGAGATCTCGAGCGCTTCGCCGAGTTCCTCGTAGAGCCGTGCGGCGTCGCGCGGTGCGGCCACCCGCATGCCCGGCACGATGTTGAGCATCGACAGGTCCCACATGCCGTTATGGCTCGCACCGTCAGGCCCGGTGACACCTGACCGGTCGAGCACCAGCGTCACGGGCAGCTTGTGCAGCGCCACGTCCATCATGATCTGGTCGAACGCCCGGTTCAGGAACGTCGAGTAGATAGCCACCACTGGATGGAGACCGCCCATCGCCAGGCCCGCCGCCGATGTCATCGCGTGCTGCTCGGCAATGCCGACGTCGAACAACCGATCGGGGAACTTCTTGCCGAATGCGGTCAGCCCGGTCGGCCCCGGCATGGCGGCGGTGATGGCAACGATGTCGCGACGCTTCCCGGCGTACTTGATCAGCGCGTCGGAGAACGTCGAGGTCCAGCCCGGCCCCGCCACCTTGGTGGCCTGTCCGGTCTGCGGGTCGATGACACCGGTCGAGTGCATCTGCTCGGCCTCGTCGGCCTCTGCGGGCCCGTAGCCCATGCCCTTGCGGGTGACGACATGCACGATGACGGGAGCGTTGAATCCGCGGGCGTTGCGCAGCGCCACCTCGACAGCGTGCTCGTCGTGTCCGTCGATCGGTCCCACGTACTTGAGGCCGAGATCGGTGAACATCACCTGCGGCGCAATCGCATCCTTGATGCCCGCCTTGATGCTGTGCATGCACTGATAGCAGAACTCGCCGATCAGCGGCACGCCGCGGACAGCCTTGCGGCCCTCCTCCAGCACCTTCTCGTAGCCCGGCTGCAGGCGCAGCGTCGCAAGGTGGTCGGCGAAACCGCCGATGGTCGGCGCATAGCTGCGACCGTTGTCGTTGACGATGATGACGACGGGCCTGCGCGCGGCGGCGATGTTGTTCAGCGCCTCCCAGCACATGCCGCCGGTCAGCGCTCCGTCACCGACGACTGCGACAACATGCCTGTTGCGGTGCCCGGTCAGCTCGAAGGCCTTGGCAAGCCCGTCGGCGTAGGACAGCGCCGAGCTTGCGTGGCTTGACTCGACCCAGTCGTGGTCGCTCTCGGCGCGCGACGGATAGCCGGACAGGCCGTCCTTCTTGCGCAGCGTGTCGAACTCCAAGCACCGACCGGTCAGCATCTTGTGCACATACGCCTGATGGCCGGTGTCGAAGATGATCGGATCGTGCGGTGAGTCGAATACCCGGTGCAGCGCAAGCGTGAGCTCGACGACACCGAGGTTGGGGCCGAGATGTCCACCGGTTGCAGCGACCTTGTGGATCAGGAACTGTCGGATCTCATCTGCCAGATCACTTAGCTGCGCCTGGGTCAGGTGCTGCAGATCAGCGGGACCGCGGATCTGTTCAAGCATTCGGTCAGTCTACGCACCGATACCTGCGTCAGTCCTGCCGAGTCTCGTAGATATCGGGCACACCGTCGTGGTCGGCATCCTGCGTCTCGATGGCATGTATTCGCCGGTAGGCAGCGTTACGGCTCAGCAAAACGGCTGCGGCCAACAGAGCTGCGACAACGGAGCCACAGAGCACACCGATCTTGACGTCGGCGCCCACGGAGGTGCCGTGACCGAAGGCCAATTCCCCGATCAATAACGAAACTGTGAACCCGATTCCGGCCAGCAGCGACACGCCCAACACGTCGCGCCACGCAAGGTCGTCGTCGAGCCTGGCATGGGTGAACTTGGCGAGCAGGTACGCGGTGGCGAACACCCCCAAGGGTTTGCCCACGACCAGCCCGGCAATCACGCCATCGGTAACCGGGTGCAGCAGCGATGCGCCCAACCCAGACCAGCCGCCGACCGAGACACCGGCGGCGAAGAAGGCGAACACCGGTACCGCGAAGCCGGCCGACACGGGACGCGTGGTGTGTTCGAAGAGTTCGGCGGTCGGTCGGCCGTAGCGACCGAGCACCGGCACGGTGAAGCCAAGCAGCACGCCGGCGACGGTGGCGTGCACACCGCTGGCATGCACCAGTGCCCAGGCGGCCACGGCCAGCGGAACCAACAACCACCACTGATGTAACCCGCGCTGCACCGCGGCGGCGAACAAGCCGATCGGGATCAGCGCCAGCGCCAGCGGTCCCAGGGACAGGTGGTCGGTGAAGAACACAGCGATCACTGTGATCGCGAGGAGATCGTCGACGACGGCCAGAGTGAGCAGAAACGTGCGTAGCGCTGTCGGTAGATGGGTGGACAGCACCGCGAGTACCGCCAACGCGAACGCGATGTCGGTGGCGATCGGTACCGCCCACCCGTCCAGATTTTCAGGGTGTCCGGCGCCCAGATTGATCGCAATGTAGATCGCCGCGGGGACGATCATCCCGCCGATGGCCGCCGCGATGGGCAGCGCGGCGCGCGCCGGGTCACGCAGGTCACCCGCGACGAATTCGCGCTTGAGCTCCAACCCGACCACGAAGAAGAAGATCGCCAGCAATCCGTCGGCGGCCCACGCCGACACACTGAGGTTCAAATGCAACGACTCGGGGCCGACGGTGAAATCCGAAACCGCGCGATAGGCCTGCGACCATGGCGAATTCGCCCAGACAAGCGCCGCACCCGCCGCCGCGAGCAGGAGCACTCCTCCGACGGTTTCCTTGCGGAGAATCTCCGCAAAACGCTGTGACTCCGGCCACGAGCCACGTGTCAGCAATCTGAATGGAGCAGTCATCGACCTGTCCTCGTAACGAATTAGGCGCCGAGATCCAAGCTTCCGCAAGACGGAAATAGCCTACGGCCGCTGAACTTCAACTGATGGCCTGTACGTCCTGGCGCGTGGAGCGCGCCGGAGTCAGATGCGAGAGTCAGGCGGTCGATCAATCAACGAAATTTGGATCGAGAACAGATCCGATGTCGAGATCGTCAAAATGGGCTCCAGGGTCGGTCGGACAAAATGCCGACCAGGCTTCCCGGCGCTCCGACACCCAACCTATCAGCTTTGTGCCGACGTGGTGTCCGGTGAAGCGCCGCCGGGATACAAGTCAAGACAGCCGAGGCAGCCGTAAGGTGCTGGCATGCACGCGGACGATTTCGTCGAGCAGTTTCCGGTCGTGACCGTCGACTCGAATGCGCTGGAGGCGGCACGCACGATGGCCGAGCACCGGTTGCCGGGGATCGTCGTCACCGACTCGTCGGGTTTGCCCTTCGCCGTCTTGCCCGCATCGCAGGTGGTGCGATTCATTGTGCCCACCTATGTCCAAGACGATCCCTCGCTCGCAGGAGTTATCGACGAGTCCTGGGCCGACAAGGCTGCCGAGAAGCTGGCGGGCAAATCGGTGCGAGATGTTCTGCCTGAACACCTCCAAGACATCCCGTCTGCGAACTTCGACGACACCATCATCGAAGTGGCTGCCCTGATGGCGCGATTGAGGAGTCCATTGATCGCGGTCGTCAAGGAAGGCAAGTTCCACGGCGTGATCACCGCATCGCGCCTTCTGGCTGCAGCTGTGAAACAGTAACTGCACTATGGCCATAGTTGCGATCGCGGTCTTCGTCGTCGCGTATGCACTGATTGCCAGCGATCGGATCAACAAGACCTTGGTGGCTCTTGTCGGTGCGGGCATCGTGCTCGCCATTGGCATCGTGGACGCCGAAGACGCGTTCTACCACCACGACACGGGGATCGACTGGAACGTCATCTTCCTGCTCTTCGGAATGATGATCATCGTCGGCGTACTACGGCAGACCGGCGTTTTCGAATACGTCGCAATTTGGGCGGCAAAGCGCGCAAACGGTTCACCGCTGCGAATCATGATTCTGCTGG
This sequence comes from uncultured Mycobacteriaceae bacterium, assembly GCA_902826815.1. GTDB lineage: Bacteria > Actinomycetota > Actinomycetes > Mycobacteriales > Mycobacteriaceae > Mycobacterium. The sequence goes on from CADEGF010000053.1 coordinate 26,030, forward strand.
TTCTGGTGACGGCATTCGCGTCAGCGCTGCTGGACAACGTCACCACGGTGCTGCTGATCGCTCCCGTCACCCTGCTGGTATGCGACCGGCTGTCGATCAACCCGATACCCTTCCTCATCGCTGAGGTGCTGGCCTCCAACATCGGTGGCGCTTCGACACTCGTCGGTGATCCGCCCAACATCATCATCGCGAGCCGAGCGGGATTGTCGTTCAACGACTTTCTCATTCACATGACACCGATCGTGCTCATCGTTCTGGTGGTGTTCATCGCGCTGATCCCACTGATATTTCGCGGATCGTTCGACGTCGACCCGTCGCGGGTCGCCGATGTGATGTCGCTGAACGAAAAGGAAGCCATCCGCGACCCGCGCCTGCTCATCAAGTGCGGCGTCGTTCTGATCTTGGTTTTCGCCGCGTTCATCCTGCACTCAGTCGTGCATATCGAACCGTCGGTGGTGGCTCTGCTCGGCGCCGGTGTGTTGATCCTGATCTCCCGACTCGACCGCACGGACTACCTATCGAGCGTGGAATGGGAAACGCTGCTGTTTTTCGCGGGGTTGTTCATCATGGTCGGCTCGCTGGTGAAAACTGGCGTGGTGGAGCAATTAGCGCGTTCCGCCACCGAGGTCACTCAGGGTGATCCACTTCTCACCGTGATGTTGATTCTGGGCGTTTCGGCCCCGGTGTCAGGCATCATCGACAACATCCCATACACGGCAACGATGACGCCGATCGTCGCCGAACTCGCCAACGCGATGCCCGACTTCGCTCATCCAGATGCTCTCTGGTGGTCGCTTGCGCTGGGCGCTGACTTCGGAGGAAACCTGACGGCTGTGGGCGCCAGCGCCAATGTGGTGATGCTCGGAATCGCCCGCCGCGCCGGCCATCCCATCTCGTTCTGGGAGTTCACCCGTAAGGGCATCCTCATCACCGTGGTATCGATCGCGCTGTCGGCGATCTACTTGTGGTTGAGGTATTTCGTCCTCGGTTAGGCGTGACCGAGTTCATCGATCACACATGTGACGTACAGCGCGACCGCGAGCCCGGGTTCGTCGAGTGCCCGCTGCAAGTTTCGCGCGATCTTGTCGAGGCGGTAGATGAGCGTATTGCGGTGGACATGAAGGCGATCCGCCGCCCGTGTGACGTTGAATGCGCTGTCACCCCAAGCGATCAGTGTCGCGCGCAGTGTCGTCCACTCTCGGTCGCCGAGCAGAGGCGAGAGCAACCCGTCGACGAGGCGGACTCGGGAGTCGATCGGCACAACCGAAAGGGCTTGATGCAGCCGCACGTGTTCGATCTGGTGGATCTTCATCCGCGGATGCACGATCGGCCCCAACTGCAGCGTGTCGAAAGCGTCTCGCGCGGCGATGTTCAACTCCCCGATACCCGCTCCCGCGGAACCGATCGCCACGCGAACATCCAATCCACTGGCTTCCGCCGCCGCGACCACGTCTCCGCAGCGACCGACCACGGCGTCTTTGCCAGCGGGTGTCGCCACTGCCACCACCATTCGCGCCAGCGGGGCGATGAGATCGCCCGCCCGCCCGCAAACTGACGATCGAACGCGCCACCAGCGTGATCGTGGGAGCCGCCGCCACGATTTTCGCGCTGAGCGTGCCCACGATCGTCGACGCGCTGCTCTACAGCTATTCGCTCTGGGCGCCGACCATCATTGTCCCGCTGTTCGCGGCGGTGCTGTTCGGAATCCGTTCTGCGCTGCGGCGCTGTCGGGGATCGCCGCGGGGGCGATTGTCACCGCGGTCTGGCAATGGATCCTGCCTGCACCCTTCGGTCTCGATGACGGGCTCATCCCCGGCGTGCTGGCCAACCTCATCGTCTTCACCGTCGTCGCGACCGTCACAGCGAACCGCTATCCACCCCGCCGCCAGCCGGCGCTTGTCCCCCAAGGAGAACTCGCATGATCACCAACCTGCTCTACTACGGCATTCCGGGCCTCGTCATCGCGGTCACCCTGTGGGTCGGGTTCCTCGGTTGGCGCTTCTACATTCAAAATGTGCTGCGCGACAACGACTCGGAGCCCACGGCGTGAAGATCGCCGTCATCGGGGCCGGTGTCGTCGGGGTGGCAACAGCGCACTCACTCGCCGAGCGTGGTCACGAGGTAGACGTGTATGACCGCCGCTGCGACGTCGCCTCCGATACCAGCGCGAGTACAGGGGGGCTGATCGCCCCCGGCCATTCCTACGCCTGGGCATCCCCCACGGCGCCGCGGATGCTGCTGCGATCACTTCTCGGTGCGGACACGTCGATCAAAGTGAGACCCCGTGCGGACGCCGACCTGATCCGGTGGGGGTTGAGGTTCCTGCGGGAGTGCACGCCGTCGCGGTCCCGGGCGAACACATTGGCCAAGCTCGCGCTTGCGCGTTACAGCCAGCGCCTCACCGACGAACTCGCCCACCGGGAGGGACTTCAGTTCTGTCACACCGACACCGGAGTGCTCTACCTCTACCGCGATGAGTCCGAACTGCGTGTCGCTGAGCGCAATTCGGAACTTCTCCGCGACCATGGCCGGCACCAGACGATTCTCGGTCCCGACCAGATCACCGCCGTCGAACCCGCCCTGAGTCATAGTCGCGCACAATTCGCCGGCGCCATCCATGACACCTCCGACGCAACCGGTGACCCGCAACGATTCGCCGTATCACTCGCCGAAACCTGCCGCAATCTCGGTGTGCAGTTCCACCTCTCGACGACCATCACCGGAATGACAACCGACGGGTCGAGCGTCGCAGGCATCTGCACAACCTACGGCGATGTCTGCCCGGACGCAGTGGTCTTGGCCGCGGGTGCGGCGAGCCCCCTGCTCTCCCGGACCATGGGCGTTCGCATTCCGGTCTATCCGGCCAAGGGTTACAGCCTGACGGCGGCGATCAAGGATCCTGATCGAGCCCCGCACCTTGGCGGCATTGACGAACGGTCCCGGATCGCGTGGTCGCGGTTCGGCACCGATATCCGGATGTCGGCCGCGGCGGAATTCGTCGGTTACGACCGCAGCTCGACGCCTTCGGACTACGCAGGCATTCTCGCCGCCGGTGAGCAGCTGTTTCCCGGAGCGATCGACTGGGACAGCGCGCGATACCGAACCGGGCTGCGCCCGATGACCCCCGACGGGCCTCCGCTCATCGGCCTTGGGCGACATGACAACTTGTACTACAACACCGGTCACGGGCACGTCGGTTGGACGATGGCGTGCGGCTCGGCCCGCATGCTCGCCGACCTGATCGAGGGCCGCCGCCCTGACATCGACCCGACGCCGTACGCGCCCCCGCCAAGCCGGCGCCACCCCGGGTAGCGCCGTCACGTGTTCTTGGCCAGGAAGCGCCGCAACAAGAGCCAGCCGACGGCCAGGTTGTAGACCACGCCGCCCGCCACGTATGGCCACCAGGTGCCGTGGTCGCAGGCAACCCAGAACGCCTTGGCCGCCCAATACGGTGGTAGGACACCGAACGCGAGGTTCCATGCGGAATCGATGAACCACGGCAGGCACGGCAGACCCGCGATGAGCATGCCGAGGGCGCGCATCATTGCCAGTCCCTGAATCTTGTTGTTGGCCACTGCGACTATCAGCAGCAGGCACACCACGGCCGACAGGCCGGACAGCAGCCCGATCGGGATCAGCGCAGGCACCATGCCCGGCTCGAGTAGGCCGCTGAAAAAAGTGGTCGCGATGACGTACACCGTCGTTACCGCGATGACCGTGGCCGCCCGATAGCCGAAGAAATCACGCAGCGGGACCGGGGTGACCCTCAGCGCGGCCAGCGTGCCCGCGTCGACCTCGTCCAGGACGAGAAACGAGCCTAGTCCGCCGACGATGATGATGCTCGTCAGAAGCAGGAATGCAGTAAGGATCAACGGGTAGTAGGGAACGAGGTCGAAGTCGTAGCGCCGGTCCAGCATCTCGGTGAACAGCGGCGTGAGGAATGCCACGCCGGTGGTCCAGATGACCGGGGCAACGACGATCATCACCAACAGCGGATCGCGATAGGTGCCGCGGATATCGTTGCGGCCGAACGCAACCAATGTTCTTACGCCAAGAGTCGTCATCACACTCCTCCCGACCGTGCGATGATGTGCCGCACGAACATGACTTTGGCCGCCCACCACAGCCCTGCGACACACAGCACCGGGTACGTCACCGCGTACCCGATCTGCCACGCCACGAGATCAACCTGGCCGAAGGCCGCACCGAACAGCAGCAGCGGACCGGTCGTGGGAATCACATACGCCAGCGGGCTCGGCCAGATGCCCGAGTAGTACAGGACAGGGGGAACCGTCATCACGGCCAGCGGGATCGTCGCCGCCAGGAACCAGTCGCTGATCGACGCAAACGGTAGCGACGTGGTGAACCCGACGAGCAACATCAGCAGCGTCCCGAGCACCGCTGCCACCACTAAAGGCAAAGGGCGGTAGTCGAATCCGTTGCAGATTGTCGGAACGACGATCGCCACCACTAGGGAGATCAGCACGAGCAGGGCAAGCTTCGCGGCCAGGTACTCCCCGAATCGCAACGGCGTGGAAATGACCGCGCTCAGGGTGCGCTCCTGCTTCTCGAAGAACACCGTGCCCGCGACGAAGAAGAACCCGATGATGCAGGTGTCACCCAACAGTACGTACGGCTCGATCGCCGAGCGAAGACCGTGCGGCATGGGCAGCAACACCGACAGCCAAATGAGTCCCGAGAAGATCGCCGCGTAGATAAAGCCCTGCCGACTCTGAAGCGTCAACTCCAAGCGAAGCGCACTTGCGAACCGCGTCATGCCAATCGCCGCCCGGTGACCTCGACGAAAACATCGTCGAGACTGGCCTCCCTGCTGTGAATGGTCTCGACGTGGTGGTTGCGCAGCAGCGTGTGGAACCCACCGTCGTCGGCCAGACCGTCCATGTCGAACTCGGCGGTCTCGAGGCGCCCCTTCTCGCCGCGATACTCGACGCGGACGCTGCGCTGGCCCCGGGCAATCTTCAACTCGGCGGGGGTGTCCAACGCCTGGATGCTCCCGTCGACGACGAACGCCACCCGGTCGCACAGCTCGTCGGCCGTGGCCATGTCATGGGTGGTCAGGAAGACCGTGCGACCATGCGCCTTCAACCCCAAGACGATGTCCTTCACCTTGCGCGCATTGACCGGGTCCAACCCCGAGGTCGGCTCGTCGAGGAACAGCAACTCCGGGTTGTTGATCAGCGACCGCGCAAACGTGAGTCGCATCTGCATGCCCTTGGAGTACTTGCCGACCCGGGTGTCGGCGTCGTCTGCGAGGCCCAGCATGTCCAGCAGGGCTATCGGGTCCGCCGTACCGTTGCCGTAGAGCGATGCGAAGAAGCGCAGATTCTCTACCCCTGTGAGCTTCTGGTAGTGGTTCGGCAGCTCGAAGGAGACACCGATCCGCTGGTAATAGTCCGGTCCCCACGCCCGCGGCTCCTTGCCCCAAATCGTGACCTCGCCGCCGTGGCCGCGAAGCAGCCCGATGAGGAGCTTCTGCGTCGTGGACTTCCCGGCGCCGCTTGGCCCGAGAAACCCGAAAATCTCCCCGCGGCCGACGGTGAAATCCATCCCGCGCACTGCGGGTTCGGCGGCCTTCGGGTAGTTGAATGTGAGCCCGTTGACGCAGATCACGTCGGTCGTCATCGTCAGCTTTGTCCCTTCTCACTACCATCACCCACTATACTGAACTTTCAGAGATTACTGAATCTGATTTCAGTACAGGAGGTTCAGATGGCAAAAGCGACGGATCAACAAGCGACCGCCGAGCAGCTCGCACTTGTGCTGGCCAATCACGGCCTACAACGCATGACCGCCCGTGTGCTTGCCTCGCTTTTGTTCACCGAGAGCGCGACGATGACCGCGGGAGAACTGGCCGTCCGACTCCAGGCCAGCACGGGGGCGATATCGGGCGCCATCAAGATGTTGACGTCCGTGGGCCTCGTCGAACGAGTACCCGCGCCGGGGAGCCGCCGCGACCACTACCGACTACGCGACGACGCCTGGGCCGTCCTGTACACCAACCAGAACGAAGTGCTGGAGGCGATGCAGAAGGCGGCCGAGGCAGGTATTGCGGCGACAGGACCGAGGAGCCTGGCACGCCAACGCCTCAGCCAGATGCGCGACTTCTATGACTTTCTACTGTCCGAGATCCCATCGCTGCTCGAACGATGGCATCAGCAGCGCTCGGGCGTAGCGCCCCATCGCGAACCGCGTGTGGATACCGTCGGTTCATGATCGTCGAACGACAGAACATCGTCGACGCACCACCCGAGCAGGTATGGGCGCGCGTCGTGACGCCGGAGGGCATCAACGACGAACTGCGGCCATGGATGACGATGTCGATGCCGCGCGGCAAGGAGTCACTGACCGTCGACAATGTTCCGGTCGGCACCCCGGTGGGCCGCTGCTGGATGCGACTGTTCGGCGTGCTGCCGTTCGACTACGACGACCTGATGATCGCCGAATTGTGGCCGGGCCGCGGCTTCCACGAGGAGTCGACGATGCTGTCCATGCGGCTCTGGCGCCACGAGCGCACCCTCGAAGCCGAGGACGACGCGAAAACCGTTGTCCGCGACCGCCTCACGTTCGAACTCCGCGGCCCGCTGCGCCTGCTGACACCGATCATCGCGGCAGGCATCGGTGCGCTGTTCAGCCATCGGCAGCGACGGCTACAGCGACACTTCGGCGGGAACTGAACCCGCCAGGATCCCGAGTTCCCGCGCCTTGCGGACCGCGTCACGCCGCTTGTTCACCTCGAGCTTGGCCAAGATGGCCGACACGTGATGGTCGACGGTCTTCACCGACAGGAACAGCCGATCCGCGAGTTCGGCGTTGGTCAGCCCGTCGTCGAGCAGGCGCAGCACGTCGACCTGACGGGCCGTCAGCCCAGCAGGGTTGGCCAACGTCGCCGACCGTCTGCGCGCAGGCACGCATGCCTGCCCCTTGGCCCGCAGATCGCGCCGCACCTTCGCCGCGACGGCGTCGGCGCCGAGCCGGTCGAGAATGTCGAGCGCACGGGCGGCGAGCGCGGGATCTCCGCTGTCGAGCAGCGCCAGCGCGGCGTCGTAGGGCATCGAAAGACGGTGGAACTCATCGGCTGCCGCCTCGTGCGCACCATCGAGGACCAACCGGTACGGCTCGGCCACCCCGTCCCCGTCGACCGATTCGCCGATGCGCCGGAGCCAGACCGCCAGCTCGCCGCGCGACCACTCGAGGCCTGCAACCGGTCCGCTGCTCAAGAGATCGCGACACTCGCCGAGGCGGTCGTCGGAAACACCTGTGACCCAGCACATCTCGACGATGGCGGCCGCCACCGGCAGCATCCGGATCGGCTCGGCGAACCGGCATGCGAGCGTCCATGCGTCGTACAGTGCGTCGCCGCCCGTCCCGTGCCTGCGCAGCGCCACCAAAGCTCGAATCAGCAATGGCCAGGTTCGGGCCAGCGGTGCACTCGGCGCGTCGAGGACGCGGTCGGCGTCGGCAGCCGCGTCGTCCCACTCGCCCACCATCAATTCGAGTCGTGCTCGCGAACCAAGCTGCCACACGCGGCAGATCGGCAGATCGTGTTCGTACATCAACGGGACGCTGATGTCGAGCAACTCCGCCGCAACGTCCAGCCGTCGCTGCTCGACGTCGAAGTATGTGATGTTGCTCCAGCCACCCGAGTAGAGCTCGTCGATGTGCTTGGGCGCGGAGTTGAGAATGGCGAGGATCTCATCGCGGCCGGACTCGTCGCCGTTGAGGACAACTCCGTAGTTCTCGATCAACCGCACCCGAACCATCAACGCGGAATCGTCCGCACGCTCTGCGATTTCGCGCGCCCGGGCGATCAACCCACTCGCCCGATCGAGATCGCTCGCCTGCACCGCGAGGTAAGCCTGCATGGCGAAGGCGTGGCCCAGTTGCACGAGTTGGGCGGCATTATCGGTTTCGGCGTCGAGCACGTTCATCGCTTCGGTCGCATGGCCTTCCGACGCATCGCGGTCGGCGTTGTACCACTGGTACACCGACAGCGAATGGTGGTTGGCGCTGACCGCAGCCGGCTCGCCGAGCTCCTGTCGAATTCGTATCGCTCGTTGGCCTGCGGTGATCGCGTCGGGCAACTTGTCGATCAGGTAGGACTCCCATGCCAGTAGCTCGAGCAGGTCCGCCTCGTCGTCGGTGACGGGGCCGCCGTGTTGCAGCGCAAGGGTGAAGAATTCGGCGGCTTGGGTGTGGGCACCCGATCGGGCCGCAGTCATCCCCGCGTCATGGGCGGCGCGGCGAGTTCGCCCCATATCGTCGGCGCCGAGAGCATGGTGGGTCAGCACCGCCGGGTCGACATTGGATGTCGATTCGTAGGCATCGAGGAGCCGTCGGTGCAGACCCACCCCGGCGCCGGGTGGAATGACGCTGCTGATCGCCATCCGGCACAGATCGTGTCGGAACGCCACGCCGCGTGGGCTTCTCCGGATCAGGCCTGCATCGGACAACGCGCGCAGGGCAGGCAGCGTAACGCCGAGATCGGTCAGCAGGCGGTCGGGAACCGCGCCCGGCGAGCACGAAAGCAGGTTCAACGCGTCCCACGCCGCCGCGTCGAGATCCGACGTGCGGGCCAGCACGGCGTCGCGAACCGTTGTCGGCAGATCGGTTTCGGAGAGCGAACCTCGGTTGTGCTCCAGCATCTCGCACACGAAGAAGGCGTTGCCTCCCGTCACGGCGTGAAGCCACCCCGCATCGATAGGGCTTTCACCGGCGAGTCGGTCGACGGCTTCGATGCTCAGCGGCGGCATCGCGATCGAGTCGGCGCGCGGTGTGCGCGCCATATCGCCGAGCAGCCCCCGTAGCGGATGGCTGACACCGACTTCCTCGTCGCGCAAGATTCCGACGACCAGCGAACGGGTCGCGCCGATGCGGCGGAGCACGAACCGCAGCAGGTCGATCGTGCCCTGATCGGCCCATTGCAGGTCGTCGAGCACGAGCACCGATGGCGCGGTACGCAGATCGTCGTAGACGGCGTCGAAGATCTGGTAGGAGTGGTCGCTTTCGAGCACCGCCTGGGTGGCGGGCGCAAGCCGGTGGGCGACGTCGTGCACAGGACCGAGCGGACGCGGGGTGGGCAGCGGGTCACACGCCCCCCACAGCACGCGCTCGTCTTTGACCCACCGGTCGACGAACGCCTCGACGAACGACGTCTTACCGGCCCCTGACTCGCCGGACACGAAGACCATGCCGCCGCGGCCCGCCCGCGCGTCGTCGGCCCTGGCGATGATCTCGCCGAGCTGATGATCCCGATCGGCGAGCATCACGAGGGTCGATGGTAACGCGATCGCCCCCTGCGAGCAGCAGAAATGCAGCCGGCACGACAAGATAGGGACCTTCTCCCCATGTGCCGGCCGACGCCGTGGCGCAACGTTGGACCTGCCCGGCGCACCGCCGCGGCAGACAACACACAGGAGCAGTCATGAAGCGCTATGTCATCGAACGGGAGATCCCCGGAGCGGCCGACCTCAGCCAGGAGGAGCTGGCGGCGATCGCGGGCAAGTCCAACGACGTCGTCGAGTCGCTCGGCGTGCCGTACCGCTGGATCACCAGCTACGTCGCGGGCGACAAGATCTACTGCGTGCACGAGGCCGACGACGAGGACGCCATCCGTGAACACGCCCGGCGCGGCGGGTTCCCGGCCAACAGCGTCACCGTCATCGCCAACGAGTTCGGACCGCACACTGCGGCGCAGGTCTGATGAGTCGAGGGTGTCGCGGTGCTAGCGCGTCAGCACCGCGACACTTTCGATGTGATGGGTCAGCGGGAACGAGTCGAAAACCCTCAGCTCCTCCACCCGATAGCCATGCGCGAGGTACAAGCCGACATCGCGAGCGAATGATGCTGCCTCACAGCCGATGTGAATGATCCGAGGTACGGCTGCCGCCGCGAGCATGTCGATCACGTCGCGGCCCGCACCCGCCCGCGGCGGGTCGAGCACCGCCACGTCGGCGCGTCGCGGCTGCGCCGCAAGAGCGCGACGTACCGAGTCGGTCACCACCGAGACATTCGGCAGGTCCGCGAGCGCCGCGCGCGCCGATCGCGAGGCACCGCGTGAGGTGTCCACCGTCACCACATGCCCGCCGTCGCCGACCCCTTCACCGAGCACCGCGGCGAAAAGCCCCGCGCCGCCGTACAGATCCCACGCCACCATTCCGTCGGTCAGCTGCGCCCACTGCGCAACCAGCGCGCTGTACACCCTCGCCGCATCGCGGTGGGCCTGCCAGAACGCTGTCACCGGCACCCGCCACACGCGTTCGTTGACCCGTTGCGTGGCCTCGTAGCCGCCCTCGACGACGCGGGTCGCCGTGCGCTTGCCGATGCGCGGGCCGGACTGCACGACGTGGCGTGTGCCGTCGTCGTCGATCGCGACGTGCACATGCGCGCCAGGCGGCCAGCCGGCACCGTCGAGGCCGTCGAGCGCCGCGTCGGGCAGCTGCCCGCACCGCAGGTCGGTGACGAGTTCCGCACTGTGATACCGGTGGAAGCCCGCCCGCCCGTCGTCGGAGGTGTCCAGCCGGACCCTGGTACGCCATCCCGTCGGCTCGCCGGTGCCGATCGGTTCGGCGGACGCATGAGACTCGTCGCACCAGTGAAACCCGCCCAGCTTCGCCAGTTGATTCGCCACCACGGCACCCTTGAGCCTGCGCGCCGCCTCAGGCGTGGCGAACGCAAGATCGCAGCAGCCCGCCCCGTCGACGCCCGCGATCTGGCACAGCGGGTCGATACGGTCGGGTGAAGCTTCGAGCACTTCGACAACGTCTGCGTGCCAATAGGATCCGTGGTCTGTCACCACCCGCACGCGCACCCGCTCCCCCGGCAGTGCGTAGCGAACGAACACCACCCGGCCCTCGTGCCGTGCGACGCAACTTCCGCCGTTGGCAGGCGGCCCGGTGGTCAGCGTGAGTCCGTCGATCAATCCAGGAATCCCCTACGGGCGTCACCCGGTGCCGAGTGAGGTTCCAGTCTGCGCAACCGCTCCGACGAACTCAGCTGCCAGGGAACGGAAGTCACCATCACATTCGGCATGAATAGCAGCCGGCCCTTCAGTCGCAACGCGCTCTGGTTGTGCAGCACCTGCTCCCACCAGTGGCCGACGACGTATTCGGGGATGAAGACCGTGACAACGGTGCGCGGCGATTCCTTGCTGATGCGCTTCACGTAGTCGAGCACCGGCCGGGTGATCTCGCGGTAGGGCGAGGCGATCACCTTGAGCGGTACGGAGATATCGCTGTCCTCCCACTTGTGCACCAGCTGGCGGGTCTCGCCGTCGTCCACGCTGACGGTGATGGCCTCGAGTTCGTCGGGCCGGGTGGCGCGCGCGTAGGCCAGGGCGCGCATCGTGGGCAGATGCAGCTTGGACACCAGCACGATGGCGTGGTTGCGGCTGGGCAGCACGATCCCGCCCTCCTCGGCGGCCTGTTGTCGCTCCAGTTCGTGCGCGACCGCTGCGTAGTGCTTCTTGATCGCCTTCATCAATATGAAGAGGCTGCCCATCGCCAGGATCGCGATCCAGGCGCCCGCAACGAATTTGGTCACCACCACGATGACCAACACCGTGCCGGTGCACAACAACCCGATCGTGTTGATGATCCGCGACCGTTTCATCTTCGCCCGCACCGCGGGATCGTTCTCCACCGTCAGCAACCGGGTCCAGTGCCGCACCATGCCGATCTGGCTGAGCGTGAACGATACGAACACGCCGACGATATAGAGCTGGATCAGTGCGGTGACCTGAGCCTGGAACGCAACGATGAAGGCGATGGCCGCCATCGCCAGGAACAGGATTCCGTTGGAGAACGCCAGCCGGTCACCGCGGGTGTGCAGCTGGCGGGGCAGATAACTGTCCTGGGCAAGTATGGAAGCCAGCACGGGGAACCCGTTGAAGGCGGTGTTGGCCGCCAGCACCAGGATCAGCGCCGTGACCCCGGCGATCAGATAGAGCCCGACGGGGAAGTTGTGGAAGACCGCATCGGCCAGCTGCGCGATCAGCGTCTTCTGGTGGTAGTCGGGGGGCGCGCCGATCAGCTGCTCGTGCGGCCGCTCGGCGATCTGCACGCCGGTCTGCTTGGCCAGCAGGATGATGCCCATGAACAGGGTCACCGCGATACCGCCGAGCAGCAGCAGCGTCGTTGCGGCGTTGCGGGACTTCGGCTTCCGGAACGCGGGCACGCCGTTGCTGATCGCCTCGACACCCGTCAGCGCTGCGCAGCCCGACGAGAACGCGCGCGCCACAAGGAACACCATTGCGAATCCGAGGACGTCGCCGTGTTCCGCATGAAGCTCGAACCCTGCGGACTCCGCGCGTAACTGGGTACCAAGCACGTTGATCTGGAACAAGCCCCAGCCGAGCATGATGAAGATCCCGACCATGAAGGCGTAGGTCGGGATCGCGAATGCGGTGCCCGACTCGCGGATGCCCCGCAGGTTCGCCGCGGCCAGCAGCAGGATCGCGACGACGGCGAACCACACCTTGTGGTCGTTGATGAACGGCACCGCCGACCCGATGTTGGACATCGCCGACGCCATCGACACCGCGACGGTGAGCACATAGTCGACCAAAAGGGCGCTTGCGACGGTAAGCCCCGCGGTCGGGCCGAGGTTGGTGGTCACCACCTCGTAGTCGCCGCCACCGGAGGGGTAGGCGTGCACGTTCTGCCGGTAGCTGGCGATCACCACCAGCATCACGACGCCGACGGCCACCCCGATCCACGGCGCCATGGACACCGCGGACAGGCCCGCCACCGAGAGCACAAGGAAGATTTCCTCGGGTGCGTACGCGACCGATGACAGAGCGTCGGAAGCGAAGACCGGCAGCGCTATCCGCTTGGGCAGAAGGGTGTGGGAAAGTTTGTCGCTGCGGAAGGGTCTGCCGAGGACCAGCCGCCGGGCGGCGGTCGAAAGCTTGGACACGAGAGCCAAGAGTAGGCCCAGACGACTTTGACGGTAGCGTTCCCAGTGCGCAGATTGAAAATGCCGAGAGGACACCCAAAGGTGCGAGTAGTGGTGATGGGATGCGGCCGGGTAGGCGCATCGCTGGCCGACGGCCTGGCCCGGATCGGACACGATGTCGCCGTCATCGACCGCGACAGCACGGCGTTCAACCGGCTCAGCCCCGAATTCCCCGGCGAGCGGGTGCTCGGCATGGGATTCGACCGCGACGTTCTGCTGCGATCCGGCATCGAGGAGGCGTCGGCGTTCGCGGCGGTGTCCTCCGGCGACAACTCGAACATCATCTCGGCGCGGGTGGCGCGCGAGACGTTCGGCGTCGAGCGGGTGGTGGCCCGCATCTACGACGCCAAACGCGCGAAGGTCTACGAACGCCTCGGCATTCCGACGGTGGCCACCGTGCCCTGGACCACCGACCGGCTGCTCAACGTGCTGACCCGGGAGACCGAGACCACCAAGTGGCGCGACCCATCCGGCAACGTCGGGGTGGCCGAGCTTGCGCTGCACGAGGCGTGGGTGGGCCGCAAGATGACCGACCTCGAGGCCGCCACCGGCGGCAGGGCGGCGTTCCTGATCCGGTTCGGCGGCGGGCTGCTGCCCGACCACAAGACGGTCATCCAGGCCGGCGATCAGGTGTACGTCGCCGCCATCGCCGGCCACATCGCCGAGGCACTCGCCATCGCCGCGCTGCCGCCAAGCGAAGACAGCGAGGACGCGTAGATGAAGGTCGCCATCGCAGGCGCAGGCGCGGTCGGGCGATCCATCGCGCGCGAGCTCATCGAGAACGACCACGAGGTCACGCTGCTCGAACGCAATCCCGGTCACGTCGACGTCGACGCGATACCCGCGGCGCACTGGCGCCTCGGCGACGCCTGCGAGCTCACCCTGCTGGAGTCGATTCACCTCGAGGATTTCGACGTCGTGATCGCCGCGACCGGCGACGACAAGGTCAATGTGGTTGTCAGCCTGCTCGCCAAGACGGAGTTCGCCGTCCCGCGAGTGGTGGCCCGCGCCAACGACCCCCGAAACGAGTGGCTGTTCGACGAGGCGTGGGGAATCGACGTCGCGGTGTCTACCCCGCGGATGCTCGCGTCACTGGTCGAGGAGGCCGTCGCCGTCGGCGACCTGGTGCATCTGATGGAGTTCCGCACCGGCCAGGCCAACCTGATCGAGATCACCCTTCCGGTCGACACGCCATGGGGCGGCAAGCCGCTGCGCAAGCTGGCGCTGCCCCGCGATGCGGCGCTGGTGACCATCCTGCGCGGCTCGCGGGTGATCGTGCCGGAGGGCGACGAGCCGCTGGAGGGCGGCGACGAGTTGCTCTTCGTGGCGGTCACCGAGGTCGAGGACGAGCTGCGCGAGCTGTTGCTTCACCCGCAGAACCGCTAGCGCTCACCGCCTTCAGTATGCGGGCGGCGGCGTCGCCCGGTCGTGACATTCCGCAGCGCCCTTCGCCGAGACCCGGCTGTAGTCGTATTCGTCGTTGCGGATGCCTGCCCACGAGATCAGGCCGGCCGCGACGAAGAGCGCGGCGACGACGAACGAGCCCTGCCGAAAGCCCGCGAAATCCATTGAGCCGCCGACGATCACGCCGGTGAACGCAATCGCGATCAGCCCGGCGATGCGGGAGATCGCATTGTTGATCGCCGACCCGATCCCGCTCTGCGCCGGATCCACCGCGGCAAGCACCGCCGCCGTCAGCGGTGACACCGTCATCGAAAGCCCGAGCCCGAACACCACGAGGCCGGGCAGCAGCTGGGTCCAGAAGTCGAACGACGCGTCGACCCGTGTCATCAACAGATACCCGGCCCCGGCGACCAGTGGGCCGAGAGCCATGTAGAGCCGCGGGCCGTGCCTGCCTGCCAACGTGCCGAACGGCCGTGCCAGGAAGAACGACAGCACCGGGATCGGAAGCGTGGCCAGCCCGGCCTGCGTCGCCGACATGCCCGCGGCCTCCTGGAGGAACAGCGCCACCAGCAGGGTGCCCAGCGACACCGCGGCGTAGAGAAACACGGTGGCCAGATTGCCGACGGCGAAGTTCCGCGCGGAGAAGATGTCCAGCGGCATCATCGGATTCGGCGTCCTGCGCTCCCACCACGGGAAGGCGACGAGCGCGCCGACCCCGATGACCAAGCTGGCCAGCACCATCGGATGGGATATGCCGAGGCGCTGCTGCTCGATGAGGGCGTACACCGCGCCGGTCAGCCCGACCGCAGTCAGCATCGCGCCGACGACATCGATCTTTGCCCGCCGCTCCGGCGGGAACGTCTCGTGTGAGAGCTTGCCCGTCAGGTACAGCGTGACGGCCAACGGCACGATGTTGACGCCGAAGATCCACCGCCAGTTCAATGCATCGACGAGGACTCCGCCCAACAGCGGGCCGATGACGAAAGCCGTTCCGGTCCAAGCGGTCCAGGTGCCGATGGCCCGTGCCTGCGCCGGGCCCGAGAACCGCGCATTGATCATCGCCAACGAACTCGGCACCAGGAATGCGGCGCCGACGCCCTGCAGGCAGCGCGCGGCGACCAACACCCAGCCGCTGGGAGCCAGCGCGCACAGCAGCGACGAGACCGCGAAGACGACGAGGCCCGACCTGAGCACGACCAACCGCCCGAAGGTGTCGGAGATCGCCCCTGCCACCAGGATGAGTGCGCCGAGGGAAAGCAGGTAGCCGTCCACCACCCACTGCTGCAGCGCGAGGCCCCCGCCGAAGTCACGGTTGATGGCGGGCAGTGCCAGGTTGACGACCGAGCCGT
The DNA here is from genome assembly GCA_902826815.1 of uncultured Mycobacteriaceae bacterium. Classification (GTDB taxonomy): domain Bacteria; phylum Actinomycetota; class Actinomycetes; order Mycobacteriales; family Mycobacteriaceae; genus Mycobacterium. The sequence goes on from CADEGF010000053.1 coordinate 41,755, forward strand.
CGAGAAACGCTACGAACGAGGCCAGGATCGCGACCGCGAGCAGCGGCCCGTCGGTGGCCTCGCGGGTATCCGCCAACTAGGTTTCCCGCACCGCGTCCTCGGCCTCGGCGTCGGCCTCTGGGGCGTCCTCCTCCGCGGCAGGGGCGTGGGCGTGAAGCGCCCGCTGGGCCGAACGGATCGCCAGATAGGTCGCCAGCGCGGCCACCGCCGTCAGCGGCCAGCCCATCGCGATGCGCGCAGTGGCCAGCCAGCCCGTCTCGTCGGCGTCGTAGAAGTGGCGCTGCACGACGAAACGCGATGTGAACACCAGCACCCAGGTGATCGTCGCGACGTCGAACACCAGCACGGCCCGGCGCACGTTCCGCCAGCCGCGGTCGTTGCCGTTGACCCAGCTCCAGATGTAGCCGACGACAGGCCTGCGGATCAGCACGGAGATCAGGAAAACCACGGCCCAGAAGAGTGACATCCAGATGCCGTACAGGAAGTAGCCCTTCGACTCCCCCACGATGTAGGCGATCAGGGCGCAGATCCCGACGCCCATGAACCCGGAGATGGCCGGCTGAACGGTCTCCTTGCGCGCGATCCGCCACACCAGGATCAGCGCGGCAACGGCCAGCGCGGAGATGATCGCAGGCATGAGGCCGAATATCGAGGAGACGGGGACGAAGACCAGGACGGGCAGCGACGAATAGATCAGGCCGCTGACGCCGCCCATCTGCTCAAGGATGGCTTGAGCGCCGGATTGCTTATCGGACACGGGTCAACGGTACGTGCCGAGCGACTACTTCTGGATTTCGTAGTGAGGGTTGTAGATCGCCTTGGTGCCGTTCTCCAGCTTGCCGACCCGCCCGTGCACCCGCAGCGTGCGGCCCGACTCGATGCCGGGGATGCGGCGCTGGCCGAGCCAGACGAGCATCACCGCCTCGGTGCCGTCGAACATCTCGGCCTTGATGCCGCCCGCGCAGCCCTTGGCGTTGGCCTCCACACTGCGCAGCGTGCCGACCATCGTGACTTCCTGGCCACGTTGACAGTCGACCGCCTTCTGCGCACCTGTGCTGCTGGCTTCCTCGGTCAACTCCTCGGCATCGAGTTGCTCGGGATCGTCCGTCAGCCGGCGTGTGAGCCTGCGCAGATACCCTTCGGCCGTAGCCATGGCGTCTCCTGCCAATCTGTGAATCCACCGTGGATCCCCAACCAACGCCACGGTAGACCTGTTAGTTCCCCAATGCCACGCTGGGGGTTACCCGCCACGCCGGTGATTTATGCCACACGGCACGATCGGGTTATGCCAGTCGATTTGCGCGGCGTGACGACGGTTCTGCTGCCGGGCACCGGCTCCGACGACGACTACGTCTACCGGGCGTTCGCAGCCCCGCTGCGCGAGGCAGGAGCCGTCGTCGTGGCACCGCCGCCGCAGCCCGGCCGGCTGATCGACGGCTACGTTTCCGAACTCGACACTGCGGCGCGGCTCGGCGCCATCGCGGTCGGCGGGGTGTCCATCGGCGCCGCGGTCGCGCTCAATTGGGCGTTGGCCCATCCGGCCCGCGCCGTGGCCGTGCTGGCCGCCCTCCCGCCGTGGACGGGCTCACCGGGGAATGCACCCGCCGCGCAGGCAGCCAGATACTCGGCGGATGTGCTGCGCCGCGACGGGCTGGTGTCGGCGACCGCACAGATGCGGGCATCGAGCCCGCCGTGGCTTGCCGACGAGTTGGCGCGGTCGTGGCTCGGACAGTGGCCGTCGCTGCCCGACGCGATGGATGCCGCATCCCGGTACATTTCACCGACCAGCGCAGAGCTGGGGACGCTTACGGTGCCGATGGGCGTCGGCGCCGCTACCGACGACCCGGTGCATCCGCTCGACGTCGCGGTGGAGTGGGCGGCCAGCGCGCCGATGGCGGCGTTGCGGACGGTCACGCTGGTCGAGATGGGCGCCGAGCCGGCTGTGCTCGGCGCAGCATGTCTGGCCGCGCTGCTCGACGCGTGAGCAACTAGCCGCCGGTGATGGTGCGCAGCTGCTGCATCGCCGACCCGTGCTCACTGCGACGGGCTGCCGGCTGCACGTCCGGTGGCTGCTGTTCCTGCGGCTGCTGCTGCTGAGCGGCGGCTTGCTGCTCGGCGGCCACCCTCAACTGTTCGGCCATCGGCTCGGGCAGCTGCACCGGCAGCGGGGTACGCACCGGCAGCGGCGTATCGCCACGACGAACGACGGTGTCCGCCAAGGCTGCCCGCGCTTCGTCGCTCAACGAGTCGATGGTTTGTTGCGGTCCGTTCACGACGCAGCGGATCATCCACCGGTAACCGTCGACACCGATGAAGCGGACGACACCCGCGGGAGCCGCGCCGACCACCTCCCGGCCCCATGGCCCGTCTTCGATGCGCACCTCGGGGGTGTCCTTGCGCAGCGAGTCGGCCAGTTCGGTGGCGACCTCCCGCCACAGCGCCGAGCTCTTCGGTGCGGCGTACGCCGCCACCGTGAACCGGCCGTTGGCCGTCACCACCCACACCGCGCTGGGCACACCGCCCTCGGTGAGCTCGACCTGTACCTGCCCGGCCTCTGGCATCGGGACGAGCACCGAGCCCAGGTCGAGCCGGGCGTGCGTTGCCGCGGCGGGGTCGTCGAAATCGTCGATATCGAACGGGCCGTCAAGCTCGTCGTCGCCAGGCGGCTGAACCGCGTCGTCGACGTTGACGTCGAGGCCGTCGTCGTCGACATTGTCCTCGAAATCGTTTTCATCGGGTCTGGAGTGTTTTCCAAAAGCCATTACAAACTCGCATGTCCGCCGGAGGAACCGTGGCCGCCGTCGCCACGGGAAGTGCCTGCCAAGCCGGCCTCGTCGAACGAGGCCACCTCGACAAGGTCGGGCAATTCGACCCGCTGCACAAGCAGCTGGGCGATCCGATCGCCACGGTTCACGACGATGGGCTGCGTGGGATCGAGGTTCACCAGGGATACCTTGATCTCGCCGCGATAGCCCGCGTCGACCGTGCCCGGGCTGTTGACGATCGAAAGCCCTACGCGCGCAGCCAAACCCGACCTCGGGTGTATCAACCCCACCATCCCGTGTGGAATGGCCACCGCGATCCCCGTCGGCACGAGGGCGCGATGACCGGGCGGCAGTTCGACGTCGACCGCGCTGAACAGGTCGATACCCGCGTCGCCGTCATGGGCCCGGCTGGGCATCGGCAGGTCGCGATCGAGACGAACGACTGCCAAAGGGGTGGACACGACGCATGAGATTACCCTTGGCGACGTGTCCGACACGCGCGCAGCACCGCAAGTCGTGCGCTACGCCGAACGGCTGTGGGTGCCGTGGTGGTGGTGGCTGCCCGGCCTGGCGTTGGCCGCGCTCATCGCTCTCGAAGTCAATCAAGGCGTGCGCGCCCTACCCAACTGGGTTCCTTTCGCAGTGCTTCTACCCGTCGCGGCCGCGGTGCTGGTGTGGTTCAGCAAGACCGAGGTGCGGGTGGTCGGCGGCGCCCCGGACGACCCGGCCGCAGAGACCGAGCTGTGGGTCGGCGACGCGCACCTGCCGGCCAGCGTGATCTCCCGGTCGGCAGAAGTGCCCAGGTCGGCCAAGACGGCTGCACTGGGACGACAGCTGGATCCGGCCGCCTACGTCGTGCACCGGGCCTGGGTCGGCCCGATGGTGCTGGTTGTGCTCGACGATCCGGACGACCCCACGCCGTACTGGCTGGTGAGCTGTCGTCGCCCGGATCGGGTGTTATCCGCGCTGCGCAGTTGACCCGTCTCAGGCCGCGCAGTCAGAGCAGATCATCACGCCGTTCTTCTCGCTCGCCAGCCGGCTGCGGTGATGCACGAGGAAGCAGCTCGAGCAGGTGAACTCGTCGGCCTGCTTCGGGATCACCCGCACGGACAGCTCTTCGCCGGACAAATCAGCGCCCGGTAGCTCGAAGTTCTCTGCGGATTCTGACTCGTCAACGTCCACTACCGCTGATTGAGCTTCATTCCGCCGAGCCTTGAGTTCCTCGAGTGAATCTTCGGAGACATCGTCGGTCTCGGTGCGCCGTGGGGCGTCATAGTCGGTAGCCATCTTTTGTCCCCTCCGTGAACCTTGCGACAGAGCTTTGTACCAGCGTCGAACGCATCCGCCAAACGATTCGTGCCCGGATTCGCCCATCCATAAGTGTGATTTACATCACAATTATGCGACGCCCCTGCGCAAAGGGGGGCAGCGGGGGTTTTAGAGTGCACATATGGTCGCGCAAATCACAGAGGGCACGGCCTTCGATAAGCAGGGTCGGCCGTTCCGCCGACGGAACTTCATGCCCGGAATCGTCATGTTCGCCGTGCTGGCTGTCGTGAGCCTGACCATCTGGGTGGTCGTCCTCAATCGCCCGCCGGACGTGACCGAGGCCGCGGCCTGCAACCCGCCCACCGACAACACCACGAGTGACCCGACGCAGCCCAAGCTCGGGGAGCGGGTGACGCGAGCGTCGATGACCGAGGTCGGTCCGGCCAACCTGGCCGACACCAAGATCAGGGTGCTCAACGCGAGCGGCCAGGGCGGTCAGGCCGCGGAGGTGGCCGGGCAGCTGCGAGATCTCGGATTCGCCGAGCCGACGGCCGAGAACGATCCGCTGTATGCGAACAATCCGTTGGCGTGCCAGGGGCAGATCCGGTTCGGGCCGAGTGGGCGCGCGGCCGCCGCTGCGGTCTGGCTGGTCGCGCCGTGCGTCGAGCTTTATCAGGATCAGCGGCCCGACGACACCGTCGACCTCGCGATCGGCACCGATTTCACCGAGCTGGCCCGCAGCGACGACGCCGAAGCGGTGCTGTCCAGCCTGAGGCCGGAGGCCACCCAGCCCGCCGACCCGACGCTGATCTCGAAGATCCACACCACTGCCTGCTGATCGGCCACTGATCGAATCCTGACCGAATGCGGTTGGGCCCGTATAGCTTTGGCGGATCAACCGCCTGCCGCAGCCAGCGCAGCGGTGAAGGCGTCGGTCACGCCGGGTGCGGCCGCGACGACCAATCCCGTGCCTCGCGTTGCGCCGCCCATCGCAGGCACCCGCACTTGTGCACCTGCCTCGGCCGCTATCAGGGCACCCGCCGCCCAATCCCAGGCGTTGAGGTCGGCCTCGAAGTAGGCATCGAGATGGCCCGCGGCGACCAGACACAGATCCAGAGCCGCCGAACCCAGCCGCCGAATGTCGCGAACCTGCGGCAACAGCTGTGCGAGAACCGACGCCTGACGTCGACGAAGTTCCGGGTCATAGCCGAATCCGGTGCCCACCAACGACGTTGACAGATCCCGGACGGCGCTCGCCCGTAGCGGCGTCGTCACTGCGCCGCGACGCACATGCGCACCGTGACCGCGTGCAGCCGAGTACACCGCGCCGTCGACGACGTTTGCCACCGCACCCGCGACCGACTGCCCGTCGATCTGTACCGCCACCGAAACCGCGTACGCCGGAAGCCCGTAGACGAAGTTCACCGTGCCGTCGATGGGATCGACAACCCACGTCGGCCGGCCTGCCGAAGCATCCGGTTGTCCACCGCCCTCCTCGCCGAGAACGTGCTCGCCCGGTCGCAACTCGGCGAGCCGCTGACGCAGCAGCCGTTCGGTTTCGGTGTCGACGATCGTGACGGGGTCGGTCGGACTGCTCTTGGCTCGCACCGCATCGCCGGATGATTCGCGCTGCGGTCCCCCGCTGAAGACCTCCTCGCGACGACGCCGCACGAAGTCGGCGGCCTCGGCCGCCAACCGGTCGGCGGTCGAGCGGAGTTCGGTCGGGTCGAGCTCGAGGTTTTCCACCCGCTCATCGCAGCACAAATTGTCGGTAACTGTTCCCCGGCACCCCTTCCAAAAGGGTATCGAGCCACTAATGTTGGGCCTATGACCGCCACCGATTCACCTGCCGCCGATCCCAGCACCAACGGAGGCCCGCAACACCGGGGATTCGGCGTCGACGTGGGCGGAAGCGGCGTCAAGGGTGGCATCGTCGACCTCGACACCGGCCAGCTGATCGGTGAACGTTTCAAGCTGGCGACGCCGCATCCGGCAACTCCCGAGGCGGTCGGCAAGACCGTCGCCGCCGTCGTCCGCGAGTTCGGCTGGACGGACGGCGTCGGCGTCACCTATCCAGGTGTGGTCACCGACGGCGTCGTACGCACCGCCGCCAACGTCGACAAGGGTTGGATCGGTTGCAATGCCAGCGAGTTCTTCAGCAAGGAACTCGACGGCCAGCAGGTGACGGTGCTCAACGACGCCGACGCCGCAGGCCTGGCCGAGGAGAGGTTCGGCGCGGGCCGCGACAACACCGGCGTCATCGTGCTGCTGACCTTCGGAACGGGAATCGGGTCGGCAGTGATCCACAACGGCGTGCTGCTGCCCAATACCGAGTTCGGCCACCTCGAGGTCGGCGGCAAGGAAGCTGAGCATCGCGCGGCCTCCTCGGTGAAGGAAACCAAGGAGTGGAGCTACGAGCGCTGGTGCAAAGAAGTCACCAAGGTGCTCGTGACGATAGAGAACGCAATCTGGCCTGATCTGTTCATCGCGGGCGGCGGCATCAGCCGCAAGGCCGACAAGTGGATTCCGCTCCTGAAGAACCGCACTCCGGTGGTGGCCGCGACACTGCTGAACACCGCGGGGATCGTCGGCGCGGCGATGGCCTCAGAGCTCAACGTCACCGCTACTGCCAAGTAGGCGCGCCCGAGTTCGCCAAATATGCCGCTCGGCGCGGCGATATCCAACAGTGTCGTTACAATGGTCGACGGCGGCCGCGACGAGAAAGCGGCGAGTATCCCGAGCAGATATCAACGCCACATTCGACATAGCTGACGCATTTCGATGGTGCATGCCCCCAAGGGCCATCGAAATCCTCATGAAGGAAAGGGTGACGTGGCAGCGACAAAGGCCAGCCCAGCAGCCACAAAGACGGTAAAGCGCACCGCTACCAAGACGCCCGCCAAGAAGGTCGCAGCAGCCAAGACCACCAATGGGTCGGCTCCTGCCAAACCAGCCAAGCGAGCCACCAAGGCGGCTGTGAGCGCGACGAAGACGGCCAAGCCGGCCAAGGCC
>CADEGF010000053.1:48810-50738 GCA_902826815.1 uncultured Mycobacteriaceae bacterium
CGCAGCCGCCAAGACCCGGCCCGCCGCCAAGGCGACCAGGGCCAAGAGCGACGGCGGCGCACCGCGTAGCCGCGCCAAGAAGGCGACCGCGCCCGATCCGACGACCACCAAGGCCGACGGCGCAGACGACGACGAACTCGAGACCACCGACGAACTCGACGGTGAGCCCGACGAACTCGTCGACGAGGACGTCGAGCTCGAAGATCTCGAAGTCGACGACGAGCCAGCCGACGCGGATGCTGCCAAGGGCGACGGTAAAACCAAAGCCAAGGCCAAGGCCAAAGGTGCAGAAGACGCACCGGTCGAGGACGATGAAATCGCCGAGCCGAGCGAGAAGGACAAGGCTTCTGGCGACTTCGTCTGGGACGAAGAGGAATCCGAGGCACTGCGGCAGGCACGCAAGGACGCCGAGCTCACCGCGTCGGCCGACTCCGTGCGCGCCTACCTCAAGCAGATCGGCAAGGTCGCGCTGCTCAACGCCGAAGAAGAGGTCGAGCTGGCGAAGCGGATCGAGGCAGGTCTCTACGCCACGCAGTTGATGGGCGAGATCGCCGACAAGGGTGAGAAGCTGCCCGCCGCGCAGCGTCGCGATATGGCGTGGATCTGCCGCGACGGAGATCGCGCGAAAAACCATCTGCTGGAAGCTAACCTGCGCCTGGTCGTGTCGTTGGCCAAGCGCTACACCGGACGCGGTATGGCATTCCTGGATCTCATCCAGGAGGGCAACCTCGGCCTGATTCGTGCGGTCGAGAAGTTCGACTACACAAAGGGTTACAAGTTCTCCACGTACGCCACCTGGTGGATCCGGCAGGCCATCACCCGCGCCATGGCCGATCAGGCCCGCACCATCCGCATCCCGGTGCACATGGTCGAGGTGATCAACAAACTCGGTCGTATCCAGCGCGAGCTGCTTCAGGACCTCGGCCGCGAGCCGACCCCTGAAGAGCTGGCCAAGGAAATGGACATCACGCCCGAAAAGGTGCTGGAAATCCAGCAGTATGCGCGTGAGCCGATCTCACTGGACCAGACGATCGGCGACGAAGGCGATTCGCAGCTGGGCGATTTCATCGAGGACAGCGAGGCGGTTGTCGCCGTCGACGCGGTGAGCTTCACGCTGCTGCAGGATCAGCTGCAGTCGGTGCTCGAAACGCTGTCCGAGCGCGAAGCAGGTGTCGTGCGGCTGCGGTTCGGCCTCACCGACGGCCAGCCCCGCACCCTCGACGAGATCGGTCAGGTCTACGGCGTCACGCGCGAGCGCATCCGCCAGATCGAGAGCAAGACGATGTCGAAGTTGCGCCACCCCAGCCGTTCCCAGGTGCTGCGGGACTACCTCGACTGAGCTTGGAACGGAAGCAGACTGTTGACGCCCAATTCGATTGCTTGACAGCAGAATTCCGGCTACCGGTTTTCAGTGGACATGTCTTCGATGTGGACGTTTCGGTGTTCCCGATCGGGTCGGGGCACTGCGGTGTCGGCCCAAGCCGACGCAACGGCCGGGGGACTCGCCATAATACGGTCTTGCATGCCACCAATAGGCATCGTCACGGCTCCGCCAATATCCACTTGACGGACTTGGTAGTCAGCCCCCGGCTGTCGCGAACCTTGTAACCGTAAGGCGGCAGCGTCCCATCATGTGCAACATGAACAACGTTCTCACCGCTTCTTGCGGACGCAAGAAGTCGGCTAAGGCAAAAACTATCAGCTCTGAAGAAACTCCACTTCAGCCCGGGTAAGTCACGCCGACAAGGGCCTCTCAGCAAAGATGACTGCGGCAAGAAACTGCTAGTCGCCATCCACCAAACGAGCCATCCACCAAACGAAATACTGAGGACCTCCCGTTGTTGGCCGTCTACGACCTCAGAGGTTGTGCGACACCTGTCCGTGGCCGTGAAAAAGTACCCGCTGGTGGCCAAGTAGAGGTATCCGCT
>CADEGF010000054.1 GCA_902826815.1 uncultured Mycobacteriaceae bacterium
GGCCACGTGGCCCGCAGCTTCGACTCCTGCCTGGTGTGCACGGTGCACGCCTACGACGGCAAGGGTCGGGAGCTGTCCAAGTTCGTGATCAATGGAATGGTGTGATCGCTACGTCTGCTGAGCCGTGCGCTGACCGCAGCGGTGCCGATGTCGACATCGAGCCGCCGGGTTGTGCGGTGCTCGTTGTGGGCTGTGGGAACCTGCTGCGCGGCGACGACGGGGTCGGGCCGATCCTGGTGCGTCACCTGTGGGAGCGCGGAGTTCCCGACGGTGCCCGGCTGGTCGACGGTGGCACGGCAGGAATGGATGTCGCGTTCCAGATGCGCGGCGCCGAAAGGGTCGTGATCATCGATGCAGCGGCCACCGGTGCGGCGCCGGGCACCGTCTACCGGGTGCCCGGCGCGGAACTGGAGGAGCTGCCGCCCCTGCAGGGACTGCACACCCATTCGTTCCGCTGGGACCACGCAATCGCGTTCGCGCGCTGGGCACTTCGCGATGCATGCCCAAGCGACATCACCGTCTTCCTCATCGAGGCGAGTGGGGTGGATCTCGGCGCTGACTTGACCGAGCCGGTCGAGTCGGCGATGGAGCAGGTCATCGACATCATCGAACGCGACTACCTCGCAGGCCTTCGGCCCGCGGCATCGCCGGACCTGCAGGTGGAGTTCACCGCAGACGGTTACCTCCGCCTTGACGCAGCGCTGGCGGCCAGCCGGTTCCCGTCGGATGCTGTCGTCGCCGTCGTGCGGGACGGCGACCTGTGGCTGGTACCACTGCGTGGGCCACGCAGCGGCGGGCTGCTGCTCAAGCAACGTAACCCGGCAGGCGACCGCACCACCCTGGTGCGGGAAGTCCTCGAAGACCACATTCCAACGGGCGTCCACGGTGCATTCTGGGACGATGCCCAAGCAGCGCTCCGTATTCCGCTGGGGTCTGGCGCGTGACTGTCATGTGTGAGGAACGCCCCACCCGGCCGAAGACCGCGCGCCGCCTCGACAGCTCAACCGACGATGCGGTCGACGTGCAGACGTTCGTGGTCGGGGACCATGGCCGCTGGGCGGTGGAGATCGCCGTGGTGTTCGCCGACGGCGTTGTGCGCCACCGCATCGAGACGCACCCGACCAAGGCGCGTGCCGAGATTTCGGCCGGTCTCATCAAACGGGCCGCGGAACGTGACGGGCGGCAGCTGTGAGTACAGGACAAGTGCGAGCTACCAGGAATAGGGGATCTGAACCCATGACGGCACTTCACACTGACGCCGAGTTCACCGGGCCGGCCGCCGTTGCGGTCAGGCCACAGCCGTTGGGCGCATTTCCGCTTCCGTTGGGCTACATGCTGATACCGGCCGTATCTAGCACCGGCGCCGACACGGAGGCGGCGCGCGCAGCGCTGGTGTCCGGCAACGTGCCGCAGGAGTGGCCGGACGGACTTTCGGCACATGAATTCGCGCTCGCCGGCGACAGGAACGCCGCGCTGGCGGCGCTGCAGGGTACCGACCCGGTGACGCGCTACAACCGGTTCGTCCTCGATCCGGACGGCGAGGATCCGGACGAACTGCGTTCGGATCTCGGCGAATTCGGTTTGTTGGTCGACCTTGTGCTGTTCACGCTTGGTCGATCGGACACCCCACCCGAACCAGGCGCCGCGGACGGCGAGCTAGCCGCGGTTGCGCTTTCGGCGCAAGCGAGTCATGCCCTGCACGACGGAGATTCGGTGGGCGCCATCGAATTACTCGAGCGTGCGACGGCCACGATATCCCCCGATTCGGGGTGCCTACCCGGTGTTCTCGTCGGCGCTACGGCCTCGATCTGCCGGGATCTCGGCGACCCGGCCGCCGCGCAACGACTCGAGCAGGCGCTGCGTCTGCTCGGCGACGCAAACGGTCTTCGCATCGGTCGTGCCGAACTTCATCTGAACCTCGCAGGACTGCTGCACGAGCAGGCCGAGGACCATCCCGAGCTGCTCGCCCAGGCGATTCCGCACTACCACTCCGCACTGCAGTTGGTGCTGCGCGACGAGGCGCCGCTGTTGTGGGCGGCCACGCACGCCAACCTCGCCACCGCCTACCTGACGATGCCGATGGTGGAGGCATCCGGCCAGCTTCGCCTGGGTGTCGCCGCGCAGTCACTGCGGTCAGCGCTGAAGGTGTACACCAGGGAGACCCACCCCGAGCAGTGGGCGAGTGTGCAACTGAACCTTGCCAATTCGCTGGTGTACACGCCGTCCAAACACCAGGCGGACAACCTTGTCGAGGCCGTCGAACTCTACGAGGGAGTGCTGGAAGCCAGGGACCGGGAGACCGATCCCCTCGGTAGGGCCAGGGTGCTGGCCAACCAGGGCAACGCACTGGCGCATCTCGGGATGTTCGACCAAGCCAAGGCGAAGCTGTATGAAGCGCGCTTCCTGTTCGAGGACCTCGGAGACGAGGAATCAGTGCGCGCCGTACGCGGAGTACTCGACGAGGTTGCTCGTCAACTGGTGCTGATGCGCACCGAACCCGAACCCGAACCCGACTGAGGAGGCCATGAATGTCAGCCACCACCGTGGAGCCGTCCACCGCCCGCCCGCCCGCCGTGGACGCAGTCGATTTCGAGAGTCTCGCCAAGCGGGTTGACGACGCGATCGCCGCGCTGGAGAGCTTGGACTCCTCGGCGCGTGCCGTCGCGGACGAAGTCAAGGCGGCCGTTGAGGCCATTCACCGCGCCGGGCTGGTCACCATCGTGCAACGGATGCGGGCCGACGATGGTGCCCGCGCTCTGCTGTTCGACCTGGTCGACGATCCGGTCGTGCACATGCTGCTCTCATTGCACGAGATCGTGCGTCCCGACCCGATGACACATGCCAACCGCGTTCTGGTGACGGTGCGGCCCCAATTGCAGAGCCACGGCGGCGATGTCACCCTGGTGCGGATCGAGGAGGGTATCGCCTTCGTCCGTCTCGACGGCGCTTGCAACGGATGTTCCATGTCGTCGGTGACGCTCCGAAACCTCGTCGAGGGCGCACTGGTGGAAGGTGTTCCGTCGATCACGGGCGTCGAGGTGGTGCCGAATGAGCCCTCACCGACGCTGATACCGCTGGAGTCGCTGCGCATCGGGCCGGACCCCGCGAGTGAAGGCTGGGTCAGGGTGGGTCCCGCCGCGAGTTTGCCGACCGACGACCTCACCGCGCTGAGTCTGTCTTCGGAGTCCGGTGAGCCTGCCGACATCATCGTGGTGAACGCCGGCCAGCGATTGTCGGCGTACCGTAACGAATGTGCCCACGAAGGGCTGCCCCTCGATAACGCTGTCCTCGATCTCGACAACGGCACCCTGACATGTCCATGGCACGGGTTCTGCTACGACGCGACATCGGGGGAGTGCCTCAGCGCACCCGGCGCCCAGCTGGAGCAGGTGCCGCTGCGGGTCGATTCCGGCGAAGTGTGGGTTCGGGTCGGGACATGACCCAGTTCACCGTCCGTCACAACATCGGCAGGACGTCGGTTCGGGCCGAGCCAGGCCTCGATGCCGCCGGCGCTGACCTCAGCGACGGATGGTCACCAGACGTCTGGCTCGGGGCCCCCGCACCCGGCGGTCTCGCTTTGCCGCCTGCCAGCCCGACGATGGCGTGGATGTATTCGCCGCGGGGAGTCTTCCTCGGCGAGGATCACCTGGTGGTCGCCGATTCCGGCAACCATCGGGTGCTGGTCTGGCACGGCATTCCCGACAACGACGAGCACCCTGCCGATATCGTTCTCGGCCAGCGGGACGGCATTACCGAGGGCCGCGCCGCCGGTGGTCGCGGACCCGAGCGGGGCATGAATCTGCCGACCGGCGTCCTCGTGCACGATGGCCGACTCATCGTCGCCGACGCCTGGCACCACCGGATCCTGGTGTGGAACTCGGTGCCGCAGGCAAGCGACATGGCGCCCGATCTGATCCTCGGGCAGCACGACCCGGCCGCTGTTCAGCCGAATCGCGGCGGCCAATGCTCGGCGGCGACGTTCTACTGGCCGTTCGGCATAGCGATCGTGGGTGCACGGTTCTGGGTCGCAGACACCGGCAACCGCAGAGTTCTTGGTTGGGACAACGGAATTCCCGACCCCGGGCAGCCGGCTGATGTCGTGCTGGGTCAGCCTGACGGGGCGCACCGCGACGAGAATCGTGGCGCTGCCGCCGGCCCCGCCAGCTTCCGCTGGCCGCATGACGTCACCGGAAACGACGAACTGCTGCTCATCGCCGACGCGGGCGATCACCGACTGCTCGGCTGGTCGCCGCATCCGGCGGCGGACCGGGACGCGGACATCGTGCTTGGTCAGCCGGATTTCACCTCGGCTGACGAATGGCCCTACGGCCCGCACACCGGGGACAGGTTCCGCTTTCCCTACGCCGCGCGACTGGACGGCTCCGCAGGCAAAGGCGAGAGGTTGGCGGTCGCGGATACCGCCAATAACCGAATCCTGCTGTGGGACACCATTCCCCGTGATGGTCGAGCCGCTGACCACGTGCTGGCGCAACCGAGTTTCGCGTCCAACGGCGAGAACCGCTGGACGTCGGTGCAACGCGACACGCTGTGCTGGCCGTACGGCATCTCGCTGCGGGGCGATCGGCTGGCCGTGGCGGATTCCGGCAACAACCGGGTCGTGATTTGGCGGCGCAGATGATCGACACCTCGCTGCGGCTACGGTCCGATGACGTCCGGTATCGGTTCACGGTGACCGGCGTCGTCCAAGGGGTCGGTTTCCGTCCGTTCGTCCACCGGACCGCCGTCGAACTCGGGTTGTCGGGATTCGTCGGCAACGATTCGAGCGCGGTTTTCGCCGAGGTGCAGGGCCCGAAGGCCGCCGTCGACGAGTTCGCTCATCGGCTTCGCGTCGATGCGCCGCCGCTCGCGATGATCAGCACCGTATCCGCGGTCCAGATCGACGCCGACGGGAACTGTCCGGTCGACTTCCGCATCGTGGCGAGCCGGACGGTCGACGGTGCCGCAACGGCGATTCCGCCGGACATCGCGGTGTGCGACGACTGCATCGCCGAGCTCTTCGACCCCAACGACCGGCGTTACCGCCACCCGTTCGTGACGTGTACGAACTGCGGGCCGCGGTTCACGATCATCCGCGAGCTGCCGTACGACCGGCCGGCCACCACAATGGCGGGCTTCGAGATGTGCGCGAGGTGCGCCGCCGAATACCACGATGCATCGGACCGGCGATTTCATGCCCAGCCCGTCGCCTGCCCGGATTGCGGGCCGTCGCTGTGGTACCGATCGGATGCCCGCCGGGTCGTCGGCTCAGACCCCGCGTTGGCGGCGACCCAGCGGGCGCTGATCGACGGCGCCGTCGTCGCGATCAAGGGCGTCGGTGGATATCACCTGGGCTGCGCCGTCGACGACGACGCCGCGGTCGCGACGCTGCGCGCACGAAAGGCCCGGGGCGGCAAGCCGTTTGCGGTCCTGGTCCGCGATCTCGATGTTGCGCGACGGTACGCAGAGATCGACGACGATGCGGCCGCGGTCTTGTGCAGCCCTGCCCGTCCGATCGTGCTGCTCCGGCGCAGGCCCGATGCGCCGATCTCTGAGCTGGTAGCGCCGGGCAGCCCGCTGATCGGGCTGATGCTGCCGTATTCCCCTATCCACCACCTGCTTCTGGCAACCATTCCTGGAGTGCAGACGACGGTGCCGGAGGCGCTGGTGCTGACCAGCGCCAACCAAACGGATGAACCGATCTGCTTCACCGATGACGATGCGGCGCAGCGACTTCCGTACCTATCCGATGCGGTGCTCGACCACGACCGGCCCATCCACGTGCCGTGCGACGATTCGGTCGTGCGTGTCGTTGACGGACGGGAACTGCCGATCCGCCGGTCCCGCGGCTACGCGCCGCTGCCGATCGACCTCGGAGCCATCGCACGCAACGGGCCCGCGGTGCTGGCCGTCGGCGGCGAACTCAAGAACACCTTCTGCCTTACCGACGGAACGCGCGCGTTCTGCTCAGGCCACATCGGCGATATGGGCACGTTGGAGACGTTGCGGGCGTTCGAACGCGCCGTCGACCAGCTCAGCGGAATCCGGCAGGAACCGCAGCGGCTGGCAGCGGATCTCCATCCCGGGTATCAGACCCGCAGCTGGGCGGAGCGCCACGCCGGTGAGCGCCCGCTGGACCTTGTTCAGCACCACCACGCGCACGTCGTGTCGTTGCTCGCCGAACACGGCAGGCTCGGCGAACCGATCATCGGTGTCGCCTTCGACGGCACCGGCTACGGCTGCGACGGAACGGTGTGGGGCGGGGAGATTCTGTCCGTCGGACCCGACGCGCACCGCTTTACCCGCGTGGGTCACCTCAAGCCCGTGCCCCTGCCTGGTGGTGATGTCGCGGTGCGGAATCCGTGGCGGATGGCGCTGTCGCACCTGTGGGCGGCGGGCATCGAATGGGACGAAGACCTGGCACCCGTTGCCGCGGCTACCCGCGCTGAGCAGCGGCTGCTGCGATCTCAGCTCGCCAGCGGAGTGGGCTGCGTGCCGTGTTCGAGCATGGGTCGGCTGTTCGACGCGGTCGCCGCGCTGCTCGGTGTGCGGCAGCGGATCGATTACGAGGGCCAGGCCGCCATCGAACTGGAGGCGCTGGCCGAATCGGTGGGCGATTCGCCACCCGCGCCCGCAACGCGGCTGACTGTCAGTGCCGACGGGGTGATCGACGCTGCCGAGTTGATGGCGACGATTGTGTCGGAGCGTCGCGCAGGCGTCGAGCCCGCGGTTTTGGCGGCCGCCTTCCACGAGGCGGTGGCGGTCGCCGTTGCCGAGGTGGTCGGACTTGTCGCAGGCCCGGTTCGTTTGGTCGGACTCACCGGCGGGGTATTCCAGAACGTGCTGCTGCTGCGAGCGTGTCGGCGGCGGCTACAGCAGGCGGGATTCCTGGTGCTCACCCATCACACCGTTCCGCCCAATGACGGTGGGCTCGCGCTCGGGCAGGCGGCGGTGTCCGTGCTGACCGCGCTGGACCCGCTCAACGGTTCCCACGAGGAGGCGCAGAGATGATCTCGACCGAAATAGACCGAGGGCTCGGCGCAGATCTGGCCGCCGATCTCGCCGCGACAGCACTCTCCCTCGCGAGGCGGTTCTCCGCAGGCGCCACCATGTGGTCGATCGCGCCGTCGTGGCAGCCGCACGCCCAGCACATCGCCGTCGAGTTCGTGCATCCGGTGATCGTCGGCAAGAGGGCGCTGCCTGCGGTCGCGCTGACCGGACCGGAACTGGTGGACGTGGTGCGGGTGTCGGTCCGGCCCGGCGACATCGTGATCGCGGTCGCCGATGCCGACGACCCCGAGGTTCGGTCGGTGATGCGCCGGAGCCCGGCCTGGGGTGCCACCACCATCTGGATCGGTAGCGGTGAGCGACCCCAGGCGGGGGCCGCCGACCACGTTCTGTGGCTGGACGACCCGGATCCGACGGCGCCCGCGACCGGCGCCTTCGTGCTGCTCTATCACCTGCTGTGGGAACTGACCCACGTCTGCTTCGAGCACCCGGGTCTGCTGAAGCCGACGGAATGCACCGAGGAGGTGTGCATCACCTGCAGCGACGAGGGCCGCCTCGGCGAAGTGCTCGGCGCCTCGGCGCAGGGTTCGGCTCAGGTACGGACCCCCGAAGGGGTGGAGACCGTCGCTACGACGCTCGTCGACCCGGTCGCGGCGGGCGAGCTCGTCCTGGTACACGCCGGGATGGCGATCAGCAGAGTGGATATTGGGGGTGACTCATGAGCCAGGAACAGCCCGGCGTCAACGTGGACCAAGATGCTGAGCAGGAGCCCACCAACTTCCTCTATCCCTTCATCGATGCGCAGGAAGACGACCCGAACTCGCTACTCGTCGATCTGGCAGCGTCAGCGCAGGCCAAGGCGGCCGAGAGCGCCGCGCTGCGCCGATCCACCCTGGAGTCGAGCACAGAACTGGTGGCAAAAGCGGCGGCCGAGATGGCGGCTCGATTCGCGGCGGGCGGGCGGCTGTTCGCCTTCGGCAACGGTGGCAGCTCCACCGATGCCACCACGCTTGCGACGCTGTTCGCGCGGCCGCCGACGGGGAAACCCTTGCCGGCCTGGTCGTTGACCGCCGACCAGGCGATCTTGACCGCGCTCGGCAATGACGTCGGCTTCGAGCTCGTCTTCGCCCGACAGCTGATCGCCCGCGCCAGGGCCGGGGACATCGCGGT
The DNA here is from genome assembly GCA_902826815.1 of uncultured Mycobacteriaceae bacterium. Classification (GTDB taxonomy): domain Bacteria; phylum Actinomycetota; class Actinomycetes; order Mycobacteriales; family Mycobacteriaceae; genus Mycobacterium. The sequence goes on from CADEGF010000054.1 coordinate 8,176, forward strand.
TGCCATGTCCACCAGTGGCAGTTCGCCAGACCTGACGGTCGCCCTGCGGGAAGCGCGTCAGCGGGGGATGTACACGGTGGGCTTCGCCGGATACGACGGTGGCACGTTCGCGACCAGCCCGGATGTCGACGCCTGCTTCATCGTCCATTCGCAGAGCGTGCACCGAATTCAGGAATCGCAGGCGCTGCTCGGCTACCACCTGTGGTCGGCCGTGCACGAGCAGGGGACGGATATCTGATGAGCAAGGCGGCAGGCGACTACGTGTCGTCGGGACCCAGCTTCGCCGAGGGCGAGGTGATCGAACGGATCGAGTTGTTCCGCAGGCGCCGTCCGCGGCTGCGCGACGAGGTGGTGACGCTGGCGCACGGGGCGGGCGGGAAGGCATCGGCGGCGTTGGTCGACGCGGTGTTCCTCGAGGCCTTCCGCAACCCGCAGCTCGAATCCCTCGGCGACGGTGCGATTCTCACCTTGCCCAGTGGCGAGCGGATCGCCATGTCCACCGATTCGTTCGTGGTGCAGCCCTTGCGATTTCCCGGCGGCTCGATCGGCCACCTCGCCGTCCACGGCACCGTCAACGACCTCGCCATGGTCGGGGCGCTCCCGTCGTGGATCTCGGCGGCGTTCGTGCTCGAGGAGGGCTTCCCGATTGCCGAGTTGAAGGAGATCGTCGCCGATATGGCGGCGGCGGCCGCCGCCGCAGGCGTAGAGATCGTCACCGGCGACACCAAGGTGGTGCCAAGGGGCGCGGCCGACGGACTGTTCGTCACGACGGCCGGAGCCGGTGTGATTCCGGCCGACCGTGCGCTATCGCCGGAGTCGGTGAAGGCGGGGGACAAAGTGCTGCTGTCCGGGACAATCGGCGACCACGGCATGGCGGTGATGCTGGCCCGCGGCGACCTTGCCATCGAGGCCGACATTCACTCCGATACCGCGGCCGTGAGCCCGTTGGTGGAACTCCTGCTGGCAGCGGCACCGTCCACTCGTTGGCTGCGCGACCCCACTCGAGGGGGAGTGGGCACCGTCTGCAATGAACTCGCCCAGTCCAGCGGTCTCGGCGTGGTGCTCGATGAAGCGCACCTGCCGGTCCGTCCGATGGTCACCGGCGCCTGCGAAATGCTCGGAATCGATCCGCTGTACGTGGCTAACGAAGGCAAGTTCCTCGCTGTCGTCGCGCCAGAGGAGGCCGAAGCCGGTCTCGCGGCGCTGCGTTCGCATCCGCTGGGAATCGATGCCACCGAAGTCGGCGAGATCACCGAGGAGCCTGCGGCGACGGTCGTGGTGCGGACCGGGTTTGGCGGTACCCGGATCGTGGACATGCTCGTCGGCGACCCGCTGCCACGTATCTGCTGAGAAAGGATGTGACGAAAATGTGCCTTGGAATTCCCGGCCAGATCGTCGAGATCACCGACGCCGCAAACTATTTGGCGAAAGTAGACGTCAGTGGCGTCCGACGGACGATCAGCGTCCGGCTTTTGGAGAAGGACATGCCCGAGCCGGACGATTGGGTGCTGGTCCATGTCGGTTTCGCGATGGCCAAGATCGACGAGACCGAAGCGTTGCTCACGCTTGCGGCCGTCCAGAAGCTCGGGACCAGCTATTCCGACGAGATCGACGCGTTCGACTCGTCCTCAATCGTCTGAAAAGGGAGACACACCATGCGTTTTGTTGATGAGTTTCGTGATCCCGCGGCAGCCCGCAAGCTCTTGGGCGCGATCGAGCGACTCGCGGGCGACGGTGACGAGCAGTTCAAGTTCATGGAGGTGTGTGGCGGGCACACACACACTATTTACCGACACGGCATCGAGCACCTGCTACCGGACAACGTCGAGCTGGTGCACGGTCCCGGTTGCCCGGTGTGCGTCATCCCGATGGGCCGTATCGACGACGCGATGTGGTTGGCGCAGCAGCCCGATGTCATCTTCACCTGCTTCGGCGACATGATGCGGGTGCCGGGTTCGAACGGCAGCCTGCTGGACGCCAAGGCCCGCGGAGCCGACGTGCGGTTTGTCTACTCTCCGCTGGACGCCCTCAAGATGGCTGTCGACAATCCGGACAAGCACGTGGTGTTCTTCGCGATCGGCTTCGAAACCACCGCACCGTCCACTGCCGTCACGCTGGTGCGTGCGCGGGAGCTTGGCGTCGGCAATTTCACGGTGTTCTGCAACCACGTCACGATCGTGCCGCCCATCAAGGCGATCCTCGAGTCACCGGACCTTCGGCTGTCCGGTTTTCTCGGGCCCGGTCACGTGTCGACAGTCGTCGGCAACAGGCCGTACCGATTCGTGCCTGAGGTCTACGGTAAGCCGTTGGTGGTGGCCGGCTTTGAACCATTGGACATCATGGCCTCGGTCGCGATGCTGTTGACCCAGATCCGGGAGGGCCGCTGCGAGGTGGAGAACCAGTACTCGCGGGTGGTCAACGAACAGGGCAACCCGGCGGCCCTGGCGTTGATGGGCAAGGTGTTCGCGCTGCGGCCGCACTTCGAGTGGCGCGGGCTCGGATTCATCTCGCAGAGTGCGTTGAAACTGCACGACGACTTCGCGGAGTTCGACGCTGAGCTGCGGTACGCGATGCCCGGTGTTCGCGTTGCCGATCCGAAAGCGTGCCAGTGCGGTGAGGTGCTCAAGGGCGTGCTCAAGCCTTGGGAATGCAAGGTTTTCGGCACGGCGTGCACCCCGGAAACGCCGATCGGGACGTGCATGGTGTCCGCCGAGGGCGCGTGTGCGGCCTATTACAACTTCGGCCGGATGCACCGCGATGCCGCCAAGCTGGTGGGGCAGGCCGGGAGGGTGTGACCGTGCCCGCGACATCCCCGCAATCCCTGGACACCCGCGGAACGGAGATGTTCGCACGCTACGCCTACGCCCCGAACCAGCTCGGCTATTGCGGCCCACCGGAGACGGCCACCCTGCAGAACGGGTCGGTGGAAGACGTCCGAGAAGTCGCGAAGAAGTTCTCCGGCGCCTGGCCGTACCTGCAGGTGCTGTCGAGGATGACCGGTATCGCCGATCCGCTGGATTACCAATTGGTGGAGTCGTATTGGCTCGGCGGTGGTGTCGGGGCCGGGCTCGACCCGGACGAGTTCGCGCGCGAGTTGCTCGCGGTGATCGGCCCGCGGGCCGGTCACTACTGGTCGCACCTAACCGCGGATCTTGCCGCCGAGGCCGCAGGAAACCATTGCTTCCACGTGTTCGGCGTGTATCCGTGGTCCCGGCTGCTCGGCAGGGGGATGGACGAACATCCGTTGCGCGTCCTTGACAGTTGCCGAATCACCTGGGCGACTGTGCTTTCCCGCGACGGCGACCACCTCGAGGCCAGCGCTCGCCAGCTGATCTGGGACGGTCATGCGCTCGAGTTGTCCGAACCGTCGGCGCGGCTACTCGACGTCTGGACCGACGGCTACAGTGCCGTACCCGATGCGGCTGTCGGCGACGAAGTCGCGGTGCACTGGGACCGGCTGTGCGGCCGCCTGTCGCCCGATCAGGTTCTGGCGCTCGAGGACAGCACGGCACGGCAGCTCCGCGTCACCAATCACCGGCTCGCGCAGGCGCGATGAGACCACGGATCGTCCAGGCCGACGGCCAGATCGGATTCCATTGGGCCACACCCGCGGGCGTGCCGTCGACATTGCCCGACCTCGTCGTTGACGACGAGGAAGCCGACCGTCTGGTCGCGACACACCTGGAAGCCCTCGACGATGCGTTGATCATCGCCGCGGGACAGTTCGGCGAGTTACTCGGTGGCGGCCGCAGACCCGAAACCGAGCGCGAGCGAGACGATCTGGTCCGTCTGCACCGCACTCTGGACGGACTCTGCCACGAATATGCGACGGCTCTGGAGCTGACGGGAATCAGGGCCGATCTTCGTGCAGGCAAGATCATCGGCACCGCCGCCCTCTTCTCGATCTGCGCCAGGCGGCCACTGGACCTACTGGGACCCGCTCCGTTCGACGGCGAACTCGACGACCCGTCGCTCGGCGTCGTCAGCGGATTCGGCGAGATGTGCCAAGTCGACCCGGACCGGCCGTGGAAAGGCGGGCGCTGGATCGTGCGCACCGAATCGGAACTGCGATTCCCGCTGACGTTGTCGATGCTGCTGTTCGACAGTTCCGGGGTGAACAAGGACGCCGCCCGCAACGAGCATCGAGACGCGTTGTCATCGGTGGTAACAGCCACGGAGATGCCAGATGCCGACCCGATGGCTGCCGCGTGCGCCCTGGACTGGCTGCTCTACGACTGGTTGATGGCTCACCGCGACGGCCCGGACAGTGCGGAGATCGTATTCCCCAAGGGACGGGACGCGGACGCCGCGGTGATCGTTGCCGCCGCGGGCGCTTCTGTCACCGCCAGGGCCACCTTTGACCCGGAACTTCTTGCCTCGTCGCCGACGCGCCAATAACGGCATCCCCCCGCTGATTCCCCCATATCGGGGTCTACCTACTCGCATTCGGTCCGTAGACATGCGGTTAGCGATACGGCCGAGATGGCCTCGGCCGCATCGGTCTACGTTGCGTCACTTCAGCAAGCGGGGAGGCAGGCATGAGCGTCTATTTGCCGATCCTCGTTCTCGGCGCGATCGCGGCTGGGTTCGCGGTTGGCTCGGTGGGGATCGCGTTGGTGATCGGTCCGCGTCGGTACAACCGGGCCAAGCTCGAGGCCTATGAGTGTGGCATCGAGCCTGCCCCGCAGCTGACGGGGGTGGGCCGGTTCCCGATCAAGTTCTACCTGACCGCGATGTTGTTCATCGTGTTCGACATCGAGATCGTGTTTCTGTACCCGTGGGCGGTGTCATTCCGCCAACTGGGCGTCTTCGCACTGGTCGAGATGCTGCTGTTCATGCTGACCGTGTTCGTGGCCTACGCCTACGTATGGAGGCGGGGTGGCCTGAATTGGGACTAGAGGAGAAGCTGCCCGGCGGGATTTTGCTGTCGACGCTGGAGAAGGTGGCCGGCTACGCCCGCAAGGGGTCGTTGTGGCCCGCGACGTTCGGGTTGGCGTGTTGCGCCATCGAGATGATGTCGACGGCGTCGCCGCGATTCGACATCGCCCGGTTCGGGATGGAGCGGTTCTCGGCCACCCCGCGGCAGGCCGACTTGATGATCGTCGCCGGGCGCGTCTCGCAGAAGATGGCGCCGGTGTTGCGACAGGTCTACGACCAGATGGCCGAACCGAAATGGGTTCTCGCGATGGGTGTGTGCGCCTCCAGCGGTGGGATGTTCAACAACTACGCCATCGTGCAGGGCGTCGACCACATAGTGCCGGTGGACATCTATCTCCCGGGGTGCCCCCCGCGGCCGGAAATGCTGCTGAACGCAATTTTGATGCTGCACGAGAAGATTCAGCAGATGCCGCTGGGGGTGCACCGCGCCGAGGCGATCGCCGCCGCAGAACAAGCCGCGCTCGCTTCCACCCCCACCATCGAACTGAAAGGCCTGCTGCGATGAGCGGCGCGAACGGCGTTCGCCGAGGGATGTTCGGTGTCACAGGTAGTGGGGACACGTCGGGATATGGGCGGCTGATGGGATCAACCCCTAAGCCGCAGAGCAGTTCCCGGCCCTACGGCGGCTATCTGGACGAGGTCGTCGATCTCCTGACCGCAAGGCTGGTCAAAGCCGGCTGCACCGATGCCGTCGATCGGGTCGTCGTATTCCGCGATGAATTGACCCTGGAGGTACGGCGCGACCGGCTCCTTCTGGTCGCGCGGATATTGCGTGACGATGTCGGATTGCGGTTCGACCTGTGCCTTGGGGTGTCCGGGGTGCACTACCCCGATGACACCGGTCGTGAATTGCGCGCGGTGTATCCGCTGATGTCGATCACCCACAACCGTCGCATCCGGCTGGAGGTGGCGTGCCCGGACGCTGATCCGCATGTGCCGTCACTGTTTTCGGTGTATCCGACGACGGACTGGCATGAACGGGAGACCTACGACTTCTTCGGGATTGTGTTCGATGGGCATCCGTCCCTGGCCCGGATCGAAATGCCCGACGACTGGGAAGGCCATCCGCAACGCAAGGACTACCCGTTGGGCGGCATTCCGGTGGAGTACCACGGTGCTCAGATTGCCCCGCCCGATCAGCGAAGGGCGTACCGGTGATGACCGAAACCGTGCTCACCGTCGGCGGGCAGGACTGGGACCAGATCGTGGCGGCTGCGGCGGGGACGCAGTCCGGGGAACGCATCGTGGTGAACATGGGCCCGCAGCACCCGTCGACGCACGGCGTGCTGCGGCTGATTCTCGAGATCGAGGGCGAGACGGTCACCGAAGCCCGGTGCGGCATCGGGTATTTGCACACCGGTATCGAGAAGAACCTGGAGTACCGCAACTGGATGCAGGGCGTCACGTTTGTCACCCGGATGGACTATCTGTCACCGTTCTTCAACGAGACCGCCTACTGCCTCGGGGTCGAAAAGCTGTTGGGGGTCACCGACGACATCCCCGAACGCGTCAGCGTGATCCGGGTGATGTTGATGGAACTCAACCGCATCTCCAGTCATCTGGTCGCGTTGGCGACCGGTGGCATGGAGCTCGGCGCGATGAGCGCCATGTTCTTCGGGTTCCTCGGCCGCGAAGACATCCTGAAGGTGTTCGAGGCCATCACCGGACTGCGAATGAACCACGCCTACATCCGCCCCGGTGGGCTGGCCGCCGACCTACCCGACGACGGCGTCGACCAGGTGCGGGCACTGCTGAAGACCCTGCCGGGGCAGCTGCGTGAACTCGAGGACCTGCTGCGCGAGAACGCCATCTGGAAGGCCCGCAACAAGGGCATCGGGTATCTCGGTCTCACCGGGTGCATGGCGCTCGGGATCACCGGGCCGGTGCTGCGGTCCACCGGGCTGCCGCACGATCTCCGCAGATCCCAACCGTACTGCGGCTACGACACTTACGACTTCGACGTCATCACCGATAAGGGGTGTGATGCATACGGGCGCTATCTGATCCGCGTTGACGAGATGAAGGAATCGCTGAAGATCGTCGAGCAGTGCGTGGACAGGCTCGAGCGGCTGGCCGGGCAACCGGTGATGATCTCGGACAAGAATCTCGCGTGGCCGGCGGACCTCAAACTGGGGCCCGACGGGCTGGGCAACTCCGACGAGCACGTCGCCAACATCATGGGCACGTCAATGGAAGGGCTGATCCACCATTTCAAGCTCGTGACCGAGGGCATCCGGGTGCCGGCCGGGCAGGTCTACGTCGCCGTCGAAAGCCCAAGGGGCGAGTTGGGCGTGCACATGGTGTCCGACGGCGGCACCCGGCCCTACCGGGTGCACTACCGCGACCCGTCGTTCACCAACCTGCAAGCCGTCGCCGCCATGTGTGAGGGCGGCATGGTCGCCGACGTCATCTCCGCCGTCGCGAGCATCGACCCCGTCATGGGCGGAGTGGATAGATGAGCGTCGACCTGCAGTTGGGGCCACGGCCCGATGAGCCAGGGCCCCGTATCGGTGGACCCACCGCCTACCCCGCCGACGTGGTGGCCCAGTTGGAGCGCGACGCGGCGACGATAATCGCGCGCTACCCGCGGGCCCGCTCGGCGCTGCTGCCGCTGCTGCACCTGGTGCAGGCCGAGGACGGGTATCTCACCGTGGCGGGCATCGGGTTCTGCGCCCGCCAACTCGACCTCACCCAGGCCGAGGTGACCGCGGTCGCCACCTTCTACTCCATGTACCGGCGCGTCCCTACCGGCGACTACCTCGTCGGGGTCTGCACCAACACCCTGTGTGCGGTGATGGGCGGCGACGCGATCCTCGACCGGCTGCAATCGCGTCTCGGGATCGAGGCCGGGCAGACCACCGATGACGGCCGAGTGACGTTGGAACACATCGAATGCAACGCCGCCTGCGACTACGCCCCGGTCGTCATGGTCAACTGGGAGTTCTTCGACAACCAAACGCCGTCTTCGGCATGCGAACTCGTCGACGCACTGCGCGGCGGCGACCGGGTTGCCCCCACCCGCGGGGCGCCCCTGTGCTCCTTTCGCGAGACCGCCCGCACCATGGCGGGCCTGCCCGATCCGCGGGAGTCCAACACCATCGGTGAGGCAACGCTGGCCGGACTTCGAGCCGTCCGCGCGGAAGGAGACGGGTGACATGGCATTGACCCCCGTGCTGTCCCGGTTCTGGGATGAACCCCGCTCGTGGACATTGGCGACCCATCTGTGGCATGACGGATATCAGGCGCTCGAGAAGGCGTTGGCGATGTCACCCGAGGAAGTCATTGATGTGGTGACGGAGTCCGGGTTGCGTGGCCGCGGCGGTGCGGGCTTTCCTACCGGGCGAAAGTGGTCATACATCCCCAAGGGCGACGACAAGCCGCACTACCTGGTGATCAACGCCGACGAGTCCGAACCCGGGACGTGTAAAGACATTCCGTTGATGATGGCGACGCCGCACCTGCTGGTGGAGGGAGCGATCATCGCCGCCTACGCCATCCGGGCCAACCACGCCTTCATCTATGTCCGCGGTGAGGTGGCCCCGGTGCTGCGGCGGCTGCAGACCGCGGTCGCCGAGGCGTACGCGGCGGGCTATCTCGGCAAGGATATTGCCGGCTCGGGTTTCGATCTGGAGTTGGTGGTGCACGCCGGGGCGGGCGCCTACATCTGCGGTGAGGAGACCGCGCTACTGGATTCCCTTGAGGGCCTGCGCGGCCAGCCACGGTTGCGACCGCCGTTCCCCGCCGTCGCAGGCCTGTACGCGTGCCCAACCGTGGTCAACAACGTCGAGACCATCGCCAGTGTCCCGCCGATCCTGGTCAACGGGGTCGACTGGTTCACCTCCATGGGCTCGGAGGAATCGCCGGGGTTCACGCTGTATTCGCTGTCCGGACATGTGAAGTCGCCCGGTCAGTACGAGGCCCCGCTCGGCATCACCCTGCGCGAACTACTGGATCACGCCGGGGGCGTGCGCGATGGCCACGAGTTGAAGTTCTGGACCCCGGGCGGCTCGTCGACCCCGTTGCTGACCGCCGAACACCTTGACGTGCCACTGGATTACGAGGGCATGGCGTCGGTCGGGTCGATGCTGGGCAGCAAGGCGCTGCAGATCTTCGATGACACGGTGTGTGTGGTGCGCGCGGTGCGGCGCTGGACGCAGTTCTACGCCCACGAATCCTGCGGCAAGTGCACGCCGTGCCGGGAGGGCACCTACTGGCTGACGCAGCTCTACGAACGCCTGGAGACGGGGTCAGGCACTGCGACGGACATTCAGAAGTTGCTGGACGTCGCCGATGCTCTGAACGGAAAGTCGTTCTGCGCCTTGGGTGATGGCGCGGCCAGCCCGATCATCTCGTCGGTCAGGTTCTTCCGCGCCGAATACGAGGCGCATCTGCACGGTGGCTGCCCGTTCGACCCGTGTGCCTCGATGCTGCTGGCCGCCGAGGAGGTTGGTATCTGATGACGTTTCTCGCGCGAGCAGACACAAAAGTACCCGACACGCCGAGGAAAAAGGGACATTTGCGTCTGCTCGGCGGAGAAAGGGGTGGGTGTCGAGATGACACAGACCGCTGACATCGGTACCGCCGTCGCGCCCGTCGAGATGGTCACCGTCACCATCGACGACGTCGAGGTGTCGGTGCCCAAGGACACGTTGGTGATTCGGGCCGCCGAACTCATCGGGGTGCAGATTCCGCGGTTCTGCGATCACCCGCTGCTGGCCCCGGTCGGAGCTTGCAGGCAGTGTCTGGTCGAGGTCGACGGCCAGCGAAAGCCGGTGGCGTCGTGCACCATCACGGTATCCCCTGGCATGGTGGTGCGTACCCAACTGACGTCGGAACCGGCGGATGCCGCCCAGCGCGCGGTGATGGAACTGCTGCTGATCAACCATCCGCTGGACTGCCCGGTCTGCGACAAGGGCGGGGAATGTCCGCTGCAGAACCAGGCGATGTCCCACGGCCGGGTGGAGTCCCGGTTCGAGGGTGCCAAGCGAACGTTCCCGAAGCCGATCAGCCTGTCCTCGCAGGTGCTGCTCGATCGCGAGCGATGCGTGCTGTGCGCGCGCTGCACCCGGTTCTCCAATCAGATCGCGGGCGACCCGCTCATCGAACTGCTCGAACGCGGCGCACTGCAGCAGGTCGGTATCGCCGCCAATGCGCCGTTCGATTCGTACTTCTCGGGCAATGCCGTGCAGATCTGCCCGGTCGGGGCGTTGACCGGCACCACCTACCGGTTCCGGGCCCGTCCCTTCGACCTCGTGTCGTCACCGAGTGCGTGCGAACACTGCGCCTCCGGGTGCGCGCAGCGCACCGATCATCGCCGCGGAAAAGTGCTGCGCCGCTTGGCCGGTGACGATCCTGACGTCAACGAGGAATGGAACTGCGATAAGGGCCGCTGGGCCTTCACCTACGCGGGCCTCGGCGACCGTATCACCACGCCGCAGGTCCGCGATGTGGACGGGATTCTGCGGGCCGCGTCGTGGCCGGAAGCCGTCGGACGAGCCGCCGCGGGCCTGGCGGCCGCGGCGGGCCGGGCCGGGGTGCTGGTCGGCGGTCGCGCAACAATCGAGGACGCATACGCCTACAGCAAGTTCGCGCGAACCGTGTTGGGCACCAATGATATCGACTTCCGCTCCCGACCCCACTCCACTGAAGAGGCGCAGTTTCTCGCCGCGCAGATCGCCGGTCGGCCGATGACCGTCACCTATACCGACATCGAGACGGCACCGATGGTTGTGCTGGCCGGGTTCGAACCGGAAGAGGAATCACCCATCGTGTTCCTGCGGCTACGCAAAGCGGTCCGGGCCACCGGCGTCCGGGTGGTCTCGATCGCGCCGTTCGCCACCCGCGGCCTGGCCAAGGTGTCGGGCCGGCTGGTCGAGACCGCTCCCGGCGGAGAAGCCGGGGCGCTGGATGCACTCGCTGCCGACGAACCGCTGCTGCGCCAACCCGGCGCGCTCATCCTCGTCGGAGAGCGGCTGGCCGGCAGCCAAGGGGCACTGACCGCCGCCACCCGACTGGCGGCGACGACCGGTGCCCTGCTGGCCTGGATTCCGAGGCGCGCCGGGGAACGTGGCGCGCTGGAAGCCGGCTGCCTGCCCACGCTGCTGCCCGGTGGCAGGCCCGTCGCCGACGGCAGGGCTCGCGAACAGATCTCCGCCGTGTGGGGCACGACCGACCTGCCCGCCGCACCTGGACGCGACACCGCGGGCATCCTCGCCGCCGCCCGCAACGGAGAGCTGGACGCGCTGCTGATCGGCGGCGTCGAACCCGCGGACCTGCCCGACCCCGCCGCTGCGCTGGCCGCCATCGAGGCCGCGCCGTTCGTGGTGAGCCTGGAGCTGCGGGAGAGCGCCGTGACCGAGCGCGCCGACGTCGTCTTTCCGATAGCGCCGGTGGCGGAAAAGGCCGGTTCATTCCTCAACTGGGAGGGCCGGATTCGGCCGTTCGCGGCTGCCGTGCCCACCAACGCCGTACCCGATATGCGGGTCCTGCGGGCCTTGGCCGACGAGGTCGGTGTCGACTTCGGTTGCCCGACCGTGGCGGCCGCAGGCGCGGAGCTGGGCCGCCTTGGATGGTGGGAAGGCCGACGGACCGCACCACCGAATGTCTCTGGCTGTGCGCCCGTCCGGCCCGGGCCCGGCGAGGCGGTGCTGGCCGGCTGGCGGATGCTGCTCGATGCCGGTCGGTTGCAGGACGGTGAATCACACCTTGCCGGCACGGGACGCCCGCCGGTCGCCCGGCTGTCGGAGGCCACTGCCGCCAAGATCGGTGCCGCCGAGGGTGATCCGGTGACCGTCGCCACCGACCGCGGGGCGATCACGCTCCCGCTGGCCATCACTGAGATGGCCGACGACGTCGTCTGGCTACCGCTGAACGCGACCGGTTCGGCAGTGCACAACCAACTCGCGGTGAGCGTTGGCGCCGTCGTCCAGATACAGAGGGCGCACGCATGACATATCCGGATCCCAACGTGTTCGGCCATGACCCGTGGTGGCTGGTCCTGACCAAAGCCCTCGCCGTCTTCGTCTTCCTCCTGTTGACGGTGCTGGTGGCGATCCTGGTCGAACGCAAGGTGCTGGGGCGGATGCAGATGCGCTTCGGTCCGAATCGGGTGGGGCCGTTCGGTCTCCTGCAGTCGCTGGTCGACGGCATCAAGCTCGCGCTCAAGGAGGGCTTGATGCCTGCCGGGGTGGACAAACCGCTCTATCTGCTTGCGCCGGTCATCGCGGTCATCCCCGCGTTCATGGCGTTCGCGGTGATCCCCATGGGACCAGTGGTGAGCGTGTTCGGACACGCCACCCCGCTGCAACTGACCGATCTGGCAGTGGCGGTGCTCTACGTGCTCGCTGTCACCTCGATCGGCGTGTACGGAATTGTGTTGGCGGGCTGGGCATCCGGGTCCACCTACCCGCTGCTGGGCGGGCTGCGGTCGAGCGCGCAGGTGGTGTCCTACGAGATCGCGATGGCCTTGTCGTTCGCCGCGGTGTTCCTCTACGCGGGCACCATGTCCACGTCCGGCATTGTGGCCGCCCAGGACGGCACCTGGTATGTCTTCCTGCTGCTGCCGTCGTTTCTGGTGTATCTGACCTCGATGGTCGGCGAAACCAACCGGGCGCCTTTCGATTTGCCCGAGGCCGAGGGTGAGCTGGTCGGCGGCTTCCACACCGAGTACTCGTCGCTGAAGTTCGCGATGTTCATGCTCGCCGAGTACGTCAACATGACGACTGTCTCCGCGCTGGCCATCACCCTGTTCCTGGGCGGCTGGCACGCACCGTGGCCGATCACCATATGGGAGGGCGCCAACTCTGGCTGGTGGCCGCTGCTGTGGTTCACCGCCAAGGTCTGGACGTTCCTGTTCGTGTTCATCTGGCTGCGCGCCACCCTGCCGCGGCTGCGCTACGACCAGTTCATGGCGATCGGCTGGAAGGTCCTCATCCCGGTATCGCTCGCCTGGATCATGGTCGTGGGCACTTTGCAGACGCTCGACGTAAAGGGCGTTATCCCAGGGCTTCTGGCGAGTCTGGCCTTCCTGGCGGTGGTGCTGATTGCGCTGCGTTTCGGTCGCGCTCGTAGTGAACCCGAGCAGGAGGCGGTGGACGTGTTCATGGGCGAGGAGATCGAAATGCCGATCCACAATGGGAAGTCACTCCGAATCGACGCCGTTCTGGCCAGGGGGAGTAGCCACGATGCCTAAGTTTGTCGATGCAGTTGCCGGTTTCGGGGTCACGTTCTCGGCGATGTTCAAAAAGCCGGTCACCGAGCAGTATCCGGAGAAGAGGGAACCGACCGCGCCGCGTTATCACGGCAGGCACCAGTTGAACCGGTACGACGACGGTCTGGAGAAGTGCATCGGCTGCGAATTGTGCGCATGGGCATGCCCCGCCGACGCCATCTATGTGGAAGGCGCCGATAACACCGAGACGGAACGCTTTTCGCCCGGTGAACGGTACGGGCAGGTGTACCAGATCAACTACCTGCGCTGCATCGGCTGCGGGCTATGCCTCGAGGCCTGCCCGACCCGCGCCCTGACCATGACCAACGACTACGAGATGGCCGACGACAACCGCGCCGACCTCATCTACGGCAAGGACAGACTCCTGGCCCCGCTACCGCCCGGTGCGCAGGCACCGCCGCACCCGATGGCCGACGGTGCCACCGACGAGGACTACTACCGCGGCAACATCATCGGACCCGGCGGGATTCTGAAATTGGCAGAGGGGTTGAACTCATGAGCATTGTCGCCTCGACGGCAGTGATGGCGGCCGAGTCCCTCGCCCGGACCTCGACCGCGGAGGCTGTCGTGTTCTGGACTCTCGGGGTCCTGTCAGTGCTCACAGCGGTGGGGGTCGTCGTGGCCACGCGGGCGGTGTATTCGGCGGTCTTTCTGGCATCGACCATGATCAACCTCGCGGTGTTGTACATCGCGCAGGACGCCATATTTCTGGGTGTGGTGCAGGTGGTGGTCTACACCGGTGCGGTGATGATGCTGTTTCTCTTCGTCGTCATGCTCGTCGGTGTCGACCACTCCGAATCGCTCGTGGAAACCCTTCGCGGGCAGCGCATCACCACGATTGCCGCCGGACTGGGGTTCGGCATCCTGCTGATCGGCGCCCTTGGCAACATGTCCACCGCCGGGTTCACCGGTCTGGCGGGAGCCAACGAGGGCGGGAATGTGCAGGGCCTGGCCGCACTCATTTTCACTCGGTATCTGTGGGCGTTCGAGCTCACCAGCGCGCTGTTGATCACTGCGGCGCTTGGCGCGATGGTCCTCGCGCACCGGGAGCGTTTCGCACGCCGCAAGAGCCAGCGCGAGTTGGCCGAGGAACGCTTCCAGCCTGACGGACACCCCACCCCGTTGCCGGCCCCCGGCGTGTACGCCCGGCACAACGCCGTCGACATTCCCGCCCGGCTAGCCGACGGCACCTTCTCCGACCTTTCGGTCAGCAGGACCCTGGAGCGGCGGGGGCTGGTGCTCACGCTGCTGGTTGCGGGAGATGCCGAGACCACGTCTGAGGCGGCCGCTGAAGAGGGTGCGCGATGAATCCCGCCAATTACCTCTATTTGTCGGCGTTGTTGTTCACCATCGGCACGTCGGGAGTTCTGTTGCGCCGCAACGCGATCGTCATGTTCATGTGTGTCGAGTTGATGCTGAACGCCGCCAACGTGGCGTTCGTCGCGTTCTCCCGGATGCACGGTCACCTCGACGGTCAGATGGTGGCGTTCTTCACCATGGTGGTCGCCGCCTGCGAAGTGGTGGTCGGCCTGGCGATCATCATGACCGTCTTCCGCACCCGCAGCTCGACCTCCATCGACGACGCGAACCTGCTGAGGCACTGAAATGTACGCGCTGGTGTGGATGTTGATCGGACTGCCGCTGGCCGGTGCCGCGGTGCTGCTGCTGGCCGGTCGGCGCAGCGACCGGTGGGGGCACCTGCTGGGGTGCGCTACGTCTATCGCTGCGTTTGCGTTCGGGATGGTGCTCTTCTTCGAACTGCTCGGACGAGGCGCCGCCGACCGCGTTCTGCACCAGAACCTGTTCTCCTGGGTACCGGTCGGCGGGCTGCAGGTCGACTTCGGCCTGCAACTCGACGTGCTGTCGATCTGTTTCGTGCTGCTGATCACCGGCGTCGGGTCGTTGATCCACATCTACTCCGTCGGCTACATGAAAGAGGACGCAAGTCGCCGACGCTTTTTTGGGTATCTCAACCTGTTTCTGGCCGCCATGTTGCTGCTGGTGCTCGCCGACAACTACCTCGGACTGTATTTCGGCTGGGAAGGCGTCGGTCTGGCGTCCTACCTGCTGATCGGGTTTTGGTCGCACAAGCCGTCGGCGGCGGTCGCAGCCAAGAAGGCCTTCGTGGTCAACCGGGTTGGCGACGTCGGACTGGCGGTCGCGATCTTGGTGATGTTCGCGACCGTCGGCTCCATCTCCTATGCATCGGTGTTCGGCGCCGCCCCGGTGCTGTCAGAGAGCACCCTGACCGCAATTGGGCTGCTGTTGCTGCTCGCCGCGTGCGGCAAGTCGGCGCAGGTTCCGCTGCAGTCCTGGCTCGGCGACGCCATGGAGGGCCCCACGCCCGTCTCCGCGCTGATCCACGCCGCCACCATGGTGACCGCCGGCGTTTACCTGATCGTCCGCTCAGGGCCCGTTTTCAACCTGGCCCCGAACGCGCAGCTGGCGGTGGTGATCGTCGGCGCAGTCACCTTGTTGTTCGGGGCGATCGTCGGGTGCGCCAAGGACGACATCAAAAAGGCACTTGCGGCCTCCACCATGAGCCAGATCGGGTACATGGTGCTCGCTGCCGGCCTCGGACCGGCCGGCTATGCGGTGGCGATCATGCACCTGCTGACCCACGGCTTCTTCAAGGCCGGCCTGTTCTTGGGCGCCGGTTCGGTGATGCACGCCATGGACGACGAAGTCGATATGCGTCGCTACGGCGGTCTGCGCAAGTTCCTGCCGATCACCTTCGCCACCTTTGGGCTCGGGTATCTGGCCATCATCGGGGTGCCGCCGTTCGCGGGGTTCTTCTCCAAGGATGCAATCATTGAAACCGCCTTCGGCGCAGGAGGACTCAAGGGCCTGATCCTCGGCGGCACCGCGCTGTTGGGTGCGGGGATCACCGCGTTCTATATGACACGCGTCATGCTCATGACGTTCTTCGGTAGGGCGCGGTGGACTGAGGGAGAAAACGGGGCAAGTCACCACCCACACGAATCACCCTCCGTCATGACCTGGCCGATGATCGTCCTCGCCGTCGGCTCCGTCGCAGGCGGTGCCCTGCTGGCCATCGGCGGGACCCTGCAACACTGGCTCGAACCGGTGGTCGGCAGCCATGAAGCCGAGCACGCCATGCCCGTCTGGGTGATGACCACCATCACCATGGCCGTCATCGCCTGCGGCATCGCCATCGCCTACGTCATGTATGCCACCCGGCCGGTGCGAAGCAGTGCCACGTCCTGGGTTTCGGCGCCGACGGTCGCCGCCCGCGCCGACCTGTACGGCGATGCGATCAACGAGGCGGTTTTCATGCGGCCCGGTCATGCCCTTAGCCGTTCGCTGGTCGACGTCGACAGGCGGGGGATCGACGGGTTGGTGGAGGCATTCGCCCGGCTGGTCGGCGGATCATCGGATCGGATTCGGCAGCTGCAGAACGGGTTCGCGAGATCCTATGCGCTGTCCGTGTTTGTCGGTGCCACCTTGGTGGTGGCGGCCATCACCCTAGTGAGGTTGTGGTGAGTCACTTTCCGTGGTTGACCGCGTTGTGGTTGTTACCGATGCTGGGCGCCATTGCCATCGTGGCGCTGCCCGTCACCGCGCGGCACCTCGCAAAGTACGCGGCGGTGGTGGTCGCGGTCGCGGTGCTCGCCATCGCGATCCTGCTGGCCGTCCAGTTCAACCCCGACGGTGAGCGGTACCAGTTCGTCGAAAGCCGCACCTGGATACCGTCATTCGGCGCCGGCTACATCCTCGGAATCGACGGTATCGCGCTGGCTCTCGTCGTACTCACCGCCGTGCTGGTACCGCTGCTGCTCATCGCAGGCTGGAACGACGCCGGCGATTCAGGGCGGTCCACCCACACCTACGTCGCCCTCACCCTGGCGGTCGAGGCCATGGTGCTGATCTCGCTGGTTGCCCTCGACATACTGCTGTTCTTCGTGTTCTTCGAGGCGATGCTGATCCCGCTGTACTTCCTCATCGGCGGCTTCGGCAGGGGCAACCCAACGCCGGAAGCCGCCGCGAGTCGATCGCGAGCTGCTCTGAAGTTTCTGCTGTACAACCTGTTCGGTGGCCTGATCATGCTGGCCGCGGTGATCGTCCTGTATGTGGTGACCGCGCAGAACGACATCGTCCCCGGCACGTCCGGCACCTTTGATTTCCGCGCTATCGTGACGGCGGTCTCGAGCGGTCAGTTGGGTGTCAACCCCGCCGTGGCGAACGCGATGTTCCTCGGCTTCATGTTTGCCTTCGCCGTCAAGGCGCCGTTGTGGCCGTTCCACACCTGGCTGCCGGGCGCGGCGGTGGAGGCCACACCGGCGACCGCAGTGCTGATGATGGCGGTTGTCGACAAGGTCGGCACCTTCGGCATGCTTCGCTATTGCCTGCAGCTGTTTCCAGACGCCGCAACGTATTTCCGGCCGGTCATCATCACCCTGGCGGTCATCGCGATCATCTACGGCGCGATCGTCGCGATCGGCCAGACCGATGTGATGCGGCTGATCGCATTCACCTCGATCTCGCACTTCGGGTTCATCGTCGTAGGCGTCTTCGTGATGACCAGCCAGGGGCAGTCCGGCTCAACCCTGTACATGGTCAACCACGGCATCTCCACGGCGGCGCTGTTCCTGATCGCCGGATTCCTGGTGTCGCAGCGGGGCAGCCGCGCCATCGCCGATTTCGGCGGGGTACAGAAGGTCGCGCCCGTGCTGGCGGGCACCTTCCTGGTAGCGGGGATGGCGACCCTCGCACTACCCGGCCTGGCTCCCTTCATCAGCGAATTCCTCGTTCTGATAGGCACATTCACCCGCTACCCGGTCTTCGCGGTGCTCGCCTCCATCGCGCTGGTGCTCTCGTCGGTCTACATCCTGTGGCTCTACCAGCGGATGATGACCGGGCCCCTCGTCGACGGCAACGAAAAGGTGCGCGACCTGCGACCCCGGGAGATCGCCGTCGTCGCGCCACTCATCGCCCTGCTGTTGGTGCTCGGCGTCTACCCCAAACCCGCCCTCGATGTGATCAACCCGGCGGTCGCCCACACCTTGACCACCATCGGCCAGCACGACCCCGCGCCGACCGTGCCACAGACTGCCGAAGGGGCGCACCCGTGAACCTGCCCACACCGAGCGTCGAATACGGCCAGCTGTTCCCGATGCTGATCGTGTTCGCCGCGGCCGTCGCCGGCGTCATGGTCGAGGCGTTCCTGCCCCGGCATACCCGCTACCGGATTCAACTCCTTCTCAGTGTCGGGGCGCTGGTCCCGGCGCTGGTTGCCGTCATCGCGCTGGCCGGAACCCGGCACGCGGCGGTCGGTGGCGCGGTGGCCGTTGACGGGCCGACCCTGTTCGTGCAGGGCACCATCCTGCTCATCGGACTGCTGGCGATACTGCTCATCGCTGACCGTCGCGCCGACGGCGCGCTGGAAGGTTTCACCCCGCAGGCATCCGCAACTCCGGGCAGCGTCGCCCAACTCGAAGCCACCAGGGCGCGGGTTGCCCAGACCGAGGTGTTTCCGCTGACGATGTTCGCGCTCGGCGGGATGCTGCTCTTCCCCGCCGCCAACGACCTGCTGACGATGTTCATCGCGCTCGAGGTGTTCTCGCTACCGCTGTATCTGCTCTGCGGGCTGGCCCGCCGTCGTCGCGTGCTTTCCCAAGAATCCGCACTGAAATACTTTCTGCTTGGCGCTTTCTCGTCCGCGATCTTCCTGTACGGCATCGCGCTGCTCTACGGCTATGCAGGCACCCTCACGCTGACCGGGATCGGCGACGCGGTAGCCGCCAACTCCGGCAACGTCTCGCTGGCGCTGGTCGGCATGGGCCTGCTGTCGGTCGGTGTCTTGTTCAAAGTCGGTGCGGTGCCATTCCATTCGTGGATACCCGACGTCTATCAGGGCGCACCAACGCCGATCACCGCGTTCATGGCCGCCGCCACCAAGATCGCCGCATTCGGTGCCATGCTGCGCATCTTCTACGTTGCACTGCCCGGGCTCCGCGACGACTGGCGGCCCGTGATGTGGGCGGTCGCCATCCTTACCATGGTGGCGGGTTCGGTCATGGTTGTCAGTCAGACCGACGTCAAGCGGATGCTGGCCTATTCCGCTGTCGCGCAGGCCGGCTTCATCCTCATAGGTGTGGTCTCCGCGAACAGCGCTGGGCTGTCCTCGACGCTGTTCTACCTGGTCGCCTATGGCTTCAGCGCGCTCGGGGCATTCGCCGTCCTCACTCTGGTTCGCGCGCCCGATGGTGAGGAGGACAGCGAGCTGGCCCGCTGGGCCGGACTCGGGCGGCGCGCACCGCTGGTCGGTGTGCTGTTCTCGGTGTTTTTGCTTGCCTTCGCAGGGATTCCGCTTACCAGCGGCTTCGTCGCCAAGTTCGCGGTGTTCAAGGCCGCCGGTGAGGGCGGCGCGATCCCGCTCGTCATCATCGGTGTCATCGCCAGCGCCATCGCCGCATTCGTCTACGTGCGCGTGATCCTGTTGATGTTCTTCGCGGCACCGCACCGCGACGGGCCACAGGTGGCGGCGCCCAGTTCGATGACCGCCACAGCCATTCTGGTGGGAGTCGCGGTGACGGTGCTTTTCGGAATCCTGCCGCAGCCGCTGCTGGACCTGGCGGGTAACGCCGGCGCATTCCTGCGCTGAGTGAGCGGCGGGCGGGCGTCCTATCGGACGCTGAGTTCGGTCGCCCGACGCTCCCGCAGCCGCAGCACCATCGGAGTGAAGATGAGTTGCATCGCGAGGTCCATCTTGCCGCCCGGGCACACGATGGTGTTCGGACGTGACATGAACGAATCATGCAGCATCGAAAGCAGATACGGGAAGTCGATGCCGTGCGGGTCACGGAACCGGATGATGAGCATGGATTCGTCAGCCGTTGGAATGGATCTGGCGATAAAGGGGTTCGAGGTGTCGACAACGGGCACCCGCTGGAAGTTGACGTCGGTCTCCGAGAACTGGCGGCACATGTAGTTCACGTAGTCGGGCATCCGCCGCAGGATCGTGTCGGTGACGGCCTCTGACGTGTAGCCGCGGGTCGACTTGTCGCGATGCAGCTTCTGAATCCACTCCAAGTTGATCACAGGAACGACCCCGATGCGCAGGTCGGCATACTGCGCGACGTTCGCATCGTCTGTCACGATCGCGCCGTGCAGGCCCTCGTAGAACAGCATGTCGGTATCGGGAGGAATCACCTCCCACGGGGTGAACGTGCCGGGCTCCTGCCCGTACGGTTCTGCCTCCTTGTCGTCGTGGAGGTAGCGGCGGACCTTACCGCTCCCCGTCTCCCCGTACGCCTGGAACAGATCCTGGAGTTCGGTGAATAGGTTCGCCTCCGGCCCGAAGTGGCTGAAAGTGTGGTTGCCACGGGTATGAGCATCCGCTATCGCGGCCTTCATCTCGGCGCGGTCGTAGCGGTGGAAGCTGTCGCCCTCGACGAACGCGACGTTCATACCCTCGCGCCGGAAGATCTGGTCGAAGGTGCGCATCACCGATGTGGTGCCGGCCCCCGAAGAACCGGTGACCGAGATGATCGGATGCAGACGAGACATTGTCTTTTCCTTCCTCAACCAACTGTGGAGCGGAACAGCCCACGGGTGCCGTAGAGCGGTGAATCGCCCGGGTGGTCGTTCTTTTCGCGGTGATAGGACTCGATACGCTCCACTTCTTCTTTCACGCCGAAGATGAAGGGCACGCGCTGGTGTATGTGGTCAGGGACGACGTCCAGCATCCGGCCCCGGCCGGTGCTCGCCGCTCCGCCGGCCTGCTCGATGAGGAAAGCCATCGGGTTGGCCTCGTACAACAGGCGGAGCCGGCCCGGCTTGGCCGGATCCTTTGTATCGCGGGGATAGAGGAAAACGCCTCCGCGAGTGAGAATGCGGTGCGTTTCGGCCACGAGCGAGGCAACCCACCGCATGTTGAAGTCCCGCTGTCGTGGCCCGGACCGGCCTGCGAGGCACTCGTCGATGTAGCGCGTCACCGCAGGTTCCCAGAACCGGCGGTTCGAGGCGTTGATCGCGAACTCTTTTGCGGTGGGAGGGATTTGAAAAGCTTGACGGGTAAGTATGAATTCACCCAACCCAGGATCCAGGGTAAACGCGTGGACCCCTGTCCCGACCGTGAGGACGAGCAGCGTCGACGGGCCGTAGAGGGCGTAGCCGGCACATACCTGCTCCGATCCCGGCTGCAGGAAGTCGTCGACGCTGGGGTCGGCACCGGGATCGGGGGCCCGCAGGATGGAAAAGATGCTGCCTACGGAGACGTTGACGTCGATATTCGAGGATCCATCCAGCGGGTCGAAGACCAGAAGGTACTTGCCCCTGGGGTATTGGACCGGCAGCACGTAGGGGTCATCGAGTTCCTCGGACACCATCCCCGCGACTTGGCCACCCCATTCGTTGGTGCGCAGGAAGTAGTCGTTGGCGAGGATGTCGAGCTTTTGCTGGACTTCGCCCTGCACATTCACCGCGTCGGCGGAACCGACCGCGCCGCCGAGTTCGCCTAGCGCGACCCGGTTGGCGATCGCTTTGCATGCGAGGGCGACGTCGAGAATGAGTGCGTTGAGTTCACCACTCGCGCCCGGATGGCGTTGCCGTTCCTCGATGAGGAACCGCACCAGAGTCGTGTGGTTGGTCAGCATTTTCCTACCTCGTTCCAGCATGTGGGCGGCCGAGACCAAAGGTTCAGTACATGCTGTGCCAGGCGGTGACGTGGACCATCCCCCTGGCGGGTGGACCGACGGGGGGACAGCGACCGTCACACCGAGAAGCCGGCCGGACCGCGCTAGCATCGGCGGCCATGACCGAGGCGACGACAGCGATTGGCGCGGCGCGCTTACGCGTGCTCGTCTACAGCGATAACGCCGGGACCCGTGGGCAGATCATCCAAGCGCTGGGCACACGTCCGCGCGCTGACCTGCCGGAAATCGACTACCTCGAGGTCGCGACTGCCTCGGTGATCATCGAGTGGGTTGACGCAGGCGACGTCGACCTGGCCATCTTGGACGGTGAAGCCACACCGGCGGGCGGGATGGGTATTGCCAAGCAACTCACCGACGAGGTCGAGGGGTGCCCGCCGATCCTGATCCTGACCGGGCGCCCGGACGACGCGTGGCTGGCGCACTGGTCGCGAGCCGACGCCGCCGTGCCGCACCCGATCGACCCGATCCGGCTGGCCGAGGCCGCCATACCGTTACTGCGCATCCGCCGGAAATCACCCGGTCCTCCACCCACGCGGGTGGGTTCGCGGCGGCCGTGATGCGGTCGGATGAACACACCCGATCAGAAAGGCCGCGACCATGACAGCACCCATGAAAACGGACAGCCTCAAGCAGGCGCTCATCGTGCCTTCGGTGTTGCCCGCCGACTTCGCCCGCCTCGGCGACGAGGTGAGGGAGTTGTGCGAGGCGGGCGTGGACCGGATCCAGTGGGATGTCATGGACGGTGTGTTCGTCCCAAACCTCACCTTCGGCCCTGACGTCATCGCGGCGGCGCGCCCGCACAGCACGGTCGGGTTCGAAGCCCATCTCATGGTCGTCAACCCCGACGAGCCCCTCGGGCGGTACGTCGACGCGGGATGCGAGCTGGTCATCGTGCACGCCGAAGCCTGCACGCACCTCCACCGCACTCTCGCGCGCATCCGCGACCTCGGCGCGCGCAGCGGCGTCGCGCTGAACCCGCATACTCCCGCAGAGGTTGTCGAGCATGTCCTGCCCGTGACGGACATGGTCCTCGCCATGACCGTCAACCCGGGATTCGGTGGCCAGTCCTACATCTCTGCCGTGGAGCCGAAGATCGCGCGCCTGCGACGGATGATCGACGAATCCGGGCTGCCGATCGAGCTCGAGGTCGACGGCGGCATCACAGACAAAACCATCAAGGGCGCGTCCGCCGCCGGCGCCGATGTCTTCATCTCCGGCTCGTGGATGTATGCGTACCCGGACGGCAAGGCGGCTGCCGTCAAACAGCTGCGTGCCGCCACGATCGATAACTCACTGCAAGCCTCGTCCCGGCGGTAGCGCAATCAGGGTCGTGCCAACTGGCGGTGAAGGTCCTCCACGTAGCCGTCGTAGGCGGCGGCGACCGCATCGAGGTCGACATCCTCGGGCAGGTCCTCGGCGTCTTGACGAGCGATGAGGTAGGCCGCGGTCGCCTCGACGACGCGCTGCTCGTCGTCGGCAATCTGCGCAACCACGGCGGGGTCGGCGTGCACGCGCACGACAACGGTGTTCTCGTGCTGTTTGAACCGGACCAGATAGTCGTGATCGCCGAGCACTTCGAGGGTCAGCTGGTCAATGCTCATGTCGTTTCTCCTTCGTAAGTCGTTGCAGGGACTGTCATCCCGCCAGGAGGGCGGCGCCAAGGGCGGCAATAACCACGAGCTTGACCGCCTCCAGCCCGATATAGGCGTGGTGTGCGCGCGAGCGCGGTGCAACCTGGCCGGCCAGCACGCGGGTCGAGCGACGGTTGAGTCGCGGCCGCACCAACAAGAGCTGGACGGCGAGCAGCACGGCCGTCACCGCGGCGAGCACCAGCACCGGGCCGGACGGTTTGGCGATGGCCAGGCAGACCGCGATGACCACCGCCCACGCGACCTCGGTGATGTTGAGGGCCCGGAACACGATGCGTCCGATCGCCAGGCCCACCCGAAGCTCGAGCCCTTCGGCGCGAAACTTCAGCGGAGCTTCCAGGAACGAGATCGCCAACACCATGCCCAGCCATATCAGCGCGGCCGCGGCAGCCACCCGGATGGCGAGGTCGGTCATCACGATTTCCGATCATGGGTCGGCTTGGGTGCCAGGTGCGCGACGCACAAGTCGGGCTCGACGAACGGGTCGAGTTGATCCACGGTGACCGGCGCCCGCATCGCGGTGAGCGCGCCCTGCATCAGGCCCAGGTGCACAGAGCAGATCACGTCGCCGTGTTGTTCGGCCAGGTTCTGAAAGGGACAGTGCCGCAACCGGATCTCGCGCGTGCGCCGACCGTCGACGGGTTCGGGCTCAAAGCCCAACTGGTCCAGCAGCTCCACCAGATCGGTGACCGCGCTGGTTTTCGACGGCGTGCGCGGGTGCGGCGAGGATGCGACCAGGCCCCGGCTCGTCGAACGGCCCATTTGGGCTGCGATCTCGGCGGCATCGGGTTCGCGAGCGACGTAGTCGGTCAGAATGCTGGCGAGTAGCCGATAGTTCGTGGGCCCCGCGGGGTCCATCCTGCGGCTGGCGCGAAACAGGATCGGGGGCCTGCCGCGACCGGCGGAGTCACCGAGGACTTGTTCGACGCGGCCGGCGCGCAGCAGCGCATCTAGGTGAAAACGAACCGTGTTCGGGTGTACGCCCAGCTCATCGGCAACGCTGGCGATGCTGCGCGGCTCGGCAGCCGCCCTTAGCAACTGCAGAATGACGTCTCGGCGCCCAGGACGCCCAGGAGGGGCCTGCTGATGCGTGGCCGCGTCGGTGGGCATCAGTCCTCCCGCAACGGCAGCGCCGCCACCATCGGGGTGTCGCCGACGACTGCACCCAGTTTCGCGGCTCCTCCCGGTGAGCCAAGGGGATCCGTTTGCCCCGGCAGGGTATCGGTGAAGAACTTGACGTTCTCTTCGATATACGGCCGCAGTGGCTCGGGCAGGTCATCTTCGTAGTAGATAGCTTCTACCGGGCATACCGGCTCGCACGCGCCGCAGTCGACACACTCGTCGGGGTGGATGTAGAGCATCCGTGCGCCCTCGTAAATGCAGTCCACCGGGCACTCGTCCACGCACGCGCGGTCCTTGATGTCCACGCACGGCTCTCCGATTACGTAGGTCATGGTCACAATATTACTCCAATTACCACTTGTAGGAATAGTATGTGTTCATGACTCTCTACGACGAACCCCATGCGGCCGCTGAAACCGACGAGATGGATGTGCGCCAAATACCCAAACCCCAACGGCACCCGATGATCTTCGCGCGCTTCGACGCTCTCGCTGCGGGTGAGTCGTTCGTGCTCGTGAACAGTCACGACCCGATACACCTGCGCGAGGAGTTCGCCCGTTACCGTCCGGGTGCCTATGACTGGCGTTATCTCGAGGGCAGCCGGGCCGACAGGCTGTGGCGGATCCGGATCATCCGAGTCACCAGCCCGACGTGATGCGGCCGCGCCGTGAGCACCGTCGCTGAACTGACACCCACCCGACCGTTCCCGCCGCGGACGGGAGTCAAGGGGTCGTTCATATACCGGATGGTGACGACCACCGATCCCAAAATGCTTGGCATCATGTACACGGCCACCTCGATCGCCTTCTTCATGGCCGGTGGGTTGATGGCGCTGCTGATGCGCTCGGAGCTTGCTGTGCCCGGGTTGCAGTTCTTGTCCAACGAGCAGTACAACCAAATGTTCACCATGCACGGCACGATCATGCTGCTGCTGTATGCCACCCCGATCGTCTTCGGCTTCGCCAATTGCATTCTGCCGCTTCAGATCGGTGCCCCCGATGTGGCGTTCCCGCGGCTCAACGCGCTCAGCTATTGGCTATATCTGTTCGGCGCGCTTGTCACCGTCGGCGGTTTCCTCACGCCGGGGGGCGCGGCGGACTTCGGCTGGACCGCGTACGCCCCGCTCAGCGACGCGATCCACTCGCCGGGCGCGGGCGGCGATCTGTGGATCATGGGCCTTGCCGTCGCCGGTCTTGGCACCATCCTGGGTGCGGTCAACATGATCACCACCGTGGTGTGCATGCGCGCGCCGGGGATGACGATGTTCCGGATGCCGATCTTCACATGGAACATCCTGGTCACCAGCGTCATGATCCTGATCGCGTTCCCGCTGCTGACGGCCGCGTTGCTCGGGTTGGCCGCCGACCGCCACCTCGGGGCCCATATCTATGACCCGGCCAACGGCGGCGTCCTCCTGTGGCAGCACCTGTTCTGGTTCTTCGGTCACCCCGAGGTGTACATCGTCGCGATACCGTTCTTCGGCATCATCACCGAAATCATTCCGGTGTTCAGCCGCAAGCCGGTCTTTGGGTACACCGCCATGGTCTACGCGACCGTGAGTATCGCCGCACTGTCGACCGCGGTGTGGGCTCACCACATGTTCGCCACTGGTGCCGTGCTACTGCCGTTCTTCTCATTCATGTCGTATCTGATCGCCATTCCGACCGGGATGAAGTTCTTCAACTGGATAGGCACGATGTGGAAGGGCCAGTTGACGTTCGAGACACCGATGCTGTTCTCGGTGGGCTTCATGGTCACCTTTCTGCTCGGCGGTCTGTCGGGGGTCATGCTGGCAAGCCCGCCTATTGACTTCCATGTCACCGACACCTATTTCCTGGTCGCGCACTTCCACTACGTGCTGTTCGGCACGATCGTGTTCGCCACCTACGCAGGCATCTACTTCTGGTTCCCGAAGATGACCGGCCGACTGCTCGACGAGCGGCTTGGCAAGCTGCACTTCTGGCTGACGTTCATCGGCTTCCACACCACCTTCCTGGTGCAGCACTGGCTGGGCAACGAAGGCATGCCGCGCCGCTACGCCGACTACCTGCCGACCGACGGGTTCACCACCTTGAACATCGTCTCGACGATCGGAGCGTTCACCCTCGGCATCTCGATGATGCCCTTCGTCTGGAACATCTTTAAGAGCTACCGCTATGGCGACGTCGTCGTCGTGGATGACCCGTGGGGCTACGGGAGCTCCCTGGAATGGGCCACCACCTGCCCGCCGCCACGCCACAACTTCACCGAACTGCCCCGAATCCGCTCGGAGCGGCCCGCTTTCGAACTGCACTACCCGCACATGTCGGCACGGATGCGGGCAGAATCACATGTCGGCCACCGAGGAGCAGCGGAAGCGAAGTGATAATATAGAGGAGAGAAGTACTCTAAATTAGAACGAGGCGGAAGCCATGAAGCAGACGACTGAATCAGCTCAAACCGGAGCGGCGACGACGACGGTTGCGTCGACCGTGATGTGGGTGACCGACCTGGACCGATCCGTGGCCTTCTATCGCGACGTGTTCTGCTGCCGTGTCGCTTTGCGTGAACCCGACACAGCGCTGCTGTTGACCCCGGACGGGTTTCAGATCTATCTGCACTCGGCGGGCCCGTCTCGGCGGCCGCGGCAGGCCACCATCGGTATCCAGCATTTGATGTGGGCCACTGACAGCCAGGCCGAGCTGGATCGGGTCACCGCCCGTCTGCGAGCCTACGATCCGTGGGCCTACACACACACCGAGAACGGGGTGACGTTCGCGGAGGGGTGCGACCCCGACCATGGCAGGGTCATCGTCGCCTACCCCAGCCCGAGTCGGCTCCCGCGAGAACTGATCGCTTCACGGCTGCGCGGGGTGGTACGCGCCGCGAATGAGACACCGGCGCACAGTCATTGAGAGCCGACGAGACCGGCCAGCACCGCAGCTTCGCTCAGGTCGACGTTCTTGGTGGCGGTAAGCAGCGTCAGCGTGCGTCGCTTCGCCAAGTCGTGCAGATGCGATAGTGCGGCGGCGCGGGCGGGCTCGGTCAGCTCGTCGCGGTAGCGGCGCACGAACTCCTCGAACAACGCGGGGTCGTGGCTGTACCACTTCCGTAGTTCGGTGGACGGAGCGATGTCCTTGCACCATTCATCGAGGTGCGCACGTGCTTTGCTCACGCCGCGAGGCCAGATGCGATCGACGAGGACTCGGGTGCCATCCTCGGGCAGCACCTGGTCATAGATCCGCCGTGCCTTGACGTTTCGTCGTTGAGCCATGTCATCTCCCTCGGGTGAGTGCGAAGAACTCCTGCCGTGACCGGGGGTCTTCGCGCAGGGTGCCAAGCAGTGTTGAGGTGATCGTCGCCGATCCGGCGGCTTGCACGCCTCGCAGGGTCATGCAAGTGTGCTCGGCCTCGATGACGACGCCGACTCCGCGGGGCTGTAGTTGTGCGGCGAGCCAATCGGCGATCTGTTTGGTGAGCCGTTCCTGGCACTGAGGCCGGCAGGCGAAGTGCTCGGCGACGCGGGCCAGCTTGGACAGCCCGATAATGCGCTCGCCGGGCAAATACCCGATGTGGGCGATCCCGACGAAGGGCAACATGTGGTGCTCGCACACCGATCGCAGCGGCAGGTTGCGGGAAATGACGAGTTCGTCGTAGCCCTCGTCGTTGGGAAATGTAGTCAGATCGAAGGCCCGCGGCGTGAACAGCTCGGCATAGCCACGCGCCATCCGCGCGGGCGTGCCGGCAAGACTCTCCGAGTCCAATGAGATGCCCAGGGCACGAAGGAATGCGGCCGCGGCGACTTCCGCGGCGGCCAGATCCCGATGTGGTGATTCGTGCACCAGCTGCAGTGCGGCGTTGGAATGCATGGCGGGTTCCTTCCCGAGACGAGACGATCCCTCCGTTCGCCCGCGCAAGGGTGTGGTGGCGCCGGGAATGAACGGAGGGATCAGAATGGGGCGACTATGCGGCAGGGGAATCGGTGCGTGCCGCGGTGCGCCGATGCCAGGGCGGGTCGTACACCGAGGCCAGTGCGCCCAGCGTCAGCGCGGCCAGCAGCAACCCGACGTCGCGCAACGCCACGTCGTAGAAGCCGGGGTAACTCAGCAGGTTGACGATGATGCCTGCCAGCCACGCAGCGACGATGTAGGCGGCGTATCGCGGCTTGATCGCCACGGCGACACCGGCGACAATTTCGATCACCCCGACCACCAGCATCACCTGGTGCGCGCTGATCGGACTCATGTCCACGATCCACGGAGCCAGGTAGACCTCCCACTTGGTGAGCACGTTGGTGAACTTGTCGAGGCCGAACACGATCGGCAGCACCGTGAATCCGATCCGCAGAAGCAGGAACGCGGCGTAGGCCGGATCGGAGCGGGCGCGCTGCAGCACATCGGAGGAGGTGTGGGCTGATACGGGTAGCGCCGAGGCGGTCATCGCAATCTCCTTTGTAAGACCAATCAGAACTAGTTTTAGAATCTCCCGCTGCGGCCTATTTGTCAATACGTTTTGGTGTTAGAATCGAGGTATGTCGATCAACCGCTCCGCCGACCTGGCCGCGCTCAACGGTCTGAGTCACCTGGACGACCCGTTGCGGCGGCAGTTGTACGAGTACGTGATCGAGAGCGACGGACCGGTTTCACGTGAGCAGGCCGGGGCCGCCGCGTCGATCGGACGCACCCTGGCGGCCTACCATCTGGACAAGTTGGCAGATGCTGGCCTTCTGACTGTCAGCTACCAACGGCCCGCCGGGCGTGGGGGACCGGGGGCCGGGCGACCGGCCAAGCTCTACGCGCGGGCCGACCGCGAGATCACCGTGAGCGTGCCGCCCAGGGATTACGAACTCCTCGCCCGTCTTCTCGTGGCATCAGTCGAGCAGGACGCCAGCGGAGCGGTGCAGCAGGCCGTGAACAACGCCGCGCATGACGCAGGCCGGCGTGCCGGTGCCGAAACCGGGGGAAGCGTGGTGGGCGCACTGCGCAACTGCGGCTACCTCCCCCACGCGGACGACGAAGGACGCATCGATCTACGCAATTGCCCGTTTCATTTGGTCGCCCGGGACCACCGAGACGTGGTGTGCGGGCTGAACTTACGCCTCGTCGAAGGGGTCATCGCAGGCTGTGGTCACCCGCACGCACACGCCGAACTCGATCCGGCCCCTGACCGATGCTGTGTCGTGGTGCAGGACGCACAGTCCTCGGCACGCACGCGGCGGCGAGGCCGACCGTGATGACAAAGCTCGAGCGGCTCTACACCTACCAGCGGCAAAGCCCGTGGCTGGACAACCTCACCCGCCAGTACCTGCGCGACGGCACCTTGGCCACCTTCGTCGCCGACGGGATACGCGGAGTGACGGCCAATCCGACGATCTTGGCGAAGGCCATCGGGGCCTCCGACCTCTATGACGCACAGTTTTTCGCCCTTACCGCCGCGGGCTATTCGGTCGACGATGCCTATTGGGAATTGGCCGTCGCCGACGTCACCGACGCCCTGACGCTGCTACGTCCGACCTACGACAAATCTGGCGGCAACGATGGTTTCGTATCCATCGAAGTCGCCCCGGAGTTGGCGCGAGACACCGCGGCTACGATCGCCGCGGCTTCCCGATTACACGAGCGCATCGCCCGCCCCAACCTGTTGGTGAAGATCCCCGCCACCGCCGAGGGCATCCCGGCGATCGCGGCGACGATCGGCAGTGGATTGAGCGTCAACGTCACCCTGATCTTCTCCCTGTCCCGCTATGAGCAGGTGATCGAGGCCTACCTTCACGGCCTGGAAACCCTTGCCGCACGCGGCGGCGTTCTCGCGGCGGTCCGGAGTGTGGCGTCGTTCTTCGTCAGCCGCGTCGACACACAGGTCGACCACAGACTGGAGCAGATCGGCGGTGCGGACGCGGCGGCGCTGCGCGGACGTGCCGGCATCGCGCAGGCACGCATGGCCTACCAGATGTTCCGGGACCGATTCTCCGGTCCGCGGTGGGAGAAACTGGCCGCCCTCGGCGCCCACCCGCAACAGCCGTTGTGGGCATCGACATCGACCAAGAACCCCGACTACCCCGACACCCTCTACATCGACAGCCTCATCGGCCCCGGCACGATCAACACGATGGCCGAGCCCACCATCGCCGCCTTCGAGGACCACGGCACCGTCGCGCGCACCATCGACGCCGATATAGCTGCCGCGACCCGCGTCATGGGGAACCTGCGCGCCGTAGGCGTCGACATGGACGATGTCGGGCGCACCCTCGAGGACCAAGGTGTCGCCGGCTTCCACAAGTCGTTCACCGATCTGCTGATCACATTGCGCGACAAAGCCCACCATCTGGCATCGCAATGATCGCCGTGCCATGCCTCAATCACGCGTGGATTCTCGCGAGGCGGGCAACCTGGCTATGCACAGTTCTGGTTCGACGAACGGGTCGAGTCTGGCCGACGCTCCTTGGGTTCGCGTGTCGGATTTTCCACCGGCCGCCGCGGCGTGGTCGAGTAGGCCTTGCAGCAATCCCAGGTGTATGCCGCAGCCCACCTCGGGATGCGCTCGGGCCAAATCCCGTACCGGACAGCCGCGCAGCCGAATGACCCGTTCGCGTCCGACGATCTGCTTGCTGTCAGCCGACAGCGATGCCATTGGTTCGGATTCGGCAGCCAGTTCGGGTTCGAACCCCATTCGGTCGAAGACCTTGGTGGCCAGCACCGCTCCTCGATCCAGCTGATCACCGGCCTGCGTGAGGTCCGCAGTATCTTGGTCCGCAACGGGTTCGTCCTGCGAACCCGCGATCCGGCCGGCCCACTGCACTCCGATGCGCTGGGCACGACGAGCGCGTGCTTCCACTGTCTCTCCGAGCTCCATCGCGAGAATCTCGGCGAGTATCCGATAGTCCAGGCGCTCCTCGACGGCGCGGTATCCGGTGCGTGGACGACCGACTCCATCCCGGTTCATCCGGGTGCGCTCGATGGCTCCCTCGTCGCACAACGCGTCCAGATGGAAGCGCACGGTGGTGACGTGCAACCCGATGTGCGAGGCGAGTTCGACAGCGTCAATCGCGTCGCCGTGCGCACGCACCAGCTGAAGCACTCGTTCGCGTTGCCGGTTGCGCGGCAGGCGATCTCGCTGGCTGCGCCCGGTCTCGGAGTCTGTTTCGTCGCCCACCAGAACCCTTACTCTTCTTATATTTAACGGATATACTTCCTCTATATTATCAGTGTCACGATAAGAGGGGTCGAAGATGACCGTCGATGGCGCCCACAGTGTGGTCGGTGAGCTGTCGCAGACCGAGTTCAGGCCTATGCACACGGACTTCACACAGTTCCTGCTGCGCTATCAGTGCGGAATTTCGGCGCTGACGACCAAGATCAACCTGCTCAAGGCCGAGCTCACCGACGACGATCACTGCAGTCCGATCCAGCGCGTCAAATCCCGGGTGAAATCGCTCGACAGCATCCTGGTTAAGGCCGCGCGCATCGGCTGCCCGCTCACCTTCGACGACATCCGCAGCAACATCCTCGACGTTGCCGGCGTCCGTGTCACCTGCGGACTCATTTCAGATACTTACCGGGTCGCCACCTTGCTCGGCCGGCAGGCCGACCTCACCGTCATCGAGGTTGAGGATTATATCGCCCACCCGAAGCCCAACGGCTACAGAAGCTTTCACATGGTCGTTGAGATCCCTGTCTATCTGAACGACCGCGTCGAGCGGGTACCTGTCGAGCTACAGATCAGAACGATCGCGATGGACTTGTGGGCCAACCTGGAGCACAAGATCAACTACAAGCACGAGCACGCCGTGCCAGGCCGACTGCTCAATGATCTGATCGACGCCGCCGACGCCGCACATCGACTCGATGTGACGATGCAGCGGCTCTACGACGAGGGCGCCGATCGAAACACACTCTGTCCCACTCAACTACAATTAGGCGGGAGGCCTGTATGTCCGCACCCATTCTGTCCTTCAAGTCCGGACAAGCGCGCCGGTCGGGAACCGGCAACCTCCGATTGCGGTTGAAGCCCACCGACCGGTCGTGCGGGCCTGTGCAAGGTGCCTGGTGGCCGCGAACCAATCAACTGCACACCCAACTCCCGCTCCTATTGGCAGCACTGGCGCCGCGACTAGGGTCGGTCGACCGGGTTATCTACGACGAGACCAGTTGGGCGCCAGCGTCATTGCGTATGGAGTTTCGGGGGCGCAGCCTCGTCGTGGAGGGCTCCAGCGCCACCCCGCTCAACACGCTGTCGCTGATCGGCGAGGGGTTCGGAAAGCTGGTTCTGCTGGTCGTTCCGCCCCGCACCAATCCGGCCCGCGCGTACACAGCGGTGATGACGGCGTCGAAATCCGACGATGTGTCCACCCCCGATGAATTGCTGGGGATTGGGTCGGGGGAGGCGCGGGATCGCCGAATCGCACTGGTGGCCCAGCAGCGTTGGGAGTCCGAAGGCGGTGCATTGCGCCGTCCGGGCGGTGAACCCGGTAACAGCGCCGTGGTAGCGGGAGCTCAGGAGGTGCGTCGTGCTCAGTGACGACCTGCACGCCCTGCTGGCTGCGGCTGCGCTCACGGGGTTCGTGGTTTTGGCACCACGGATCCTCAGCGAGGCCGAAGTCCGAACCCGAAAGCGCCGGCCGTCGCCGCAGACCATGCCGTTCGACGCCGCCGTCGCTTGTCGGACCGACCCTGTTATGGGTCCCGCCGTACCGCTCTGCCGAGCGGCCTGACGTTTCACCAAGAAGGAGCCCGAGCTCACCAACGAGTACCGACAACCCAGGCCCGGGCGGAAAAGGAGAGAAATGACCGTCCTCTACGTACTGGCCGGAGTAGTCGGCCTTGCGGTGCTTTGGCTGGGATCCAACCTGCGCGTCGTCAAGCAATTCGAACGGGGCGTCGTCTTCAGATTCGGCCGCGTGCAAACCGGCGTCCGTGCACCGGGACTGACGATGCTGATCCCGATCGCGGATCGCCTCGAAAAGGTCAACATGCAGATCGTCACGATGCCGGTGCCCGCCCAAGACGGCATCACCCGCGACAACGTGACCGTCCGCGTGGACGCCGTCATCTATTTCAATGTCGCCGATCCAGTTCGGGTGGCAGTCGACGTCGAGGACTACATGTCGGCCATCGGCCAGGTTGCGCAGACATCGCTGCGTTCGATCATTGGCAAGAGCGACCTGGACGACCTGCTGTCCAATCGCGAGCACCTCAATCAGGGCCTGGAGTTGATGATCGACAGTCCAGCGCTGGGCTGGGGAGTTCACATCGACCGCGTCGAAATCAAGGACGTAGTGCTGCCCGATTCGATGAAGCGGTCGATGTCACGCCAGGCCGAGGCCGAGCGTGAGCGACGCGCGCGGATCATCACCGCCGACGGCGAACTGCAGGCATCGGAAAAACTCGCCCAGGCCGCCGAGGTGATGGCTGAACACCCGGCCGCGCTGCAACTGCGGCTCCTGCAAACCGTGGTCGAGGTCGCCGCCGAGAAGAACTCCACCCTGGTACTGCCCTTCCCGGTCGAACTGCTGCGGTTTTTGGAGAAAGCCACCCCACAACCATCCGAGGTTCAAGATACAGCGCGCACAACGTCTCCCGACGACCCTCGTGATCTGACTCTCGAGAGCATCGCGGGCCAGCCCTTCCGGCTGAACCAATAGTGGAATGGTCGGGCTACCGATCCCAGAACGGCGCGGGAACAAGGTCGTCGAGGAGCGCAGCGGCTAGCCGCGAGCCCGCATGAACGTCACGCCACAGGCGGGTCACCGCATCGG
This sequence comes from uncultured Mycobacteriaceae bacterium, assembly GCA_902826815.1. Taxonomy (GTDB): domain Bacteria; phylum Actinomycetota; class Actinomycetes; order Mycobacteriales; family Mycobacteriaceae; genus Mycobacterium. The sequence goes on from CADEGF010000054.1 coordinate 42,526, forward strand.
ACGCGTCAAGCGCATGCCGTGAGCTGCCCAGCAGCCGGTCGGCGGCTCGGCAGGCTAGAGCGACGGCCTGCGCCGACGCGCCTGTCACGCTGGTGAGGTCCGCCTCCTGGGGTTCCAACGCCGAAGTGATCGCAAGTTTGGCGATGTCGATGTCGGATGCAGAGCGGGCGAGCTCGGCAGCGCTCTCATCGGTGACCTCGCCACCGCCATGTGAGATCGCGAGCCGGCCACGCACCTGCTCGACGTGTGTGCGCCAGACACCGTCCGCCGACCCGACCACCGCAGCTGCGGCGGCGGCCGCCGCAATCACCGCGGGGTACTGCCGACCGTCGGCAAGGACATGTCGAACCGGCGCACTGTCGGCTGCGACGTCACACACGCCCGCTGCGCCGAGGCCGCCGCGAGGGGCCACCGGTTCAGTGCGCACCTCGCGGCACGACACAAGGACACGGCGCACGATGGCGTCGGAGTCGAGCGCCGAGAGCAACAGCCACTGAGCCTGCTCGGCGCCGACGGCCTGCCAGCGACCGGTAACCCGGCCGTCGGCAACTCGACCGGATCCGCTGTGGCTGACAGTGGTCAACGCGTCTGGATCCGCACCCCAAACCTGTCGCTGGACCTGCTCGGGCGAGTCCGCCAGGTATCGAGCCGCCGAGTTGACCATCGCGGCGAGCCAACCGCGCGACCCGTCGACGGCGCCGAGTTCGTAGACAGCACAGATGAAGTCGCCCGCGGTTAGCCCGCTTCCGCCGAATTCGACGGGTTGCAGTAGACGGCCTGGCCCCGAAGTGCGCGGCGCCGCCATACCCACCTCCACGAACCGCGACGGATGATATACACGATCGTGGCACGGCACACCGGCACCAGGGAACCTCCGTCGCAATCTGTGCTCGACGCAGTCCGGTCATTGCTGCCCGAGATCGCCGCGTCCGCCGAGACCGTCGATCGCGACAGCGCCGTCGACCCCCAGGTGATCGCAGGCCTTCACGACGCGGGCTACTTCTCTCTGCTGCGGCCCGTCGAGTTCGGCGGTCTGGACGCCGAACCGGAGGACTATCTCACGGCGACCCGCGAACTTTCAGCGGCGTGTACATCGACGGGTTGGCTGTCCGGTTGGCTTGGCGTGAACAACTGGGGACTGTCGGTGCGCAACCCGAGGGTGCTGCAGGACATCTGGGGTTCTGACTCGCGGACGCTGCTGTGTTCGTCATACGCGCCAACCGGCCGCTTGGAACGCGTCGACGGCGGTTTCTGGCTGTCGGGCCGCTGGGCCAGGTGCACCGGTGCCCACCACGCATCATGGCTCAGTGCCGCAGCGTTGCTGGTCGGGGCCGATGGTGCCGCCCAAGACTTCGTGGCGGTCCTGGTTCCTACGCCCGATTTCGTTGTCGAGTCGACCTGGAATGGGTTGGGATTACGCGGGATTGGCGCCGACGACGTCGTCGTCGCCGGTGCGTTCGTGCCGGAGCATCGGGCCTTCAGCTGGCTCGACCTCAGTTTCGACGACTCGATCCCTGCGCTACAACGGCTTCCGCAACCCACGCTGTATACACTGGCCGGAACCATCCCGCTGCTCGGTGCGGCCCAACGTATGCTTGCCGCGCCGCTGCCGGCGTCTGACGTGCCGCTGAGCCCAGTTGCGCTGGCCCGTACAGAGATTGAACTGTCGGTACGTCAGAATCTGCGCAATGTCGCCGACCAGATGCAGTGTATCCGGGCCGGCGGCTATCCCGATCCGGACTCGATGCTGCGGCTGCGCCGCGACCAGGTGATGGCCGCGGAACGGGCCTGGCGGGCGATCGCCACCGTTGTGCACAATCCTGGCTCCGACGTCGATGAGGTTGTGCTGGAACGTGTATGGCGCGACGCCCAGACCGCACGGATGCATGTGGCCAGCAGCGTCGATCAGGTGCTCTCCGTCGTCGGCCGCTTCGCCCTTGGGCTCGACGTCGATCACCTGATCTGGTGAGAACCGATCACACCCAGCTGTCCGACGACAGCGTGCGCAGGACCCGCGAGAGCATGTCGTCGGTCACCGCCTCCAGCTCCGCAGGGTCATTCGTCGATGCGGGAATGCCGAGCTGGTCGGAGATGCCCCGCGCCGCGCGAGTGAGAAAAGGAGCCATCCGAGACAGCCAGCGCGCGGGCACCGCACCGGTCAGCGAGAGTCCGGCGACGGTTGCACCGGTCATCGCGATCGGGGCTGCGATGCTGGAGAGCCCGACCGCGAGTTCTTGATCGTCGTAGGCCAGCCCGTGCCGTGATCTGATCTTCGCCAGTTCCTGGTGCAGGGTGGTGCGGTCGGCGATCGTCGAAGGAGTCCGTTTGGGCAGTACGTCTTCGAGGGTCCGATCGACGTCCTCGGCAGGCAGCTGGGCCAGCATCGCCTTGCCCAGAGCGCTGGCGTGCGCCGGCGTCCTGCCTGCCACCCGGGTCGGCACTGCGGCGGCGCAGTTGCCGGAAACCTTGTCGAGATAAACCACATCCGAGCCGACCAGCACGCCCAGATGTACGACGAGTGTGGTGTCGGCACACAGGCGTTCCAATACCGGCGAGGCGGCACTGCGCAAGTCGGCATGGTCGCCGCCGCGCGCCGCGGGGAGGGCGGAGGCCGCCAGCCGGTAGCCCTGCGTGCTGTGCTGAAGCAGACCGGCGGAGTGCAGTTGGTTGAGAATGCGATGCGCCGACGAGCGAGGCAAGCCCGTGCGCGCCGCCACCTCATCCAGCCGCAGCGGCTTATCGATGCGGTCGAACGCGTTCACTATCAGCGCGATTCGGCCGACCATCGACGCCGGTGCATCGTCGGTGCCGACGTTCGCAGCAGGTGACACGTGCTCACTGTAAGGCGTCGGCCCCTCCCGCTGGGCGCGGAAGGGGCCGACGGTGCTGTCATGCGGCCGCGTTGCCGCTCTCCCCGGTGCCGGAGTTGTCGGTATTGCCTGCTGTGTCACCGGAGCCGACGGTGGCGGGGGTGGTGTTCTGGCTCGCGTCGGTTCCACTGGTGGCATCGGCGGTCGTCGCGGGAACCACCTTGTTCCCGCCGCCCAGCACCGTTTTGGCCGTTTTGTCGATGGCCTTGCTCAGTTCCTTGAGCGTCTGGACCACTTTGTGTGCCGGCTTGGTCACCTTCCTGGTGTTCGAGCTGATGACATTCGTCGTCTTGTCGGCCAGGTCGGAGCGCGCGGCGTCGGTCACAGCCACATTCGACGCCGACGGTGGGGCAGGCAGCTTGGCGCCCAGTTGGTCCACCTCGTGGGAGACCTTGTTGGACACCGCGCCTACATACTTGGTTGCCGAGTAGACGGCGTCGGTCGAGGCTTTGACGGCAGCCGTCAGGATCGTCGCCGGGTCGCGGGTGGCGACGGCGGCGGTCACCTGGCTCACAGCGGCGGTCAACTGCCGCGACAGCGTCCGTGTCTGAAGCTGCACCTCGGCACCCAATGTCGGCTCGGGGGCGAGCTGAACACCGTTCCACTGCACCACTGTCCAGCCGTCCTCTGGGTTGCCCTCGATGATGACGGAGTCGGTGTTGCCCAGTGCGTGGCTGCGCAACAGGTCCAGCTTCTGGTCCGGGGTGAGGTTGTTGGCGTTCATCAACGTCCAGAACATGATGGAGCCGCCGTGGGAGTAGACGACGACGTTGCGGTCGCCGTTGTCGTACATGGTCTCGAGTGCACCGTCGAATCGGGCGTCGAACTCGTTGCCGTTGATCGAGCCCGGTATCGGCAGACTGCGGGCGCCCTGGAACACCCAGGCGAGCGGAATCATGGCGTAGCCGCTGGCGGCCCCACTTTCCGGAGTGTCCTCGTAGTCGCCTGCCTCGATCTCCTGAAGTCCGGGCAGCACCTGGACCGGCAGGCCAAGGCGTTGCGACATCGGGAGGGCAGTCTGCTGCGTCCTGATCATCGTCGAGGCGTAGATGGCGTCGTAGTTGTTGACGGCCAACTCGTTCGCCACGGCTTCGGCCTGTTGGCGGCCCGTCGCGGTGAGCGGCGGACCCGGTGTCTTGGTGTTGATAAGGCCGGATGCATTGCCTTCGGACTCGGCGTGACGGACCAGCGTCACCCGCATCAGCTCGGCCGCGGCCGCCGGAACCGCGGCGGCAACGAGCAGCGCGAGCGCGCCCACGACGATGCCGAGATACTTCCAGGTCGCGGCCCAGCGCGGGCGCCGGGACGGTGGTGCGCCGGATATGGACGCGTCGATCATGGGGCACATTCCTCTCGCTGTTGTCAGACAGCTCACGGTGAATGCGCAGCGAACTGCGAACAAGGCGGGGTCTCACTCACCGAGACTCGGCGCGGCCCTTCGCGAACGGACCCTAGACAGAACGATCGGTCTTACATGGTCGATGCGTGCTTGCCACACTGACGAGACCGATCGTTCTGTCTCGATCGTCGGCCAGATCAAGAGCTCCGAGTTCCGCGGATGCGCGTTCCTCAACGCGGCCGCCGAGTATCACGATCCCCAGAGCCGTGTGCAGCGGACCGTGCTCGATCATCGCGAGTGGTTCCAGTCGGTGATGCAGGTCGAACTAGAGCGGCTTCGCCAAGAACCGTCCGAGGCCGCCGGGGCTCGGTTCTTCGTCATGATCCGCGATGGAGCGATGGCGGCGGGCTTCCTCGCCGACCGCGACGCCGTGTGCGAGGCATTCATGCGCGGCGTCGAGGCGATGCTGAGCTACCGGCCAATCGCCGATGGAACCCGCTGACAAAAACAGTGCCCCCGGCAGGAGACCTTAGCGAGTTTTCGAATGAGACGAAGTGAGTACAGATGGAGTTATCTGCATACGCTTCGTTTCAGTCCCGTCAAACGCGCCGTGGAACGATTCGTATACAGGTAACATTAGCTGTAGACGTTTCGTTTCGCTCGATTTGGAGATGGGTGGCCTCAATGAAACCCCTGACTCCGAACACGGCGGAGCTAGCCGGACTGTCGCGCAGCGCGCTCTACCGCCGCGCACATTCGGGTCGGATGGACCGCATCGCCCGTGGCATCTACCTGCCCGCGGACGCGTCGGCCGCCGACTGGGATCAGCTTGAGGCCGCCACGCGCCGCCCCGATGCGACGATCTGCCTGATCTCCGCGCTCGCCTTTCACGACTTGACCGACACGATCCCAGCTGCGCTGGATGTCGCGATCCCGCGGGGGTCGAGGAGACCGGCGAGCACGGGTGCGATCGCGTGGCATCTATTCGATCGGGCCACATTCGAGATCGGACGCGAGCAGACCACAATCCCAGGATCTGACCAGAAGATCTGGATCTACTCGGCCGAGCGATCGATCGCCGACGCGTACCGCCTCCGCGGCGAGGTGGGGTACGAGTTGGCGCGGGACGCGCTGCGGGAGTGGCTTCGCCGCGGCGGTAAACCGGGTCAGCTGATCGGCATCGCATCCCGCCTGCCCCGCGCGAAGACCCCAGTTCTGCAGGCGCTGGAGATGGCTGGGTGACCACTGGCGAAGCGATCTTCCGTCGCATCCAGTCCGCCGCCCGCTCCGCCGCGTCCGACCAGGGGACGGCCGTGCCGACGCAGGGGTACCTGACCCGGCACGTCCTCGAGTCGTTCCTGGATCGCCTCACCCGTACCCCGCACGCCGACGACTTCGTCCTCAAGGGTGGGATTCTGTTGGCCGCCTATGGCTTTCGGCGGCCGACTAAGGACGCGATGTCAGCGCTGTCAGCGCCGACGTGACCGTCGATCATCTCGCCAACGTGGTGCGCGACATCGCTGCGGTCTCCGTGGATGACGGCGTGGTTTTCGATCTCGACACGATCAACGTGCAGGATATCCGCGAGCAGGCCGACTACCCCGGCCTCCGTGTGCGGGTCGAGGCATCAATCGGAAAGTGGCGGGGTGTCGCCGTCTGGGACGGATCCACCGGGGACCCGATCGTGCCGCCGCCGCGGCAGGTGACCATCGAGCGGATTCTCGGCGACCCGATCACTCTGCTCGGTTACGCGCCCGCGACCACGGTCGCCGAGAAGGGGGTGACGATCCTCGAACGCGGTATCACGAGCACCAGGTGGCGGGACTACGTCGACATCGTCGCGCTCGCCCGTCAAGGCATCGACACCGACGAATTGCTCCGATCGGCGCGGGCTGTCGCGCACCACCGTGGGGTTACGCTCGAACCCGTCGCGCCTCACCTCGCTGGATATGGCCCAGTCGGACAAGCGAAATGGGCTGCATGGCGCCGCAAGGAGCACCTCGAGTCCGCCTGTGAAGAGAACCTCGACGACCAGGCTGCCCTGGTGGCCTCCTACCTCGATCCCACCTTTGAGACGGTGACTGACAACGGAACCGCACCAGAGCAACCGGCTGAAGCAAATTAGGACGACCCGAAGCGTTGTGAAGCCTGGCTAATTATCACCGCTGAGCTGTGCCCCCGGCAGGATTCGAACCTGCGACACCAGCTTTAGGAGAGCTGTGCTCTATCCCCTGAGCTACGAGGGCGGGGACGCTGGGAGCTTACTAGTTCCTAGTTCGCCTGCGACGCGCCCGCCGAAACGAGCAGCGGTCCCCATTCATACCGGGCGATGGCGATCGCGCTGTAGTCGTTGTTACCGTCGCTCGCGGCAACCGCGGCAACCGCGGCAACCGCGGCAACCGCGACGAGCGCGCGAGCCACCCGCAGCGGCGGTACGTGGTGGCGCCCAGCCGCCTCCAGGATCTCGTAGAACGCCTCGTCGGTCGTGCATCGGCGCAGTCCGACCAGGACTCCCTCCGCCCTGGCCAACGTGCGCGCATCTGCTTGGCTTGACGGCATCTCCATGGCGAAGGAAACTTCCCCCTGCGGGCCCGGTCAAAACCGTAAGCCCGCTTATCGCAGCTCGGCGATGACCTTCGAGAGTCGTTCAAGGCTGATGGCGGAAGGACGCGGCGTCTGGCGCGCGAAGCCACTGCCGCAGGAATGGCGCCGGCGCGTCCCGCTCCCATGCCGGGGAGACCATCAGCTCATTGTCAACGATGAGCCGAAGTGAGCGGAACGCGCCGACGAAATCAATTGTCAGGCAGCAACTGTGCGGGCCTCAGTTCATGTTCCAGGCTTCGCCGTAGGTGGTGACGCTGTCACCGGTGCTGGCGAT
>CADEGF010000055.1 GCA_902826815.1 uncultured Mycobacteriaceae bacterium
AAAAGAAGCAGCCTGACCGATGTTGCACTAACCACTTGACATTGCCTCGCACTTCCACGCCGTCAGCGCAGTCTCGATGCGGTTTGGCGGTGGGCCCGCTCGACTTCCACCGGATGGGGGTACACCAACTCGCTGATCGGTAGTCACCGTCGATTTGCTCATCGTCGCCGCTGCCGTGCTGACCGCCGTTATCCGGGCCTTAATCGACGAGCTACGCCGAAGTTAACCGGTGAGTAACCAGCAGGGCCGTGCATCAACCCATATTGCCAAGATATAAGGTGATCATCACCTGGAACACCCTGCCGCAGTCACCTCCAAAAAATTTGCGGAACTACTGACGGCCTCGTGAAATCGCGCGCATAATCCACCTAACGTCAGGAGCCGGGGCGGATTCGCTGAACGTCGGCCGCTGGTCACGGGACTGACGGAAGCGACGAACTTTCACGCGCCCGAAGGACCGACCCGACATGACCGCCAGCTCCGAAGGACTGCAGCAGCCCGGTGGAGTGGAGATGCGCGTCCACGGTGTGGGCGACCACGGGGTGTTCAGCGCGCTCGGACGGCCGGTCTACACGGGGACGATTGCCGACCGGGTACGCATCGGCGGTTTGCCGCTGATTCCCAAGCATGAGTTGAAGCTGATCCATTGGAGCAGGCCGAGCAGGCGGATCACCCGGAACTTGAGCTGGTACCTGGCGTACCCGTTCACGGTGGTCAACATGGCAGGCTTCATGGGCCCGGAACGCAGCGAGTACCGCGCCGAAAAGCGACTGTGGTGGTTCATGCGGACCGCCATCGTGGTCTCCGGCCTCATGATGACGTCGGCGATGGCGATGTGGATGTCCGTTGTCCTCGAGACCGCATGGCGGCTGCTCGGTGGCGTACCGAGCGGACTTGCAGGCGTTCTCCAGTGCGTCCTTGGCCCGTCCTTGCTTGTCGGTGTCGTCGTGAACCGGATGCTTCGCGGCCGGCCGCTCGTCGATCGGGGAAGCCGCGGGGTCGCACTCCTCACCGTCGGGGTGCTGCTCGGCACCGCCGGCTTTCTAGCGGGTAGAGCCGCCACCGGGAACGGCTTGCTCGACTCCGGTGTGGCAGGTGTTGGTGACCCGATGGTCGTCATGGTCGGTGCCACCACCCTGGCCGCGTGGGGTTTCGGAATCACGCTGTGCTGGATCGCGTGGCGGGCGGAGCGCAGCCGAAAAAGGAACGGCCGCCCGAGCTATCCAGCGATCCCGGACCGCACCGCGCTGGCCGGCGCGGGAATGCTGATCGTGTTCGCCGTGGTGATACTCCACACCGCGGGGTCCGGTCTCCGACTGGTTCTGCAGACGATCCTCAAGTACACACCGCCGGTGATCGAGCGGCGGGTAGAGGCCCGCGTCGGCGCGGAAGCCGCGGCGGATGGCCGCTTCGACCATGTGCTGCCGATCGATCTGATCCCCGTGATCTTCGTGGTGATGGCGGCGGTCTTCGGCGCGCTCGTCTGGCGGGAGTACCGGCGTCGTAAGCCGATAGGCGCCATCGGCGCCCTCCGGCCGCACGACTTCAAGGAGCCGGTCGGAAGTCATGTGCTGTTGCGGGACACCCACGAGTTCCTCGGTCGCACGGGGGTTGTCCTGTTGCTCGCCTCGCTCGGCCTGTGGGTCGCGTTGACCGCACTGATGGTGGCGGCTTCGGATGGCCGCTGGGATATCGCCGAATGGCTCACTCCGCTGTTCGTCATCCTCAAGACCACGGGCCTGCTCCTCGTCGTCGCGATCGTCGTTCGCAGGCCGGAACGGACCGCGGAGCGCGCCAGGCGGGTACTGGAATCGTTCGCCGACGTGGCCGGGTTCTGGGCGCCCGAACTTCATCCACTGGCAGGCGCGTCCTACCGGCTTCCAGTGCTGCGCGGACTCCGTCGAGGTGTGCGGGATGTTCGGACGGGTGAGCCGCGCAAGCCGATTGCGCTCGTCGGACACTCCCAGGGCGCCGTCATCTGTGCATGGTTCATCAGGGGCGGACACTGGCAGGAGAAACCGTCGGAGAATTACTCCGACGAACACGCACTGGCGATGCGCATGAACGACCGTGAAGAGTCCGATCGCATCGCGTTGTTCACCTGTGGCTCGCCGCTGGGCTCGCTGTACCGTACGTTCTTCCCTCGCTACTTCAACGAGGATTTCTTCACGACGGCGGCGAGGAAGTCACACGGAAACGTCTGGCACAACTACTGGCGTAAGACCGACCCCTTCTCCGCGCGGCTCAACCGCGGCACCGGGGCGGGAGTCGACCATCCGCAGGTCCGCGACATCGATGTCACCGAGTTCGAGCACGAGCTGACCAAGGGGCACTACGAGTACTGGCAGGAAGGTCGCGTCAGGCGGGATATCGAGGAGTACTTCGCTTCGTTCGGTGTGCTCGACAAGACGCGCCGGCCAGCGACGGAAAGCGGCAGCATGCAGCGCAGGCTGCGAGGGTTGAAGGTCGTGCTACCTCGGCTGCACCTGCACGGGAATTAATCGGACCGCGGTCCGGTTCTATCCGGCATGCCTGCTATCACAGCTGACACATTGACATTGCCGAGGCTTTCAGCGCCTGCGGCAGCCGAAATCGAGCGGCCCGTCCGCGCCATCACCACCGGCCCACGCGGTTACGAGGGGGAGGGCTTCCCCGTCGTGCGCGCCTTCGCCGGTGTGAGCACCGCCGACCTCGACCCGTTCGTGCACATGGACCAGATGGGTGAGGTCGAATACCAGCCCGGCGAACCGAAGGGCACGGACTGGCATCCACACCGCGGGTTCGAAACCGTCACCTACATGATCGACGGCCGCTTCGCCCACCAGGACAGCCACGGCGGAGGTGGACTGATCACCGACGGCGCCACTCAATGGATGACCGCAGGCTCCGGCATCCTTCACATCGAGACTCCGCCCGCCGAACTCGTCGAGAGTGGCGGCACATTCCACGGCATCCAGTTGTGGGTGAACCTGCCGAGCAAGGACAAGTTCGCGACGCCGCGGTACCAGTCCATCGAGGGCAACGAGGTCAAGCTGCTGTCGTCCGAGGACGGCGGAGCCCTTGTTCGCGTCATCGCAGGCGATGTCGACAGCTCAGAAGGAACCCGGCACGGACCTGGATTGACACACACTCCGATCACGCTGGCGCACAGCACTATCGAGCCCGGTGCGCAGCTCAGCCTGCCGTGGAACCGCGACTTCAACGCACTCGTGTACGTGCTGTCGGGCCGCGGCACCGTCGGCCCGGTCGGGCACCCGATACAGGAGGGCCAGCTCGCAGTGTTCGGGCCTGGTGACCGCATCACGGTCGCTGCGGAGCGGGGTCAAGAGTCGCGTAGACCCGCTTTGGAAGTCTTGATCCTGGGCGGCAAGCCGATCCGCGAACCCGTCGTCGCCTACGGCCCGTTCGTGATGAACTCCAAGGCCGAACTGGTCAAGGCGCTCGAGGACTACAACGCAGGGAGGTTCGGCGCCATCCCGCCGAATGCCTTGATGCCGCACCGCATCTGACGCACTAGTCGCCTCGGAACTAGCGGTGCGCCCGCTCCACTTCCACCGGATGCGGGTACACCAGTTCCAACTCGCCGATCGCGGCCGCCACCGTCACCAATGGCATGGCGGCCGCGACCGCCAAGTCGTCTCCGCTCGACTCGACCCGAAGCGCCAGCACGAACTCCTCGCCGATCGGCGCCCAGTCGCCGCCGGTGCCGATCTCGCCAGACAACCGGTCACGGATCGCGCCGGCATGATGCTCCAGCACCTCGCGCACTCTCGGATACGTGCCGAGTGGCGGCGGGGTGGGGATGTCGGTGATGAGGTCAGCGGATGCCCGCACCCGGATAGCCCGGTTGAACGCCCGCACGATCGGCCCGCGGAAGTCCGTCTCCCCACCGCCCTCGGAAAGATATTGCCGCACAGCATCATCGGCTACCCGCGACGCCGCGATCGAATCGTGAGTCAGCGTGGCCAGCTTGTCGGTCATGTGTTCGTAGGCGCCGCGGGTGATCCGCAGTACCGCCGCCTCGAGATACCTCGCGAACACGTTTCGGGCGGACTCGACCGCCGCCTCGGCCGACGCGGTCGCGCCCCGCGGCCACAACAGCAGCGACACCACCACACCCACGAGGGCGCCGACGATCACGTCCTCGACCCGGATCAGGCCGACGCTCCACCCGGTCGGCACGATCAGGTTGAAGAAGATCAGCACCATCATCGTGAACGCGGCCTGTCCGGCGGTGAACGACGCGATTTCGGGGACGAACGCCGAGCCGAAAATCACCAACGGCATCAGGATCCACAGCACCGCCGGGTCGACGCCGACCACGCTGATCAACGCCGCGCCGAGGACGAACCCGATGCCGGTGCCCAGCACGGCGCGCAGCATCTTCGTGCCCGTGGTGAGCGCACTGCTGCGCAGCACCGACAAGGCGCCGAGCACCACCCAGAATCCGTGCTCGACCGGGAACACGTGGGTGATCGCGACCGCCAGCGCCAGCCCGATACCGGTACGAAGCGCATTGCGCACCGCAACCGATCGGCCGCCGAGGAAGCTCGTCGTCGTGGTCGACACCGCGGCGCTGACCGGCATCAGCCTGTCCGTCGCGGTCGTCTCGGGCATGCCAAGACCCAGTGTCCTGGCCCATACCGGACGGGCATCGGCTGCGGCGGCCGCCGCGATCACCCTTCCGGTCGCGCCGATGGTCGCCGCGATGGTGCGTCGGTTCAGCAGCCGGTGCCCGATGGCGACCGCCGCATCGTCGTCGGGTGCGCCGAGGATCGCTTCGACGTCCTGTCGGTAGCGTCCTCGTGCGACCGAACGCAGGTGGATCAGCGCCGCCTCTAGGTTCGCGCGGTCGGTGGTGCGGTCGCCGGCCCTGGTCTCTCGTAGTACCGCGGCCGAGCATCTCAGCACGCGCACACCAGGAGCCTGCATATCGCGCAGGCCGGGGCCGGCCTCGTCGCTGATCCGTTCGGCGAGCCATTCGAGGTCCTCGACCACGCGCACCAGCGCCCGACTGCCCGCGGACAGCCCGACCGGCCGGAAGTCGGCGCCGAGGAAGCTCTCCCGCAGCGCCAGCATCGTGGTGACCACATCGTCGCGGCTGGCCGCGCCTTCCAGTCGGTCGGCGAGCGCCGCGACGGCTGCTGCGGCGTGCCTGCGCAACTCGCCGTGGTGGCGGGGCGGTAGGACGAACAGCGCCGCCGGAACGCACACCGCAAGTGCGATGGCCCAGCCAAGCAGCCGCTCGTCGATAGGCCCCGGCGGCGTGCAGGCAGGCAGCACGAATGTCAGCAGCGTGGGCCGCTGGCCCGCCGCGATCGTCTCGCTGAGCACACCGGAGAACATCACCGCAACGCCGAGCACGAACATCAAACCGACCGCGAGCCACGGGTGCGGCGAAACCAGTGTGCCGAGCGTGATCAGGACCGCGCCGTTGATGCCGAGCCCCGTGTACGCCAACGCCCTGGTCGGCCTGTTGCCGGGGAAGTCCGCAAGCACCATCAAGGCGAACGACCCGAAGATCGTGAACAACGGCGTCTGCGAGTTGCCCGCGACGGCGAAGCTGAGCGCGGCGGCAAGCGGGACGACCACCGCCGCGCGCACCGCGCGACGCAGCGCATCGAACTCGGGATCGCGTTCGTGAATGCGATCCGCCGCCCGCCGGACAAGGCCGGCCGGCGCGCTAATCATCCGTGGGCACGGAGGCGAAACGCCCGCTGTCGAGTGCGTCGGTGAGCTGTTTGGAGATCCACGCCAGCGCGGCGGTGTCTTTCGGGAGGGTGGCCTGTTCGTGTCCGACCAGGAGGTAGACGGCCCACCGCGCGAACATCGCCGCCTGATGGTGGTTCTGAAGGATCTCGCGCGCTGAGGAGTACATGATGTCGTAGCGCTGCTGGTCGACCTTCACCTGGATGTCGTATACGTCGGGGTCAAGCGAGCTCCAGGCCCGGATCGCGCCCTCAGCGCCGTGCGGAAGCTCCAGACCGACCTGAATCAGGCTGTCGATGCGCCTGCGCGGATCGGTTTCGCTTTTCAGGAACTCGATGACGAGAACCGTTCGCTCCTCCATCCAGTTCTCGAGCAACTCGCGGGTGTAGGCAGGCCAACCGGAGAAGTAGTGATAGAACGAGCCCGTCGTGACGCCGAGGCGGTTGCACACCTCGGCGAGTTTCAATCCGCCGTAGCCGAGGTCGGACAGTACATCGAGGCCAGTCTCGAAGTAAGCCTCACGCGAAACCACGCCTGCCATGTGTGGGAACCCTAGCCCTTGGCGCGGAATACGGCGTCGGGTCGAACATCTGCTTTTGGGATCCGCAGCAACCTCCGGCGAACGCGGCCCATTTCGACACTGTTTGCTGAACTGCCATTCAAAACGGGTGTTCTACAAAGCCTCTCGATGGCGTATGGCAAGATATTGACCATGCCGCATACCGCGAGCAGGGGGCCAGGCCGTCCACCAGCAGCGAAGGCTGCCGAAACACGTGAGCGCATTTTGCGTGCCGCTCGAGAAGTGTTCAGCGAACTCGGGTACGACGCAGCCACTTTTCAGGCGATCGCAATCCGCGCCGATTTGACGCGCCCGGCGATCAATCACTATTTCGCGAGCAAACGGTTGCTGTACCGCGAAGTAGTCGAGCAGACCAATGCATTGGTGGTTAGCACGGGCATGGCGAAGGCCAACGGCCAGACCAGCCTGCTCGGCCGGCTGTCGGCGTTCTTCTCCGCGGCCATGCAGGCCGAAAGCGAGGATCGTTCGGCGGCAGCGTTTCTGGTGACCTCGGTGCTGGAGGGTCAGCGGCACCCCGAGCTCCGCAGCGATGAGCACGACTCGATGAGGAACTCAAGGGCGTTCGTGTCGTGGGCGGTCAATGACGCGATCGAGAAGGGCGAGTTGACCACCGACACCGACGTTCCGCAACTCGTCGAGATGCTCGTCGCGGTGATGTGGGGGATGGGCTTCTATGCGGGCTATGTCGGCTCGCACACCCAGCTCGAGGCCATCGTCGACAAGCTCGAACTGCTGCTGGCCAACAAGCTCTGGAAGCTGGCCGAGTAGCCCTGGCTGGCAATTGCCTGCGTGACCTGGGGTGACGTCTACCACAAATGCATGTAGATCGGCTAAGTTTCTTAGTAGCATGGCGTACGACATGACTGATCTACATGAAAACCCCACAGCCCGCACCGACGGTGACAGCTGGGAAATCACCGAAAGCGTCGGCGCCACCGCACTCGGTGTCGCCGCCGCCCGTGCCGTCGAGACAGCCCGCGACGATGCGCTGATCCGCGATGAGTTCGCCTACCTTCTGGTGTCGTCAGCCGGGCCGGAGTGGGCCCAGATGGCCAGCAGCGACCCCGCATGGCTCGCCGACGATGAGGAGTTCCGCCAACTCCACGACATGTCCCGCGACTACCAGGCCGTGCGCACCCACTACTTCGACGAGTTCTTCCACGCCGCGATGCGAACGGGCATCCGCCAGGTGGTGATCCTCGCCGCAGGCCTGGATTCGCGCGCCTACCGACTGGATTGGCCCGCGGGCACCACCGTTTTCGAGATCGACCAGCCCAAGGTGCTGGAGTACAAGACCTCCACGCTGAACGCGCACGGGGCCGACCCAAAGGCCCGTCGCATCCCGGTCGCGGTCGATCTCCGCGATGACTGGCCCGCGGCGCTGACCGGTGCGGGCTTCGACCCGGCACGGCCGACGGCGTGGTTGGCCGAGGGACTGCTGCCCTATCTGCCGCCGGATGCACAGGACCGGCTCTTCGAGCTCGTCACCACCCACAGCGCGGCGGGCAGCCAGATCGCCGTCGAGGCGTTCAGCATGGACCTGACGGATCAGGCCGAGCAGGAAAGAACCGCCCGCCGCGAGCGCACCGCTCGGATGCGGGAGCGCTCCGGCATCGACATCGACGTCGACACATTGACCTACGCCGACGCCAACCGAGCGGACGCGGCAGGTTGGCTGACGGAGCACGGCTGGCATGTCGATGCGGTGCCGAGCGAGGTCGAGATGACACGGCTGGGCAGGCAGGCACCCGACTACGAAGCCGAAGAGATCGCCTCGAGCGTGCTGTTGCGCGCCGAGTTGACGTAAGGACACGCCATGAGCTCGCTGCGTACACACGACGACACCTGGGACATCGCCAGCAGCGTCGGCACCACCGCCGTGATGGTCGCCGCCGCGCGCGCCGCGGAGACCGAACAGGACGAGCCGCTTATTCGCGACCCCTTCGCGCAGATGCTGGTGGCAGGCGCGGGCATCGGGATGTGGACGACCCTGCTCGACGAGGACGTCGTCGCGAAGGCCGCCGCCATCGACCCCGAGATCGCCGCCATCTTCCGGCACATGCGCAACTACCAGGCCGTGCGCACGCACTTCTTCGACGCGCACTTCGCCGCCGCGGCCGGCGCGGGCATCCGGCAGATCGTGATCCTGGCCTCCGGCCTCGATGCGCGCGCCTACCGGCTGGACTGGCCTGCCGACACCATCGTCTTCGAGATCGACCAGCCCAAGGTGCTCGAGTACAAGGCCGCCACGCTGGCTGAAAACGACGTCAAGCCGGTGGCCACCCTGCACGAGGTGCCGATCGATCTGCGTCACGACTGGCCGCAGGCGTTGCGCGACAACGGCTTCGACGCGGGCGCACCAACCGCATGGCTGGCCGAGGGTCTGCTCATGTATCTGCCCGGCGACGCCCAGGACAAGCTCTTCGAGCTCATCGACGAACTCAGCGCCCCAGGCAGCCGCATCGCGGTGGAAGCCGTCGGCGTGCATTCCGATGAGCGGCGCGCGGAGATGCAGGAGCGATTCGGCAAGATCGCCGACGAGCTCGGCATCGAGCGCGAGTTCGACATCCAGGAGCTGATGTACAACGACCCCGACCGCGCCGACGTCGCCGAATGGCTGAGCGCACACGGCTGGCGCGCCGAGGCCATCACGTCGCAGGACGAGATGCGCCGCCTCGACCGACACGTCGAATTCGACATTGTCGACGACGACGCGTTCGCCACATTCGTCACAGCAGAGAAGCTCTAGGTCGGGCGGCTCTTGGCGGCCCAACCGGTTGGTTAGGATCGGGTATTCCTCCTCGGGTCAGGAAGGACATCCGCCATGACCGCCGATTCGATTCCCCAGGCTGCGCCAGCAGTACCCGCCCCCGTCGCGCCTGACATTCCAGAGACCGTCGCCCGGTTGCGTGCCACCTTCGCCAGCGGTCGCACCCGCAGCGTCGAGTGGCGCAAGCAGCAGCTGCATGCGATCGAGCGAATGATGACCGAGAATGAGGGCGCCGTGGCCGCTGCGCTCGAGGAGGACCTCGGCCGCGGCCCGTTCGAGTCGTGGCTGGCCGACATCGCCAGCACCGTCGGCGAAGCCAAGGATGCGGCGAAGAACGTCAAGAAGTGGATGCGGCGCCGCTACCGCCTGCTCGAGATGTCGCAGCTGCCCGGCCGCGGCTGGGTGGAGTACGAGCCGTACGGCACCGTGTTGGTCATCGGGGCGTGGAACTTCCCGTTCGTCTTGACGCTGGGACCCGCGGTCGGCGCGATCGCGGCGGGCAACACTGTCGTCCTGAAGCCGTCAGAGGTCTGCCCGGCATCGTCGGCCTTGATGGCCGAACTGGTGCCGCGCTACCTCGACAAGGACGCGGTCGCCGTTATCGAGGGCGATGGCGCGGTGAGCCAGGAGCTGATCGCGCAGGGCTTCGACCACATCTGCTTCACGGGCGGCACCGAGATCGGCCGCAAGGTCTACGAGGGTGCCGCCTCACACCTGACCCCGGTCACGTTGGAACTGGGTGGCAAGAGTCCCGTCATCGTGGCCGCCGACGCCGATATCGATGTCGCCGCCAAGAGGAT
The DNA here is from genome assembly GCA_902826815.1 of uncultured Mycobacteriaceae bacterium. GTDB lineage: Bacteria > Actinomycetota > Actinomycetes > Mycobacteriales > Mycobacteriaceae > Mycobacterium. Next base: position 9,860 of record CADEGF010000055.1, read on the forward strand.
CGCGTGGACGAAGTTGATCAACTCCGGTCAGATCTGCATCGCACCGGACTACGTGTTGGCCGACGCCAAGATCCGCGACCAGCTGGTCGACAAGATCAAGGACGCGGTGACGACGTTCGAAGCCGAAAACCCAAGCGGTAAACGGATTGTCAACGAGAGCCACTTCGACCGGCTGACCGCTGCGCTGGCCGCGACCAAGGGCAGCATCGCGATCGGCGGCGGCTCCGACGCGTCGAAGATCAGCATCCAGCCCACCGTCGTCGTCGATCCCGATCCGGCCGAACCGCTGATGACCGATGAAATCTTCGGACCGATCCTGCCGATCGTGACCGTTGAATCCCTCGACGAGGCAATCGGTTTCGTGAACTCACGGCCCAAGCCGTTGGCGGCCTACCTGTTCACCAAGACGAAGAGCATCCGCGAGCGCGTCATCAAAGAGGTTGCCGCAGGCGGCATGGTGATCAATCACCTGCTCTTCCACTTCGCGACGAACAAGCTGCCGTTCGGCGGCGTCGGACCGTCGGGTATGGGCGCCTACCACGGCAAGTTCGGGTTCGAACAGTTCAGTCACAAGAAGTCCGTGATGACCAAGTCGACCCGACCCGACGTCGGGGCATTCATCTATCCCCCATATACAGAAAAGGCACTGAAGCTCGCCAAACGGCTGTTCTAGGAAGGAACGTCATGCCAGGAGTGCAGGATCGCGTCATCGTCGTCACCGGAGCAGGCGGCGGACTGGGGCGTGAGTACGCCTTGACGCTCGCAAAAGAGGGCGCCAGCGTCGTCGTCAACGACCTCGGTGGTTCGCGTGACGGCACCGGCGCAGGCCACAACATGGCCGACGAGGTGGTCAAGGAGATCAAAGACGCCGGCGGCCGCGCCGTCGCCAACTACGACTCCGTTGCCGAGCCCGAGGCCGCCGCCAACATCATCAAGACCGCGATCGACGAGTTCGGCAAGGTCGACGGCGTGGTGAGCAACGCGGGCATCCTGCGCGACGGCACGTTCCACAAGATGGAGTTCGCCGCCTGGGATGCCGTGCTCAAGGTGCACCTGTACGGCGGCTACAACGTGATCCGGGCCGCCTGGCCGCACTTCCGGGAGAACAGCTTTGGGAGGGTCGTCGTCGCGACCTCCACCAGTGGGCTGTTCGGCAATTTCGGCCAGGCCAACTACGGTGCCGCGAAGCTCGGCCTTGTCGGCATGATCAACACGTTGGCGCAAGAGGGCGCGAAGTACAACATCAAGACCAACGCAGTGGCGCCGATCGCGGCCACCCGGATGACGCAGGACATCCTGCCGCCCGAGGTGTTCGAGAAGCTGACACCGGAGTACGTGGCGCCGGTGGTGGCCCACCTGATGAGTGAGGAAAACCCCGATACCGCATCGGTGTTCATCGTCGGCGGCGGCAAAGTGCAAAGGGCAGCGCTCTTTCAGAACGAAGGCACCACATTCACTAGCGTGCCTTCGGTAGACGACGTCGCCGCCAAGTGGGGCGAGATCACCGACCTGTCCGCCGCTCAGCGAGCCACCTTCAGCCTGGGCTGATCGCCCCGCATGAAAGCGCTTGTCGCACGGGAGCTTTCCGGACCGACCGGACTGGAGTACACCTCGGTCGACGATGTCGGCGGTGACGACGCTATCGTCGTCGACGTCGGTGCGGCCGGGGTCAGCTTTCCCGACCTGCTGTTGCTGCGCGGTGAGTACCAGCTCCGGCTGGAACCGCCGTTCGTCCCCGGCATGGAGGTCGCGGGCGTCGTACGGTCGGCCCCGTACGAATCCGAATTCAAACCGGGCCAACGGGTTACCGCGCTGTCGATGCTGGGCGGCTGGGCCGAGCAGGTGGCGGTGCCACCGACGAATCTGACGGCGACGCCGGATGACCTCGACGACGCCGAGGCCGTCGCGCTGCTCGGCAACTACCAGACGATGTACTTCGCGCTGACCAAGCGCGGCGCCCTTCGTGCAGGCGAGACGGTCATGGTTCTCGGTTCGGCGGGCGGTGTCGGGACCGCGGCGATACAGATCGCAAAGGCATTGGGCGCCACGGTGATCGCCATGGTGCACCGCCCGCAGGCGCATGACTTCGTGCGATCGCTAGGCGCCGATGTCGTGCTGCCGTTGACAGATGGATGGCTGCAGGCTGTGAAGGACCACACCGACGGCCGTGGCGTCGATCTCGTGGTCGACCCGATCGGCGGCGAGACGTTCGATGACGCCGTACGCGCGCTCGACACCGAGGGCCGGCTACTGGTGATCGGCTTTGCGGCAGGCGGCATTCCGACGGTCAAGGTCAACCGACTGCTGCTGCGCAATGTCAGCGTCATCGGTGTCGGATACGGCGAGTACGTCAACCGCAAGCCCGGTTCGCAGGCGGTGTTCGAGTCCGGGGTCGGCGAACTGGTCAAGGCCGGACTGCGGCCACCGCCGCCGATGAGATACCCACTGTCGGAGGGCAGCGCCGCGCTGCAGGCCCTGGCCGACGGCGGGGTGCTCGGCAAGGTTGTGCTGGAGCCATAATGACACTGCGAGCGTTGGCTTTTGACGTGTTCGGCACCGTTGTCGACTGGCGCTCCAGCATCATCGGTGAACTAGAGGAGTTCGGTCGCGCGCACGGAGTCAATGCCGACTGGCCCGCGATGGCCGACGATTGGCGCGCGGGCTATGGGCCCGCGAAGAATAGGGTGCGCAACGGCGACCTGCCGTGGACGCGCATCGACGACCTGCACCGGATGACCCTCGACCAACTGCTCGCGGAGGCGGGCATCACGTCGATCGGTGAGGACGACGTCGACCACCTCAACCGCGCATGGCACCGGCTCGATCCGTGGCCCGACAGCGTGGCAGGCCTGGCCAGGCTCAAGGCGCGGTTCGTCATCACCACGCTGTCGAACGGAAATGTGTCGCTGCTGACGAATATGGCCAAACGTGCAGGGCTGCCATGGGATTGCGTGATATCGGCCGAGCTGTTCCAGCATTACAAACCGGATCAGGAAACCTACCTCGGCTGTGCCGATCTCCTCGGAGTGCAGCCCGAGGAACTGATGCTCGTCGCCGCTCACCCCTCCGATCTGCGTGCGGCGCGGGACCTGGGCTTGAGAACGGCGTTCGTCTCGCGCCCACAGGAGCACGGCCCCAATCGGCGGCCTCCCAGGATGGACGACGGCGAATTCGATTTCACGGCAACGGATTTTCTCGACCTCGCCGACCAGTTGGGCGCATGAACTCCAGGCGTACCGTGGAGGGATGACCGATCAAACGACTACCGAGCTGCCGCCCGCGCTGAGCAGGGCGATCGACCTGCTCGCACATCCGCCTGCCGACCCCGACGTCGACAAGGGCTACCTCGATCTGCTCCACGACGCGTCAGAAGCCGACTCCACCCCGAAGAACACCGGGGCCATCCAGGCGGCGTGGGCTTCCGGACTGGGCTCGATGCTCTACGACAATGCGCAAACGTTGGCCCGCAAGATGGTCAGCGCCTGGCAGCTGCCGATCGAGTGGCTGAACATCCCGGCCGGTGGCGTCACCCTCGACGTCGGCAGCGGCCCGGGCAATGTGACCGCATCGCTGGCCAGGGCCGCGGGCGCCGGCGGCCTGGCGCTGGGCGTCGACATCTCCGAACCGATGCTGGCCCGTGCGGTCAGTGCGGAGGCCGGCCCCAACGTCGGCTTCCTGCGCGCGGATGCACAGCAGCTGCCGTTCCGCGACGACACCTTCGACGCGGCGACGTCGCTGGCCGTCCTGCAACTGATCCCCAATCCGGAGACGACGCTGTCGGAAATCGTCCGGGTGCTGCGTCCCGGCGGCCGGGTCGCCATCATGGTGCCCACCGTCGGCCGCGGCGGGGACCTCCTCAAGTGGCTGCCCAACGGCGGGGTGAACTTCTTCGCCGAGGACGAACTCGGCGACACGTTCGAGGAGCTCGGCCTCGTCGGCGTGCGCACGAGGACGCGCGGCAACATCCAGTGGGTGCGCGGCAGGAAGCCCTGACGAACCGTAGATTCGAGCCGTGAGCACCGGCGGAATCGTCCTCGTCGCGCTGGCGATCGCCCTCGGCATCGTCGGCATCATCGTGCCGCTACTGCCCGGCATCCTGCTGGTGTACGCGGCGATCCTGGTGTGGGCAGTGGTCGAGCACAATGTCGCGGCGTGGGTGACGCTCGGCGCCGTCACGGTACTGATCGGCGCGACCACGCTGATCAAGTACATGTGGCCGATGAAGCGGATGCGAGCCGCCGACGTGAAAACGACGACGCTCCTGGCCGGGGCGGTGCTCGGCATCATCGGCTTCTTCGTGATCCCGGTCGTCGGGCTGGTGATCGGCTTCGTGCTCGGTGTCTACCTGGCCGAACTGGCGAGCCGCCGCGACCAGCGGGTCGCGTGGACGTCGACGAAGCACGCGCTCAAAGGGGTGGCGCTGTCGGTAGGCGTCGAACTGGCTGGCGCACTGCTGGCCACCGTCGCGTGGGCGTTCGGGGTCTACGTAACCCAGTAATGAAACCGCCTCCGTGAACGGAGTGGACGTGGCTAGGTTCTAACCCATGAGCAAGCTCCGCTTCGGATACTTCATCGCGCCGTTCCACCGCGCAGGCACCAACCCCACCCTCGCGCTGCAGCGTGACCTCGAGTTCGTCGAACACCTCGACAGGGTCGGCTTCGACGAGGTGTGGATCGGCGAGCACCACTCCGCGGGCAGCGAGATCATCAGCTCGCCGGAGGTGTTCATCGCCGCCGCGGCCGAACGTGCCAAGCGGATCCGGTTCGGTACGGGCGTGATCTCGCTGCCGTACCACAACCCGCTGTGGGCGGCCGACCGGCTGATGCTGCTCGACCACCTCACCCACGGCAGGATCATCGGCGGCGTCGGGCCGGGCTCGCTGCCGACCGACTCCTCGATGATCGGCCTGACCCCGACCGACACCCGCGAGCTGCTGGAAACGAACCTCGACATCCTCGTGCGCCTGCTGGCAGGCGATACCGTCACCGCCAAGACCGCGACGCACGAGCTGCACGACGCCCAGCTGCAGCTCGCCCCCTACTCCGACGGCGGCATTCCGCTGTCGGTCGCCGCGGTGGCGTCACCCACCGGCGCCCGCCTGGCCGGCAAACATGGCATCGGGCTGCTGTCGATCGGCGCCACGTTGATCGTCGAGGGCTTCGACGCGCTCGCCTTCCACTGGGGCATCGCCGAGGAACGCGCCGCCGCTTTCGGCACCACGGTCGACCGCAGGAACTGGTCGTTGGTGTGTCCGATGCACATCGCGGAAACCGAGGAGCAGGCCCGCGAGGACGTCCGCTTCGGCATCGCGCCGTGGTTCCGGTACTTCCAGAAGGTCGCCGCTTTCCCGCAGATGACCATGCCCGGCGACCAGGTCGACGAGATGATCAGCATCATCAACGACGCGGGCGCAGGCGTGATCGGCACGCCAGACACGGCCAGGGCCCAGGTGCAGCGGCTATGGGATCAGTCAGGCGGGTTCGGGTGCATGCTGCAGATGGGCCACGAATGGGCCAACCCGGCGGCGACCAAGCGTTCCGCGGAACTCTTTGCCGCAGAGGTCATTCCGCACTTCCAGGGGCAGGCGAGGCCGACGCTGGACGCCGCTGCGCGCGCCAGTGACGTGCGCGAGAACCTTGCGCAGACGGCGATGAGCGCCATCGAGCACATGACCAAGAAGTACGAGGCCGAGAAGGGCAGCGGCTAGCCTCGCAGCGTTGTGCGGAGCTTCGCGAGGTCGTCGGCAGAGACCCCAGCGGCGTCGAGGTAGCCGCCGAACGAACCGAAGTCCTCGACGAGCGCGCCCCGAGCCGCATCGAGATACCCCTCCCGCACACCGAGCACTGAATCGGTGAGGCGTGCCTCGGCCACCTCGGCGACTTCCGGCGTCTCCGACATCCGGTTGCGGATGGTCTCGACGATGTGCGCGCGCAGGTCCGGCACGGCTGCGTTACTGGCCAGGTAGTCCGACATGATGGCGTCGCGGTCGACGCCCGCGGCCTCGAGCACCACCGCGACGGTGAAGCCGGTGCGGTCCTTGCCCGCGAAACAGTGCGCCAGCACGCGGTCGCCGTCGCCGAGCAACGTGATCACCTTGTGCACGGCGCGCTGCGCGAGGACCGACCTTGCGATCCGCTCGTACTCCTCGGTCATGTAGCGGGCCGCTGCATCGCTGACGGATTCGTCGTCGGGCTTCTCGGTCAGCATCTTCTGGAATGCGTACTCGTGCGGCGCATCAGCGTCTGACGCAAGGGTTTCGACGAACGGCAGGTGGTGGATCGTCACACTGTCGGGCACCAGACCCTTGCCGTGTCGCTCCAACTCCGGTGCTGAGCGCAGATCGGCCACATCGGTGACGCCGACCACGCTCAGCGTTTCGCGGCCCGCGTCATCGAGGTTGCTCAGCTCGCCGGACCGGAACAGCCTGCCCGGCTGGATGGCTGCCTGCTCGGCGACGTCGCGAAAGTTCCAGGTCCCCGAAAGCTGCGGCACTAGCTCGTCACCGCCAAGTCGGATTGGCGGCACGCCGCCGAAGCAAATGCGGACTTCTCTTTACCGAGTTCGGCGCGGGCGATGGTGCGCATGTGCACCTCGTCGGGCCCGTCGAACAGCCGCATCGCCCGATGCCACCCGTACAGCCGGGACAACGGCACGTCGTCACAGATGCCCATCGCGCCGTGCACTTGAATGGCGCGGTCGATGACGTCGCATGCGACCTTCGGGGCGACCGCCTTGATCTGCGCGACGAGCACCCGGGCGTCCTTGCTCTTGTTGCCGTGTTGGTCGATGGTCCAGGCAGCCTTGTGACACAACAGGCGTGTCTGGTCGATTTCGTTGCGGGACTTGGCAATCGACTCGCGTACCACGCCCTGCTCGCTCAACGGCTTACCGAATGCGACGCGCTTTTGAACCCGGTCCACCATCAGCGCCAGCGCGCGTTCGGAAGCGCCGATGGCGCGCATGCAGTGATGAATGCGGCCGGGTCCGAGGCGCGCCTGCGCGATCGCGAAACCGCTGCCCTCCTCGGCGAGCAGGTTGGACGACGGGACCCGCGCGTTGTCGAAGGTGACCTCGCAGTGCCCGTGCTGGTCCTGCCAGCCGAACACCGGAAGGGACCGCTCGATAGTCACTCCGGGCGTGTCGACCGGCACCAGGATCATCGACTGTTGCTGGTGGCTGGCCGCTTCGGGGTTGGTGCGACCCATCACGATGAGGATCTTGCAGCGTGGGTCGGCCGCGCCGGAGATCCACCACTTTCGGCCGTTGATGATGTAGTCGTCGCCGTCGCGCAGGATCGTCGTCTCGATGTTGCGGGCGTCGCTGGAGGCGACAGCGGGCTCGGTCATCGCGAATGCGCTGCGGATCTCACCTGCCAGCAGCGGTTCGAGCCACTGCTTGCGCTGCTGCTCGGTCGCGAACAGGTGCAGCGTCTCCATGTTGCCGGTGTCGGGTGCTGCGCAGTTGGTCACCTCGGGCGCGATCTCCATGCTCCAACCGGTCAGCTCGGCCAGTTGTGCGTACTCGAGGTTGGTCAGCCCGGACTCGTCGGGCAGGAACAGGTTCCACAGCCCTCGTTCCCTTGCCAGCTTCTTGAGGTCCTCGATCACCGGCGGAACCGTGTGGTCGCCCGCGCCAGCCGCCCGCCGATGCTCCTCGTAGGAGGCCTCTGCGGGGAAGACGAATTCGGTCATGAAGGCCGATAGCCGCTTGTGACAGTCCTGTGCCTTGGCCGACATCGCGAAGTCCATGTAGCCACACTAAACGTTGGCGGAAAATGGGGTGATGACCGAGAGCCGTCCCCCGTTTCCCCCGTTCACCATCGAGACCGCGCGGCAGAAAGTCCAGGCCGCCGAGGACGCCTGGAACACCCGTGACCCCGAGCGGGTCAGCCTCGCCTACACCCCGGACTCGCAGTGGCGCAATCGCGACCAGCACGTCGTCGGGCGCGAGCAGATCGTCGCCTTTCTGACTCAGAAATGGCAGCGCGAACTCGACTACGCGCTGCGCAAGAGCCTGTGGGACTTCCACGACAACCGCATCGCTGTGCGCTTCCAGTACGAATGCCACAACGCGGCCGGGCAGTGGTACCGCAGCTACGGCAACGAACTCTGGGAGTTCACCCCCGACGGGCTGATGGCGCGCAGGGAAGCCAGCATCAACGACGTCGCGATCGGCGAGTCGGAGCGGCGCTATTTCGGCCCGCGCCCGGAGTCCGAGCACGGGCTGGCGATCCCGCTCTGGTGAGACCCAATCGGTGAGGCCCTCCCCTGGTTACGCCGCCGGGGGAGGGCCTCTGTGGAGGAAAAACTATTCAGTTGTTATTCAGTTGTGGGCTTATTTGGTGAACAGGTACGAGTGGCCCATTCCCTTGTGGTGGTGCCAGCCGGGCTTGGAGGTCGGCGCGGGCTTCGCATAGGTGTCGGGCGAGGCCACGATCGCGCTGCCGGTGCTGTTCTCGACTGTGGTGGTCTGTGCGCTTGCCATGCCGGCCAGGCCGAGGGCGGCTCCGCCGAGGATGCCGGCCGAGACGATCGGGAGGGCGATGCGGGCGATGATGCTGGTCATTTCAATTCCTTTGTCTTCGTTGACTTTTCAGGTTTTCCGCCGGTGTTCTTCGGCGATGGCTTAAGAATGCCGGAGCGTGACATCGCTGTATGTCCGCCGACCGGCTCCAGACACGGTGGAACTCGTTGTCCCCCAATCGGGGGAACGGGCCGGGTTGCTGTGCCAAGCTGAAGCCGTGACCAGCGAAAAGGTGCGGGTGGTGGTCGGTGACGACCATCCGATGTTCCGCGAGGGTGTGGTGCGTGCGCTGGTGTCCAGCGGCGAGATCGACGTGGTCGCCGAGGCCGAGGACGGTCTCGAGGCGCTTGCGCTGATCCGGGAGCACCAGCCGCAGGTAGCGCTGCTCGACTACCGGATGCCCGGCATGGACGGCGCGGAGGTGGCGGCCGCGGTCAGCCGCGATGAACTGCCGACCCGGGTGCTGTTGGTGTCCGCCCACGACGAGTCGGCGATCGTCTACAAGGCGCTGCAGGAGGGGGCGGCGGGCTTTCTGTCGAAGGAGTCGACCCGCGGTGAGCTGGTAAGCGCGGTGGTGAGGTGCGCGAAGGGCAAGGACGTGCTGGCGCCCGAACTCGCTGCGGGGCTGGCCTCGGAGATCCGCCGCCGCAACGAGCCCGATGTGCCTGCGCTGAGCCCCCGCGAGCGAGAGGTGCTCAAGCTGATCGCGTCGGGCAGCAGCATCCCCGCGATAGCCAAGGAGTTGTTCCTCGCGCCGTCGACGGTAAAGACCCACGTGCAGCGGCTGTACGAGAAGCTGGGTGTCAACGACCGCGCCGCCGCGGTGGCAGAGGCAATGCGGCGCAAGCTGCTGGACTAGCCGCGGACGCGAGGAGCATAGAGAACCCGCGGACGTGAGGAGCATAGAGACCATGGACCCCTCGCTGCGCCGGATCGTCGACCACCTCGCGACCGAACCCGTTCGCGTCTCGGCGGTCCTCCGGCTGCCGTTGATCGGCCTGATCGCAGTCCTGGTGTGGATCTGGGAGGTCGACCACTGGCTGCCCGAGCTGTACGCGCTGATCCTCGGCGCGTACGCGATCGCCGCGGTGCTGTGGCTGATCGCCGTGCTGCGCGGGCCCGTACCCCGGTGGGCGGACTGGGTGTCGACGATCGTCGACCTGCTGGTGATCGTCGCGCTGTGTCTGGTGTCGGGAGGCGCGACGTCGGCGCTGTTGCCGGTGTTCTTCCTGCTGCCGATCTCGGTGGCGTTCGGGGACCGGCCCGCGCTGACGGCGATCTTCGGCGTCGTCAGTGCGGCGGGCTATCTCACGGCCTGGATCTTCTACTCCAAACACGACGACCGGATCGGGCTGCCGAACATCGTCTACACCCATTTCGGCTTCCTGCTGTGGCTGGCTGTCGCGACGACGGCGCTGTGCTTCGTGCTCGCCCGAAGGTCGATGCGGGTCAAGGCTTTACAGGAGGTGCGCCGCCAGCTGGTTTCGGAAGCGATGCAGGCCGACGAACGCCGCAACCGCGAAGTCGCCGAGCATCTTCACGACGGTCCGCTGCAGACGTTGCTCGCCGCGCGGCTGGAGCTGGACGAGGCCCGTGAGCGCAATCCCGATCCCGCGCTCGACATGGTCTACGAGGCGCTGCAGGAGACGGCCACCGGCCTGCGCTCCACGGTCACCGAACTGCATCCGCAGGTGCTCGCGCAGCTCGGGCTCACCCCCGCGCTGCGAGAGATGGTGAAGCAGTTCGAGACTCGTACGCAGATCACCGTCGACGCCGATCTCGAGGAGGTCGGTAAACCGGATTCGCAGCAGCTTTTGCATCGGGCCGCGCGCGAACTGCTCACCAATATCGGTAAGCATGCGGACGCGAAAAGTGTGCAGGTCGACCTCGAGCGCAAGGGCGACAGGATCAAGCTGACCATCGCCGACGACGGGCGGGGTTTCGATCCCGCGGTCGTCGGCCAGTCGGTTGCCGACGGTCATATCGGGCTGGGCTCGCTGCTGGCGAGGTTCGATGCGATGGGCGGTGCGATGGACATCGAATCGCATGAAGGCGACGGCACCCGCGTCACCGTCACCTCGCCGCCGGAGCCGACCTGATCACCCGCCGAGCAGACGCAAAAGCACCCGACACGCCGAAGTTTTCGGCACTTTTGCGTCTGTTCGCGCCTATTTGGTGACCAAACCGCGTGCGATGACCAATCGCTGAATCTGGTTGGTGCCCTCGAAGATCTGGGTGATCTTCGCTTCGCGCATATAGCGCTCGACGCGGAAGTCGCGGGTGTATCCGACGCCGCCGAGCACTTGCACGGCGTCTGTGGTCACCTTCATTGCGGCGTCGGTGGCGATCAGCTTGGCGATGCTGGCCTGCTCCGAGTACGGCCTGCCGAGGTCGCGCCTTCGCGCGGCATCGAGGTAGGTCGCCCGCGCACTCGCCACCGCCGCGGCCATATCCGCGAGCAGGAACCCCAGCCCTTGATGGTCGATGATCTTGCGGCCGAACGTGGTTCGCTCGTTGGCGTACACGGTGGCCTCATCGAGTGCGGCCTGCGCCAGCCCGACCGCGACGGCGGCGATGCCGAGCCGGCCGGAATCCAATGCGCTGAAGGCGATCTGCAGCCCTTGCCCCTCGTCGCCGATGCGGCGGTCAGCGTCGACGGCGGCGTCGTCGTAGAACGCCGACGTGGTGGGCACCGCGTGCAGGCCCATCTTCTCCTCGGGCTTGCCGAAGCTCAGGCCGGCGAGGTCGCCGGGAATGAGGAAGCAGGAAATCCCCCTGCCGCCTTCGCCGGTGCGCGCGAACAGGGTGTAGAAGTCGGCGCGGCCGCCGTTGGTGATCCACGACTTCGAACCGTCGATGAGGTAGCCGTCGTCGGTCCTGGTGGCCGCACAACGCAGCGCCGCGGCGTCGGATCCGGCCTGCGGCTCCGACAGGCTGTAGGCGCCGATCTGCTCACCCGACAGCATGCCGGGCAGCCACCGCTTCTTCTGCTGATCGGTGCCGAACGCGAGCAGGGGGTGCGACGACAGGCTGTGCACGCTGACCGCGACCGCGACCGCCGCCCAGCGGGCCGCGATCTCCTCGAGCACCTGCAGGTAGACCTCGTACGGCTGACCGCCGCCGCCCCATTCCTCTGGCTGCGGCAGGCTCAGCAGCCCGGCGGCGCCGAGCTGACCGAACACCCCTTCCGGGTAGGTCTGCGCCTTCTCATGCGTGTCGACGATGGGGTCGAGCACCTTGTCGCAGATGTCGCGCGTCAGCGCTATCAGGTCAACGGCGTCGTCGGAGGGCAGTAGCCGGTCTGCCGGCATGTGCGTGCGTCAGACCTTCTCTGCGGCGGGGAGGGACGCCAGGATGTCATTGACGCGGTCGCGGGCGTCACCGAACAGCATCTGGGTGTTCTCCCGGAAGAACAGCGGGTTCTGCACGCCCGCATAGCCCGAGGCCATTGACCGCTTGAACACGATCACGTTGGCGGCGTTCCAGACCGTGAGCACCGGCATGCCTGCGATCGGGCTGCTCGGGTCCTCCGATGCCGCCGGGTTGACGGTGTCGTTGGCGCCGATGACAAGGACGACGTCGGTGCTGTCGAAGTCGTCGTTGATCTCATCCATCTCAAGCACGATGTCGTAGGGCACCTTGGCCTCGGCCAGCAGCACGTTCATGTGGCCGGGCAGGCGTCCCGCGACGGGGTGGATGCCGAACCGGACGTCGACGCCGCGATCACGCAGCTTGCGGGTCAGGTCGGCGACGCCGTACTGCGCTTGGGCCACGGCCATCCCGTACCCCGGCGTGATGATCACCGAGTGGGCCGAGGCGAGCAGGTCGGCGGCACCGTCGGCGTTGATCTCGCGGTGCTCGCCGTAGTCCACATCGGAACCGGCCCCTGTGCTTTCTATGCCGAAACCGCCTGCGATGACGGAGATGAACGACCGGTTCATCGCCTTGCACATGATGTAGGACAGGTAGGCACCGGAGGACCCGACCAGCGCGCCGGTGATGATCAGCAGGTCGTTGCCGAGCAGGAAGCCCGACGCCGCCGCGGCCCAGCCCGAATAGCTGTTGAGCATCGACACCACCACAGGCATGTCACCGCCGCCGATGGAGGCGACGAGGTGCCAGCCGAGCAGCAGCGCAAGCACGGTGACCACGGCAAGCAACCACAGCTGTGGGTCGATGACGAACCAGACGGTGAGCGCGGCGAAGACGACGAGCGCGCCGACGTTGAGGTAGTTCTTGCCCGGCAGCATCATCGGCGCGGACTTGATGCGGGCCGACAGCTTGAGGTTGGCGACGATCGAGCCGGTGAAGGTCACGGCTCCGATGAAGACGCCGATGACGACCTCCGCCGAGTGGATGCCGAGCATGCCCTCTTGACTCAGCAGCGCGGCCTCGGATCCGCCGAGATTTCCTTCGATGTGCAGGTAGCCGTTCCAGCCGACCAGCACCGCGGCCAGGCCGACGAAGCTGTGCAGCAGCGCGATGAGCTCGGGCATGCCGGTCATCTCGACGACCTTGGCGCGCCACAGACCGATCGCGGCACCGATGGCCATGGCGACGATCAGCAGCGCAAGGCCAAGGGGCTCGATGTGGCGGTCGAGCGCGAGCGCGATCGTCGCGATCAGAGCGATGGCCATGCCTGCGATGCCGAAAGTGTTACCGGCCCTCGATGTTTCGTGCTTGGACAGTCCGGCAAGCGCGAGGATGAACAGGATGGCGGCGACGACGTACGCCGCGGTCGCGGTGGTTTCCAGGGTGAACATTTCCTCAGCTCCTCGAGAACATCGCCAGCATGCGGCGGGTCACGGCGAAGCCGCCGAAGACGTTGATGCTGGCGAGCAGGATCGCCAGGGTTGCCAGCGCGGTGATGACGGCGCCGTCGGATTGGATGTCGTGCCCGATCTGCAACAGCGCACCGACGACGATGATCCCGGAGATCGCGTTGGTCACCGACATCAGCGGGGTGTGCAGCGCATGGTGCACGTTGCCGATCACGTAGTAGCCGATCACGATGGCAAGCGCGAACACCGTCAGGTGCACCTGCAGCGCGGCCGGCGATAGCGCGATGAGCGCGAAGAGCACCGCCGCGGCCGTGAAGGTCAGCGCCAGCCGGCGCCCGATGGTCATGGGTTGTTTGGTCGGCGTGACCTCTGCCGCCGCGGGCGCGGCAACGGCCGGTGCCGCCGACACCTGAACGGGTGGCGGCGGCCAGGTGGTTTCGCCGTCGCGCACCACCGTTATCGAGCGCTGCACCACGTCGTCCCAGTCCAGCGTGAGCTGGCCGTCCTTCTCCGGGGTGAGCAGCTTGAGCAGGTTAACCAGGTTGGTGCCGTACAGCTGGGAGGCCGTCGCGGGCAGCCGGCCTGCCAGATCGGTGTAGCCGATGATCGTCACGCCGTTCTCGGTGACGATCGCCTGGTCTTTGACGGTGCCCTCGACGTTTCCGCCGTTGGCCGCGGCCATGTCGACGACGACGCTGCCGGACTTCATCGAGGCCACCATGTCGGCGGTGATGATGCGCGGTGCCGGCTTACCGGGGATCAGCGCGGTGGTGATGACGATGTCGACGTCCTGGGCCTGCTCGGCGTAGAGCCGCGCCTCGCGGGCCTTGTAGTCGTCGCCCATCTCCTTGGCGTAACCGGTAGCCGATACTTCAGCGTCCGGCGATTCAATCGAGAGATATTCCCCACCAAGGGATTTAACCTGATCAGCTACCTCGGGCCTTGGGTCGGTGGCGCGTACGATGGCGCCGAGGCTGCCCGCTGCGCCGACAGCAGCCAGGCCGGCCACACCCGCGCCGACGACGAGCACCTTGGCGGGCGGCACCTTGCCCGCCGCCGTCACCTGCCCGGTGAAGAACCGGCCGAACTTGTTGGCGGCCTCGATGACGGCGCGGTAGCCCGCGATGTTCGCCATCGACGAGAGCACATCCAGTGACTGGGCCCGCGAGATACGCGGAACAGCGTCCATGGCCAGCACCGTGATCGGCCGGGTCGCCAGGCGCTCGACAAGCTCCGGCTTGAGCGCGGGGGAGATCAGGCTGATCAGCGTAGCGCCCTCGCGTAGGGCGGCGATCTCCGTATCGTCGGGCGCGTTCACCTTGAGCACCACGTCCGCCGCCCAGACCTTCTCGGCGGATTCCACACCGGCACCGGCCTCTGTGAAGGCCGCATCGGGGAAGCTGGAGGCGGCGCCCGCCCCGGCCTCGACAACGACCTGATAGCCCAGCTTGATGAGTTGGCCGACCGTCTGCGGCGTCGCGGCGACGCGTGTTTCTCCAGGCAGCGACTCTCTCGGGATCCCGATGATCATCGATTTTGGTCCGATCTTGATTTCTGTCAGGGTCCGGTCGGGGCGCGAGGCGACCCCCCGACACTGCTCGTCGTTGGACGAGTGGAATACGTCAGTGTAAGAGTCCGCTCAAATCGGCGTTGTTTCGGCGGTCGCGTCCGAGGGAATCCGAAATTAGCGGGTGAGTCAATGACCACCCGGGATTCCTACGAAAGGCACCGCCATGAACACCACCACCACCGTCATCCTCGTCGCAGTTGCGGCGGTGATTGTGCTCGCGGCTCTCGTCTTCGCGGTGCGCGGCAAGCGCAACCAGCACAGGCATGTCAGGGCCGAGGAGATGCGTGAGGGCATCACCACGCACACCCAAAGGGTCGACAAGCGGGAGGCGCTCGCGGACGAAACGGCCGCGAAGGCGCGCGCCGCCGAAGCTGAGGCCGACGCGAAGGCGGCTGAGGCTGCCCGGCTCAAGGGGCAGGCCGCATCCCATCATGACGCCGTCGCGGTGTCACGCGAAGACATCGAAGAACGCCGCAGGGACGCCGACCGGCTGGATCCGAAGACCCGTGTCGACGATGACGTCGAAAATGACCACGCCCCGGATCAGAAATACGTTGAGCAGCAGCGCGCCGATCAGGCCGCCGCGCAGCAAGAAGCCGCCAGGCAGGAAACCCAGCGCAGGTAACCAGGGCCCCAGTGCCGCGCTCCGGGTAGGCGTATTCCCGTCAGCGCGGCACTGCCATGGATTCATCCGGGGACGGAATGTAGTAGTGCACTACTCGCGCCATCGCGGGCCAACCCGGAAACGATGGGTTCATGCAAGAGACACCGACCGAGGTGCGCCACGGTCAGTCGCCCAAGCTGAAGGAGTCGACGGTCAAGGCGTTGCCCAAGGACCATGAACTGGAGTGGCTGCGTCAGCAGCGCATTCGATTTGACGGGTTCTTCACCGGACCTACCTGGTAGGCCGGCCAACGCTCGGCTGCGCTGCTTATACCGGCGGATACGCGGGCGGGGGATAGACGCCGCGCAGGATCCAGGCGAACCAGTTAGCGCCGTACTCGACTTCGTCGCTGGCGTCATAGTCCGGGTTCGGATCCATGTGCACACCCTCTCGCGGATCGGCGGTCTCTTCGCAGAAGTCTAGACCCGCCGTGAGGGCGGCGACACCCTGAACCCCTAGACTGCCAACCAGTTGATTGGTCCCCCCGGACGTGGTCCGGGCCTGCGTTAGTGAGTAGCCATGTCCTCGGAAACCTCGAACGGGATGTCCCGCCGCGAGGAGTTGCTGGCAGTAGCCACCAAATTGTTCGCCGGGCGGGGCTACCACGGCACCAGGATGGACGACGTCGCCGACGCCGTCGGACTGAACAAGGCGACGGTGTATCACTATTACGCCAGCAAGTCGCTGATTCTCTACGACATCTACAAGGGCGCCGCCGACTTCACCGTCGCCGCACTGCACGACGACCCGTCGGCATCGGCCCGCGAGACCATCTACCACTTCACCCGCAGGCTCTTGGTGGGCATCGCGGGCGACCTCGAGCGCGCGGCGGTCTACTTCCAGGAGGGTCCGTACATCACCGAGTGGTTCACCGAGGAGCAGGTGGCCTACATCCGTGAGAAGGAAACCCAGGTCTACGAACACGTGCGCGACGTCATCGACCGTGGCATCGCCAGCGGCGAGTTCTACGACTGCGACTCCCACGTGTTGGCGCTCGGCTACATCGGGATGACGCTCGGTTCCTACCGCTGGTTGCGCCCGCAGGGCAGGCGCACCGCCCAGGAGATCGCCGCCGAATTCAGCACCGCCCTTCTCCGTGGACTGATCCGGGACGAAACCGTCCGGGTGAAGGAGCCGCTCGGCCTGCGCGTCGATGAGCACCGATAGCCCGTATTGGCGCTAGCGCTATTCATGCTCTTACGGCATCAAGTAATGCCGGAATGGGCTTGGACAGGTATCGCACTCGCTCCATACCTTAGTGAGTGACGACGGCCACATCGGCCGTTCGACCTGTTCCACGACACAGGAGTGAATACGCATGCTTACCGCTTTGCGCCGAACCCATGCCCGTGCCGGCTTGGCGGCGGCGACCGCCGTGGCCGGAGTCGTATTGACCGCCTGCAGCGGTGGCGTCCAAACCACTACCGGCAGCGGCGGCGAAGGGGGCTGGCCGTCGGGCACGGTCGAGATGTACGTCGGCGCCTCGGCAGGTGGCTCGAGCGACCTGATCAGCCGAGCAGTGTCGAAGGGCCTGTCCGACGATCTCGGCGCATCCTTCCCGGTCATCAACCGGGAGGGCGCCAACGGCGCGCTGGCCGCGGCGGAGGTGGCCAAGGCGAAGCCGGACGGCTCGGTGATCGCCATTCAGAACGCCTCGCTGTTCGCGATCACCCCGCTCGCGGTCGCCCAGGACGAGGTCACCAAGATCGACGACTTCGACCTCGTCTACGGCGTCTCCCGCGACGACTACGTGTTGGTCACCAACCCGGCGAGCGGCTTCAAGACGCTGAAGGATCTCGAGAACGCCAACCGGGTGATCCGCTACGGCACCACCGGTGTCGGTACCGGGGCCCAGCTGGCCGCCGCGCTGCTGTTCAAAACGACGAATGTGGAATCTCAGCCGGTCCCGTTCGACGGTGGCGCGCCTGCGCTTGCCGCCCTGCTCGGCAACCAGATCGATGTGGCCTCGCTTCAGGTCGGCGAGGCGATCGAGAACGTCCAGGCGGGCAAGCTGATTCCGCTGTCGGTGTTCGGGCCGGAGCGCATCGAGTACCTGCCTGACGTCCCGACCGCCAAGGAGCAGGGTCTTGACGTCGAGGTGGCTCAGTACCGGTTCATGACGACGCCGAAGGGCACCCCGCAGGACGTCAAGGACAAGCTCGTCGAAGGCATGAAGGCGACGTTCGAGACCGAGGAGTACAAGTCGTTCAACAAGCAGAACAGCCTGACGCCGATGGAGCAGCCGGGTGACGAGGTGCTCACACAGTTGCAGGCCGACCAGAAGCGCTACGCCGACCTGGTCAAGCAGTACGGTATCGACCTGCGCGCTCAGGGCTGAGCAGGCGGCCATGAACACCGAAGAGACGCATCCGCATTCAGGCGACATCCTCGCCGAGATCGAGGCCGAGGTCGCCCAGGAGCTCGAGGAGGAGCGGCCGCCGCAGGGCGGGCCGATCTACCAGACGGTGGGTGCGCTGGTCGGCATCGCGATCGGCGTCGTCGGTGCGGTGCTGTCCTACGGCTACGGCATCGGGTCCGTTGAGAAGCCCGGCGGTGGCATGTGGCCGTTCATCGTGAGCGTGGTGATCGCCGCGCTGTCGGCGGTGCTGCTCGTGACGGGCCGCAAGCTGACCGACAGCGAGGCGTTCACCCGCAGCAGCGTGCTGCCGCTCGTCGGCGCCATCACGTTCGTCGCGTTCGGTCTTCTCATGCCGGTGACCGGCTTCGAAATACCGGGATTCATCCTCTGCGTGGTCTGGTTGCGCTTCCTCGGTGGCGAGAGCTGGCGCAACACGGCGGTGATCAGCGTTGTCACCGTCGCGGCCTTCTATGCTCTGTTTCTCTACGGCTTGCGGATTCCGCTGCCTCACCTGATCGCGTTCTAAGCCAATGGATTTCACCGCATTTCTAGACGGGTTCGCGGTCGTCACCGAGCCGAAGAACCTGCTCTACTGCCTCATCGGCGTGTTGATCGGGATGATCATCGGTGTGCTGCCAGGCCTCGGCCCCGCGGCGACGATCGCGATCCTGCTGCCGATTACCTACACCATCGATCCGGTGTCGGCGATCATCATGCTGGCGGGCATCTACTACGGCGCCCAGTACGGCGGCACCATCACCTCGGTGCTGTTACGACTGCCTGGTGAGGCATCGTCGGTGGTGACGGTGTTCGACGGCTTCGCACTTGCCAAACAGGGCA
Source organism: uncultured Mycobacteriaceae bacterium (assembly GCA_902826815.1). Taxonomy (GTDB): domain Bacteria; phylum Actinomycetota; class Actinomycetes; order Mycobacteriales; family Mycobacteriaceae; genus Mycobacterium. The sequence continues at coordinate 28,598 of CADEGF010000055.1, forward strand.
AGGCAGGCACAGCACTTGGTATCGCCGCGATCGGATCCTTTGTGGGCGCGACGATTTCGATTATCGGACTCACCCTGCTCGCCCCGGTGGTGGCCAGTGTCGCACTGGACTTCGGGCCGCCGGAGTACGCCGCGCTTGCGCTGCTCGGTGTGCTGCTGGTCGCGACGATCGGCAGCGGCAACCATCTGAAGGCGTTGATCGCAGGCGCAGTCGGACTGCTGTTTGCGACGGTGGGACGGGACAGTTTCACCGGTGCGTCCCGCTTCACGTTCGACAGCCTTCAACTCGCCGACGGCATTGACTTCGTCGTCGTCGCAATGGGTTTGTTCGGTGTCGGTGAGATCCTGTACAACCTCGAGCAACGGCACGGCAAGCGGCAGGAACCCGCCACCGTCGGCAACGTGTGGCCGTCGCGCAAGGATCTCAAGCAGTCATCGGGGGCCATCGGACGCGGTTCGGTCATCGGCTTCGCGCTGGGCGTACTGCCGGGTGGCGGCGCGGTGCTCTCCTCGATCGTCGCCTATGCCACCGAGAAGCGCCGCTCGAAGACACCAGAGCGGTTCGGCCGCGGCGCGATAGAGGGGGTCGCGGCGCCGGAAACCGCCAACAACGCGGCGGCTACGTCGTCGTTCATCCCGCTGCTGACGATCGGCCTGCCCGCGAACGCCTCGATGGCGATGTTGTTCGGCGCCCTGTTGATCCTCGGTGTCTCGCCCGGCCCGCAGCTGGTCGACGAGCACCCGGACGTGTTCTGGGGCGTGATCAACTCGATGTACATCGGCAACGTGCTACTGCTGATCCTCAGTATTCCCTTGGTGGGCCTGTTCGTTCGCATCCTGCGGGTCCGCCCCGCGATCCTGGCTCCGATCACCGCACTGATCACCATTCTGGGCGTCTACACCATCAACAACTCGACCTTCGACATCTTCTTGATGGTGGTGTTCGGTGTCATCGGCTACCTGATGAAGAAGGCGGGCTTCGACCCCGGCCCGATGGTGTTGGCGTTCGTCCTCGGATCGATCATCGAGTCGAGCACAAGGCGGTCGATGCTGATGTTCGGCGGGGACCCAACGGATTTCATCACCCGACCGATATCAGGGTCGATCCTGGCGATCTTCGTCGCCCTCGCACTGCTTCCGCTGGTGCGGGCGCTCATCAAGCGCCGTCGGTCAGGCGCGGCCGGCGTCGAGCCGAAGCCGGGTGTTGCCGAGGTGCAGGCGCATGGCGGCGCGGGCGACGTCGGGGTCACCGGCGATGACCGCGACGGCGATCCCGTCGTGCTCCCTGCGGACGCGGTCGACGTGGCCGGTGTCGGTGAGCGAGTACGCGTCCCCGAGTCGGGTGCGCGGCAGCATGATCATCATCGGCCCGAGTGAGTCGAGCAGGCCGAGGTAGAACCGGTTACCGCTGGCGGCGGCGACTGCACGGTGGAAGTTGAAGTCGGCCTCGACGGCGTCTTCGGGTGCGGCGGCGACGAACGCCTCCATCGCCGCCGTCACCGACTCGCGGCCCGACGGGGTGATGCGGGCAGCGGCCAGTGCGGCGGCCTCGCATTCGACGCCGACGCGAAAGTCGATCATGTCGAGCACGTCGTGATGTGTGCGGATGGCCGCGGATTCGACGGTGAAAGAAGTGGGCTCCGGCATGGCGAGCACGAAAGAGCCTCGGCCCTGGAAGGTTTCGACGAGTCCTTCGGCGCGTAGCCGGGTGACGGCCTCGCGGATGACCGTCCTGGAGACCTGGTAGGCGTCGATGAGCTCGGCCTCCGACGGCAGCTTATGGCCCGGCGGGAGGTCGCCAGTGAGGATCTTGTCCTTCAGCCCGGCGACCACCCGCTGCGCCAGCGTCGTTGTCATCGGCGGAACGTCATCGCGTGCCGATCGAGGCGCTCTCCTTGGTCAGCGCCCGCATCCGGTCGCTGAGCGTGAACCCGAGGCCGGGCCGGTCGGGCAGCCACATCCGGCCGTCGCGGATCTCGATGCGCTCGTTGAAGAGCGGGTTGAGCCACTCGAAGTGCTCGACCCACGGTTCGGTGGGATACGTTGCGGCCAGGTGCAAGTGGATCTCCATCGCATAATGCGGGGCGAGTGCCAATCCGGCGTGCGACGCCATGGTCGCGAAGCGAAGGAACGGGGTGATGCCACCCATCCGCGGAGCGTCGGGCTGCACGAAGCCGCGATAGCCCGCGTCGAGTAGCGCCATGTGCTCGGGCACCGACGTCAGCATCTCGCCGGTCGCGATCGGCGTGTCGAAGGTGTGGCTGAGGTCGGCGTGCCCGACGGCGTCCCACGCGTCGAGCGGCTCCTCGATCCATACCAGGTCGAACTCCTCGAGTTCCCGGCACATCCGCTTCGCGCGGGCCCGGTCCCACTGTTGGTTGGCGTCGACCATGAACGGGGTGTCGCCGAGGTGTTCCCGGATGGCGGCGACGCGCTCGAGGTCGGTCTTCCAATCCGGTTGGCCGACTTTGATTTTGATGCCGCCGATGCCCGATTCGAGCGAGGCGGACGCCTTCTCCTTGATCTCATCGACCGACGCCTGCAGGAAGCCGCCGGAGGTGTTGTAGACCTGGCAGGAGTCGCGGTGGGCGCCGATCAGCTTGGCGAGTGGGAGGTTCGCGCGGCGGGCCTTGAGATCCCACAGCGCGACGTCGAGTGCCGCGATGGCCTGGGTGGCGACGCCGGAGCGGCCGACGGATGCGCCTGCCCACAGCAGCGATTGGTAGATACGGTCGATGTCAGAGGGGTCCTGGCCGATCGCGACGTCGGCGACCTCCTGCAGATGAGCAAACTGGGCCCGCCCGCCCGCGCGCTTCGAGTAGCTGAATCCCATGCCCGCGAGGCCCTGTTCGGTGCTGACCTCCGCGAACAACAGGACCGTCTCGGTCAGCGGCTTCTGCCTGCCGGTGAGCACCTTGGCGTCGCTGACGGGATTGTCGAGCGGAAGCACGACGTGGGAGAGCGTGAGATGGCGGATCTGGTCGGACATGAGACTCCGATATCACTAGTATGACGAGTGGTGCACTCATCATACAAGTGGCTAGAACCGTTGTACATAGGCCGATAGGCTGGGCCTATGCCGTTGGTGAGCAAGACTGTGGAGGTCGACGCGTCCGCGGAGTCGATCATGGCGATCGTCGCGGACTTCGAGGCGTACCCGGAGTGGAACGAGGAGATCAAGGGCTGCTGGGTGCTGGCCCGCTACGAGGATGGGCGACCCAGCCAGCTGCGGCTCGATGTGGTCGTCCAGGGCCAGTCGGGCACCTTCATCACGGCGGTCTACTACCCGACGCCGAACGAGATCTACACGGTGCTGCAGCAGGGCGACCACTTCGACAAGCAGGAGCAGAAGTTCTCGGTCGTGCCGATGGGACCGACGTCGCTGCTGACCGTCGACCTCGACGTGGAGACCAAGCTGCCGTTCCCGAAGCCGATGGTGAAGAAGGCCATCGGGGACACGCTCGACTACCTCGCGGGCAACCTCAAGGACCGCGCCGAGCAGCTCGCCGCGAAGTAGGAGCCTGCTGAATTTGAGAATTTTGGGGCGGGGTGCCTCAGAGCGCTCTGTGGCGCGTGTGTGAAGCCAGACCCTGGGGTCGGCACGAGGGTCACCCCGCCATCAACGAGTGTGCGACGACGGTGGGACGGACGCAAGGATTAATTTAGGCAATGGCCCAGGCCGTGCCGAATGCCCGCTCGGACAGGTGACCGTAGCCACCGCCGAATGTGCACTCACTGCGATAAATCGGCCACAGAATCGCACTGGTTGCACGCTCGCGAGCGCTCAGCTCCAGATACCGGTTTCCTCTAGACGCTCGGTCAGCCGACGTGCGCCGTCGTCGAACTGCCAGCGCGTCAGCCGGACCACCTCGGCGACATCACGACGACGCAGCGCCGCGATCAACTGGCGGTGGTTCTCCACGGCTTCAGTGCCCCACTGCGGGTCGGCCGCGTAGATGAGCGGCGGCATGTAGCGGGCGACGTGCAGAAGAAACCAGGCCAGCTTGATTCGGCCCGTCGTGTGGTTGAGGGATCGGTGGAATCGGAACTCGGCAGCCGCGATGGCCTCGGCCGCCCCCGTCTCGACGGTTCCGGCGAGCTCGTCGTTGAGCCGTTCCAACTCGGCGATCTCGTCGGCGGTGATCCGCTCGGTCGCGGCCGCCGCGAGCTCCTTGGCGATCGTGGACTGCAACCAGAAGATGTCCTCGACGTCGCGTCGGCTCAGCGGCGCCACGACGTGGCCCCGATGCGGCTCCTGCAGCACCATGCCCTCACCGCGCAGCGTGCGCAGCGCCTCGCGGACCGGAGTGATGCTCACGCCGAGCCCGGCGGCGGTCTCGTCGAGCCGGATGAAGGTGCCCGGCAACAACGTCCCCGACATGATGGCGGCCCTCAGATGGCCGGCGACCTCGTCGGACATCTGCTCGCGTCGCACTGCACGTCGCGGGCGGTAAACAGGCTTCGCCGGTGCGTTCACTCGCCTCCATTCGGGGGGTTGTCCCGTGACCGCCTAGGCCATAGTGTGACCCTCGCACCTCAATGTTTGATCAAATGTCAAACCTGCGCAAGCCGGGAGCTCCTGCCGTTGACCGCTCAACCACGGAGTCGCGTCGGCGACGACATTCAGCCGTCGCCGACCGATCAGCCGCACCTCGCGAGAAGGCAGAACTGGACCAACCAGCTGTCCCGCCACGCGTTGATGCAGCCCGACGCGACGGCGCTGCGCTACTTGGGCCGCACCACCACATGGGCGGAACTCGATCGCCGCGTATCGGCGCTCGCGGGAGGCCTGCGCCGTCGCGGTGTCGGCTTCGGCGACCGGGTGTTGATCCTGATGCTCAACCGGACCGAGTTCATCGAGTCCTTCCTCGCCGCGAACAGGCTTGGCGCCATTGCGGTTCCGGTCAACTTCCGGATGACCCCCCGCGAAATCGCATTCCTGGTCACCGACTGCGGCTCAAGGGTGATGGTCGCCGAGCCCGTGCTGGCGGAGGTGGCGACCGCGGTCAGGGATCTCGAACCCAAGCTGGAGACGGTCGTCGTCGCAGGCGCCCCCTCTGACGAGGGCATTCTCGGCTACGAAGACCTGCTTGCCGAGCAAGGTGAGCCCGCACCGCTTGCTGATATCCCGAACGATTCGCCCGCTCTGATCATGTACACCTCGGGCACAACGGGGCGTCCGAAAGGCGCGGTCCTCACCCACGCCAACCTTTCCGGCCAGGCGCTGACATTTCTGTTCACCAACGGGTCCGACATCAACAACGATGTCGGGTTCATCGGCGTCCCGCTGTTCCACATCGCGGGCATCGGCAACATGATCATCGGCCTGCTGCTCGGTCTTCCGACCGTGGTGTATCCGCTCGGCGATTTCGATCCAGGCGCCCTGCTCGACGTGCTCGAAGCCGAGAAGGTCACCGGCATTTTTCTGGTACCCGCGCAGTGGCAGGCAGTTTGCGCGGAGCAGAAGAACAATCCCCGTCAGCTGCGGCTGCGGGTTCTGTCGTGGGGCGCGGCACCCGCATCCGACACCCTGCTGCGCAGCATGTCCGAAGTCTTTCCCGGCACCCAGATCCTCGCGGCGTTCGGCCAGACCGAGATGTCGCCGGTGACGTGCATGTTGTTGGGCGACGACGCAATTCGCAAACTCGGCTCGGTCGGCAAGGTCATTCCGACTGTCAGCGCGCGGGTCGTCGACGACGATATGAACGATGTGCCCATCGGCCAGGTCGGCGAGATCGTGTATCGCGCACCGACCCTGATGGAAGGGTATTGGAACAACCAGGAGGCCACCGCAGAGGCGTTTGCCGGCGGCTGGTTCCACTCCGGCGACCTGGTGCGCCAGGACGAGGAGGGCTACATCTGGGTCGTCGACCGCAAGAAGGACATGATCATCTCCGGTGGCGAGAACATTTACTGCGCGGAGGTGGAGAACGTCCTCGCAGGCCATCCGGCGATCGTCGAGGTGGCCGTGATCGGGCGAACCAACGAGAAGTGGGGCGAAGTCCCCGTCGCCATCGTGGTCCAGCGCGCGGTGTCAGAAAATTCCCTCGGGCTCGCCGATCTAGACGAATTCCTCACCGAACGGCTTGCGCGGTACAAGCATCCGAAGCACCTGGAGGTGGTGGACGCCCTACCGCGGAACCCAGCTGGCAAAGTCCTCAAAACGGAGCTGAGAAGTCGATTCGGCGCAGAGAAATTCGCTGACGCAGACGAAAGTTCCTCTGCTGCAACGGTTTCTATCGGACAGACCGAGAGTTAACTGGGGGATATGGGTTTGCTAACGGTTATGGGATCAATCCGACGGATGCGGTGCAGGCGCGTGGGCGCATCGTGTACATTCCTGTGGTCCGCCTTACTACCAGTCAGTAGGGAGACGGTGGTCACAGACAGGGGTCCAGTGCAAGGAGGGGGCGTGCGACAGATGCTGCCGTACGGCCACGTTGGTGTTGGCGTATGCGCGGGACCGCTCCGATGACCGCCACGCAGCCAGGGCTCGGCGACTACATCGCCAATCAGACCCGCCCCGCGATGGAGGCAGTCGGCGGGTTCGTGCGGATGTGCGTGCTCACCGCCAAGGCACTGTTCCGTCGGCCCTTCCAGTGGCGGGAGTTCATCCTCCAGGGCTGGTTCTTGTTCAAGGTCTCGTTCCTGCCGACGCTCGCCGTGTCGATTCCTCTGACCGTGCTTCTCATCTTCACGCTGAACATCCTGCTGACTCAGTTCGGAGCAGCCGACATCTCCGGTGCAGGTGCCGCTCTTGCCGCGGTCACTCAGCTCGGACCGTTGGTGACGGTGCTCGTCGTCGCGGGCGCCGGATCCACCGCCATCTGCGCCGACCTGGGTGCCCGCACCATCCGCGAGGAGATCGACGCGCTCGAGGTGCTCGGCATCGATCCGATCCACCGACTGGTGGTGCCCCGCGTGGTCGCCTCGACGTTCGTCGCGCTTCTACTCAATGGCGCCGTGATCACCATCGGCCTGGTCGGTGGCTTCATCTTCGGCGTCTACCTGCAAAACGTCTCGGCCGGTGCGTATGTCACGACGCTGACCCTGGTGACAGGGCTGCCCGAGGTGTTGATTTCGGTCGTCAAGGCCACCACCTTCGGCCTGATCGCAGGCCTCGTCGGGTGCTACCGCGGCTTGACCGTGTCCGGTGGCGCGAAGGGCGTTGGCACCGCGGTCAACGAGACGCTTGTGCTCTGCGTCATCGCCCTGTTCGCTGTCAACGTGGTGCTGACCACGATCGGTGTGCGGTTCGGAACGGGGAGCTGACATGGCGAACACCAGCGTTCTCCGTTCCCGCTTTCCGCGCGGATACTCACGCACCGAGAATGTCGTCGCCGCACCCGCCCGATTCCTGGACAGCGTCGGGCACGTGGCCTGGTTCGTCGTCACGGCCGTCGGCTCGATCGGCCACGCACTTCGGTACTACCGCAAAGAGACACTGAGGCTGGTCGCCGAGATCGGGATGGGCACCGGCGCGATGGCCGTCATCGGCGGCACCGTCGCCATCGTCGGCTTCGTCACCCTGTCCGGGTCGTCACTGGTCGCGATTCAGGGCTTCGCGTCGCTTGGCAATATCGGTGTCGAGGCGTTCACCGGCTTCTTCGCCGCGTTGATCAACGTCCGGATCGCCGCCCCGGTGGTCGCGGGCCAGGCGCTGGCGGCCACCGTCGGCGCAGGCGCCACCGCCGAACTCGGCGCCATGCGGATCAGCGAGGAGATCGACGCCCTCGAGGTGATGGGTATCAAGTCGATCTCGTACCTGGTGTCGACCCGAATCATGGCCGGCTTCGTGGTGATCATCCCGCTCTACGCGATGGCCATCATCATGTCGTTCCTGTCGGCACAGGTGACGACGACGTTCTTCTACGGCCAGTCGATCGGCACCTACGAGCACTACTTCCGGACCTTCCTGCGACCCGATGACGTGTTCTGGTCGTTCGTGCAGGCGATCATCATTTCGGTGATCGTCATGCTCAACCACTGCTACTACGGTTATTACGCCAGCGGCGGACCGGTCGGCGTCGGCGAGGCCGTCGGCCGTTCGATGCGCACCTCGCTGACCGCCATCGTGATCGTTGTCCTGTTCGCTTCGTTGGCGCTGTACGGCACCGACCCGAACTTCAACCTCACGGTGTAGCGCATGACGGCCCCGATCAACGAGTCCCGCACACCGCCCTACAAGCTCGCCGGTGTGGTTTTGGCGCTGCTGATGGTCGCCGTAACCGTCTTCGTCTATCTGCAGTTCCGTGGCGACCTCGTCCCGTCGGAAAAGCTGACGATGATGGCGGACCGGTCGGGCCTGTCGATGGACCCCGGCGCAAAGGTGACCTACAACGGTGTCGTGATCGGCCGGGTGACGGCGGTCGACGAGGTCACCGTCGGCGACGAGCCGAGGGCGAAGATCCTCCTGGACGTGGATCCGAAGTACATCGACCTGATTCCGGCCAATGTGGACGCCAAAATCAATGCCACCACAGTGTTCGGCAACAAGTACATCTCCTTCACCTCGCCGAAAGATCCGACGTCACAACGCATCAAGAGTTCCGACGTCATCGACGTGACCCATGTCACCACCGAGTTCAATACTTTGTTCGAAACGCTGACCTCGGTGTCGGAGAAGGTCGACCCGATCAAGCTGAACCAGACGCTCAGCGCCACCGCGCAGGCGCTACAGGGGCTCGGCGACCGGTTCGGTCAGTCGATCATCAACGGCAACGAGATCCTCGGTGACCTGAACCCGAAGATGCCGCAGATCCGTCGGGACAACCAGCTGCTGGCCGACCTCGGCGACACCTACGCCAACGCCGCACCGGACCTGTTCGACGGTCTCGAGAACGCGGTCACCACGGCACGCACCCTCAACGAACAACAGGGCAACATCGACCAGGCGTTGATGGCTTCGATCGGTTTCGGCAACACCGGTGGCGAGATCTTCGAGAAGGGCGGCCCGTACCTGATCCGCGGCGCTGAGGACCTGATCCCGACGTCAGAGCTGCTCGACAAGTACAGCCCCGCGCTGTTCTGCACGATCCGCAACTACCACGACGTGGAGCCGAAGATCGCGGCATCGCTGGGCGGCAACGGCTACTCGCTGAACACGCACAGCCAGATCCTGTTCCCAGGCAACGGCTACGTCTATCCGGACAACCTGCCGCGGGTGAACGCCAAGGGTGGACCGGAAGGCAGGCCGGGTTGCTGGCAGCCGGTGACAAAGGATCTGTGGCCCAACCCGTACCTGGTGATGGACACCGGTGCCTCGATCGCACCGTACAACCACTTCGAGCTGGCCTCGCCGATGGCTTGCACGCTGTGCGTCATCCCGCTCCTCCCCGCGCCGATACCTGTCTTCTTCCCGGGATCTGAGTACATCTGGGGCCGCCAGCTTGGGGAGTTCACGATCAACCCATGAAAATCACTGGTACAGCCATCAAACTGGGCGCCTTCGCATTGGTGCTGCTGCTGTTCACCGCGATCATCATCGTGGTGTTCGGTCAGATGCGTTTTGACCGCACCAACGGCTATACGGCGGTCTTCAGCAATGCCAGCGGTCTGCGGGCCGGGCAGTTCGTCCGCGCATCAGGGGTGGAAGTCGGCAAGGTCACCAACGTCGAGTTGGTCGACGGCGGCAGGCGCGCGAAGGTCGACTTCGCCGTCGAGCGCGACCTGCAGCTGTACCAGGGCACGACCGCGTCGATCCGGTACCTGAACCTGATCGGCGACCGCTACATGGAGCTCAAGCGCGGTGACGACGAGCAGAAGCTCCCCGTCGGCGGCACCATCCCGATGGAGCGCACCGAGCCCGCGCTGGACCTCGACGCGCTTGTCGGCGGTTTCCGCCCGCTGTTCCGGGCACTCGACCCGGACAAGGTGAACAACATCGCCCAGTCGATCATCACGATCTTCCAGGGCCAGGGCGGCACCATCAACGACATCCTGGATCAGACGGGTCAGCTCACCTCCGCGCTTGCCGATCGCGACCAGGCCATCGGCGAGGTGATCACCAACCTGAACAACGTGCTGGACACCACCGTCAAGCACCAGAAGCAGTTCGACGAGACGGTCGTGGACTTCGAGAAGTTGATCACCGGCCTGAAGAACCGCGCCGATCCGATCGCCAGCTCCGTCGCCGACATCAGCGACGCCGCGGGCACCATCGGCGACCTCTTCGCCGAGAACCGTCCGCTGCTGAAGAGCACTGTCGGCGATCTCGAGGTCATCCAGCAGCCGCTGGTCGATCAGAAGGACCAACTGAACGACATCCTGACGAGGCTGCCGACCGCGCTGAAGATCATCGGCCGGGCAGGCGGCGTCTACGGTGACTTCTTCAACTTCTACGCCTGTGACGTCACACTGAAGCTCCCCGGTCTGCAGCCGGGCGGTCCGGTGCGCACGGTCAAGGTCTGGTCGCAGCCCACAGGTAGGTGCACGCCGCAATGAGAGTCCTGGAGGGTAGTAACCGGGTCCGCAACGGGTTGATGGGCATCCTCATCCTGTTGCTCGTCATCGGGGTGGGGCAGAGCTTCGCGAGCGTGCCCGTGCTGTTCGCGCAGCCGACGTACTACGCCTACTTCTCCGACACCGGCGGCTTGAACGGCGGTGACAAGGTGCGCATCGCAGGCGTCGACGTCGGCCAGGTGCGTTCGTTCGCGATCGAGGGCGACAAGGTCAAGATCGGCTACGAGCTGAACGGCACCCAGATCGGCACCGACAGCCGGGCGGCCATCCGCACCGACACCATCCTCGGCCGCAAGAACCTGGAGATCGAGCCGCGCGGCACGACAGCGCTGAGTGCCAACGAGGCTCTCCCGCTGGGTCAGACCACCACGCCCTACCAGATCTACGACGCGTTCTTCGACGTGACCAAGGCGGCGTCGGGTTGGGACACCGAGACAGTCAAGCGCTCGCTGAATGTGTTGTCCGAGACCATCGATCAGACCTACCCGCACCTGAGCGCCGCGCTTGACGGGGTGGCGCGGTTCTCCGACACCATCGGCAAGCGTGACGAAGAGGTGCGCGCGCTTCTGGGTAACGCCAATAAGATCGCGAGCGTGCTCGGCAATCGCTCCGAGCAGATCAACGCGCTTCTGGTGAACGCGCAGACGCTGCTCGGCGCCGTCAACGAACGCAGTTACGCCGTCAGCATGCTGCTGGAGCGGGTCAGCCAGTTCTCGTCACAGGTCTCCGGGTTCGTCAACGACAACCCGAACCTGAACAAGGTGCTCGAGCAGCTGCGCACGGTCAGCGACATCCTCAAGGACCGCAAGTTCGACCTCGTCGACGTGCTGTCCACCCTGAGCAAGTTCACCGCGTCGCTGGCCGAGGCGGTCGCCTCCGGCCCCTTCTTCAAGGTGATGCTCGTCAACCTGCTGCCGCCATGGCTGCTGCAGCCCTTCGTCGACTCGGCGTTCAAGAAGCGCGGTATCGACCCAGAAGAGTTCTGGCGCAACGCCGGTCTGCCCTCGTGGCGGTTCCCCGACCCGAACGGAACCCGATTCCCGAACGGCGCGCCCGCCCCTGGACCCGACGTGCTGGAAGGTACGCCCGAGCATCCAGGACCCGCCGTGGTCGCAGGCCACCCGTGTTCGTACACACCGACTCCGGAGAACCTGCCGCGGCCGGGCGATCCGCTGCCGTGCGCGCACCTGTCCGACGGCCCGTTCGGACCCAACCCGTACTCGACCCCGGGCGGACAGGGCTACACCCTGCCCGATGTGATCACGTCGCCGCCGGACCCGAACGGTCCCGGCTTCACGCCTGGCGTGCCCGCTGCGGCCGTCCCGGGACAGCTGCCGCCCGATATGGGTGGCGTGCCCGCCGCGTTGCCACCCGCCCCGCCGGGTGCGCGCACAGTGCCGGTCGGCCCGCTGCCCCCGGAGGGGCCGGACTTCACCCCGGGTATCGCACCGCTTCCGCCTGCGCTGGACGGACCTCCGCCGCCCCCAGGGCCGGGTCCGGACGCAGGACCGGCGGGAACACCGCCGTTGCCCGGCAACCCGCCGTTCCTTCCACCTGGTTCGCAGAACGGGTAGGGCGCAGACATGTCAACTATCTTCAACGTCCGAAACCTGAAGCTGCCGAACCTTTCTCGGACAGCGGTGATCGTGGGTTCGCTTGTCGTCGTGCTGGCGCTGATCGCGGGCATCGTCGGCTGGCAGCTGTATAGGAAGCTGACCAACAACACCGTCGTCGCGTACTTCCCGCAGACGCTTGCGCTGTACCCGGGCGACAAGGTCCAGATCATGGGCGTCAAGGTCGGCTCGATCGATTCGATCGACCCCGCAGGCGACAAGATGAAGGTCACCTTCCACTACGACAACAAGTTCAAGGTTCCGGCCAACGCCACCGCGTCGATCCTGAACCCGAGCCTTGTCGCGTCGCGCACCATCCAACTGTCCCCGCCGTACACCGGCGGACCCGCGATGGAGAACAACGCGACCATTCCGATCGACCGCACCCAGGTGCCGGTCGAATACGACGAACTGCGCGACTCGATCGACCGGATTCTCACCGATCTCGGCCCGACGCCCGAGCAGCCAAAGGGACCGTTCGGTGACGTCATCGAGTCCTTCTCGGATGGCTTGGCGGGCAAGGGCGAACAGCTCAACAAGACGCTCAAGGGCTTGTCAGAGGCGGTCACAACGCTCAACGAGGGCCGCGGCGACTTCTTCGCGGTGATCAAGAGCCTGGCGCTGTTCGTCAACGCGCTCTACAAGAGCGATCAGCAGTTCGTCGCGCTGAACAACGACCTGGCTCAGTTCACGAACTCGTTCACCAACACCGACCAGGAACTCGCGACCGCGCTGCGCGACCTGAACTCGTTGTTGACGACCACGCGCAAGTTCATCGGCGAGAACGGTGAAGTGCTGGCCCACGACGTCGACAACCTCGCCGACGTGACGAACGCGATCCTGCAGCCCGAGCCGTTGGACGGCCTCGAGACCGGTCTGCACGTGTTCCCGAACCTGGCTGCCAACCTGATGAACATCGCATCGCCGAACGCGGGCGGCATCGTCAGCCTGCCGGTCATCGCCAACTTCGCCAACCCGATCCAGTTCATCTGCAGCTCGATCCAGTCGGGCAGCAGGCTCGGGTACCAGGAGTCCGCCGAGTTGTGCGCCCAGTACCTGGCGCCGATCCTCGACGCGATCAAGTTCAACTTCCCGCCGATCGGCATCAACCAGTTCATGGGCGCCATGACGCTGCCCAAGCAGATCTCGTACTCCGAGGACCGTCTGCACCCCGCACCGGGCTACAAGGACACGACGGTGCCCGGTATCTGGTCGCGTGACACGTTGTTCTCGCACGGCAATCACGAGCCGGGCTGGGTCACCGCACCGGGCATGCAGGGCATCGAGGTGCAGCCGCATACCGAGCGCAACCTGACGCCTGAGTGCCTCGCCGAGCTTCTCGGCGGCCCCGACTGTGTGGTCCCCGGTGCGCCTCCGGCGTTCGGTGTCAACGACGGCAGGCTGCCGGGCTCTCCGAATGCGTACAACGAGAACCAGCCGCTGCCGCCGCCGTGGTATCCGCAGCCGGGACCGCCGCCGGGCCCGGCGCCGGGCGTCATCCCCGGTGACCCGCCGAGCCCGCTCAGTGCCATCTCGCCGGTCGCGAACGCACCTGGACCGGCGCCGGCACCGGCGCCGGCAGGACCGCCGCTGCCCGCTGAAGCTGGAGGGGGCTAATGACCGCGCGAAATTGGAGGCGCATCGCACGGCGCACCGCCGGGCTGCTGGCGGTCGCGCTCGTCGCGACGTCCTGCGGCAGCTGGCGCGGCATCGCCAACGTGCCGCTGCCGGGCGGTCCTGGTACCGGGTCGGACCATATGACGATCTACGTCCAGATGCCGGATACGTTGGCGCTCAACGTCAACAGCCGCGTGCGAGTGGCCGACGTCTACGTCGGCCGGGTGCGCTCGATCGACTTGAAGAACTGGGTCGCGACGCTGACGCTCGACCTGGAGCCGAACGTCAAGCTGCCGGAGAACTCGCTCGCGAAGATCGGCCAGACCAGCCTCCTCGGCAGCCAGCATGTGCAGCTGGACCTGCCGCCGGACCCGTCGTCGCAACAGCTGCGCAGCGGCGACACCATCCCGCTGAAGAACGCGTCCGCGTTCCCGACGACCGAGCGAACGCTGGCCAGCATCGCCACGATCCTGCGTGGTGGCGGCATCTCGAACCTCGAAACGATCCAGACCGAGGTGAACAACCTGCTGACCGGCCGGGCCGATCAGATCCGCGAGTTCCTCAACCGGTTGGACACCTTCACCGACGAGCTCAACCAGCAGCGCAACGACATCACCCGCGCGATCGACTCGACGAATCGGCTGCTGGCTATCGTGGGCCAACGCACCAATACGCTCGATCGGGTGCTGACCGAATTCCCGCCGCTGATCAAGCATTTCGCGGATACGAGGGATCTGTTCGCCGACGCCGTCACGTCGCTGGGCCGGATCAGCAAGGCGGCCGACGATGCACTCGCGCCGACGAGCGCCAACCTGAACACCAACTTGGCGAACCTGCAGCGACCACTGAAGCAGCTGGGCAAGGCGTCGCCGTACCTCATCGGCGCACTCAAGCTGTTGCTCACGGCACCGTTCAGCATCGAGAACGTGCCGAAGGTCGTGCGCGGCGACTACATCAACGTGTCGCTCAATGTCGACCTGACGCTGAGCGCTCTGGACAACGGCATCCTCACCGGTACCGGTGTCTCGGGCATGCTGCGCGCGCTCGAGCAGGCATGGGGCCGCGACCCGGCGACGATGATCCCGGATGTCCGGTTCACTCCGAACCCGCATGACGCTCCGGGCGGACCACTAGTGGAAAGGGGTGAGTGAGCAGTGCTTACACGGTTCATCAAGTTGCAGCTGATCCTGTTCACGATCCTCACGATTCTCGCGTTGACCGTGTTGGGCTGGTACTACCTGCGGGTGCCCGCCCTGGTCGGGATCGGGCAGTACAAGCTGTTCGCCGACCTGCCCCGGTCGGGTGGTCTGTACGCGACGTCGAACGTCACCTATCGCGGCACGCAGATCGGCAAGGTCACCGCCGTGGTGCCGACCGAGAACGGCGCAAGGGCGACGATGAGCATCGACAGCCGCTACAAGATCCCGGCGGATGCCACAGCCAATGTGCACTCGGTCTCGGCGATCGGTGAGCAGTACCTCGACCTGGTGTCGACCGGCAATCCCGGGCGGTACCTGAGCAACGGGCAGATGATGGGTTGCCCCGAGGTTCCCGGCGACAAGGCGTCTGAACTCGTCAAGGCGGGCAAGTCGGTATGTCCCGAAGCCGTCTCCGACAGCTCGGTGCCCAGTGAGGTCGGTCCCGCGCTCGACGCGGCGAACCGCGGTCTTGCGGTGCTGCCCGCGGAGAAGATCGACTCGCTGCTGACCGAAACATCAAAGGCCGTAGGTGGATTGGGCCCGAGCCTGCAACGGTTGGTCGACGGTACGACGAACCTGGCGCAGGGCTTCCAGGAGAACCTGCCTCAGATCAACGACCTGATCGAGAATTCGACGCCGATCCTGGAAAGCCAGGTCGACTCCGGGGACGCGATCCAGCAGTGGTCACGCAACCTGAACACGCTCGCGTCGCAGTCGGCCGCGCAGGATCAGGCGCTGCGCAGCGGTCTACAGCAGGCGGCGCCCACGCTGGATCAGGTGGCGGCCACGTTCAGCGATGTCCGCGAGTCGCTTCCGCAGACGTTGGCGAACCTCGAAGTCGTCATCGACATGCTCAAGCGCTACCACAAGGGTGTCGAGCAGGCGCTCGTCGTTCTGCCCCAGGGTGCGACCGTCGCGCAGGCGGGCACGATCTTCGAGAATGAGGGCCTGCTGCACTTCGGCCTCTCGATCAACCAGCCGCCGCCGTGCCTCACCGGCTTCCTGCCTGCGTCCGAATGGCGGTCGCCTGCCGACACCAGCATGGCGCCGCTGCCGTCGGGCACGTACTGCAAGATCCCGAAAGACGCTCAGAACGTGGTTCGCGGTGCCCGCAACTACCCGTGTGCGGACGTGCCGGGTAAGCGCGCGGCGACCCCAAAGGAATGCCGCGACAACAAGCCGTACATCCCGCTGGGGACCAACCCCTGGTACGGCGACCCCAACCAGATCGTGAACTGCCCGGCGCCCGCCGCCCGCTGCGACCAACCGGTCAAGCCCGGCTACGTGATACCGGCGCCATCGGTGAACAACGGGGTGAACCCGGCACCGGCCGACAAGTTGCCGCCAGGCGGCTCACCGCAACCGGTCAGCGACCCGCTGACCCCGCCGAATACGGGCAGCGTGCAGTGCAGTGGACAACAGCCCAACCCATGCACGTACACTCCGGCACCAGGCAGTGCGGTCTACAGCCCGACAAGTGGTGAGGTCGTTGGGCCCGACGGCGTGAAGTACTCCGTCAGCAATTCGAATAACCCAGGAGACGACGGATGGAAGGAGATGCTGGCTCCCGCCAGCTGAACCCCACCGATGCTGAGGACGCGCCAGACAGTTCGGTAGCGGTATCCGAACAAGGGCAGACAAGCCAAGAGCAGCAAGCCACCGAGGAGACAAACCCCGACGCTGAACCGTCGGAGGGTGTCGAGGAACTCGGAGTTGTCGCTGATGGTGTCGATCGACGTCCGCCGCGGCTCGGCCGTGGCTGGGTGGCCGGGATTTGCGCAGCTTTGGTGGCGCTCACCGTTGCCGCCGTTGCCGGCGGCATCCTGCTGATTCGGGACAACCGGGGTATCGAAGAGGTGTCCCGCAACGACGCGGCGGCTCTGCAGGCCGCGAAGGACTGCGTCTCGGCGCTACAGGCGCCGGACACGACCGCGATGTCCGCGGCGCAGATAAAGATCATGGAATGCTCCACGGGCGCGTTCGGGGCGCAGGCATCGACGTTCGGCGGAATCCTCGTCGAGGCCTACCAGGCGGCGAACGTCAAGGTCGCCGTGTCCGATATGCGGGCGGCCGTGGAGCGTCACGACCCCAACGGGTCGGTGGACGTGCTGGTTGCGGTGCGCGTCAAGGTGACCAACTCCGACGTGGCCGACCAGGAGTCGGGATACCGGCTCCGGGTGACGATGACGCCGGATCAAGGCAAGTACAAGATCGACAAGATGGAACAGGTCACGTCGTGACGGCTGTTCTCGACGCGAGCGCGGCCGCGGCGGCCGACGATACGTCGACGGCGCAGGCCCTGGCGTCATGGGGTGCCCGGGCGGGCGCTCTGTGCCTGGATGTGCTGCTCGGGGTCGGCGTCCTCGCGGTGCTCGCGCCTCTGGTGTGGGCTGCGACGCCGTTCGAGCCGCTCTGGTGGGTGTACATGGCCATCGCAGCCGTGGTCGTTCTGTTGGTGTTGACGAACCGGTGGCTGCTGCCCGCCATCACCGGGTGGAGCCTGGGCCGCGCGTTGTTCGCGATCCGAGTCGTGCGCCGCGACGGTGCGGCCGCCGGCTTCGTGCGACTGCTGGCGCGCGACTTCGGCCATCTGTTGGATACTGCCGCTCTCTTGGTCGGCTGGCTGTGGCCGCTGTGGGACTCCCGCCACCGCACCTTCGCAGATCTGTTGCTGCGCACCGAGGTTCGGCGAGTCGACCCGCCCGCGCGAGATATGCGCCGCCTCACGGCGAAGATATTGGTCGCAGCGGTTGTGGTGTGCGCGGCTTTGGTCGCGACGAACTATCTGCTCGTGTACCGGCAAGAGCGCGCCGTGGATCAGGCCCGTCAGGAGATCGCCGATCAGGGTCCCCACATCGTCGAGCAGCTGTTGACCTACAACCCGGACACCCTGAAGGACGATTTCGCAAGGGCGCAGTCGCTGGCCACGGACAGTTACCGGTCTCAGTTGGTCTCCGAGCAGGAGGCGGCGCAGAAGGCGGGCCCGACCGCCAACGAGTACTGGGCGGTCAGCAGCGCGGTCACCAACGTGTCGGCCGACAAGGCGACCATGCTGCTGGCCATGCAGGGCCAGCGTGGCGCCGACCCGAACGACCTGCGCTTCATCACCGCAACCGTGTTGGTCGACTTCGACAGGTCCAGCGACGGCAAGTGGCGGGTCGCCAGCCTCAGCGTGCTCAAGAAGCCGTACATGGGGGAGGCGCCGCAATGAGCCCGCGCCGCAAGATCGACGCCACGGAGCCGGAGCTCTACACCGCCCCGCCGCCGAAGCCGCCGCGGCGTTGGGGGCTTCCGCTGGTGGCCACTATCGCGGGCGTGCTTCTCGCTGCGGCGATCACGGCCAGTTCCCTGATGTTGGTGTCGCATGAATCCGACAGCAAGACCAATGCCAGGGACGCCGATGTCATCGGCTACGTGAAGTCGTTCATGACCACCTATTCGACGCTGGATCCGTTCCAGGCCAACTACTACGGCGACCGCATCCAGTCGCAGGCGACTGGCGACTTCGCCAAGATGTTCAAGGAGAAGATCAACGAGATCCTTGTTCGGGTGGCCCGCGCCGAGCCCACTCAGGGCGATGTCGTTGCGGCAGGCGTGCAGCGATGGAATGACGACGGCAGTGCCGATGTTCTTGTCGCGACCAAGGTGTCGACCAAGCTGCCGGACGGTAAGACCATCGAAAGCGGAAACCGTTGGGTGGTAACGGCAAAGAAGGAAGGGCAGCTGTGGAAGATCAGCCAACTGATACAGGTGATCTGACCACGGATGCGGACGCGACACCTTCGACGTCGGCGCCTCGTGGACGACACCGCATGCCGAGCGGCAAGAAACTCCGGACCGCCAAGCCTGAGCCGGAGGCGTCACAAGACGTAGCCGTCGACGACGAGGTTGCGGTCGAGGACCCCGCCGAGGACTCCGCCGAGGCGGTTGAGCTGACGACCCCGACCGTCGACGAGACGCCTGCCGAAGAGCCGGCGGCCAAGCAGGAACGGAAGAGGAGCTTCCTGCGGCGCCGGAAGAAGAACAAGCCCGAGGCGGGTGCCGCGGACGTTGCGGCGACGACGGAAGACGTTCCGGCGCAGGAGAAGTCGGACGACGAGCCCGTCGAGGCTGAGGCATCTGTCGAGGACACCGTCGATGAGGCCACCGAAACCGCCCCAGTCGCCGAAGACGAGGGCGAGAGCGAAGCAGCGGTAGACGAGGCAGCGGTCGAGGACGAGGCAGTGGTCGAGGAACCCGTTCTCGTCCCGCATCGGCCCGCGGGTAAGCGGCTGAAGGTCGTTGCGGCAGCAACCGCGGCACTCTTCGTGGCGGGCGGCGCGTTCCTTGGCGCGACTGCGCAGCCGGTGATCGCCAACAATGCGATGGTCGAGACCAAGCTGAACATCGCGCGCACGGCAGCGAACGCGATCACCACGCTCTGGTCCTACACGCCGGAGAACATGGACTCGCTCGGCCAGCGGTCGGCGGGCTACCTCACCGGCGACTTCGCGTTCCAGTACAAGAAGTTCATCGACTCGATCGCTGCGACGAACAAGCAGGCCCAGGTCACCAACACCACGACGGTGCTCGGTACCGCGGTGGAATCGGTGACCCCGACGGATGCGTCGGCAGTCGTGTACACCAATTCGATTGCCACCAGCCCGGTTTCGAAGAACATCCCGTCGTTGCGGTACCTGTCATACCGGCTGGAGATGAAGCGTGACCGGACAGACTGGCGCATCACCCGGATGACGACGGTCACCACGCTGGATCTCACCCCGCAGATTTAGGCGGCGATCGTGCCTGTCACCTCGCCGGTGTCGTACCGGCTGACAGTGACAGGACTGCTGCTGCTGACATTCGGGACGGGCATGATCGACGCGATCAGCGTGCTCGTCCTCGGTCACGTGTTCGTCGCCAACATGACAGGCAACGTGATCTTCCTCGGGTTCTGGTTCGCGCAGCAGAGCGTGGTCGACATGACGGCAGCCGTCGTCGCCTTCGTGAGCTTTCTCTCCGGGGCGGTACTCGGCGGACGGTTCGCGCGCCACCTGCAGCACGACACCCGTCGCTGGGTGTCGGTCGCGCTCGCCGTGGAATGCGTTCTG
>CADEGF010000056.1:0-7129 GCA_902826815.1 uncultured Mycobacteriaceae bacterium
CTCATCAGCTTCGGGATCAGCTCCGGATCCATCATGTCGTGCAGCGCGTCGTAGAGCGGCCGCAGATAGGGGTCGATCTTCTCACTCAGCGTGCCCGGCAGAAAGCCAAGGCGCTCACCGGCTTCCACCGCGGGCCGGGTCAGGATGATCCGCGACACCTGCTTGGTCTGCAGTGCGCGGACGGCCTTGGCCATCGCCAGATACGTCTTGCCGGTGCCCGCTGGCCCGATGGAGAACACGATGGTGTGCGCGTCGATCGCGTCCACATATCGCTTCTGGTTCAGCGTCTTCGGCCGAATGGTCTTGCCGCGCCGCGACAGGATGTCGAGCGTCAGCACCTCCGCGGGCGACTCCCCCTCGGCGCCGGTGAGCATCGCGACGCTGTGCCGCGCCACTTCCGGCGTCAAAGACTGGCCGCTGGCCACGATCGCGATGAGTTCGGAAATCACGCGCTCGGCCAACGCCACGTCGGCCGGCTCGCCCGAGAGGGTGAGCACATTGCCGCGCGCATGGATGTCGGCGGCCAGAATGCGTTCGAGTGCGCGCAGATTCTCGTCGGCGGAACCTAGCAGGCCCACGACGAGGTCGGGCGGAACATTGATGCTGCTGCGGACGGGCGTGTCCGAGTCAGCGTTGGTCTCGCTGGGCGTCACGTGGGGTTTTCTGCCTGCTTTCTGGGTTCTTGCCTGTTCAGTTGGTGCTCAACACCCAGTTTACCGCCGCCCGGCGACCCGTCGGAAATGTTTAACCTGCGACGACGTCGACCGGCACAGGCCTCAGCCGCGGCGGGCGCGCCCGGACGTTCATCGGCCACCAGAACCACCGGCCGAGCAGCGTGGCGATCGACGGCACCATGAACGACCGCACCACGAACGTGTCGAACAGCAGGCCCAGTCCGATCGTCGTACCGACCTGACCGAGAATTCGCAGGTCGCTGACCACCATCGCGCCCATCGTCAGCGCGAACACCAAGCCCGCCGCGGTCACCACACTTCCGGTTCCGCCCATGGCTCGGATGATGCCGGTTTTCAGCCCACCGGGTATCTCCTCCTTGAACCGGGACACCAGCAATAGGTTGTAGTCGGACCCAACGGCGAGCAGCACGATGACCGACATGGCCAGCACCAGCCAGTGCAGTTCGATGCCGAGAATGTGCTGCCAAACGAGGACCGAGAGGCCCAACGACGCACCGAGGGAAAGCACCACCGTGCCCACGATCGCCAGCGATGCCACCAGCGCCCTGGTGATCACCAACATGATCGCGAATATCAAGCAGATGGAAGCGATTCCGGCGATGAGCAGATCCCATTTCGAGCCTTCGGCCATATCGTGGAACGTCGACGCCGTACCGCCGAGCGAGATCTTGGCGTCCTCCAGCGGCGTGCCCTTCACCGCCTCGATCGCCGCCACCTTGATCGGCGTTACCCGCGCGAGCGCTTCCGGCGACAGCGGCTCCCCCCGGTGGGCGACGATCATTCGCACCGTCTTGCCGTCCGGCGAGAAGAAGCTCTTCATACCGCGCTGAAAGTCGGGGTTGGAGAACACTTCTGGCGGCAGATAGAACGAGTCGTCGTTCTTCGCCTCGTCGAACGCCTTCCCCATCGAGGTGGAGTCTTTCGTCAGCTCATCGAGCTGGGAGTAGAAGCCCGCCATCGTGCTGTAGGTGGTCAGCATCATGGTCTGCATGCTTTCCATCTGCGTGATCATCGGACCGAACTGGGCCAGCATCTGCGGCATCAGCGCATCGAGCTGATGCATGTTTCCGATCAGATTGTCCATGCTGTCGGTCATCACGGCGATGCCGTCCATCGCATCGAACAGCCCGCGGATCGACGAACACATCGGGATGTTGAAGCAGTGCGGTTCCCAGTAGAAGTAGTTGCGGATCGGCCGGAACGAATCGTCGAAATTGGCGATGTGGTCGCGCAACTCGTGGATGGTGAGCTGTAGGTCGTCCATCTGGGTGATCATGTCGTGAGTGACGCCGTTCAACTGCGACATCAGGTCGTACATCGTGCGCATGGTCGCGACGGTCTTGGCCATCTCGTCGGCCTGCTTCTTCATGTCCTCCATGCGGTCCTTCATCAGCTTCATGTGCTGCATCTGACCGACGCCCTGCATGCTGATCATGAACGGGATCGAGGTGTGCTGGATGGGCATACCGTCGGGCCGGGTGATCGCCTGGACCCGCGCGACGCCCTCCACCCGAAACACCGCCTTGGCGATCTTGTCCAGCACCAGGAAGTCCGACGAGTTGCGGAGGTCGTGATCGGATTCGATCAGCAGGAACTCCGGATTCATCCGCGCCTGCGAGAAGTGCCGGTTCGCCGCCTGCAGACCCTCATTGGCCGCAATGTCGTTCGGAATGTATTTGGTGTCGTCGAAACTCGCCTTGTAGCCGGGGAGGGCGGCCAGCCCGATCAGTGAAAGCGCAAGTGATGCAACGAGAACCGGACCCGGCCATCGCACGATGGTGGCTCCGATCCGTCGCCAGAACCGGATTCGCATCGCCCGCTTGGGCTCGAAGAACCCGAAACGGCTGCCGATGGTGATGAGCGCGGGACCGAGTGTGAGCGCCACCGCCACACCGGTGATGATCCCTATCGCGCAGGGCACTCCGAGCGTTTGGAAGTACGGCATGCGGGTGAAACTCAGGCAGTAGATGGCGCCTGCGATCGTCAAACCCGAACCGAGCACCACATGCGCTGTGCCGTGGAACATCTCGTAGTAGGACTCTTCACGGGTCGCGCCCTTGGCTCGCGCCTCCTGATAGCGGCCGATGAGGAAGATCGCGTAGTCGGTGCCCGCCGCAATAGCAAGCGACACAAGCATGTTCACGGCGAACGTCGACAGCCCGATGTACCCGTGATAGCCGAGGACGGAGACGATCCCCCGGGCCGCCGCCAACTGCACGAACACCATGGACAGTAGGAGCAGAATCGTGATGATCGAGCGGTAGAAGAACAGCAGCAGCGTGATGATCACCACGAACGTGAGGATCGTGATCTTGAGCATGCTGCTGTCGCCGGCATGGTTCATATCGGCCTGCAGTGCTGCCGGGCCGGTGACGAAGACCTTCACCCCTGGCGGCGGCGGTGATTCGGCGATGATGTCGCGCACCGACTCCACCGACTCGTTGGACAGCGCCTCCCCCATGTTCCCAGCGAGGTTCAGCTGCGCGTATGCGGCCTTGCCGTCATTGCTCTGCGCGCCTGCCTCGGTGAGCGGGTCGCCCCAGAAGTCCTGAATGTGTTGGACGTGCTTGTCGTCGGCGTTCAGCTTCTCGACGAGTCCGTCGTAGTAGGTGTGCGCGTCCTGGCCTAGGGGCTGGTCGCCCTCGAGGATCAGCATCGCGATGCTGTCGGAATCAGACTCCTTGAACAGCCGGCCCATATTCGACATCGCCTGCATCGACGGCGCATCCTGCGGCGTCATCGACACGGCCTTCTCTTTGGACACCACCTCGAGCTGAGGCGCGATGACGTTCAGCACGACCAGAAGGCCGAGCCACCCGAGCACGATCGGAACCGAGAGCCGCCGGATCCACTTGGCGAGAGAGGAGGGCTCCCGCCGCGTGTGCACGTTGATCATGCGGACTTCACAAAGCAGTAGATGTAGGCGCTGACCTGGCTGACGGTCCGCTCAGTCTTGACCTCACCGTCGGAGGTGATCCGGCAGCCGATGAAGTCGCCAGGCCCCTGTGCGACGAGGTTGCCGGTCATCGACGGCGCCGTGGTGAGGATCTCGTGCGACCACGGCAGCGGGGCGGCGACGATCTGGTGGGGATCGCCGCCGTCGTCGATGTAGTTGATGTCGGCGGTCGCCCCAGGAGCACCGAACACCTCGTACACGACGCGCTTGGGATCCGACTTGTTGCCGTCGTCGGACATGCTTCCGGCGTAGGTCGGAAGTTGGTGCGACCCGAAGACGCCACGGACCCGCATCACCGCATATCCCCCGGCCGCGATCACTATGACCAGCGCCAACGGAATCCACACATGTTTCAGAACACGGAGAATTGCGCTGTCCCTTCGGGCGGAGCTGGAATTAGATAGGTAAGGCTAACAAACGTAAAGTGAGGCTAACAAACCTCGCGAGCGGGTAGGTATCTACCGCTCTCAGTGACCTCTCAGCGGCCTCGTCAGGCCCAGCGCCCCGTCAAAGCGCCCAGCGCGCCGAGTGCGACCGCTGCCGCGGTGGACGTCCTCAGCACCGTCGGCCCGAGGCGCACCACCGAAGCGCCGGCTTCCGACAGTGCGGCGATTTCGTCGTCGGCGATGCCGCCCTCGGGCCCAACCACCAAGATCAACGAAACAGATTGTGCAAGGGCCATATTCGTCAGTGGGTCAGTGGCGGACTCGTGCAGCGCCAGCACCGTCGAACCGGATGCAACCGCTTCGCAGACATCGGCCACCAGATCGCCGGTCGACACCACCCCGGACACCGACGGGATATGCGGCCTGCGCGACTGGCGGGCCGCCGAGCGGGCCACCGCGCGCCATCGCCGCAGTCCTTTGTCGGCCCGGCGGGCGCCCCAGCGGGCCACGCAGCGGGCCGCCTGCCACGCCACGAACGCATCGTCGCCCGCCTCGGTGGCCAGCTCGATGGCCAGCTCGGAGCGGTCGGATTTGGGCAGCGCCTGCACGACGGTGACCGCGGGCGTCGGGGGCTCGACGGTCAATCTCTCCAGCACGCGTGCCGTCAGCCTGGCCTTGGCGACCTCCTCGATCACGCAGTGCGCCATCGTGCCCGCGCCGTCGCCGAGATCGAGCGTTTCGCCGACCCTGATCCGCCGCACATTGGCGGCGTGGAAGCCCTCGTCGCCGTCGACCACGGCCAGTTCACCGGACTCCGGGATGGTGTCGACGAAGAAGAGGGCCGCACTCATCGCCGGGCGCTAGCGGCCGGTGAAGGTCTCGCGCAGCCTGCTGAACAACCCGCCGCCGGCGCCGCTCGTCTGGGTCGACTTCACCTCGGCGACGTCGCGGGTGCGGTGTTCCTTCAGCTTGCGCAGCAGGTCGATGTCATCGTGGTCGAGCCGCGACGGAACGACCACGTCGATGTGGGCGTGCAGGTCACCGCGCACCCCGGACCTCAGATGCGGCATGCCGTGACCGCGCAGCGTCGTGACCGATCCCGGCTGGGTGCCCGCCGCGATGGTGATCTCGGTCGGCCCGTCCAGGATGGCGTCGACTGCCACGGTCGTACCGAGCGCCGCGTCGACCATCGGCACCGAGACGGTGCAGTGAAGGTCGTCGCCGTCGCGGACGAACGTGTCGTGCTGCTGTTCGTGGACCTCGACATACAGATCGCCTGCCGGACCGCCGCCGGGGCCGACCTCACCCTGGGCGGCCAACCGCACCCGCATGCCGTCGCCGACACCTGCAGGGATCTTGACGCTGATCTCGCGCCGGGCGCGCACCCGGCCGTCGCCGCCGCAGCGGTGGCACGGGTCGAGGATGACCTCGCCGACCCCACCGCAGACCGGGCACGGACGCGATGTCATCACCTGTCCGAGCAGCGACCGCTGGACCGTCTGGATCTCGCCCTGCCCGTGGCAGGTGTCGCAGGTGCTTGGCGTGGACTTGCCGTGCGTGCCCTTGCCCTGGCACTGGTCGCACAGCACAGCGGTGTCGACGGTGACCTGCTTGGTCACGCCGGTCGCACAGTCGTGAAGGTCCATCCGCATCCGCAGCAGCGAGTCGGCTCCCGGCCGGACCCGGCCGATCGGCCCGCGGGACGTGGCGCCGCCGCCGAAGAAGGCCTCGAACACGTCGCCGAGCCCGCCGAAACCACCGAAGCCGTTCCCGCCTGCTCCCGCCGACTCCAACGGATCGCCGCCGAGGTCGACGATGCGGCGCTTCTCCGGGTCGCTGAGCACCTCGTAGGCGACGCTGATCTCCTGGAAACGCGCCTGGGCCGCTTGATCAGGGTTGATGTCGGGATGCAGTTCACGGGCCAGCTTGCGGTAGGCGCGTTTGATCTCCGAATCACTCGCGCCCTGGCTCACCCCGAGCAGGCCGTAATAGTCGCGTGCCACTCCCTGACCTTTCCTACCGCCGATGCGGCGTTACCGATTGCCTAGGACATCGCCGATGTACAAAGCAACCGCAGCGACATTAGCGATAGTTCCCGGATAGTCCATTCGAGTGGGCCCGAGCACACCCATGCCGCCGTAGACCGTTCCCATACTGCCGTAAGTCGTGGTGACCACCGACGTGCCCGCCATCTCCTCGGCTTCGGTCTCGTGGCCGATACGCACGGTGACCTTGCCCGCCTCCTGCTGGGCGGCCAGCAGCCGCAACACCACGACCTGCTCCTCGAGCGCCTCGAGCACTGAGCGCAACGATCCGCCGAAGTCGGCGGTGTTACGGGTCAGGTTGGCGGTGCCGCCGAGCAGCAGCCGCTCCTCGGTGTGCTCGACGAGCGACTCCAGCAGCACCGTGGCCGACCGTCCGATCGCGTCGCCGAGGCCGCCCTTGCCATCCATGTGGGCGGCCAGATCCGACACCGCGACCGAGGCCGCCGAAATCCGTTTGCCCTCGAGCGCCTGGCCGAGGAGCTCGCGCAGCTGGCCGACCTGATGGTCGTCGATGGTGTCGCCGAGCTCGACCATGCGCTGGTCGACGCGGCCGGAGTCGGTGATCACCACGAGCAGAAGCCGCGCAGGCGTCAGCGCGACCACTTCGAGGTGGCGGACAGTGGACGTGGACAGTGTCGGGTACTGCACGATTGCGACCTGCCGGGTCAGCTGGGCCAGCAGTCGCACCGCGCGGCGCAGCACGTCGTCGAGATCGACGCCGGTCTCGAGGAACTTGAAGATCGCGGACCGCTCGGATGTCGACAGCGGCTTGATCTCCTCGATCCGGTCGACGAACTCGCGGTAACCCTTCTCGGTCGGCACCCGGCCCGAGCTCGTGTGCGGCTGGGCGATGTAACCCTCGGCCTCCAGCACCGCCATGTCGTTGCGCACGGTCGCGCTGGACACTCCCAGGTTGTGCCGCTCGACGAGCGACTTCGAGCCGATCGGCTCCTTCGTCGCCACGAAGTCCGCGACGATGGCGCGCAACACCTCGAACCGACGGTCGTCGGCACTTCCCATGGTGTTCTCCCAGCGTTGACGCGAATT
>CADEGF010000056.1:7229-48155 GCA_902826815.1 uncultured Mycobacteriaceae bacterium
GACTGGACAGCGATCGCGATCTTCCTGCCGATCGCGCTTCTCGCCAATCTGCTTGTGGGCCAAGCGAGATTACGTGCCGCCGAGGCGGAGTTGCGCCGCCACGAAGCCGAAGAGAGCAAGGACGAGATCCGCGTCC
Organism: uncultured Mycobacteriaceae bacterium; assembly: GCA_902826815.1. Taxonomy (GTDB): domain Bacteria; phylum Actinomycetota; class Actinomycetes; order Mycobacteriales; family Mycobacteriaceae; genus Mycobacterium. The sequence continues at coordinate 7,366 of CADEGF010000056.1, forward strand.
TCGCCGAACAGCAGGCCGCCCTGCGACGGGTCGCGACCCTGGTGGCACAGGCGCGAAGCCCGTCGGACGTGTTCGCGGCCGTCACCGACGAACTGGCTGCGCGGCTGGGTCTTCAGCACTCGGCGCTGATCCGATTCGAACCGGACGGTTCGTCGCTGCTGATCGCCTACTACGACGATCCCCCGGCGACCAGGCGGCTCGGCGAACGCTATCCGCTGGGCCACGGCGGCGTCGCCGAGCAGGTCTATCTCACCGGGCGCTCGGCACGGATGGACCGCGGGGAGGTCACCGGTGCCGCGGCGGACCGCGCCGAGGATATGGGCATCGGCGCGATGGTCGGCGTCCCCATCGTTGTGCACGGCCGCATCTGGGGCGCCGCGGTCGTCGGCTCGTCGGGAGACGAACCGTTGTCAGCGGATACCGAGGCAGACGTCGGGGACTTCACCGATCTGGTCGCCACCGCGATCTCCAACGCGCAGGCGCGATCCGAACTCGCGGCGTCACGCGCCAGGATCGTCACCGCCGCCGACAGCGCGCGTCGCCGACTTGAGCGCGACCTGCACGACGGAGCCCAGCAGCGGCTGCTGTCGCTGGGTCTGGAGTTGCGCGCCGCGGAGGCGTCGCTGCGGCCGGACTCCGACGATGTCGCCGATCAGCTCTCCGAGATCGTCACCGGATTGACCACCGTCTCCGACGAGCTCCGCGAGATCTCCCGCGGCATCCACCCGGCGATCCTCTCGAAGGGTGGGCTCGGGCCCGCGCTGAAGGCCGTTGCGCGCCGTTCGGCGGTTCCGGTCGAGCTGGACATCTCCGTCGACGGCCGACTCCCCGAGTCCGTCGAAGTAGCCGCGTATTTCGTGGTGGCCGAGTCACTGACGAACGTCGCCAGGTATGCGGGAGCGAACGAGGTGAGGGTGAGCGCCGAGACCGACGCCACCAGCCTGCGGCTGGCGATTCGCGACGACGGCGTCGGCGGCGCTGATCCTTCCAAAGGGTCGGGCCTCATCGGGCTGATCGACCGGGTCGAGGCCCTCGGTGGGCATTTCGAATTATCCAGCCCCGCAGGCGAAGGCACGTCGTTGCACGTCTCGATTCCGTTGGAAGCGCCCGTTCACGACTGAGGTACGTTCGAGAACAGCGCGCCGAGCCCTTCGGCCATTGTGGGCTTGCAGCTAGCAGGTATCCGCGGTTGGGGCTGGCCGGAGGGCCAAATGGGTGTCAGCGTTGACGACTTCGCACGCCGAGACGGCCATTCTATGAAGCATGGTGACAAGTGAGCGGACTGTGAACAACGAATCTGACGCCGCGTTGATGCAGCCCGACAATCCGCTGATCGTGCCGATCTCTCCGCATGACCCGATGGTCGCGCGCTCAGCGGTAGGCCTGGCAGGCCGCCCGACAATCGTTGCCATCGGCCCGTTTGACGACCGCGCACACGCCGAGCAACTGGCCGACGCCTTCACCGTGGTGCGGCACCGCTGCCAGGTGCAGCTCGTCCTGCTCGGGACCGGCGCACAGCGCATCACCATCATGCGAAGGACTCTGGCACAAGGTGTTCGGACCAGCGTGCACGTGGAAAAGGATCTCACCGGGCGATGGGCCGAACTGATCGCCGCCGCGGATGTCGTCGTGCCCAGTGTCGCCTCGGGACCGATCACCCTGCTGGACGTGTTGGCCGCAGGCAGGCCCGTGGTCGCGCAGGCTGATCCAGCGACCGTGACGGCGATTGTTCCGGCCAGCGTTGGACTCGTCTATCGGTCAGGCGATGTGCCCGCGATGGCGAGGGCACTCCTTCGTCTCCTGGCCAGTCCTGCACTACGTACTGGGATGGGCTGTCGCGCAAGTGAAGTCGCACGTCGATATCACGGGCCACGATGACGCCACAGCGGGCCCGACACGCGGTATGACCATGCGTAACTCAATAGATTGGCGGAAGCGATATCTGGTGATACCGCTTCCGCCAACGCTTTTGAGGCGCTACCAACGGCGACCCCAGCCCCACGGGTTCCAACCCCGCGGAGCCCAGCCGAAGTGATGGCCGCGGAAGCCACCGTGATAGCCGCCATGGAAACCACCACCGCCGTGATAGCCGGCGGGGACAACCTCACTTGCCACGACCGTCGGAGGGTGCGTTGTTGCCGTCGCTGGCTCGGCTGCTGCCGTTGGTGCCGCAACGATGGCGAGCGCGGCAGCGCCCGCAGCCAACGCCGGTGTGATGTGGATCAGTTTCATTCGCATAATCTCTCGTGAAGGCCGGCCAATCGGCCCGCGATCAGCCGGCGTTTCTGTATCTTGCAATTCCAGAGTTGCTCGCGCTCGCGGCCATGTAATCACCGCCTGCACCAATCAATTCGGTACCGCTAGCCGGAAGCGGCGGCCGCTGCGCGGTAGGACGCTCAGGATTCTGTGAGTGGGATCGTCGCCCGTAGTGACGTGCCGCTCCCGACGACGCTGGAGATCCGCAGCTGCCCGCCGAGCGCCTCGACTCGATCGATCAACCCGATGAGCCCCGACCCGTTGTGTGGATCGGCACCGCCAACTCCGTCGTCGGCAATCGAAAGGCGCAAGTCCGCCTCATCAGCGTCGAGGCTCAGCGTCACCTCAGACGCCTGTGCATACTTGGCCACGTTCGTGAGCGCCTCCGCGACAACGTAATATGCGGCCACTTCGGCGGAGTCGGGCAACCGTCTGTCGATGGCGAGGCGAAGATCCACCGGAACGGCAGACCGACGGGCCAGTGTCTTCAGCGCTGGGCCAAGCCCACCTCTCGAAAGAATCGCGGGATGGATCCCGCGGGATATCTGTTGGAGATCTGCCGATACACCTGTCAGACCCGTGACGACGTCAGAAAGCCTCTCCCGCAAGACATGCCAGCCGGACGGCACCGACGCCTCCACCGTGCGCAGCTGCAGCCCCAACGACACGAGCCGCTGCTGGGCACCGTCGTGCAGGTCGCGTTCGAATCGGCGCCGGGCGGCGTCAGAAGCGGCAACGATCCTGGCCCGCGATGCCGTGAGTTCCGTGCGTGCGTCGGCGTTGGCAATCGCGGTCGCGACCAGGTCCGCGAAGTCCCCGACGCGCGCCTCGGTATTCGGCGGTAGCCGATCGTGACGTGACGACCCGATATTGGCCGCGCCCCACAGCCGGCCGTTAACAATGATCGGCACGCCGACACCTGAACGCAGGCCGAGCTCATGGATGTACTGAACGTCCTCAGAAGGCGCATCCTCGTAGCTGTTCCGTCGGGCGGCCCGGCCCGCGCGGAAAACCATCGCCGCGACACTTTCACCGTCGAACGAAAACCGCTTACCGGTCGGAATCTTCTTCTGCGCCCCACGGTCGTCGTGGCTGGCGAGCAGAACCGCAGAACCGTCGGCCCCATAGCGAACCAGATTTGCGTGAGTAACTCCAAGGCAGCGGGCCAACTCCTCCGTCACCGCTAAGAACACCTCGTAGGGCGCCACCGCCCGCGCCACCAGGGTGGCAATGCGCCGCAAGGCGGCCTGTTGGTCAGCGAGCACGCGGTACTCATCCCGGCTTTCCTCGGCCTCCTTACGGCGCCGATTCGCCTCGGCGGCTCGTAATCGCGCGTGGCCCACAAGCACATTGGCCAGCAGCGCGATGGGCACGAAGACGATGATCGCCAGCGAGTCTTCGGTCGTGATGGGGAAGATGCTCCCGTCGGCGTCGAGATGGACGAACGCGTAGACGAGCGCGCTCACCATCGTCGTCGACACCGCCAGCCCGAATCCCCAGCCGGCCGAGACCACCAGCACGCCGAGCAGGAAGGCGACACCAAAGGGCATCCCAGGAAAAACCTTCTCGAGCAGATATACGAGGAATGTCTCGGCAGCGATGAAAAACGCGGCTACCGCGATGCCGACGGCGAGCGGCGGTGCCGTGGGGCGCACCAACAGGCCGACCAGGCTGGTGCGCGTCAGTGGTGACGCTGCCTCGGCGCCAGACCGCTGGCCACGCACACCTCTCACTGGCGTAGGCCGCCTGTGGCCGCGATGACGAGCCCGCCAAATATCGTGATCTTCATGCTGCTCCGATCTCGCCGAGTCTCCGCATACCTGGGTGTGCGTGGTTGTATGCCAGCGTTGTGCATCAATGAAGCGGTGTCGCTACCGCTGATACCAATCGACGCCCCCCGGCAGGGGGAACCTCCGTATACCTGCCAGCCGGAGCTTGTGCCCGCGAATCAGATGTTTGCAGTTAGTAGGAATGCGCACCTGCACTCAACACTGCGAAGCTGATCGCATGCTGCTGCGAGGTTTCCAATGCGCTGTCTAATCGTTGATGACAGCGCGGCTTTCGTTCAGGCCGCACGTGGCCTGCTGGAATGTGAAGGCTTGTCGGTCGTAGGCGTGGCGTCCACCGGAGCCGAGGCGCTGCGGTTGTTCGAAGAATTACGGCCCGACGTGACGCTGGTCGACATCAACCTCGGCGGGGAGAGCGGCTTCGAACTCGTTGAGCGACTCCATCGGGTGGGGTGGTCAACATCGTCACCGGTGGTATTGATCTCCACGCACGCCGCCGAGGACTTCGCGGACATGATCGAGACCAGCCCGGCCGCTGGGTTCGTCTCCAAGTCCGCGTTGACCGGCGCGGCCATCCGCGTTCTCGTCGGCGGGTCAGCAAGCGTCGAGAAAGGTGATCACCGCTAACACACGGCGGTGATCGTCGCCGGCCTCGGCCAGGTTCAGTTTGGTCAAGATGCTGCGGATATGCTTTTCCACAGTGCCCTCGGCGACCCAAAGCCGGTGGGCGATACCGGCGCGAATCTGCCGCATAGCCGACGAATCTGCCCTGGCCTTTTGGCCCCTAGCTCTCGGCGCGTCGCGGTGGATCTTCATCGCTCGGTGTTGTGAATACCTCGCTGGCCGCGGCGCCGAACCCCTCGGGCTGCCCTACCGCCGCGAACGTCCGGCCGACTTCGGCAAGCTCATAGGACCACCGCCAGCCCTTCTCGTCGCTCTGCCGCCGGGCACGCAGCCACGCCGCTGCGAGGTGGGGTTGGCTGATCGCCCATTCGGTCGCCAGGTCGTCGTCGACTCCGTAGGCCGCAGCGGTCCGTCGGATCGAAACCAGCAATGCCGCAGTTGTCTTGGTCCAGGCCGCGTACGTCATCTTCAGCGCTGATGCGGCCGGCGGCGGACCGGTCAGGCTGACGACGTCGAGCGCGGATCCGGCGAACAGGTTCGCGACCTCGCCATCGTCGCCAGCCAAGTAGAGCCGTGTAGTGCCTGCTGTGACTGGGGGCGGGCCGATGATGCCACCGTCGACGTAGCGGGCGCCGCCGCCGGTGACCGTGCGACCGATGAGCGCCGCCGCCTCGGGGCTAATGGCGTTGGCGTCCACCACGATTCCCCGGAATCCCGCCAACGCTCGGGCCACTTCGAGTGCGCCGTGCGGCGGGCAAATCGAGAACACGATGCCGGCGTGGTGCAGCAGCTCGGCAAGGTCGTCGAACGGGGTCAATCCGGCCTGCACGGCTCGCTGTAGCGTCGCTTCGCTTCGGCCGGCGCGCAACCAGCCGACGTCGTCGCCGCGACCGACCAGGCAGGCGGCTACGGCCGCGCCCATGGTGCCGGGATGGATGACGGCGAGTAGACGCTTACCGGTCACTGGCATGGCGATACTCCATTGGCGGTCGGATAGCTCGTTAGTCGGACTCGTTCGAGAGTGCGTACAACTCAGGAAGATTGATCACAATTGCTTCTTGGGTGCTGCGTGCGATCACGATCACCCGCGGGTGAGTTGGGATCCGGATTTTCTTCACGGTGCGGCACGTACGGTGGGACGAATATGTAGTCGCCGGGCGCGGTGGTGATGCGGACTTCACCGACACCGTCATGGAATACGAACTCTGGGGTTCCGCTTCGTACGAAGATCGCTGTCTCGGAATCGCCATGGTGATGGTTGTGCGACGCCGTCGCCGGCGAAACACGGGTCTCACCCATCCAGATGCTCGCCGACCCGACCGAGGTACCGCTAATCGCGGCAAATCGCTGCATACCTTCTGTCTGGGCCGTATCGGTGCTGAGCTCTGACGCCCTCACATGGTGCACGCGCGAACGCAACAACCGGTGGACATGATCGCCAGTGGTCAAGTCCGGATGAAAACCGTCTCTGTTAGACATGGCACCTCGGCCTCATTCCTTGGCTCCTCGAAATATAGTCCTCCGCGACCTCATCGGCCCTCGGTTCTTCGGAGGTCATGCGTGCCCTTCGGTGAGGGAATTCACATTGCCAAGGATAGATGCCTCCTTGCACGGGTCGGCAACGGGTGTTGGACGGGATCCTGCACGAAGCGGAGCGTCGAAGGTGAAGGCGCACAGCCATAAACGGTGCAGAGAGGGCCTCCGATCATGACCACCCTTTCCACACCGGCGACGGCGGCAGGCACGAATGCTGCGGCCAAGATCACCGACGGGTACCACCGGCGCGACTAGCGGACGGCAAGTAGTCAAGAGTTCCGGCTAGCGGGAACCGTTGATGGACGCCAGCAGTGGCGACATGTGCTCGTCGGTCCGCGATCGTGGCAGCTGCAACGTTGCACGCGAGAACCCGACGACCACAATGCGAACCGTCCGCCCGATCGGAGACTTCAGATGACTGCTGACCCGGAAGTGCTCAACATCGTACCGGTGACGACAGCACGACCCGATGCTCGTGTGGACAAGATCCTGGCCAGGGCCGGGATGTTCCGCGGGATCGAAGCCTGTGCTGTTCCCGCGTTGAAAGCGCAACTGCAGCCCGTCAAGTTCCCACGCGCGCATACCGTGTTCGCCGAGGGGGACCCTGGCGATCGGCTGTTCATCGTCATTTCGGGCAAGGTCAAGATCGGCCGCCGATCACCGGACGGCCGCGAGAAGCTGCTCACCATCATGGGGCCGTCGGACATGTTCGGCGAATTGTCGATCTTCGACCCGGGACCGCGAACGTCAAGCGCGACCACCATCACCGAAGTGCGTGCCGTCTCGATGGACCGCGACGTGCTGCGCGCCTGGATCGCCGACCGGCCCGAAATCGCCGAAAAACTGCTGCGGATACTGGCCCGCCGGCTCCGTCGCACCAACAACAACTTCGCCGACTTGATCTTCACCGACGTGCCGGGCCGTTTGGCCAAGCAGCTGCTGCAACTGGCGCAATGCTTCGGCACCCGGGAGCTCGATGCGCTGCGCGTCGACCACGACCTCACCCAAGAGGAGATCGCGCAGCTGGTCGGTGCGTCAACGGAGACGGTCAACAAGGCGCTCGCCGATTTCGCCCACCGTGGCTGGATTCGGTTGCAACCCAAGAGCGTCCTGATCTACGACTGCGAACGCCTCACACGGCGCGCGCGCTGACAGTTTCTGAAGCCGGATGAACCACGCACCGTTCTACATCGTCTTTCTAGTAACAACCCGTGACGACGGAGTCATGGCGCAAAGATCCAGCAATCGTCGCGGGAGCAAGTCTGTCTAAATCGTCTGCAGGTGCGTTGTCCGCCGCTCCACCGCTGGTGCTACTGCATCCGTTGGGGTCGACGGGCGCGATGTCATGGGCCCCACTCGCCGAATCGCTTCGGGGTGCGGGCTATCGCGTCGCGGCTCCAGATCTGCCAGGGCACGGGACCGCCCGCGACACCCCGTTCACGTGGGAGAGCGCAAAGGCGACGGTTCGTGCGGCAACCGAGCGGTTCGCGCCGGAGAAGCCGGTCCTTATCGGCCATTCCCTCGGGGCGGCGACCGCGATTTACTCCGCACAGCGCGACCCGACCAGCTTTGCCGGTCTGCTGCTCAGCGGTGCGGGAGCCTGTTGGAACGACCGGTACGTCAGGTGGGGGCTGACGGTGGCGGCGGCCGTCGGAGCTCTCGCGGCAGCCGTCGGCCGTCGCGAATTACTCGTTCATGCCGCAGGCGTACGCGGCCCTCAAATCGTCAGTGCCGCCCGCACCGCAGATGTCGGGCCGATCCAATTATGGTGCGCCGCAAGACAGTTGACGCGATTCGATGTACGCGGCACACCCCCGCCACCGATACCGTGCGCTGTCATCGTGCTCACCGATGACCGGCGGATGCCGCCGGGGCTCCAGCGGGCACTCGCGAGGTACTTGAGCTGTCCGCACGTGGACGTCGCCGCGGATCACGACGGGCCGGTGCGCCAGACCGCCCGGTTCTACGACGGCGTGCAAACCGCGCTCGCGCTGCTAAGCGGTGGCGACAAGATCGGTGCCGTATTGCCTCAATCGGTGGCTATCGTCAGCCAAAAGGGAGGGAACGATCCCCTATGACAACGCAATTCCAAGACAACCGCGACGCGGTAGTCATCGGGGCGGGCCCCTCCGGTCTCGCCATCGCACGCGAGCTCGAGCATAAGCACGGCGTCGACACACTTGTCGTCGACCGAGCAACGGCGCCCGCCATCTCGTGGCGCACCCGCTACGACAACTTCCGCCTGAACACCACCGGATTTTTGTCACATCTTCCGGGGCAGCGGATCCCGTTGACCGCAGGCCGCTGGCCAACGCGTGAGGACATGGTCCGTTACTTCGACGATTACGTGCGGTGCCAGAACATCACACTCGAGCTTGGCTGTGATGTCAACGGGGTCGTCCCCGCCGCAGGCGGCTGGCGGGTCGACACATCGTCAGGGGAAATCCGAACCCGGGCAATCGTTCTCGCCACCGGCAACTACCGCACACCCACCATCCCTCCGTGGCCGGGCCTGAGTCAGTTCACCGGCGAGGTCGTGCACTCCGGCAACTTCAGAAACGCTTGGCCCTTCCGCGACCGCGACGTCCTCGTTGTCGGTGCGGGTAACTCGGCGGCTGACATCGCCGTCCAGCTCGCCAACAACGGCGCGCGGCGGATCTGGCTCGCGGTCCGCACCCCGCCGCATCTTGTGCGGCGGGCAATCGGACCGCTGCCGTCGGATGTGCTCCTCGAGCTTTTCGCCTGGGCGCCTGCGGGCGCGGTTGATCCGATAATCGGGCTGTACGAACGGCTGATATGGGGCGACTTGTCGGCATACGGCTTCGATCGACCGCCGGCGGGGCTGAAGGCGACGGTAGAACGGACGGGCCGCATCCCCACCCTCGCCGGCGAGCTCATTGCCGCCGTGCGGGCAGGTCGCGTCGAGGTCGTCCCGTCTGTGGAGGCCGTCGAACACGAACGTGTGGTCCTCGCCGACGGCAGCCGCATACCGCCGACGGTGATCATCGCCGCCACCGGGTTCAGCATGGATCTCGACGGTCTGGTCGGCCACCTCGGCGTACTAGACGAACGCGGCAAGCTAGGCGGCGGATTCGCCTCACACATCGGCGATGGAATGTTCGCGATCGGCTACGGCATTCCGCCGAATGGCCCACTGCGAGCAATCCGCCGCGCCGCCTCGCCGCTGGCCCGTGAGATCGCCGCCTACCTGGCGCCAGCGCTACCGATTCACGTTTCGCAGCAGGCCACGCCCAACAGCAGGCTGCCAGCTATGTGAGACCGATCCGCAAGGCGAACCACGTCGATGGCAATCGGCGAAATCGCCGTAGTATCAGTATGTTTCGGCCACAGTCGAGATGGGCTTTTGCTGCTGGTGACCAATCTGTGACGTCGACCACTCCTGGTGAACGAATACCACGCAAGAGCCGTTTCACCTGATAGCCGGTGAATCAGCCGGATCTCGAGAAGGAAATTAGCAATGGGCGCAAAGCATCTGGTCGCCAGGGTGGCATCGCCGAGAGCGCCATTGGGTGAAATCAAGGGGACGTGATGGTTCTGCTTTCCGTCGAAAAGTACTACTTCCGGGGCGCACCGGAGTACGAGACCGCCCGCCGGGCGACGGTATGGAATGGCCTTCTACCCGACCGCTTTCCCGACGTGATCGTGCAAGCTCACGACACCGACGACGTGGTCGCAGCAATCCGCTATGCGCGAGCCAACGGCCACAAAGTCGGCGTACGTTCGGGTGGGCATAGCTGGGCGGCCAATCACCTGCGCGACGGCGGATTGCTGCTCGACGTCAGCCGCCTCGACCACTGCACCGTCGACGCATCTCGGATGACTGCGGACGTCGGGCCTGGCAAGATCGCCAGCGATTTTGCGATCGAACTCGACTCGCAAGGGCTTTTCTTTCCTTCGGGCCATTGCGAAGGCATTCGGCTCGGCGGCTTCCTGTTGCAGGGCGGATACGGCTGGAACAGCCCGGCGATTGGCATGGCATGTGAGAGCGTGATTGGGCTGGAGGTCGTCACCGCCGACGGCGAACAGATCTACTGCGACCCCGAGAACCACGCCGACCTGTATTGGGCCGCTCGCGGCTCGGGCACGGGCTTCTTCGGTGTGGTCACCGCATTCAAACTGCGGATTCACCGGCGCCCGGCGGTGGTGGGCACCTGCCTGTACATGTACCCAATCGAGCTCGTCGACGAGGTGTACACCTGGGGACGCGAGATCAGTTCGCAGGTCGACGACCGGGTCGAGCTGCAGATCCTCGCCACCCGCGCTAACCCGGCAGCCGGCATCGACCACCCCACCATCACGATCGCCTCGCCGGTCTTCGCCGAATCAGAAGAGGAGGCGGCGAAAGCCCTTGGCGTGCTTGGCACCTGCCCGGTCGCCGACAAGGCGATGATCAACGTTCCCTACCTGCCGACCACCCTGGCGAACTGGTACACCGCCGTGATGACCAACTACCCGGAAGGGCACCGCTACATCGCCGACAACATGTTCACGTCGGCCTCGGCGGCGGAGCTACTGCCGGGCATCCGCAACATCATCGAAACGATGCCGCCGCACCCCTCGCACTTCATCTTCACGGGTTGGAAGGCGTCGCCGGAACGCGTGGACAAGGTGTACGGCCTGGAGGACGAGATCTATATGGCGCTGTACACCGTCTGGCAGGACCCCGCCGACGACGCGCGTTACCGCGACTGGGCCGCCTCCAACATGGCGGCGATGTCGCATCTGGCAACCGGCATCGCGCTCGCCGACGAGAATCTCGGCAGGCGCCAGGCGCGTTTCATCACCGAACCGAACGTGGCACGCCTCGACAAGGTGCGCTCGAGTTACGATCCGGACGGCCGCTTCCACAGTTGGATGGACTGTCCATGAAACTGACTGCGCAGCAACGTAATTCGGATAAGTGCTCCGCAAAAAAGAGGCGAGACTCCGACTCGCTTCGGGTCCTCGTGATCGGCGCTGGGGTCGGCGGTATCTCCATTGCCCGGGGACTGCTGCGAGACGGGCACGACGTCACCGTGTTCGAACAACGACCAGATAACCGACCCGGTGGCGGTGCAGTGACCATCTGGTCCAACGGGGCGACGGTACTGGACCAGCTGGGCGTCGACATGGGCGGCGCAGGTCAACTGCTGTCCACCGTGCGGCTTTCCACATCGACGGGGCGCCCGCTGGTCAACATCGACCTGACCACGATTGTGGACCGGCTGGGCGGCACCGTGCGGATGGTCCCGCGTCGGGTCCTGCTCGAGCGCCTGTCGGAGGGCTTCCCGGTCGAACGCATCCGATTCAACTCCCGTGCGATCGGCGCCGTCAGTACCAGAGACGGGGTACGGATCGAGTTCGAAGACGGTAGCTCGGCAGAAGGCGATCTGTTGATCGGCGCCGACGGACTGCACTCGGTCGTTCGAGACATTTCCGGTGCGCCGCCTGCGAAGCCGACCGGGTGGTGCAGCTGGCAGGGGCTGATCACGCTCCCCCACATCGCCGAAAAGCAGGTCGCACTGCAGATCATCGGAGAGCACGGAAACGTCGGGCTCTGGCCAGCGGGTGGCCGCGAACTGCAGTGGTGGTTCGATCGTCGGTGGTCACCCGACTTCGTCAGGCCGGAACACCCGATCGACATGCTCCGCTCCAACTTCAGCGGATGGTCCGACTCGGTCGATCGAGTACTCGCGATGCTGACCGACGACGACCTGGCGGACTCGCCGTTCCCGCACTTTCGGCATCCGATTCCGCGCACGCCGCGCAACGGGGCGATGACATTGCTCGGCGACGCCGCACATGCGATGCCGTCCATCCTCGCGCAGGGCACGAATCAGGCTCTGCTCGACACGATGGTGTTGTGGAAAGCACTTTCGGATTTCCAGAAGGGCACGACAGGTGATCTGTCGGACGCGCTGCGCTGGTACGAGAAGACGAGGCGGCCCAAGGTTTCGGCCGTGTCGTGGGTGACATCGCGGCAGATGTCGCAGAGCGAGTCAGTGCTGAAGCCAGCGGCCATGCTCTCGGACTCGTTTGGCACATGGGCAATGACTACGTTTCTGAGTTCGCTCAGCCACCGCCGGATTGCCGCGGACGTAGACCGAGAGTTGTCGAACCGATGAATCATGTGCCACCCGCCAAGCTGGCCCGCGTCATCGAGTGGACGCGCCACCATCTGTATCGGCTCAATCAACGGCTGATGCCCGCGCCGGCAGCGCTTTTCGAGATCATCCTCGCCGGCTGGACGTCGCAGGCGATCACGGTGGCGGCCCAACTCGGCGTCGCCGATGCCCTCGCCGACGGCCCATTGTCGATCGACGAGTTGGCGGCCCGGGTGGACGCCGACGCGGATGCACTGCGCCGGCTGCTGCGGGCATTGATCGGTCGCGGCATATTCCGGCAGCGGCGTGACGGCCGGTATGAGCTGAACTCCCTCGCCGACACTCTGCGGTCCGACGCCGCAGTGTCAATGACTTCCGCGGCACGGTTCTACGGTTCGCAGGAACAGCGCGAACGCTGGACCCTGCTGGTGGATTCCGTGCGCACCGGGGACTCAGTCGTCGCGGCATTGCGCGGCAAGGAGAGCTTCGACTACTTCGCCGAGAAGCCTGAGCTTGCCCAACTCTTCAACCAGACCATGTCGAGCATTTCGGCGCTGACCGACGCAACCGTTGTCGCCGGATACGACTTCAGCGTCTACCCGACCATCATCGACGTCGGCGGCGGGCATGGCACACTGCTGGCCGCCATGCTGGCGTCCGCGCCGACGTCGCGGGGTGTCCTGTACGACCTGCCGTCGGTCGTCGCGGACGCCCCCGACCTGTTGCGGAAGCAGGAGGTCGCCGACCGCGTTCGTATCGCCGAGGGATCGTTTTTTGACAGCGTTCCGCCCAACGGTGACGCGTACATCCTCAAGAACATCCTTCACGACTGGCCGGACGACAAGGCGGTTCAGATCCTGCGTAGCGTCCGCGCGGCAACCGGCCCCCGAGCCACGGTGCTGCTTGTGGAGCTCGTCATCCCCCGTCACAACCGTGACTTCCCGGGAAAGTGGGCGGATCTGGAGATGATGCTGAATCTGGGGGCGCGTGAACGCACCGCGGCCGAGTACCGAGAACTGCTGAGCGAAGCTGGATTCCGGATGACGAGGGTGGTCCCAACCGCTTCACCGCTCAGCGTGGTCGAGGCCACGCCCGCGTAATCCCGCAATACGCCTCGAAACCGTTAGGCCACGGGCACCGTGGTTCGTGAGGTCAACTTCTCGTCCTCATTCTCACCCTCGCGCAGGCCGATGCGGTCGTGCAGCCACACCAACGGTTTCGGTGCCCACCAGTTCCACTTACCCAGCACGTGCATGGAAGCGGGCAGCAGCACCATCCGCACCAGCGTGGCGTCGACCAGTACGGCCAGCGTCAGGCCCAGCCCGAGCATCCGCATGAACTGCACGTGGGCGCCAAACAGGGCGGCGAACGATATCGACATCACCAGGGCTGCGGCGGTGATCACCCGACCGGTGCGGGCCAACCCCATTGCGACGCTCTCATCGTTGTCGGCACGGGTTCGCCGCGATGCCAGCCAGTACTCGCGAATCCGCGACAGCAGGAACACCTCATAGTCCATCGACAGGCCAAAAGCGATGCAGAACAACAACACCGGAGTGTTGGCGGGCAGGGTTCCGGTGGACGTCGTTCCGAGCGCACCCAGGTGCCCATCCTGGAAAATCCACACCAGCGCACCGAACGCGGCGGTGAGCGAGAGCACGTTGAGTACGAGTGCCTTGAGCGGCAGCACGACGCTGCCCGTCAGCAGGAACAACAGTCCGAACGTGATCACCGCGATCAGCCCAAGCACCGCGGGCAACCGTGACGTGATGGCGTCGACGCTGTCGCGGTTGGTCTGCGCGATGCCGGTCAGCTCGACCGGGCGGCCTGCCGGTCCGGGTACCGAATGCAGCCGGTCGAGTTGGGTCTGCGAGGAATCGGAGAACAACGGGGCTGCGCTGTCGACGGTGAGGAAGGCGCTGCCCTGCGTCAGCCCGGTGGCCGCCGAGGGCGGCCCGACCCGGACTCCTGCGACGAACGTGCCCGACGGCGCCGACACCGCCGAAACATCCGGGACGCGGGACAATTCGGCGGCGTAGCGCTCCAGATCCGCCGGTGTGAGGCCCTTCGCGTCGGGGATCACCGCGGTGACCGCGGTGGCGGCGGTGTCGCCGAAGTCATTGCGCAACTGGTCGCCGACCTGATGCGCCGACACCGATGTCGGCAGTACTCGGTCATCGGGGAATCCCCACTTCACCCCGAGGAAAGGCGCGCCGAGCACCAGCAGCAGCGCCACAACGGCCAGGCCGAGAGGCAGGGCGCGGCGCATCACGAACGTCGTCGACCGATACCAGAACTGTGCCTCGACCGGCCGGGGTGCAGGGTCGGGGCGGTGCAGCAGCCGCCGTACAAGCCGTCGCACATCCAGAGCGTTCAGCCGGTCGCCCAGCAGGACGATGGCCGCAGGCGCGACGACCACCGCCGCCAGCGCCGCGAACGCGACGGTGGCGACACCGGCGTAGGCGAACGACTTCAAAACGTGCATCGGGAACAGGGCCAGCGCGGCCATCGACAGCGCCACCGTCGTCGCCGAGACCAGCACCGTGCGCCCCGCCGTCGTCATCGTGCGGACCAGGGCGATGTGCGGGTCGGCGCCGCCGGCCAGTTCGTCGCGATAGCGGCTGATGATCAGCAACGTGTAGTCGATCGCCAGGGCGAGGCCCATCGCGGTGCTGAGGTTGGGCGCGAGGTTCGACACGTCGGTGCCGAAGCTGATGAAGCGCAGGACCGCCATCGACCCCAGGATCGCCATCAGCCCGACCGCAACGGGCAGTGCGGCCGCCAGTAGGCCACCGAATACCCAGACCAGCACGAGGAAGCTCAACGGAATGGCGATCGACTCCATGAGCAGAAGATCGCGCTGCAGCTCGGAGTTGATCTGCGCGTTCACCATCACGACCCCACCCGACCGGACCATGACACCGGTCGCCCCGACGGGATGATCGCGCGCCACCTCCTCGGACAGCGTCTGGGCGGAATCCTGCGCGACGCTCTCTCCGCCGCTGATACCCGCGACAACCAATCCGACCTTGCCGTCCGTGCTGACAAGATCTTTCGCCGCCGCCGGTTGGGCGCTCCACGCCGACGTCACCTCGGCGACGTTCGGTGCTCGCCTCAGCTGATCCACGATGCTCAACCCCACCGCGCGGGCCGCCGGGCCGGTGGCGCTGTCCGGCGCGGTGACCGTGATCAGCATCTGCATATCGCCCTGGTGGAACTTGTCGGTCAGCAGTTGCGTCGCCCTTGCCGACTCCGAACTTGGGTCCTGGAATCCGCTCGAGGACAGGCTTTTGGCGACCGGGACACCAAAGACCCCCGCGGCCAGCATGACCAACACGGCCGCCGCGATGACCCGCCGCGGCGCTGCGATCGCCAGCAATGCGATTCGTTGCGGCACGTCGCGTCCTCCTTGTCTCCGCGGACGCAAGATCAGCGGCAACGTATTTCACGTCAATAATGAAAACGAGCGACGGCCTCGCAGGGTTCATCCCGCGCGCACTACACCGACGTCGTCGAGGAATCACCGACGGTCAACCGTGTCCGGGTTAGTGACGAGGGTCACGCACTCGGTGAGCGGGTCGCAAGAAGCAGTAAGGCATCCCCGCCCACCGACACACCTTTCGAACCGATGCGTTCAGTCAGCCTGGCTCGTAGCTCCGAGGCCTCGTCTGCGGCGAGGATGAGGTGGGTCGAATAGGTGAATGCGAGGTCTAGCCACTGCTCGGTGGAATAGTGGTCGCGCCGAGGGTAGGTGCGCTCCTCAACGGTGAACCCAGAAGCCGTGATCGCCGCGATCACGCGGTCGGTCTCGATGCGATCGCGCGACGAGCCGTCGACCAGAGGCGAATCCACATCCACGTAGTCCCGGTATATCTCGGCGAAGTCGCTGTGCGTGGGATGTGTTGGGCGCACGCGGTTCCACATCAATGCCAGACGTCCACCCCTGGAGAGCAATCGATGAATCTTCGGCAGTGCAATACCAGGATTCACCCAATGAAAGGACGACCCAAACACGACGAGATCGAAGCGGCGCCCCGCAGGGTCCCAGCTCTCGATCGTGGCGATCTCGGTCGGGATGCCCTTCTCCCTGGCGATTTCGGCCATTCGTGGATCCGGTTCAACCGCAAGGACATCGACGTTCGAGGAATTGTTCGGAAGCGATCCCTGTACCGGCGCCGACATCGAGCACCGTTTGCGCGTCCTGCGATAAGAGGTCATCGATCAGCCGGGTGGGGTAGCGCGGCCGACGGACATCGTAGATTCGCGCCACGGAACCGAAGGAGTCCGCGCGGGCACGATCAGCGTAGAGATTTTCACGTGGCTGCATACCGAACACTTTTGAGTGGGTATCGGCCTACAACAGCCCGACCAGCTGCAGGTCGGTGATGTACTTGACGATGATCGGTGCCGTGACATGTGGGATGTCTTTGTCCGGACCGATTTTCGCCTCCTGTACCGCTGCGTTGAACCGGTCGGTGGGTGCCATCGACCCGAGGATCGGCTTCTCTGGATGCTGGTAATTGTGCAGCAACGGCAGGAGTGAGGCCTGGCGTTGCTTGTCCGGCAGGGCCCGCAAGGCGGTGTCGAACCGTTGCAGCCAGTTGCCGTAGCCGCGGATTCGCTGGATCGGGTGGCCGTCGTGGACAAGCCAATCCACATACTCGTCGAGCCCGATTCCGTCGTCATAGGGGTTCATCACGTGGTAGGTCGCGAACCCGTCCACTACCTGCGCGCCGAGGGCGGAGATCGCTTCGGCGATGAAGCCGACCGGCAGCCCGTCGTAATGCGCACGTTGTCGGTGACCGTCGGCGTCAAGGTCGTAAAACGAGTCAGGCGCGATTCCAGTGGCCACCAGGCTCAGCATCAACCGCGTGAACATGTCCGGCACGTTGAGCTGACCGGCGTAGGTGGTATCAGCCAGGATCATGTCGCAACGGAAGATCGCGACCGGCAGACCGCACAACTCATTCGCCTCGCGCAGCAGTACCTCGCCGGCCCACTTGCTGTTGCCGTAGCCGTTAGCGTAATTGTCGTTGACGCTGCGGGTCGGGCTGATGATCCGGATGTCGGCGTCCTCCGTGAAAGCCGACGGTTTGATCTGGTCACCGACACCTATGGTTGACACGTAGGTATATGGCTTCTGTTTGGTGGTCAGCGCGATGCGGATCAGCTCGGCGGTGCCGACCGCGTTGGGGCCGAACAACTCGCTGTACGGCAGCACATGGTTGACCAGGGCGGCGGGATCGACGATCAGGTCGACAGTGTCGGCCAGCCGCTGCCAGGTCTGTTGGCCCAGTCCGAGATTCGTCTCACCCTTGTCACCGGCGAGCACCTCCAGATGATCGGCCGCCAGTTTGCGGTAATGGCGCAGCAATTCGGGATCACCGCTGTCGAAGACGGCGTCCAGCCGCTGGCGGGCCGCGGTGTCGTCCTTGGCGCGCACCAGGCAGATCAGCCTGCCGTCGACGAGTTCCATCCGCTCCAGCCATTCCAAGGCCAGGTAGCGGCCGAGGAATCCGGTCGCACCGGTCAGCAGGACGGTGCGCACTTCGGCGCTTGGCGGGGCCAGGGTCGGGGCGGCGGCCAGCGTCTTGGCGTCGATGAACTTGTCGAGCGTGAGGTCGCGGGCGTACACCTCGGTGGCGTCCCGACCGTGGACCGTGGCGAACGTGGGCCGCTTCGATCCCGGCGTGCGCTCGGTTTCGATGAAGGCGGCGATCGACTGCAGATCGCTGGCCGGGCTGACGATCACCCCGACCGGCACGTCGATACTGAAGATCTCGTGCAGCAGGTTGCCGAATGTCAACGCCGACAAAGAGTCTCCGCCCAGGTCAGTGAAGTGGGCGTCGGGCGCCAGATCGCCGGTCGAAACGCTCAGCAGCACGCCGGCGGCACGGGTAACGGTATCCAGCACTGGCCCGTTGGCACCGTTCTGACGCAGTGCCCGCAGCTCGTTCGTTTGACTGTCGGCCAGCTCGGCGTAGAGCTGCTCCAGGCGGTCGCCGTAGTGCGCCTTCAGTTTTGGCCTCGCGAGCTTGCGGATGCCGGTGAGTAGGCCGTTCTCCAGCGTGAACGGGGTTGCCTCGACAAGGTAGTCGCGGGGCAACTCGTAGGACTGCAGACCCGCATCCCTTGCGATGTCTTGTAAGGACTCACTGATCGCCTGCTTGAGCGACTCGACGTCCCCGCCAGTTCGGTTCAACGCGTCCTCGGTGGGCACGACGACGGCGAGCACGTAGGAGCGTGCGCTGTTGCCGTAGACGTAGATCTGGCGGATCAACGGGCTGTCACCGAACACCGCCTCAAGCTTCGACACCGTGACGAACTCACCCTGCGAAAGCTTGAGCACGTTGTTGCGCCGATCCAGGTAGACGAGCTGATCGGGACCGACCTCGGCGACCACGTCGCCGGTCCGGTAGTAGCCGTCGGGATCGAACACCTCCGCGGTGACCTCGGGTCGCTTGTAATAGCCGGGGAACAGGTCCTCCGTCTTGACGAGCAGCTCGCCCCGCGGGTAGGGCCGGTCGGTGTGGAAGTAACCTAGGTCGGGCACATCGACCAGCTTGTAGTCGATCACCGACGGGCGTCGCACCTGGCCGTCGATGTAGACGATGCCCGCCTCTGTCGAACCGTAAGCCTCAACGAGATGGAGGTCGAGCAGGGATTCGACGAACTCATTATTCTCGGCCGAGATCGGCGCTGAGCCCGTCATCGCCGAGACGAACCGTCCGCCGAGCAGGTTCTGCGCCTGGTCCGCCATGACCTCGGCTTCGACTGCGGCGCGATCGGCGCCGTCGACCGATCGTCGGTCCACTTCGCTCTGGAACTCGCTGAAAAGCATGTCCCAAATCCGCGGCACGAAGTTCAGTTCAGTGGGCCGCACCAGCGCGAGATCTTCGAACAACGTCGAAAGATCGCTCCTGGCAGTGAAATACACGGTGCCCCCCTGGCCCAGCGTTCCGTAGAGGATGCCGCGCCCCATCACGTGGCTCATCGGCATGAAGCTGAGCGTGATCGACGGCTCGACGCTCGACTCGTCCCAGTTCCACCGCGACCTGCGCCAGAAGTTGGCGACCAACCGTTCCGGGTACATGGCACCCTTCGGCGCGCCTGTGCTGCCCGAGGTATAGATGAGCAACCTCAACGGGTCGTCATCGTCGTCGGACACGAACTCCGGTGCGGCAGGCAGCGACTCGCCGCGTTCGAGCAACTCGGCCAGAGACTCCACCACCACCGGGCTGCCCGCCTCCGCCAGCCGCGTCAGTGCGGTATCGAAGGCCTCACGCTGCTCGTCGACCTCGGGGCGGTAGTCGAAGACCACCAGCCGCGCAGGCTCGTGACCAGTCAGCACCAGCTCGACGGCGTCGCCGAGATCGTCGACGCTGGACGCGAATACGCGCGGTTCGGTTTCGGTGACGATGGGTCGTAACTGACTGACCGGCGCGCTGGTTTGAAGCGGCACGCACACCGCGCCCAGCACTCCCAATGCCATGTCGATCGTCGCGTAGTCCACGCTTGTGAAGCCCAGCACACAGACCCGATCGCCATGCCGCAGTGCCTGGGCTCCGGTGCCGGTCAAGCCGCGCACAACCGCGTCAACGCGCTCCCACAACTTTCCGTACGTCACAGTCTCGAACCACGGCAGAAGCTCAAGGGTTGTGCGACCGGTCTCCGGATTTGTCACGAGGTCGACAGCACGTTCTCCAACCGCGGGCCGCTCCGCGTATGCCTGCATCACAGTGCGCACGATCCGCGACAGCCGGAGTCCGGGTTGCTCGATCGCCGCGGTGAGTGCCTCGATCGGCTTGGCGGCGGCGAACTGGGAGTCGGTGGCGTACAGGTCGGCGACACGACTCGCGAGCCGCTCTTCGCGGGGATCGGTGGACATAAGATCACTAGTTCTTTCTGAGTGGCTCAATTAGTTTGTGCAGCAACAACTCCACGGTAGGCTCGTCCGACGGAATCGACAGCCAGCCTCGATGCTCCGTTGACGGCACAGTGGGCATTTGAAGCTGGCAGGTATAGAAAGATTGCCGTTAGCGGTACCTGTTCGGGTGTAGGGAGGCCGGATCTGGAACTAGAAACCGGCGGCCTGCCCATCGCGACGCGGGTCGCTCGCTGCGAGATACCCGTCCGGCAACCGCCAGATGGCCTGGCAGCTTCCGAACTGGTTGTAGTCGTCGACCGCGACGAGGTCGTGGCCGCGCCCGCGCAGCTCATCAGCCGTCGCTGGCGGGAAGCGGTCCTCAAGACTCACCTGCATGCCGCGCAGCCAACGGAACCTCGGCCCGTCACATGCCGCCTGCGGGTTCTGGCCATAATCGGCGATCCGCACCATCATCTGTAAATGCCCTTGCGGCTGCATGGCGCCGCCCATCACGCCGAAGCTCATCACGGGTGCACCGTCTCTGGTCACGAAGGCCGGAACGATGGTGTGGTAAGGGCGCTTTCGCGGCCCAACGAGGTTCGGGTGCCCCGGCGTCACGCTGAACCCGATTCCTCGGTTCTGCAATGAGATTCCAGTGCCCGGCACCACCACGCCCGACCCGAAACCGTTGTAGTTGGACTGGATCATCGACACCATCATCCCGTCGGCGTCGGCCGCGGTCAGATACACCGTGCCGCCCTTCGGTGGCCTGCCCACCGAAACCGGGCTGGCCCGCGCCGGGTCGATCAACGTCGATCGCTGCCTGAGATAGTCGGCGTCCAGCAGCTGTTTCGGCCGCACCTGCATGTGATCGATGTCGGCCACGTAGGTCAGCGCATCCGCGAACGCAAGCTTGATCGCCTCGATCTGCAGGTGCACGCTGTCCGCCGAATCCACTGGAAGCGAGGCCATGTCGAAGTGCTGCAGGATGCCTAGAGCGGTCAACGCGATGATCCCCTGACCGTTCGGTGGGATCTCATGCAGCGTGTATCCCTGATAGTCGATGCTGATCGGTTCGACCCAGTCCGCGGTGTGAGCGGCCAAGTCCGAGACCATCATTGCTCCACCGTTCGACGTCGAATGAGCTTGCATCTTCGCCGCCAACTCACCGCGATAGAACGCCTCCCCGCCCGTCGCCGCGATCCTTGCCAAGGTCGCCGCGTGCTCGGGAAAGCGGAACCGCTCCCCCGCTGTCGGCGCCCGGCCACCCGGGAGAAACGCCTCGGCGAATCCGGGTTGTGACCGTAGCTCCGACACCTGTGCGGCCCACTGCTTAGCCACCGTCGGCGAGACGAGGAATCCGTTGGAGCCGTATTCGATCGCCGGCTCGAAGACCCGCGCGAACGGCAGCCTGCCGAACCGCGCGTGCAGTTCGGTCCAGGCCGACACCGCGCCGGGCACGGTGACTGAGTTCCAGCCTCGCACCGGAACCGGTCCGCCGCGGAAATACTCCGGCGTCCACAACGCCGGTGACCGGCCCGAGGCATTCAACCCGTGCAACCGCTCGCCGTCCCACACGATCGCGAACGCGTCCGAGCCGATGCCGGTGGACACCGGCTCGACGAGGGTCAAGGTGATTGCGGCGGCCAGGGCCGCGTCGGCCGCGCTGCCGCCGTCGGCGAGCATCGCCAGGCCTGCCTGCGCGGCCAGCGGCTGGGACGTGCAGACGACGTTGCGCGCCAGCACGGGTTTGCGCGGCCATGCGTAGGGCAGCTCCCACGAGAACGGGGCAGTCATCAGCGCAATCCTAGGAGCACGCCGGCGGCAATCGCAGCGATCCCGGACTCATTGCAGCATCGCCGATGAACTCATCGCCACCGGCACTGCCTCACACGGGTTCTTCGGTGCGCGGCTTGCCGACGATGTGCATACCAACGGCGCCCGGATTGTCGAGGTCTACAGCGGCGGCCCCGCGGCGACGGCCGGCCTGCCCCAGGCGCGTTGGTCACCAAAGTCGACCGTCAACTGATCGACAACGCTGACGCACTGAGTGCCCTCGTGCTCACCAAGGCGCCTGGCACCTCGATTTCCGTAAACTATCGCGACCCCTTGGGGGCTGCCCGCACCACGCGAGTCCTGCTCGGCACCGATCAGGGACAGCAGTCGTGAAAGCCGCTGTCCAGCTGGGGAAACGGTTCCTGTTAGCCGGTACGTCCGTGGGGGATAGCAGGGATGACACGCGGCCGCTCGAGGAGCACCCTGGAGTCAGGCCGTCAGTCCCCGTGACAGGAGAGAAATCATGCGAACCAAACTCACCTACATCACAGCGCTCGTCGGAACCGCAGCGGCCGCCGTGGCGGTTCTCGCCGCACCTGTCGCCGCGGCGGCCGGTCAGCCCTGTTCGGCGACTGAATCAGCAACCGTGTGCCAGTCGCCCGGCAATGTACAGCTCAATGACGCTCCTCCGGCCGTCAACTTCCATCGGTACGGCGGATACGGACTCGCACTCGGCGGCGGCGGCATTCTGCCCGGACGATAGGTGACGCGAGGGCAGCGGTCGGCCATGGCGCACAGCATGTTCAGCTCGGGAATGTAGTCGAGTCCGCGGTCGCGCATGTCTTCGGGGTTCATTGAACAGCGCGGTGCACAAAATCCAATGAGGCGCCATTGCTGTTGGCGGGCATCGGCTGATTGCAGCTGGGGGGAAACAGGTTTGGGCGTCATCGGTGATGACGCGGGCGCCGAACAGGGAAATCCTGGGATGAGCCACTTATGCGCCAGATGATCGAAAGCCTTGAGAAGCCCGCCTGGATGCTGAAGTCGGAGAACCGCAAGATCTGACTCACGACCGTCCGTTCACGACTGCGGCACGTTCGAGAACAGCGCGCCGAGCCCTTCGGCCATGGTGGGGTGGGCGAGCACTGCGTCGCGCAGCCTGGTGAAGGGCAGCCCCGCCATCATCGCCACCTGGACGGTCGCCGTCACCTCACCGGCCTGCGCACCGAACATCGTGAAGCCGAGGATGCGATCGTCGTCCTCGGCGACCAGTGCCTTCATGAAACCCCTTGTCTCACCGGTCGTCTGGGTGCGCAGCACAGCTGCGGTCTCCAGCCGCGCGACCCGGACTCCAACTCCCCGGTTCGCAGCCTCGGTCTCGGTCCACCCGACACGGGCCAGTTCGGGGTCGGTGAACATGCAGTGCGGCACCAGCCGGTCGCCGGTGCTGCGGGTCCCGCCTGCCAGGTTGTCGCGAAGGATCCGGAAGTCGTCGAACGAAACATGGGTGAATTGCGGGTGATGAGAACAGCATTCGCCGATCCCCCACACGTCGGGTGCCGTCGTCTCCAACCGATCGTTGACCAGGAGATAGCCGTTCTCGTCGCACTGGACCCCCGCCACGTCGAGTCCGATTCGTGCGGTATTCGGTACGCGTCCGGTGGCCACCAGGATGTCGGTGCCGTCGATGGCTTTTCGGCCGCCCGGCGTCTCGACCACGACGGTCACCTCGTCACCCGAGGAACCGGTGACCTCAACCGGTGCGGCGTTTTCCACGATGTCGATACCTTCGTCGACGAGCATCCGCCTGACCTCTTCTGCGACGTCGTCGTCCTCGCGACTCACGACGTGGGGACCGTGCTGGACGATCGTCACGCGGCTGCCGAACCGGCGATACGCCTGCGCAAGCTCGAGGCCGACGTAGCCGCCGCCCAGCACGATCAGATGTGGGGGCACGTAATCGAGGTCGAGCGCCTCGACACTGGTCATCGGCCTGGCTGCCCGCAGACCCGGCACCTCGGGAATCGCCGCACGGGTGCCGAGGTTGAGGAACACCCGATCACCGGTCAGCAGCCGTCGACCACCGTCGTTCAGCCGCACCGAAATAGTCCGCGGCGCAACGAATCTCCCGCGACCCATGATCAGCTCAGCGCCGCTGTTCTGGTACTGCTTCAACGTGCCCGCCACCATGTAGTCGACCATGTCGCGCTTGCGTTCCCTGACCTTGCCCATGTCGACCTGGACGAAATCGCCTCCCGCACCGAACGTCGCGGCGCGGTGCACAAGATCGGCGACCTTCGCGCTCCAGATCTCGTTCTTGCTCGGCAGGCAGTTGATGTTGGGGCACGATCCGCCGATCCACCTGCGCTCGACTACCGCGACACGCACGCCTGACTCGGCGAGATGCCAGGCCAGATACATACCGCCGTTGCCGCCTCCCAGCACCACCGCGTCGAAGTGTTCTGCTGCGTCGTCCCGCATGTTCCTCAGCATCGACCTCGATTCCTGCCGTGTCGCTACTGCTGTCACCCATCGGTTCGCCGCTAGCTGCAATCCGCTCTACCGGTTAACCCCCATCGCGTTTGTCTTTGCAGGTAACGGGAATGACCGGGACTACCCGGGGTGACAAGCTGTTGCTGTGGAAATGAGAGGTGACCCGTGCGCTGTCTGATCGTCGACGACAACGTTGGCTTCGTCGCAGCAGCGCGCAAGCTGCTTGAGGCCGGCGGGATCACGGTTGTCGGCTCCACGGCGTCGAGCGCTGAGGCGTTCGATCTCGTCGCATCCCTTCACCCCGACGTGACGCTCGTCGACATCGACCTCGGCGCCGAAACCGGCTTCGACCTGGCCGAGCGTCTCCACCAAACCGGTGCGCCGTCGCCCGTCGTTCTGGTCTCGGCCTACTCACCGGACGACTTCCTGGAGTCGATCACCATGTGCGGCGCAGCAGGTTTCGTGGCCAAGTCGCAGTTGACCGCGTCCGCGATCCGCGATGTTCTCGGCGCGTCAGCGGGATTCGAGGAAGGTGATCACCGCTAACACCCTGCGGTGATCGTCGCCGGTCTCAGACAGATCCAATTTGGTCAGAATGCTGCGCACATGTTTTTCGACGGTGCCTTCTGTGACCCACAGGCGCCGGGCGATACCGGCGTTGGACCGCCCTTCCGCCATCTGGGCAAGCACTTCGCGTTCGCGGTCGCTGAGCGCGCCAAGGGGGTCGTTGCGGCGACGGGCGGAGACGAGTTCCTGCACAAGCGCGGGATCGACGATCGATGCGCCCCTTGCGATGCTCTCGACGGATTCGATGAAGTCGGCCACATCGGTGATCCGGCTCTTGAGCAGATAGCCGATTCGATGACCGCTGGCGAGCAGCTCCATCGCATCCTCGATGTCCACGTGCGCGGACAGCACCAGGACGGCGGTATCGGGCATCTCTTCGCGGATCACCCGCGCGGCGTCGAGCCCCTCCGTGGTGTGCGTCGGCGGCATCCTGATGTCGGCCACCACGAATTCCGGCCTCTCCCTGCGGACCAATTCGAGCAGTTGCGGGCCGTCACCGGCCTGCGCGACGACGTCGAAACCCGCACGCTCGAGCAGGCTGGCCAGCCCCTCACGTAGCAGCACGTCGTCGTCGGCAACCACCACGCGGAGCGGATCCGCCATCGGGCCTCCTCACGGTTCTGACCGGGCTGCTGTGAACATGCTGCGCGAAAACCCGTGTTTCTACAACGGCATCGGTGCTAGACCGCGCCGCGCGGCGGCGGCTGCGATCCGGCGGACTCTGGATCGACCTCGACGGCGTACGACGTGATCGCGGTGATCTCCTCGCCTGCGAACTCATAGATGTCGCAGCTGGCAACCGCTGTGAGACCGGATGGGCCCGCGTAGCGGGCGAACGTGTCGACGGCTACCGCGTCTGATCCGGCCGCCACCACGCAGCGGTCGTACGTGGTGGTGGTGTCCTCGAGGCTGGCGGCCGTTTCCCGGCACGTCTGGCGGACCGCGTCGGCCCCCTCGAGAACCATGTACCCGACGATCGTCCACCGGACGTTCCTCGCGAGATGGGAAAGCGCCTCGTCGAAACGATGCTCCGAGAACGCGCGGCCGACGGCGGCTGGGTCGAATGCCATGAGCCGACGGTACTTCTATCGCATCGTCGTGACGGCCAATGGCTCGTGTGTGCCACTCACTCGGATGTCGACGGTGCGGATTCTGGCGGTCGGAATCGCCGTCGAGGCTGCGAGTCCACTCGCATGGTCGCTGGCCGGACTCCATGTCCCGACCGCCGACTCGGCGCCCTCGACCGTGGTCACCACGATGTCGTAAGCGGGGGCCGCCTTGGCCCAGTCCTTGACGTATTCGCACGTCCAGTCCAGCCGGGTACCCCACTTCTTCTCGGTCACCGCCAGGGCGGCGTTGATGCCGCCCTTGAGCGTCGGTTGCATGGCCTGCAGCGCGATTCCCTCCGCCTTCTCCTGGTGCGGGAATGCGGTGGCCCCGACCGCGCCTGCCCCGATCGCGATCGCGGCAGCCGTCGCGAACCCCGCGACGAGCATGCTGCGCCGAGATCGGCGCTGCCTCCTGGCAGCCGCGAATGCCAACGAAGGCACCAGATCCAACGCCAGCACGTCGGCCTTCGAGTCGCCTGCTTGTTCGGTCAGCGCGATGGCCTCATCGCAGGTGAGCATGTTGAGGATGCCGGGTAGGCCGGCAAGTTCGGTGAGCGCAGCGGCGCGGTCGGGGTTTTCGGCGAGATAGGTCTCATAGAGATGCCGGTCATCCCGACTGAGAGCGCCGAGAACATAGGCGGCGTCCCAGTCGGCTCTTTCGTCGACGTCGTCCATCATCGGACGACACCCCTCTCCTGCAATGCAATTCGTAGTGCCCGCAGCGCGTAGTGCAGCCGGGACTTGACCGTGCCCTCTGGAATCTGTTCGTGCGCAGCGATGTCGGCGACGGTTTGGCCCAGGTAGTAGGCGTGAACCACAGCGACCCGATGGTGGCGCGACAGCGACATCAGGGCGTCGGACATGATCCACTTGTCGAACGCGGGACCGATTTCATCCGGCGACGACCGCTCTGGAACGGAGTCGGTCTTCAATTCACGTGCGTACCTTGCACTTCGGCGATCGTCGATCACCTGGTTACGGGCGACGGTGAACAACCAGGCCCTGACCCCGTCCGTGCGCTGCTGCAGGAGCTCCGGCTTCCGCCACAGCCGCAGCAGCGATTCCTGCACGACGTCCTCGGCGAATGCCATGTCCCCAGAGGTGAGGCGGAGGACGTAGCGCAACAACTCCTGTCTGTGCGCATCGTGGATCGCTCGCATTAGTGCCGCCCGATCCTGATCGGTCATGTCGCTGATGCTCCGCGCGGGTCCTCCGCGTTTGCTGTGAACTTCCTCGTGAATACGAGACAGAACGCGGAGATCGTTCAACGACGCGTGAATCAGTCGAGCACTGTTCGCACCACTGCGTCGGCCAGCAGGCGGCCTCGGTCGGTGAGCACCAACCGGTCCGTGTCGATGCGCAGCAAGCCGTCGTCGACGGCGATCCGGGCGCGGTCGCGCTCCCGGTCGCTGAGCGTCTCGGCCGCCAACCCCTGTCGCAGCCGCAGCCGCAGCATCACGTTCTCGAAGTGCGTCGCGGCGTCATCGAGCTGCTCGAAATCGGCGACAGGAAGCCGTCCATCCGCAATGGCTTGACCATATGCGTTGGGGTGCTTGATATTCCACCATCGCTTCGACCCGACGTAGCCGTGTGCACCCGGTCCGGCGCCCCACCACTCGCCGCCGTTCCAGTAACCCATGTTGTGTCTGCACTCGCCGTCGGGTCTGCTCCAGTTGGAGACCTCATACCAGTCGAATCCGGCGGCGCGCAGCCGTTCGTCAGCAATCTCGTAGCGGTGCGCGAGCACGTCGTCGTCGGTCGGCGCCATCTCGCCGCGGCGGACGCGGCGCCCCATCGCGGTGCCTTCCTCGATGGTCAGCGCGTACGCGGAGATGTGATCAACGCCTCCTTCGACAGCGGTGTCGATCGACCGCAGGAGGTCGTCGTCGGACTCCCCCGGCGTGCCGTAGATGAGATCGATGTTGACGTGATCGAACCCGGCCGCGAGCGCTTCGCGCGCCGCCGCGGGTGCCCGTCCTGGCGAGTGCACGCGGTCCAGCGTGGCCAGCACGTGCTGCGCCACCGACTGCATGCCGAGCGACACCCGGTTGTAGCCGGCCGCGCGCAACTGCGCGAAGACCTCGGGCGATGTCGACTCCGGGTTCGCCTCTGTGGTCACCTCGGCGCCGCGGGCCAGCACGTAGTGCTCGCGGACGGCGTCGAGCACCCGCGCCAGGCCTTCCCCGCCCAGCAGCGTCGGAGTTCCGCCGCCGACGAACACCGTCTGGACTTCCGGAGGTGAGCCGAGCAGCTCTGCTGCCCGCCCGAGCTCGGCGCGCAGGGCCACCAGATACCCGTCAGGATTCGTGCCGCCGAGCTCGGTCGGCGTATACGTGTTGAAGTCGCAGTACCCGCAGCGGGTGGCACAGAACGGGACGTGGATATAGAGGCCGAACGGACGACCCGGCGTCGGCGCGAGGCCGGTCAGGTCAGGGGCCGTTCGGACAGTCATACGACCAGTCTCCCAGAGGCGTTTGGCTCACCCTGAGCGCAAATCTCGGCCGGTTAGGCCAGATGGCGGTGTCCGTGGCACAATCGAGCACGTGAAGTCTGCCCGCATCTTCCCCCAGCGTGTCTCGCTGGTCGTGCGGCGCCATGTCGACTTCAAGCGCGTCTGTACCTGTTGTTGTCTGCCTTGACGTCGTAGACCTGCCCACCTGTACTTTCAGCTGGCCGCCGGATCTGCGCCGCCGGTCAGCTCACCGGTGTGCTTGCGCGGTCCGGCTCCACTAAGGAGCCCAACCACATGACTACTACTGAAACCAAGCCGAAGCCCGTCAAGCGTCCACGTGCCGAAGGGCAGTGGGGCCTCGGCTACCGCGAGCCGCTCAACCCGAACGAGCAGTTCAAGAAGGACGACGACGCGCTCAACGTCCGCGCGCGGATCGTCGACATTTACTCGAAGCTGGGTTTCGACAGCATCGACAAGCAGGATCTGCGCGGCCGATTCCGCTGGATGGGTCTGTACACCCAGCGCGAGCAGGGCTACGACGGCACCTGGACCGGCGACGAGAACGCCGACCTACTCGAGGCCAAGCACTTCATGATGCGGGTGCGCTGCGACGGTAAGGCATTGTCGGCCGCCGCGCTGCGCACGCTGGGACAGATATCTACCGAGTTCGCTCGCGATACCGCCGACATCTCCGACCGGATGAACCTGCAATACCACTGGCTCGACATCGAGAATGTGCCGGAAGTCTGGGACCGGCTTGCCGTTCACGGTCTGCAGACCACCGAGGCGTGCGGCGATTGCCCGCGCGGGATGTTGGGCTCGCCGTTGGCCGGCCAATCGCTCGATGAGGTGCTCGACCCGACGCCCGCGCTCGACGAGATCGTGCGACGCTACATCGGCAATCCCGAGTACTCCAACCTGCCGCGCAAGTACAAGACCGCGATCTCGGGCCTGCAGGACGTCGCCCACGAGGTCAATGACATCTCTTTCATCGGGGTCAACCACCCCGAGCACGGCCCCGGGCTGGACCTGTGGGTCGGCGGCGGGCTGTCCACCAACCCAATGCTGGCCCAGCGGGTCGGTGCGTGGATTCCACTCGACGAGGTGCCCGATGTCTGGGAGGCCGTCACCGCGGTGTTCCGCGACTACGGCTACCGCCGGCTACGGTCCAAGGCGCGGCTCAAGTTCCTGATCAAGGACTGGGGCGTAGAAAAGTTCCGTCAGGTGATCGAGGACGAGTACCTGGGTCGCAAGCTGATCGACGGGCCCGCCCCGGAACCGGTCAAGCATCCGATCGATCACGTCGGAATCCAGAAGCTCAAGAACGGGCTGAACGCCGTCGGCGTCGCGCCGGTCGCGGGCCGGGTGTCCGGCACGATCTTGACGAAGGTGGCTGATCTGGCAGAGGCTGCGGGCTCGGACCGGATCCGGTTCACCCCCTATCAGAAGCTGATCATCCTCGACGTGCCGGACGACAAGCTCGACGAACTGTCGGCGGGCCTCGAGTCCCTCGGGCTGCCGCCAAAGCCGTCGGCGTGGCGCAAGAACCTGATGGCCTGCACCGGCATCGAGTTCTGCAAGCTGTCGTTCACCGAGACCCGCACCCGAGCGCAGGTGCTCGTGCCGGAACTGGAGAAGCGGCTCGAGGACATCAACGCCCGGCTCGACGTGCCGATCACGATCAACATCAACGGCTGCCCGAACTCCTGCGCGCGAATCCAGGTCGCCGACATCGGGTTCAAGGGCCAGATGATCGACGACGGCAACGGCCCAGTCGAGGGCTTCCAGGTGCACCTCGGCGGCAGCCTCGGCCTGGACAGCGGTTTCGGCCGCAAGCTGCGCCAGCACAAGGTGCTCTCCAGCGAGCTGGGTGACTACATCGACCGCGTTGTTCGCAATTTCGTGAAACAACGCGAGGAGGGTGAGCGTTTCGCCACGTGGGCAATACGAGCAGACGAGGCGGACCTCAGGTGATCGAGATCAGCGACACAGACCTGCAACAGCTCGCGGAGCGCGGTGCGGCCGAACTCGACGGCGCCAGTGCTGACGATCTGCTGCGCTGGACCGACGAGAACTTCGGCGCCGATTACGTGGTGGCGTCGAATATGCAGGACGCCGTTCTCGTATCGATGGCCGCAAAGGTCAGGCCCGGCGTCGACGTTCTGTTCCTGGACACCGGCTACCACTTCGTGGAGACCATCGGCACCCGCGACGCCGTCGAGGCGGTATACGACGTCAACATCGTCAACGTGACCGCCGAGAACAGCGTCGCCAGGCAGGACGAGCTGTTCGGCAAGGATCTCTTCGCCCGCGACCCAGGCGATTGCTGCCGGATGCGCAAGGTCGAACCGCTGGGCAAGGCCCTTTCGGGTTACTCGGCGTGGGTGACCGGCATTCGCCGCGTCGAAGCGCCGACCCGGGCGAACGCACCGTTGATCAGCTGGGACCAGGCGTTCAACCTGGTGAAGATCAACCCCATCGCTGCGTGGACGGACGAGGAAATACAGGCGTACATCGACGCCAACGACATCCTGGTCAATCCCCTTGTCTTCGACGGCTATCCGTCCATCGGATGCGCACCGTGCACGTCGAAGCCCGCCGAGGGTGCCGACCCGCGCAGCGGCCGCTGGGCCGGCTCATCCAAGACTGAGTGCGGGTTGCACGCGTCGTGACGCTCGTCCTGACGGCACACGGCAGCGCGGACCCGCGTTCCGCGGCGAACGCGCATGCCATCGCCGACACCGTGCGACGGCTGCGTCCGTCGCTCGATGTGCGGGTCGCGTTTTGCGAGCAGAACTTTCCGAACCTGCGCGACGTGCTTCCGACCTTGTCGCGCGGTGCCGTCGTGGTTCCGCTTCTCCTCGCCGACGCTTATCACGCCCGGGTAGACATCCCCGCGATGATCGCCGAGGCCGGCGTCGACGCCCGCCGGGCCGATGTGCTCGGCGAGGACGATCGGTTGATTCATGCCCTGCGCCAACGGCTAGAGCAGGCCGGGGTGTCGCGGCTCGATTCTGAAGTCGGAGTATTGGTCACGGCGGTGGGTTCGTCCCGCCCCGAGGCCAATGCCGGCACCGAGACGGTGGCTCGCGAGCTGACCCTGACGACGCGCTGGACGGCTACCACGGCGTTCGCCACCGGACCGCATCCCACCCTGGCCGAGGCAGCGGAACTACTGAGGTGCCGCGGTGCTACCCGGTTGGTCGTCGCGCCGTGGTTCCTCGCCCACGGCAAGATCATCGATCGCGTCGCCGAATTCGCAGAGGCAGAACACATCCCGATGTCATCGCCGTTGGGCGCACACCGCCAGGTGGCGGCAACGGTGCTCGACCGCTTCGACGCCGTCGCGGCATCCCGCGCCGCCGCCTAGCGCGGGTTCTTCTCCCCCGCCTCGACGGCGACCGTCAGCCTGTTTTCTGCGGGAGCAACCGGGCAGGTGGCGTAGTCGGTGAATGCGCACGGCAGGTTCGACGCCCGGTTGAGATCGAGCGTTACCGTGCCGTCTGCCGCCGGGTCGGCGTTAGAGAGTCCGCGGCGCGCTGGAGGGAATGGTATGTCGGCGGCGAATCCGAGCCGGGGTCGGGCGTTGGTCGCCGAAAACGCCGACGTCTTTTTCATCAACGGACGGTCGTTCGCCGATACAGTCGAGGTCATCGAAGATCTGCGCGCGAGGCCTCGGGATGGAGCACCGCTTGCGATTCGGCCTGCTTTCCGGCACCAAACGCATCGGCTCCAACGGCGGGACCCTGGCAGGCCTGGTGGGAAGCTACGACCAGGTGATCGAACGCATCGAGGCGTACCACGACGCCGGAATCGAACTGTTCATGCTTCAGTTCCAGCCCATCGAGGCCGAGGTGGACCGGTTCGCCGACAAGATCATTCCCCATTTCCGATAACGCCTGGGAGCACGCATGCCTGTCACGCCTGACGCGGTCGCACCGCGGAGACCGTTCACCAGCCAACCGCTCGGCGGTTCGGTCTCAGAACGGCTGGCGCGGCTGCCTGAGGTCGTCGCCGCATTGCGCAGCGAGGACGCGGCGGCGGAACGCGGGCGGGAACTACAGTACGACGCTGTCGAGTTGATCCGGCAGACAGGCGTGCTCGGCCTGCGGGTTCCGACGGAGTTCGGCGGACCGGGTGGCAAGGCCCGCGATGTGCTGTCGGCGGTGATTCAGATCGCGCGCGGCAGTTCCAATGTGGCGCAGGCTCTCCGGTCACACTTCGGATTCGCCGAGCGGCTGCTGAGCAACCGGGCGACACAGGCGGAGCGCGAAGTGTGGTTCCCGCGTGTCTATCCGGGACTCGTGGTGGGCAACGCGATCACCGACGCCGCAGGCAAGGCCCCGTCGAGCGCGGACACCAAGGTGCTTCCCGATACGGCGGGGGGGTTGAAGCTCAACGGCTACAAGTTCTATTCGACGGGCACGCTCTTCGCCGACGTCATCGCTGTTTCTGCGCTGGATGCCGATGGTCGTGACGTGCAGGCGATCATTCCGGCCGATCGGCCCGGCGTCGAATTGTTCGATGACTGGGACGGTTTCGGCCAGCGCACCACGGCCAGCGGCGGAACGCGCTTCACCGAGGTCGAGGTCGAACCCGACGAGGTGGTCACGGTGTCCGAGGGCAACACCCTGGGACATGCGACCGCATTCCTGCAGCTGTATCTGGCGTCGGTCGCGGTGGGCATCGCGTACGCCGTACAAGACGATGCCGTCGAGTACGTGCGCACGAAGGCGCGGCCTGCGTCGCACTCCGTCGCCGACAGTGCAGCGACGGATCCGTTCGTGTTGGAGGCCGTCGGCGAGATCGCCGCTGCGGCAGCGTCGTCGGAAGCCATCGTGCTCACCGCGGCCGATGCCATCGACCAACTCGTCGACAACGGCCGCCAGCACGACCCGGATGCGGTCGCCGATGTCGCCGTCGTGGTCGCCAAGGCGCAGCTCGTATCCGAGCGCCTGACGATCTCGGCCGCAGGCAGGCTCTTCGACACCGGCGGGGCGTCGGCCACTGCCCGCGCGCTCAACCTTGACCGGCATTGGCGCAACGCCCGCACGATCGCCGGGCACAGCCCGCTGGCCTACAAGGCGTATGCGGCAGGCAATTACGCCGTCAATGGGACCTGGCCGCCCGCCAACGGCTACTTCTGATATCGCGCGAGCAGACGTGAAAACCCCCGATTTCCGCCTGAAATGGGGGCTTTCGCGTCTCTCGAAAATTGGGCGTATGCCCCGATCGCGGGTCATGCCTGGCCGGGCGGCCCCGCGACTGTGCGCCTTCGTACGCTGTATCGGGGCGTCGCGTACGAATCCGCACAGTCGGCTCAATTTTCACCACCCACGGCGGAGCGCAGTTCCCCTGACAGCTGCTCGCGAGAGAAACTCAGGCCTTCGTCAGGACCTCGTTCTCGTCGGCCTGGTCAGACTTCGGAATGTCGCTGCCGCCGGGCAGCGTAGGCACCCGGGTAGCGCGGACGTAGACGGTGTCGCCCTCCTTGAGGCCGAGCGCCTCGGCGTCGCCGCGGGTGATCTGCGCGGTGAACGGCAGGTTGTTCGATGCCGCGGTCAGCTCGACGCGAACCTCGAAGCCCAGTACCACGATCCGGTCGATGATGGCCTTGAGAACACCGGTGGCCTGAACCGAATCGTCGGTATTCGCAATCGCCATGTCCGGATTCCGACCCACCCGAATATCGTGTGGCCGCACCAGAGCTCCGTTGAGGGACGACACCGCGCCTAGGAACGACATCACGAACGCGTTGGACGGTGTGTCGTAGACATCGGTCGGTGAGCCGACCTGCTCGATACGGCCCTTGTTCAGCACAGCGATCCGGTCGGCCACGTCGAGCGCTTCGGCCTGGTCGTGAGTGACCAGCACGGTAGTGACGTGCACCTCGTCGTGCAACCTGCGCAGCCAGGCCCGAAGGTCTTCGCGCACTTTGGCATCGAGCGCGCCGAACGGTTCGTCGAGCAGCAGCACCTGCGGGTCGACGGCGAGCGCACGGGCCAGCGCCATGCGCTGGCGTTGCCCACCGGACAGCTGGTTGGGATACCGGCCCTGGAAGCCGCTGAGGCCGACTACCTCGAGCAGGTTGTCGACCTTGTCCTTGATCTCCGACTTCGGCCGCTTGCGGATACGCAGACCGAATCCGACGTTGTCGCGGACGGTCAGATGCTTGAACGCCGCGTAGTGCTGGAACACGAAGCCGATGCCGCGGCGCTGCGGCGGAACGTGTGTCACATCGTCGCCGTTGATGGTGATCGTGCCCGTGTCGGGTTGGTCGAGGCCTGCGATCGCCCGTAGCAGCGTCGACTTGCCCGAGCCGCTCGGCCCCAGCAGCGCGGTCAGCGAGCCGGACGGCACGTCGAAGTCGACGTTGTCCAGCGCGGCGAAGTCACCGTAGTGTTTGTTGGCACCCCGCACCGTGATCGCATTCGTCATATCAGCGTCTCCTCAAGCCCTAATTGTCCGTCTTCGCGCGCCGAGCGTCGAGGATCACCTGGGCGATCAGCACGATCACCGCGACGCTCATCAGCAGCGTCGCGACGGCATACGCGCCGTACTCTGCGCCGCGGTTGTACCGGTCGGCCACCAACAGTGTGAGGGTTTGCGACCGTCCCGGCAGGTTGGACGACACCATGATGACCGCACCGAACTCGCCAAGGGTGCGAGCGACGGTCAGCACGATGCCGTAGGTGAGGCCCCACCGAATCGACGGCAAGGTGATGCGCCAGAACGTCTGCCACCACTGCGAGCCAAGCGTCGCGGCGGCCTCTTCCTGGTCGGTACCCAGCTCGTGCAGCACCGGTTCCACCTCGCGGATGACGAACGGCACGGTGACGAAGATGCTTGCCAGCACGATGCCCGGGAAGCCGAAGATGATCCTCAGGCCGAAGTCGTTCTGGACGAAGCCGAGCGCACCGCCAGTGCCCCACAGCAGGATCAGTGCCACGCCGACCACGACCGGCGAGACGGCGAAAGGCAGGTCGATGACCGCCTGCAGCAGGCTCTTGCCACGGAATTTGTTGCGGGCCAACACCAATGCCGTCGGGACACCGAACAGCACGTTGAGCGGTACGACGATAGCGACGACCAGCAACGACAGCTGCAGCGCTGAGATCGCGGCCGGAGTGGTGATCGACTCGAAGAACGCGCCGATACCCGGTGTGAAGGTGCGCCAGAGGATCAACCCGACCGGCACGATCAGCAGCAGGACGAGGTATCCGAGCGCGGTGTACCGAAGCAGGTAGCGCACGGCCGGCGAAACGTTCATCTGGCCAGCTCCTCACGCTTGGCCGCGCGGGAACCGATGCTGCGCAGGATGAACAGCACCAGGAACGAAATCGCCAGCAGCACAATCGAGATCGCCGCCGCACCGGTGCGGTCGTCGTTCTCGATCAGCGTCCGGATCCACTGCGACGACACCTCCGTCTCGCCGGGGACGGCACCGCCGATCAGCACCACCGATCCGTACTCGCCGATCGCCCGCGAAAAGGCCAGTCCCGCACCGGAGAGCAGTGACGGCAGCAGGGCGGGCAGGATGACCAGCGTGAAGATGGTGCGGTTGTTCGCACCAAGGGACGCCGCGGCCTCTTCGACCTCTTGGTCCAGCTCCAACAGGACCGGCTGCACCGACCGCACGACGAACGGCAGGGTGACGAACAGAAGCGCTATGCCCACACCCCATTTGGTGTGCTGCAGGTGGATGCCGAAGGGGCTGTTGGGTCCGTAAAGGGCCAACATCACCAAGCTGGCGACGATCGTCGGCAGCGCGAACGGCAGGTCAATGATCGCATCCACCAGTCGCTTGCCCGGAAAGTCGTCGCGCGTCAGCACCCACGCCACCAGCAGCCCGAAGACCAGGTTGATGAGCGCGACCGCGAACGAGATGGTCAGTGTGACCTTGAACGACTCGATGGCCGCGTTCGACGACACCGCGGTGTAGAACGCGTGCCATCCGCCGCCCGCGGACTGCCACACGATCGCCGCGAGCGGCAGCAGCACGATGATCGACAACCATGTGGTGGCGACACCGACGCGCAGTGACGTACTGCCGTACCGGCTTTTGAAGAAGCCGCCAGGCGGCCCGGCCTCACCGTTGCCGGTGAGTTCTGGCCGGAGCCTCAATGTCTCGGACGAGGGTCCGACACCAGCTGTCATCCAGTGGCCTGCTTGTAGATCTTGGTGATGGTGCCGTTGTCCTTGTCGAACAACTTGGGATCAACAGCGCTCCACCCGCCGAGGTCGGCGATGCTCCACAGCTTCTCCGGCGTCGGGAAGTCGTCCGCGAAGTCCTCGGCGACCGACGGGTCGACGGGCCGGAAGCCTGCCTGTGCCCAGATCTTCTGTCCCTCAGGGGTGTACAGGAAGTTCTTCAGGGCGTTCGCCTGGTCCAGATGGGTGGTCGAGGTGACGACCGCGACAGGGTTCTCGATCTTGAACGTCTGCGGCGGATTGATGTGCTGGACCGGCTTGCCCTGCCGCTCGACGTTGATCGCCTCGTTCTCGTAGCTGAGCAGCACGTCGCCGGTGCCCTGCAGGAATACGTCGGTGGCTTCGCGGCTGGAGGCGGGTCGCGTCTTGACGTGCTCGGTGACCAGCTTGGTGACGTAGTCGATTCCGGCCTGGTCGTCCTGGCCGCCGTTGCTCTTGGCCGCATAGGGCGCCAGCAGGTTCCACTTGGCCGAGCCGGAGCTCAGCGGGCTCGGTGTGACGACCTCGATCCCGGGCTGCAGCAGGTCATCCCAGTCCTTGATGTTCTTCGGGTTGCCCTCGCGGACGACCAGCGACACCACCGAGCCGAACGGGATGCCCCTGGTGGTATCGGCGTTCCAATCCTTGGCCACCTTGTCGGCCTTCACGAGCCGAGCGATGTCCGGTTCGACGGAGAAGTTGACGATATCGGCGGGCTTGCCGTCGGCGACAGCACGCGACTGGTCACCGGATGCGCCGTACGAGGTGGTGACGGCGACGCCCTTACCCTCCTCGGTGGCGGCAAACGCCGGGATGATCTTGCTCCAGCCGGGTTCGGGCACCGCGTACGCGACCAGGGTCAAAGTGGTGTCGGCGTTGGCGCCCTCATCTCCTGCACCTGCGACGTCGCTGGACCCGCCGCCGCACGCAGCGAGCAGGCTCGCTGTGGTGGCGAGCACGGCGGCATGAAGCCAGGTCTTACGGATGTTCATTCGTGACCTTTCCTTGCAGGGATTGACGGAAATCCGTCATGACGGCAAGGCGAAGGATCAGTACTTGGGCATAGAGATAGCCGCTACCGACACCAAACCGCGGACGGGTGTGGAATCAGCGACAACAACAGACATCAGCGACAGCTGTGAATCCCACGGCTATGAGGGCCACGATATGACCACTCTTGTTGCCGGACGCTGTCTGCATGGCGGGAAGAATAACAGAATCGCAGTTAGGACTCAGATCGGGGCGTTGGCCGACGTCAACGCGTGACCAGCCACATGACGACCACCAGCACCACGAGGATCACCAAAACCAACGTCACCCGAGACCGCGGCATGCGGGTCTACTCCGTTTCCTCGTCCTGGTGCCGTACCCGACGCAGGAGCCGGATGCCGTTGCCGAGTGCACCGTCGAGCAGAATCGCAATGCCGTAGGCCAGGGCAAGCACGACGGGCATCACCACCGCGGTCTGGGCGACGAACCCGAGGCCGGACAGCCACAGTTCGACGCTGTCCCACCAGTTGAGGAAGCCGCCCACCCGGCCAGCCTACGGTGCCATCACGATCGGGCCGCTGTCCGAGCGCGTCCCCGGCTACACCCGGCGCGCAGCCAGCAACCTCGGACACACCCCTCAACGAGTGGACGCCGACCAGGTTGGCAGTCGATGATGTGCGAATGGTTCTGCATCAGAGCGAGAAGTCTGACGAGACCGACGAGGCTCCCGGCCCCCCGCCGTTGACGGTGACGGCCCCGGTGCCCTATGCGCCAAGCAGTGCCTTGCGGAACCCGTTCCCGCCGATCGCCGACTACGCATTCCTCTCCGACTGCGAGAACACCTGCCTGATCTCGTCGGCGGGCTCTGTCGAGTGGCTCTGCGTTCCGAGGCCGGACTCCCCGAGCGTTTTCGGCGCGATCCTCGACCGCGGCGCCGGACACTTCCGGCTCGGGCCGTACGGCGTCTCGGTGCCTGCAGCACGCCGGTATCTACCCGGCAGCCTGATCCTGGAGACCACGTGGCAGACCCACACGGGCTGGGTCATCGTGCGCGACGCGTTGGTGATGGGCCCGTGGCACGACATCGAGTCGCGGTCGCGCACCCATCGACGCACGCCGATGGACTGGGATGCCGAACACATCCTGCTGCGCACCGTGCGCTGCGTGAGTGGCACGGTCGAACTGGTGATGCAGTGCGAGCCGTCGTTCGACTACCACCGCGTCGGCGCCAGCTGGGAGTACTCGGCGCAGGCCTACGGCGAGGCGATCGCGCGGGCCAACAAGAACCCCGATTCGCATCCGACGCTGCGGCTGACCACGAACCTGCGCATCGGCCTGGAGGGCCGCGAGGCACGCGCGCGTACCCGGATGAAGGAAGGCGACAACGTCTTCGTCGCGCTGAGCTGGTCCAAACACCCTGTGCCGCAGACGTATGACGAGGCCGCCGACAGGCTGTGGCAGACCAGTGAGTGCTGGCGTCAGTGGATCAACATCGGCGACTTCCCCGACCATCCGTGGCGGTCCTATCTTCAGCGCAGCGCGCTGACACTGAAGGGGCTGACCTACTCGCCGACCGGTGCGCTGCTTGCGGCTCCGACGACGTCGCTACCGGAAACCCCTCAGGGCGAACGTAACTGGGATTACCGCTACGCCTGGGTGCGCGACTCGACGTTCGCACTGTGGGGCCTCTACACCCTCGGCCTTGACCGCGAGGCCGACGACTTCTTCGCATTCATCGCTGACGTCTCTGGCGCCAACAACGGTGAGCGACATCCACTTCAGGTGATGTACGCCGTCGGCGGCGAACGCAGCCTTGTCGAAGAGGAACTCAACCACCTCTCCGGTTACGACAACGCCCGCCCGGTCCGGATCGGTAACGGCGCATACAACCAGGTGCAGCACGACATCTGGGGCACCATGCTGGATTCGGTTTATCTGCACACAAAGTCGCGCGAGCAGATCCCCGAAACGCTGTGGCCGGTGCTCAAGCAACAGGTCGAAGAGGCGATCAAGCACTGGAAGGAGCCCGACCGCGGCATCTGGGAGGTGCGCGGCGAACCGCAGCACTTCACCTCGAGCAAGATCATGTGCTGGGTGGCCCTCGACCGTGGATCGAAGCTCGCAGAGATCGAGGGCGAACGGTCGTATGCGCAGCAGTGGCGCGCGATCGCCGAGGAGATCAAGGCCGACATCCTCGCCAACGGCGTCGATTCCCGCGGTGTGCTCACCCAGCGCTACGGCGACGACGCGTTGGACGCCTCGTTGCTGTTGGCGGTGCTCACCCGGTTCCTACCGCCCGACGACCCGCGGATCCGCGCCACCGTGCTTGCGATCGCCGACGAGTTGACCGCGGACGGCCTTGTGCTGCGCTACCGGGTCGAAGAGACCGACGACGGGCTGTCCGGGGAGGAGGGCACGTTCACGATCTGCTCGTTCTGGCTGGTGTCGGCGCTGGTCGAGATCGGCGAGATCCACCGCGCCAAGCACCTGTGCGAGCGGCTTCTGTCGTTCGCGAGCTCGCTGCATCTGTACGCAGAGGAGATCGAGCCACGGACCGGACGGCATCTGGGCAACTTCCCGCAGGCGTTCACCCACCTGGCATTGATCAACGCGGTGGTGCACGTCATCCGCGCTGAGGATGAGTCAGACAGCTCAGGTGGTTTCCAGCCGGCCAACGCGCCAATGTGACCGGCGACGACAATCGTGATGAGCTAGGCGGCGACGCCGCCGAAGAGGTCGAACCCGACTATCGGTTCACGCTCGCCAATGAGCGAACGTTTCTGGCGTGGCAGCGCACCGCCCTCGGGCTGCTTGCAGCAGCTGTGGCGGTCATCCAGTTCGTCCCAGCGCTATCCGTGCCGGGCGCACGGCACGGACTTGGCCTGATCCTTGGAGCGTTATCGGTCGCCACCGCGATCATCGGCATC
Organism: uncultured Mycobacteriaceae bacterium; assembly: GCA_902826815.1. Classification (GTDB taxonomy): domain Bacteria; phylum Actinomycetota; class Actinomycetes; order Mycobacteriales; family Mycobacteriaceae; genus Mycobacterium. The sequence goes on from CADEGF010000056.1 coordinate 48,044, forward strand.
CGCCGATGGTCGCAAACCGAACGCGCCATGCGGCGCGGCGAGCCGATGCCCCGACAACCGTCGCCCGTCTATCTCGGCATCGGCCTCGTCCTGATCACGGTGCTGGCACTAG
>CADEGF010000057.1 GCA_902826815.1 uncultured Mycobacteriaceae bacterium
TCCACCACAATCCGCAACCATCGCAGCGCCATCGGTGGCTGACTGCTTTCCAGCACTGTTGCCGCGCGGCCTGCGCAAGGAGGCCGACTCAATGTCGTTGGAAACTTGGGACATTTTCCAGAGCACGTATGCGTCGACCGGCCCGCTGCGGCTCGGTCAGTGGAGCTGCACCGATGACGAGTGCCCTTCGGCCAGGCTCGGTCCTCAGCCGCGGAACTACCAGGCGACATTGGCGATCGGCGACCAGATCAGTACCGCGACGGCGGCTGCGTCGGGCCCGATCGCCGCGTTGACGGAGATGCTGTACGAACACGGCATCCCCGTCGAGATGACGTCGTTCCACCAGATTGCCGCCAACGGCGAAACCGCCACGTTCATCAGAGGAGGCGACGGCTACCGCGCCGAGTGGGCGATGGGTCTGGACGAAGACGCGACGCAGTCGGCGCTGCGCGCGGTCATCGCGTGTGCGAACCGGCTCTCGTCAACCGGATAAACGAAACCGCCCCGGCACTGAACCGGGGCGGCTTTCACAAATCCTCGACTAAGCGGATGAACTGGAACTAACCAGTTCCCGATCGGCTTCGCGCACGACCGCGTCGATTTCATCGCGCCTGCCGACCCTGCCGATGGCCGCAGATGCCTGCGACGGCGTGATCTGCCGCCGCTCGAGTGCGCGACCAATCGCAACGATTTCCATTGTCTCTGATACGAACTGGCGCAACCTCGACCAATAACCCATGCGTCAAACACCGTCTTTCGTTCTCTCTGTGCCCACACATTCATGTGTCCATACAGTTCAACGACAACGGTGGCATTACTTTTCCTTGAAGCGCTGTGAAAATGCTCACGACCACGTGATATCCCGCACATCGCAATGGTTATATGGCTTAGGCCATCTTGACTCGATGAACTGTAAAGCCATTCAGGTATACCGTTCGTGGCCTGCTGGCCCTCGAGAGTCGTTGTCCGATATGCGAATTAGGCTCTGACGTTACCGCAACGGGCGCAATACGATCGGCATGCCGTCCATCGGCACCGGCATGCCGCCGTAGTCGTAGCGCGGCTCATAGCCCGGCCGGGGGAGTTCTAGGCGATAGCGGCGCAACAGCCGGTGCATGATCGTCTTGACCTCGAGCTGGCCGAACACCATGCCGATGCACTTGTGCGCACCGCCGCCGAACGGGGTGAAGCCGTAGCGATGCTTCTTGTGTTCGTTTCGCGGTTCGGCGAAGCGGGCCGGATCGAATGTGTACGGATCGGGGTAGATCTCCTCGAGCCGATGATTCATGCCCGGGTAGGCGATCACGTTCGTGCCCTCGGGCAGGTAATAGCCGAGCAGTTCGGTATCGCGGACAGTTCGGCGCATCGCCCACTGCACCGGCGACACCAAGCGGATCGACTCGTTCATCACCAGGTCCAGCGTTTCGAGCTTCTCCAGCGATTCGATATCTAGCGGTCCGTCGCCGAGTCGGTCCGACTCGTCGCGGCAGCGTTCCTGCCACTCTGGGTTGGCGGCCAGGTAGTGCGACATGGTCGTCGCGGTGGACGTCGACGTGTCGTGGGCGGCCATCATCAGGAAGATCATGTGGTTGACGATGTCCTCGTCGGAGAACCTGTTGCCGTCCTCATCCTCGGACTGACACAACACGGTCAGCAGATCGCTGCCGTCCTTGCCGCGACGCTCCTTCACCCGCTGCTCGAAGTACCCCTCCAGATACTCGCGGGCTTTCAGGCCACGCCACCACGTGAACGGCGGCACGCCGGTGCGAATGATGGCGTTGCCCGCACGCGTGGTGACGGTGAAGGCCCGATTCACCTTGGTGACCAGTTCCTTGTCGGTGCCGGGCTCGTGGCCCATGAACACCATCGAGGCGATGTCGAGGGTGAGTTCCTTCATCGCCGGATACAACAGGAATCGGGGGTCGTTGGCCACCCAGTCCTGGGAGATGACCTTGGAAACCACCTTGTCGACGTGCTCGGTGTAGCCGGCCAGCCGGGTCCGGACGAACGCCTCCTGCATGATGCGCCGGTGGAACATGTGCTCGTCGAAGTCCAGGAGCATCAGGCCACGCTTGAAGAACGGACCGATGGCGGGCACCCAGCCTTGCTGAGAGAAGTCCTTGTTGCGGTTGGAGTAGATGGCCTGGATCGCATCGGGACCCAGCGCGGCTACCGACGGGATGATCGGCGAATCGATGAGCACCATGGGCCCACGAGTCCGGTAGAGGTGCAGCCACCAGTCGGGTCCTCCCCGGAACATCTCGACCATGTGGCCGACGATCGGCAGACCCGAGTCGCCCATCACGGGCTTGAGATCGCTCCCTGGCGGCGGCTCGGCCCACGAGTGCTCGGGCCACTGTCGATCCAGGAGCCGCTTCTCGAGCAGACCCATGCCCGGGACCGTGAGCATCGGCGAGGTCGTGATGCGCCGCCGGGCCTGGTCGATTACGTAATCCTTGGTGCTGATCGTCGGCATTCAAATGCTCCTGAAGCAGAAAGACTGTGGCCGTTGTCACTCCTATCTCCATAGTGAATGGCATACTTGACGCATGTCAAGTTTTGCCGTGGTGAGTCGTGATGCCAAGGTTCATGGACATGACCGCTGAATCCGCGCCCCAGGAGATCCGCCGCAGCAGGGGCGACCGGCAACGCGACGCGATCATCGCGGCGGTCCGCGACCTACTTCACGAGAGGTCCTTCGCCGACCTGTCGGTCAGCACCATCAGCGAGCGGGCAGGCGTCGCGCGATCCGGCTTCTATTTCTACTTCGATTCGAAATACGCGGTCCTCGCGGTGATCCTGGCCGACGCGGGCGAGCTACTCGACAGCCTGACCCACCACTTCGCGCCGCGTGAACCGGGAGAGACGCCCGCGGCGTTCGCCCAGCGGATGGTCGGCAACGCCGCAGAGGTCTGGGCGAACGACAATCCCGTGTTGGCGGCATGCGAGGTGGCCCGCAATACGGACGCGCAGATCCGCGAGATGATGGACGACTTCTACGACGGCATCATCGACAAGCTCATCACCTTGCTGGAGCAGGACCCCGAGGCGCGCCCCGTCTCCGACGACCTGCCTGCCCTGGTGCGGACACTGGCGGCGACGACCACGATGACGGTGACGAAGGACAGCGCATTCGTCGGCCGCGGCGCTGATCCCAGCCGTGCCGTCGATGCCGTCGAGCGGCTGTGGGTGTCCGCCATCTGGGGGAGCGAACACGTCCGCAAGAAGTAGGTCAGTATCGTGACCGCCATGGCGCAGAGCGGCTTTGACGGCAAACGTTGTTTCCTGACCGGTGCCGCCAGCGGCATCGGGCGCGCGACCGCGCTGAAGCTCGCAGCGCAGGGAGCCGAGCTGTACCTGACCGACCGCGATGCCGAAGGCCTCGAGACGACGGTCGCCGACGCCCTTGCCCTCGGCGCGAAGGTGCCAGAGCACCGTGCGCTGGACATCTCGGATTACCAGGCCGTCACGCAGTTCGCCGCCGATATCCATGCCAACCACCCGGCCATGGACGTGGTGATGAACATCGCCGGTGTCTCAGCCTGGGGCACGGTCGACCGCCTCACCCACGACCACTGGAAATCGATGGTCGACATCAACCTGATGGGGCCGATCCACGTGATCGAGTCGTTCCTGCCGCCGATGGTCGAGGCGCGCAGGGGCGGCCACCTGGTCAATGTATCCTCGGCTGCCGGGCTGGTCGCGCTGCCATGGCACGCCGCCTACAGCGCGAGCAAGTACGGCCTGCGCGGGCTTTCCGAGGTGCTGCGGTTCGACCTGGCGCGGCATCGCATCGGGGTGTCCGTCGTGGTGCCCGGCGCGGTGAAAACGCCTCTGGTGCAGTCCGTTCAGATCGCAGGCGTGAACCGCGATGACCCCAACGTGAAGAAGTGGACCGACCGCTTCGCCGGTCATGCGGTCTCGCCGGAACATGTCGCGGACCGGATCCTGCGCGGTGTCTCGAGAAACAGGTTCCTCATTTACACCTCGCCGGATATCCGCGCGCTCTACATGTTCAAGCGTGCGGCGTGGTGGCCCTACAGTGTCGCGATGCGGCAGGCCAACGTCGTGTTCAGCCGGGCGCTGCGATCCGGCCTGCAGTAGGTCCGCTCAGCGCTTGCCCCAGTCCCACGGCGGCGCGGTGAGCATGCCGAGACCGTCGATGCGTGTCTCGCCGACGTCTTTGTACAGCGGGAGCTCCACCGCAGGGGTATCGGCTTCGGCGTCGGCGATGGGCATCGTGCCCAGGGACTCCAGCATCGCCTTCGAGTGGGTGACCACGAGGACCTGGGTCGTGTTCGCTGCGGCCGCGATCAGGGATGCCAAGGGCGCCAACAGGTCCGGGTGCAGAGATGTTTCCGGCTCGTTGAGGACCATCAGCGACGGCGGCTGCGGGCTGAGCAGTGCGGCGGCCCACAACAGGAAACGCAGTGTGCCGTCGGAGAGTTCGGCCGCGCGCAGGGGACGCAGCATGCCGCGCTGGTGCAATTGGAGTTCGAACAGCCCGTCGTTGACCGCCACCGACACCGTCGCGCCGTCGAATGCGTCGGCGACCGCGCGGGAGAGGTCGTCGAACCCGGCCTCGATGATCGTCTGGACTGCCGCCGCGACGTCGCGGCCGTCGTCGGACAGCACGGGTGTGCGGGTGCCGATGTGGGGGAGCCGCGACGGGGCGTCGGCGTCGACCCGGAATCCGTCGTAGAACCGCCAGGTACGAAGCCGCTGGCGCACCGCGGCCAACTCGGGGTGGGCGCCGGGATGGGCGTATTCGGCGAGCACACTGCGGTAGAGCGGCAGCGCGCGCGACACCTGGTCGAAACCCCGCCCGGTCTCGGAGCTGACCTCGACGTACTCCCTGGAGCGCCGGACCAGCGTCGAGCCGGAACGCATGATCGGGCCCGCGAACACCACCTCGCGCTTGATCTCGGGGTCGAACGCGAACAGCGAGCCATGGCCGGCCATCTGAGGGAGACCGAGGTCGACGAGATATCCGAAATCGTCTGATGCGAACCCGAGTTCGAGTGCGACGGGGCCCCTTCTGGTTGTTCCCTCGACCCGGCCGGTCCTGCGTGCGCCGGTCAGCTGTTCCGGGCCGGCCCACAGCACCGAGTCCAACCCGCCCTCGCGGGCCAGCGATCCGATCACCTCGCCGCGCCCGCAGTCGGCCAGTAGGCGCAGTGCGCGGTATAGCGAGGATTTGCCGGTGCCGTTGGCGCCGGTGACGAGGGTGAGGCGACGGACCGGCAGCACGATCTCGCGTAGCGAGCGATATCCGCGGATCGCGATCGTCTGCAGCATGTGGCGAGGGTATTGCCCGGGTCTGACTCAGTAGCCGTCCGGCGGCGGTGCGAGCTCGAGCCGCACACCGAGCAGCCGGACGGGACGGTCGAGTTCGAACTGGTCGAGCAGCTGCAGCGCGGTCTGCGTGATGAGCTCGCCGTCGGTGCCCGCCGACGGCAGCTTGCGGATCTTGGTGCGGGTGTAGAACGTCTGGGTGCGCACCGTCACGGCAACCCGGGTGACGATGCGACCCTGGCCGACGATCTCGGCGAGCGTCTCGCGGGCGAGGTCGACGACGGCCGAGTCCATCGCGGCGCGTTCGGTCAGATCCTCGGGAAAGGTGACGACGTGGCTGCGGGATCGCGGCACCCACGGCTCGGCGCTGACGTTCGTATCGCCGCCACCCTTGGCCAGCAGCAGGATCCACAGCCCCGTGGTCGGCCCGAACGTCGACGTCAGCAGCGCGGCATCGGCGGCGGCAAGGTCGGCGACAGTCGTGATACCAAGCCCGACAAGCTTTTTGGCGGTCTTCGGTCCGACGCCCCACAAGGCGTCGACCGCGCGGTCGCCCATGACGGTCATCCAATTGGCTTCGGTCAGCTGATAGATTCCCGCAGGCTTGCCGAAGCCCGTCGCGACCTTCGCGCGCTGCTTGTTGTCGCTGATACCGACCGAGCAGGACAGTCCGGCGCCCGCCGCGACGACCTGGCGGATCTGCCGTGCAAGTGCGATCGGGTTCTCCGCGTCCGCCAATTCGGCGCCGACGTAGGCCTCGTCCCAACCCCAGACCTCGACCGGATGACCTAGATCGCGCAGCAGACCCATCACCTCTTCGGACGCTTCGTCATACGCATCGGTGTCCAATGGCAGAAAAACCGCGTCGGGGCATTTGCGTGCCGCCGTGCGAAGAGGCATCCCGGCGTGCACACCGCACTCACGTGCCGGATACGACGCGCACGTCACGACCTTTCGCGGCTCGGTCGGGTCGCCGTTACCGCCCACGACGATCGGCAGCCCTGCGAGATCGGGGTTGCGGCGCACTTCGACCGCGGCCTGGAACTGGTCGAGGTCGACGTGCAGGATCCAATTGCTCAATTGCCGCAGAGCTTGCGCGCCAAGCTCTCCCACTTGTCGCCGAGGGATTCGAGGGTTTCGCCGCGGTCGGTGAGTTGGTGATGGACGTAGTCGGCGTCGAGTAGCGCCAGTAGTGCGTCGGCCTGCGCGTCGAGGTCACCGGTGGTGCCCGCGGTGTCGAGCAGAAGCCGAACGTGCGTGTGCCCCACCATCGCCGGAGCACTGTAGCGGGTTTCCGGATCGCGGTTGGCGGCCGACAGCAGCGCTTGGTGGGCCGCAGCGAAACACAGCCGGGCCCGCCCGAAGGCCAGCAGGCGTTCCAGTGCCGGTGCGTCCGGCCCTAGCGGCGGTGGGCCGAACAGGAACGCCTCCTGGATGGCCCGCTCGTCCTCGTCGAGCAGCACCATCATCAGCCCGGCCCTGCTGCCGAACCGGCGGAACACGGTGCCCTTGCCGACGCCGGCGGCCGCGGCGATATCGTCCATCGAAACCGCATCCGCGCCGTGTTCGGCGATGAGCCGACGCGCGGCGTCGAGCAGCAGCACCCGGTTGCGCGCGGCGTCGCCCCGCTCATGCGGAGTCGATACCGGCAGGTCGCCGAGCGGTTGGACGGTCATTTCTTGCACTTTAACGCAGTCGGAATAAAGCGGACTATAGTCCGGTTGGGTCGTGCGAGGATGGGCCGCAAGGGTCCGCGGCGTTTGGGTGGCTAGACGCGAAACATCGAAGGGAATGTGAAATGGCGGATGTCAAGGTATTGGCACTGGTGGGCAGCTTGCGCGCGGCATCGATCAATCGTCAGCTGGCCGAACTGGCCGCGGAGAACGCGCCGGACGGCGTCACGGTGACGGTGTTCGAGGGGCTGGGCGATCTGCCCTTCTACAACGAAGACATCGACAACGACGGCGTACCCGCTTCGGTCGTCGCGCTGCGCGAGGCCGCGGCCGGGTCGGACGCCGCACTCGTCGTCACCCCCGAGTACAACGGCAGCATTCCCGGTGTGCTGAAGAACGCGATCGACTGGCTGTCGCGCCCGTTCGGCAACAGTGCGCTGAAGGACAAGCCGACCGCGGTCATCGGCGCGGCACTCGGTCAGTACGGCGGCGTGTGGGCGCACGACGAGACCCGCAAGTCCTTCGGGATCGCCGGGCCGCGCATCGTCGAGGATCTCAAGCTCTCGGTGCCGGCCAAATCGCTGGACGGCAAGCACCCGAGGGAGAACGCCGAGGTCGTCGCGAACCTGCGCGACATCGTCGGCAAGCTGGCCGCCGAAGTCGGCTGACGTCTATACCGCGGCGAGGTGCACCTGTCCGCCGTAGTGCTCGATGACGCGCCAGTCCATCACCCGCCGCCACAACGGCGGGATCATCGCGATCAGCATCATCGTGGCGTAACCGGACGGCAGCTGCGGAGCCTCGTCGGCGTGGCGCAGCGTCTGGTACCGGCGCAGCGGATGGGCATGGTGATCGGAATGCCGCTGCAGATGGAACAAGCAGACGTTGGCGACGATCGTGTTGCTGTTCCAGCTGTGTGAGGCGCGTACGCGTTCGTAGCGTCCGTCGGCGAGCTTCTGTCGCCGTAGGCCGTAGTGCTCGAGGTAGTTGACGGCTTCCAGCATGCAGAAGCCGACGGCCGCCTGGCCGATGAGCCACGGCAGCACGACGACACCGAACCACGCGATCAGAATCGCGAACAGCACCAGCGTCAGCAGCCAGGCGTTGAGCACGTCGTTGCGCAGGCTCCAGTGCGTGGTCCCGATCCGGCCGAAACGTGCACGCTCGAGCCGCCACGCCGATCGCACACCGCCGGTCACCGACCGTCGGATGAATGCGTAGAGCGATTCCCCGAGTCGCGAACTCGCGGGGTCTTCCGGGGTGGCGACCTTCGCATGATGTCCGCGGTTGTGCTCGACGAAGAAATGGCCGTAGCCGGTTTGCGCGAGGGCGAGCTTGCTCAGCCTTCGTTCGAGACCCGCGCGCCGGTGGCCGAGTTCGTGAGCGGTGCTGATCGCGATTCCGCCGATGATTCCGACGGTGAACATCAGCCCGAGTTTGTCGACGGGCGACATCTCGACCCAACCGCCGCCTGCCCAAATCCAGCACGCGAAGATCAGCGAGAGGTATTGGCCGGGCAGATAGAGGAAGTTGACCCACCGATAGAAGCGGTCGTTCTCGAGCCATGCCAGTGCGCTGTCGGGAGGGTTCTCGGCGTCGGCGCCGACCAGGTAGTCGAGCACCGGAATGACGAAGAACGTCAGAATCGGCCCGAGCCACCAGAACAGGTCCAGGCCCGTCACCTGTACCAGGAACCACGATTCGGCGACGAGCGACGGCACAATCGGCGCCAGTAGCCAGAAATACCGTTTCCGGTCGCGCCACACATTCTCTGTGGCGGTCTTGTGGCCGGGCTCACTAAGCCCGCGATGTTCCGTCTTCGGTATCGATGTCATGTCTCCCATTTCGTTGCCAAGACCACTATCGCAAACTACAAAAGATGGCTAATGTATTCAACCTGTAAGCGAAAATACTTGCGAAGTCACTTACCCCGCGATCGGAAGTGCGGACGAAGGGAGAAGGTCGTGATGTCGGCGCGTTGCCCAGAATGTGACTATCACTACGATGAAATCACTGGTAATCCGCGTGAAGGATTCCCGGCCGGCACGCTGTGGTCCACTGTTCCTGACGACTGGAACTGTCCGGACTGTGGTGTTCGCGACAAGCTGGACTTCGTCCTCCGGACTGATGACTTGGCTTCTTGCGGGCCAAACTAGCGATTACGGTTAAATATGAATCATTCGCCAGATTTGCAGATCACCGACAAGTTACCGATCCAGAAGCCGTCGGCCGCCGGGCCACGGCGACCGCAGGGGGCGCTGTCTCGGAGGCGGTTTCTCGGCGCTTCGCTCGGTGTTGCTGTGGGTGCGGCCGTCGGCGCCGGGTTCCTGGAACTGCGGAATCGGCCATCCGCTGGAATCTCCCGAGCCCACTTCCCCGCCATCGTGGTCGGCAGTGGATACGGCGGCGGGGTGTCGGCACTGCGGCTCGGCCAGGCTGGGGTGCAGACCCTGATCCTGGAGAAGGGCAGGCACTGGAATACGCCGGACGATGACGGCAGACGATTCACCCGCATGTTGCCCGCCGATACCAGGGCCGGCTGGTTCACCGACGTCCCGCCGAGCCTGGTGCCGTCGTATATGGGCGTCTCCGTCGAGCAGGTGGCCAAGAACAATCCGTCGCCGCAACCGGTCCAGGCCGGGATCTGCGATAAATCGGAGCACGGTGCGCACAGCGTGTTCCGGGGCGTCGGCGTCGGCGGCGGATCGTTGATCAACGCGGCAATCGCCGCGGTGCCGACGGTCGATCAAGTCCGTGCCGCGTTCCCCGACATCCCCGCGGAGGAATTCCTCGGCACCTACATCGGCCGCGCGTCAGACGTCCTGCGAATCAACCGACGCGATATGGACTGGTTCGAGGAGACTCCCTATTTCCAGTACGCCCGGGTGGGACGGCAGTACGCGCAGACCGCCGGGTACGGCATCGACTACAACGCCAGCGCGTATTCGTTCGACTACATGAAACAGGAGGAGGCGGGCGAGGTTCCGAAGTCGGCACTCGACTTCGAGCAGCAGTACGGCAACAACTACGGACGCTTCGGCAGCGTCGACGAGACGTACATCGCGGCGGCGCTCGCGACCGGCAATGTGAAACTGCGTCCGCTCACCGAGGTCACCGGCGTTCGCCGCGAACCCTCCGGTGAGTATGTGGTGTCCATCCGGGAGATCGACCGGTGGGGAACCGAGGTCGCGCGTGATGAGCTCGGTTGCGATCAGCTGTATTTGAGCGCCGGTGTGCTCGGGACGTCGCAGATTCTCCTGCGGGCCCGCGATACGGGCGCACTTGGAAACCTCAGCGACGAGATCGGCCGCGGGTACGGCAACAACGGCGACGTGATGGTCTCGCATATGACGAGCGAATCCGACCCGACCGGAACCCAGCAGTCCCTGATGGGAATGATCAACCTCGATGGCCGCGACGATCCGGACAACCCGGTGTACGCCAGCATGTTCTCGATCCCGCTTCCCGTCGAGACGCACGCGCTCGGTTACTACGTGATGGTCAAGACCGGCGACCGCGCGGCCATCGCCTACGACCGCGCATCCGACGCCGTCAGAATCGACTGGCCCCAAGACCACACCGAACATCTGGAGGCGAGGGCGAGGGCGGTCTTCGACGGGGTGGTCGCCGCCAACGGCGTCGACTACCGCGACGACATCTTCAACGGCAAGGTCTTCGCGCCCCATACCGTGCACCCGCTCGGCGGCGCGGTGCGCGGTCGGGCCACCGACGCCTTCGGCCGGGTCAAGGGATACGACAATCTCTTTGTCAACGACGCGTCCCTGGTCCCTGGGTACATCGGGTGCAACCCGTTCATGTCGATCACCGCGCTGGCCGAACGCAATATCGAGGGCATCCTCCGGGGCAGGCATGACGCCGAGACCGCCGGGCGACTTTCATAACCTTCCGCAGCTTTGCTGTTACGTCACCGTGACGATCCGGGCCCGGCCATCTGTCGGTGCCTGCTGGTAAACCTGACGATAAAGCGCGACACGAACAGAATGTGACGTGCGACACGCCGAGAGCCTGATCCGCGATGGGCTTACGACCAGGGAATTTCACAAATGTTGTTTAGAAGATGTGGTATCCCCTCGGAATGTCGGACACTAGGTGTAGTGTTTTGCAAACCGACAGACCCCCACAGTTCCACAGGTTTCACGGGTCGGCCGGAGCTGATGAATCCGGCGGAGTCGGTTTTCCGACAGGTCGGCCCAGGAGCCCGGACGGCAGGAATTTTGAGGGCAGGCGGGTCGCTGAACCTAAGCGAAGAGCAGTAGCCGATCAGTTGCCAGTCAGTGTCCAGTTCGCAGAGGAGCCGTACCGCAGATGAACATCACCGTCTACACCAAGCCGGCATGCGTGCAGTGCAACGCGACGTACAAGGCGCTGGAGAAGCAGGGCGTCGCCTACCAGACGGTGGACATCACCCTGGACTCCGAGGCCCGTGACTACGTCATGGCGCTCGGCTACCTGCAGGCACCCGTCGTGGTGGCAGGAAACGATCACTGGTCGGGCTTCCGTCCAGATCGCATCAAGGCGCTCGCCGGTGCCGGGGTACTCACCGCATAACAAACGTTCCGACAGTCAGAAGGGGAATCAGATGAGCAACCTCGTCTACTTCTCCAGCGTGTCGGAGAACACCCACCGCTTCGTCGAGAAGCTCGGCGGGCCCGCAATCCGGATCCCGCTGCACGGGCGCATCGAGGTCGACGAACCGTATGTGCTGGTGCTGCCCACCTACGGCGGTGGGCGCGCCACACCGGACATCAACAACGGGGGCTACGTCCCCAAGCAGGTCATCGCATTCCTCAACAACGAGCACAACCGGTCGCTGATCCGCGGAGTCATCGCGGCCGGTAACAACAACTTCGGTGCCGAGTTCGCCTACGCGGGCAACGTCGTGTCCACCAAGTGTGGCGTTCCGTACCTGTACCGATTCGAACTGATGGGAACCCCGGACGACGTGGAAGCCGTCCGCGCGGGACTTGCCGACTTTTGGAAGGACCAGACGTGCCACCAACCGTCACAGCTGCAGAGCCTGTAACCTCCGCCGCGCCGGGCGCGCACTCTGCCGCGGGCGCAGGCGAGAACGATTACCACGCCCTGAACGCGATGCTGAATCTGTATGACGCCGACGGCAAGATTCAGTTCGAGAAGGACCGCGAAGCGGCGCATCAGTACTTCCTGCAGCACGTCAACCAGAACACGGTGTTCTTCCACGATCAGGACGAGAAGCTCGACTACCTGATCAAGGAGAACTATTACGAGCGCGAGGTGCTCGACCAGTACTCACGCAACTTCGTCAAGACGTTGATCAGCCGCGCCTACGCAAAGAAGTTCCGGTTCCCGACGTTCCTCGGCGCGTTCAAGTACTACACCAGCTACACGCTGAAGACGTTCGACGGGAAGCGCTACCTGGAGCGCTTCGAGGATCGCGTCGTCATGGTGGCGCTGACGCTGGCCGCGGGCGACACAACATTAGCTGAGAAGCTGGTCGACGAGATCATCGACGGCCGATTCCAGCCTGCCACACCAACTTTCCTGAATTCCGGCAAAAAGCAGCGCGGCGAGCCAGTTTCATGCTTCCCGGCCGGCACCCCGGTGGACACCCCAGACGGTCCGAAGGCGATCGAAACCCTACAGGCCGGTGACCGGGTGTTGTCGCACGACGGGTCGTTCTCCGTCGTCGAATCCATGATCGAGAATCCGAACGACCAAGCGCTGGTGTCGATCTCACACTTCGGACATAAGGACCCGATCCTCTGCACCCCCGAGCATCCGATTCTTGTGTGGACCACCCGGGATGTCCAGACGCTCATCGACGGTGACGGTGCCGACCCGTTCAACGGGTTCGTGTGGCTGGCCGCAAAGGATGTTGATCCGGCAGACTTCATCGTGACCGCCGCGCCACTGGAGAATCGTGAGCGGCGCGTGCACGACTTGATGGACCACGTGGGTTCCGGTACCTACGAAGCGGTCGACGGGCTCATTCGCAAGGTGAACACGGACCTCAAGCATCGCAACAAGCAGCGCCACCACATGAAGTTCGTGTCGGTGAATCGCTATGTTGAGGAGTCCTACGAGCTCGGACTCGTCCTCGGTTGGTATCTGTCGGAAGGCCACGTCTCCAAGCGATCGGTGGGCACAGACCGTACCCCGAACGGAATTCACTTCACGCTCGGCGCGCACGAGCTCGAGTACCAGCACGAGTTGGCAGAGGCGTTCAAGCGGGTGTTCGCGACTGATCTATCCGTCAACGAGAGTTTCTCGGACAACTCTGTGCGCATGATCTGCAACAGCAAGATCGTCGCGTCGTTGTTCCTGTCCATGGTCGGTACCGGCTACAACGCGAAGCGCTTGTCGCACGACGTCCTGACGGCCGACGACGAGTTTCAGATTGGCCTGCTGGCGGGACTGTTCCGCGGCGACGGGTGCACTACCACCGGTGGCATGATGCTCGACCTCGTAAACCCGGAACTCATCGATCAGGTGCAGCTGATCCTCCGCCGTCTCGGCATGATGTCCGTCGTTCGGAAATACATGAACCAGGCGGGCAATGTCACGGGTCAGGTATTCGTCCCCGGGTTGCCTGGCATCAACGAGGACTTCATCTATTCCGTCGGCAAGAACTTGCACAATTACGTGGGCCGCAAGGGGTCGTTGCGCACCACCTACCAGGTGGTGCACGGGCGCCACGTGTACGGCATCCGCCAGCTCGAGCAGACGCAGCAGGTTCCGGAGAAGGTCTACAACCTGCACGTCGAAGGCACGCACACCTACACGATCCGCGGCGCCGTCGTGCACAATTGCTTCCTCCTTCGCATCGAGGACAACATGGAGTCCATCGGTCGCTCCATCAACTCCGCGCTGCAGCTGTCCAAGCGCGGTGGCGGAGTTGCGTTGCTGTTGAGCAACATTCGCGAGCACGGAGCGCCGATCAAGAACATCGAGAACCAGAGCTCCGGTGTCATCCCGATCATGAAGCTGCTTGAGGACTCGTTCTCCTACGCCAACCAACTCGGTGCGCGCCAGGGCGCGGGAGCGGTGTACCTGCACGCCCATCATCCCGACATCTACCGCTTCCTCGACACCAAGCGCGAGAACGCCGACGAGAAGATTCGCATCAAGACGCTTTCTCTAGGTGTGGTCATCCCGGACATCACGTTCGAGCTGGCCAAGAAGAACGAGGACATGTACCTGTTCTCGCCCTATGACGTGGAACGGGTCTACGGGGTTCCGTTCGCCGACATCTCGGTGACCGAGAAGTACTACGAGATGGTCGACGACGCGCGCATCCGCAAGACGAAGATCAAGGCGCGCGAGTTCTTCCAGACGCTGGCCGAGCTGCAGTTCGAGTCCGGCTACCCGTACATCATGTACGAGGACACGGTGAACCGGGCCAACCCGATCGAGGGCAAGATCACCCACTCGAATCTGTGCTCGGAGATCCTGCAGGTCTCGACGCCGTCGGTGTTCAACGACGACCTGTCCTATTCGAAGGTCGGCAAGGACATCTCGTGCAACTTGGGCTCGATGAACATCGCCAAGACGATGGACTCGCCCGACTTCGCGCAGAGCATCGAGGTGGCGATCCGGGGCCTGACCGCGGTGAGCGATCAGACCCACATCTGGTCGGTGCCGTCGATCGAGCAGGGCAACAACGACTCTCACGCGATCGGGCTGGGGCAGATGAACCTGCACGGGTACCTCGCGCGGGAGCGGATCTTCTACGGGTCCGAAGAGGGCATCGACTTCACCAACATCTACTTCTACACGGTGCTCTACCACGCGCTGCGGGCCAGCAACCGCATCGCGATCGAGCGCGGCACGACTTTCAAAGGCTTCGAGAACTCGAAGTACGCATCGGGGGAGTTCTTCGACAAGTACACCGAGCAGGTGTGGGAGCCCAAGACCGACAAGGTGCGGCAGCTGTTCTCCGACGCAGATATTCGCATTCCGACACAAGATGATTGGGCCAAGCTCAAGGAGTCCGTGCAGAAGGACGGCATCTACAACCAGAACCTGCAGGCAGTCCCGCCGACGGGGTCGATCTCCTACA
This sequence comes from uncultured Mycobacteriaceae bacterium, assembly GCA_902826815.1. Lineage (GTDB taxonomy): Bacteria > Actinomycetota > Actinomycetes > Mycobacteriales > Mycobacteriaceae > Mycobacterium. Next base: position 15,028 of record CADEGF010000057.1, read on the forward strand.
TCAACCACTCGACATCATCGATCCATCCGGTGGCGAGCAAGATCGAGATCCGCAAGGAAGGCAAGATCGGTCGCGCCTACTACCCGGCGCCGTACCTGACCAACGACAACCTCGAGTACTACGAGGATGCCTACGAGATCGGCTACGAAAAGATCATCGACACGTACGCCGCGGCCACCCAGCACGTGGATCAGGGGCTGTCGCTGACGCTGTTCTTCAAGGACACCGCCAGCACCCGCGATGTCAACAAGGCGCAGATCTACGCGTGGCGCAAGGGAATCAAGACCTTGTACTACATCCGGCTACGGCAGATGGCGCTCGAGGGCACCGAGGTGGAGGGCTGCGTCTCCTGCATGTTGTAGGAGTCAGTCTTCGAGCCCTGGACGAAGAGCAGCTTCGGAAATCACGAATGCGCTCACTGCTCCGAAACTACGACTGTGCAGTTTTGGACGCGACTCGCCGCTTGAACGTACGTAAATGCACACTCGCGGCGTCGACGGCTACCCTTCGACGCACACCGGCGGCATGCCTTCGAGGCTATACCGCTCTTTCTCGGCGTCCGTCAGCTCCCGCTGGTGCACGTCACAACCTTCCCTGATCCAGTCTTCGGGATCCAGAGCCCATGTCCGGACCCGGCCGTCGCCAATGGAGGCCGTCACGGCGAGATCGGCCCCGACGCCCAGGCTGGTAGCCAGCAGACCGCCACCGGCGGCATCACTGTCCACTGCGGTCAGGGTGCGGTCGGAAAACCGACTACGGGTGGCCAGATCCCAAAGGATGAAGCTGCCGTCTTCCGACACCGTGACGAGTACATTGCCGTCGTCCCGGAACGCCAGGTCGGTAACTCGACTTGCCACCCGCATGTCGTCGCCGGTCTGCTCGCCCGTCGTCAAGTCGATCAACCGCACCGGTCCACTCCAGAGGCCGACCGCGGCCGTCGCACCATCCGGCGAGACGGCCAGCGAGCGGACGATATCGTCCTCGAGATCGACAGTGACCGTTTTTCCGCCCTTCACAGGACGGATGGCGAGCTTGTCAGCGCCACCGATGACCAGTCGGGTTCCGTCCTGGGTGAACGCGAGGCCATAGCCATAGGGGACGTCCTCCACCCGATCCTGTTCGACAAGCCTGCGGCCATCCATCCGCCACAGCCGCACGCTGGCCGAGTCGTTGGTGTCGGCTTCGAGGTCCAGCGCCCCGGTCGCGATCGTGGTGCCGTCGGGAGAGACGGCGAGCCGATTCACCGGTTGGCCCGGTGCCACTTGGGTGAAGGTCGCCTCGCTGGTCTTGCCGTCCCATACGGCGACGGTTCCGTTGTCCATACCCGCGAGCAACAGTGTGCCGTCTGGTGTGAATGTGAGTCTTTCCACGTCTGCGTCCATGCGAGCCGACGGACCGTCCGGCTCGGGATTGTCCGGCTCAGTGAGAACCAGCTCGATCACGGGTGCCGTCCCATCTGTCGGGGTGTCCGTTGAGTCGTTGGGCTCGGCGCGGACCACGGCAAGCCGATCACCCGCAGGAGACAGAGCGACAAGGGCCGCGTTGGTCAACCCTTCTATCGTGCGAGAGAGTGGACGGCGTTCGTCGTCGCCGTACTCGAACAGCAAGGCCCCGCCCGCCTGGCCGCCGGTGACGCCGCGGTCGGGGTTCGCCGGGTCCCAGGCGACAGAATTGGCGGCGCGCTCGTCGACGCGGATAGGGGACAGCGGCACACCTCCGGTGAGGTGGTTCCAATAGACGACAGAGCCGTCATCGCCCACCGAAGCCACAGACCCGGCCTCGGCTGCTTCCCCGGTGGCTGCGAGCCCGCGCACGCTGTCGACATGCACCATGTGGATGGCGGCATCGGTCAGGGTTCCATCCGAGGCGTTCCAGAACCCGACAGAGCCATCGGTGCCGCCGGTGACTACCGTGCCGTCCTGCACGACGGCCACCGCCGAGACCCAATCGCCCGGACGGGTGGCTTGCTTCTCTTCCCACACCGGATTGTCGGTTGCGTCGAGATCGTAGCGGCGAACGCTGCCGCTCTTGCTGGCAACGACCACGGCGCCGTCGGGCGTCCAGGCCAACGCACTGATCGATGCGAACTGGCCGTCGGCGTCGTCGGGGACGGCGACGAACGACGTGCTCGGGTCCGCACGGTCTCGCTCCCACACCAGCACCTTGCCATCGGCCGTGCCCGCCGCTACCCGACCCGTCGATGGCTGCGCGGCCAGGCTGAGCACCGCATTGCCGGGGACGCGGACCAGTGTCTTCTTCGACGCACCATCGATGGTGGTGACGACGGTGCCGTCGGTGGCGACGACGGTGTCGTCCGCGAGCTTGGTCATGGCCAGGACCTCGCCGACGAAAAGCCCGTCTGCCCGGCCGAGCTGCTCTCCGTCCGAGAAGCGGTGCACGATGACGTCGCCGTCGGCCGTGCCGATCCAAACCCGGTCAGCCGCATCGGACATGGCTACCGCTTTCACCGGCGAATCGGTGCGGATGCGCTGCTTGATCTCCGGCAGGTTGGCGACGCTGGTGAGAAGAGCGCTTTCGGTTCGCTCACTTTGATAAAGCCGGTAGCCATGCGCGGCGAGCAGGAAGGCCAGGTCCGGCTGCTCGAGCTCGGTCTGACTTTGTGCGGCCAGCCGTTGAGCGTCTGCCTGAATGCGCCGCTGCTCTGCGCGGTCGGCATTCACCACCGCGACGCCGCCCGCGACGACCGCCGCGACGGTGAGGACTGCGAGGGTGGCGGCGGCCGACCATGCGATGCGCACCGTCCGACGGTGCTGCCGAACATCCTCGCCCTCGATCTGGTCTTTCGACACCCCGTGCAGCGGGGCGGCGATTTCTGCGACGGCATTGCGGAACCGGCCGTTGTTGAGATCGACCTGCTGTTCTTCTCGGGCCCATCGCAGGTCGAGATGTCGGGGCTCGTCGGTGAACACACCGCGCAAGGCCGGAGGCACGGCGTCGGATTCGGGTGTGAAGTCACCCGTCTTGTCGTCCCACTCCCAGTGACCGTCGGTGAGTATCGGCAGGATCCGGTCGACGGAGCGGTTGGCCCTCCAGTGCTCGATCTCGCGGCCTACCCACTCGGACTGCGCCGCGAGCGGCGAGGTGAGCACCAGGAACCACTCGGAGTCGTCGAGAGCCTTGACGATGGCCCCCCACAGGTGCGGGTCCACCGATAGGCCGGTCTCGTCGCGGAAGATCTCCAGAGACCGCCGCCGGAACCACGGCTTGGCCAATTTCTGCAACGCCTTCTGCAAAGCGGGTGCCAACCGACCATCGGCCGCGTGCGAATAAGAGATGAAGCCGTCGTAGCGCATGTCCTCACCGGTCGTCTGGGCGTCCCGAAAGTGGGACACCCGCCCCACCTTTGAAGTACGTTGGCAACGATATCCTTGTTTGCTGACAGTGAGGGCGGCATGTCGAGAATCTTTCTCAGCCACTCGAGCTTGGACACGCGCGAAGCGATTGCGCTCAAGCACTGGCTCGCCGAACAGGATCCGCCGCTTGCCAATGAGATCTTCCTCGATGTCGACCCAGGCTCTGGATTGCAGACCGGGACACGATGGAAGGACGCGTTGCGGCGTGCGAACGCGCGATGTGAAGCGGTCATCTGCCTGCTGTCGCCAAATTGGGAGGCGTCCCAGGAATGCCGCGTCGAGTACCGCACCGCGGAAAACCTGAACAAGCAGATCTTCATGGCCCGGATGGAACCGTCCACAGGCGATGACCTCACCTCTGAATGGCAGCGCTGCGACCTGTTCGGCGACGGGCCCACGACACAGATCGACGTCGGCGACGCACCCGTGGAATTCTCGACCGCTGGCCTCTACCGCCTTCGCGACGGCATCCGCGGTGCAGGCATCGGCGCGGAGTCGTTCGTGTGGCCGCCACCCGGCGACCGCGACCGGTCGCCCTATCGAGGCTGGGAACCACTGGAGGAGAGGGACGCCGCGGTGTTCTTCGGCCGCGACGCTCAAATTGTGAAGGCGCTGGATGCAATTCGCGGCATGCGGTTGTCGGGCATCAACGCACTCTTCGTCGTACTCGGACCGTCGGGCACCGGCAAGTCGTCGTTCCTGCGGGCGGGTGTGTTGCCCCGTCTGCGTCGCGAAGACCGCCGTTTCGTACTGCTCGACATCGTGCGCCCTGAACGGAATGCGCTCGTCGGCGATTCGGGGTTGGCGCAGGCGATCGTGAAGACAAGGTCGTCGGTTGGGCTCTCCCAACCGAGCCTGGGCGAGATCAAGGCCGCTTGCGGCAACGGCGACGTCTCAGCGGTTGCCGGCTGGCTCGCCGAGATACGGCAAGAGGCTGCGGCGCGGCTGGTGAATCGCGGGGACGGTGAAGCGGATGCAGCGGCGGCGCCGACCCTGGTGCTGCCGCTGGACCAGGCCGAGGAACTGTTCTCCGCCGACTCGGGAGACTCGGCCGACGCGTTCCTCCGGCTGCTGGCCGGGGTGATAGGCGAGCTGAACATCAACGAGATCGGCTTGGCCGTCGCTGCCACGATCCGCACTGACCGCTACGAGTTGATGCAGACCAACCCGGTCCTCGCACAGTTCGGCACCGTACTTTTCGACGAGCTCAAGCCAATGCCACCCACGCAGTTCAAGGAAGTCATCACCGGTCCGGGGCGGCGCTCCACGGAGGCAGGCAGACCCCTGTCGATCGCGCCTGACCTCGTCGACCGGTTGTTGGCCGACGCTTCTGAGGGCGCCGACACCCTGCCAATGCTCGCGCTGACGATGTCCCGGCTCTTCACCGACTACGGCAGCACCGGCGAGCTCACCCTGGCCCACTACGAGTCGATGGGCGGCATGCGCCGCGTCGTAACAACCGAGATCGACGACGTGCTGTCGTCGGATGCGCAACGGCGGGCTGCCGAACTGGAGGCACTGCGCGCGGCGTTCATCCCGTGGCTGGCGACGATCAACCCCGACAACGATCAGCCGATGCGACGAGTGGCACGGTGGTCTGATCTGCCGGAAGCCGGCAGACCGTTGATCGACGCGCTCGTCGCAAAACGTCTGATGGTGAAGGACACTCGCGACGGCGAAACCGTGGTCGAAGTCGCGCTGGAAAGTCTTCTGCGGCAGTGGGACGAGCTGGCCGCCTGGCTACGCGAGCAGCGCCAAGAACTCAAAGACGCCGACGATCTGGAGCGCAGCGCTGCCGGATGGAGCGCCAACGCAGAGGATCGGGCTTGGCTGCTCTCCGGCACCAGGCTGGTCGACGCCGAAACCCTCTCCAATAGACCAGGTTTCCGCCAACGTCTGAGTGAGACGTCGGCGTACCTCGCCGCATCGAGATATGCGGAGAACCAACGTAAAGCCGCCGAAGAAGAACAACGCCTGGCCGAATTGCGGGCGGCCGAAGAGCGTGCAGCGTATGCGCAAGAGCGTCAAGTCACCGCAGAATCACACGCGGCGACAGTGCGGAAGCGCTCGCGGATCTTGCGCGCGGTGCTCGCGGTGACCGCCGTCGTCGCAGTCGCCGCCGCCGCCGGCTTTGTCTACGCCACGAAGGCCACCAGCGAGGCGCAGCGGCGATTCGAGCAAGCTACAAGTGTGCGGCTCACCAACGAGGGTGTGGCGATGATGGTCGGTAACAAACCCGGCGGTGACACGCGTGCCATGCAGGAACTCATGGCCGCACGCGCGCTGACTACAAGCCCCGACGATGACGCGCTCTACAGCATCGCCGTCAAGGACCGCAATACTCGCAAGGTCATTCCGACACCGGTGCCGATGTGGTCGGTCGCATACAGCCCCGACGGACGGCACGTCGCTGGGTCGGGAAGGGACGGATTCATCGGTATCTGGGATGCCAAGAGCGGCGAACCGGTGGGTGAGCCGTTCGAGGGTCAGGGCGGACTTGTTCAGCAAGTCGTTTACAGCCTCGACGGAAGTGTGTTGGCCACCGCTGCGGCCGACGACACGGTGCGGATCTGGGATGCCAACTCGGGTAAGCAGATTCGTGAACTCGATGGTCATACTCCTGGGGCGACCGACGCTGCCTTCAGTGCTGAAGGTAGCCAGCTGGCCACCTTGAGTTCTGGCGGCCTGCTTCGGGTGTGGGACGTCGGATCGGGCCGCACACTGACGAGTGTGAACACCGGGCATACCGGGCCCACCAACTGTCTCGCCTACAGTCCGGACGGTCGTCTCCTGGCGACCGGGAGTGACGACGGCACGGTCAAAATGTGGGATGCGGGCACGGGTGCGCTGATCGGCGAGCCGATGACGCCCAACATCGGAAACGTGAATGCACTCGAGTTCAGCCCGGACGGTCGCCGCTTGGCCAGCGGCGGAAGCGATGCGGTCATCTGGGACACGGCGACCCGACAGCCGGTCGGAGAGCGCCTGACCGGGCACACGAACGCCATCAGCAGCATCGCCTTCAGCCGCGACGGCCGGTGGATGGCCACCTCGTCTGCAGACTCCACGATTCGGGTGTGGGACGCACAAACGGGCTTCTGGACTGGTATCGGCATATGGGGACACGAGAGCACGGTGTTCGGCGTGGCGTTCAGTCCGGACGGAAGTCGGCTCGTCAGCGCCGGTCGCGATTCCACGGTGCGGATCTGGGAGCCTTGGAAAGGGGCGGCTGTTTACGCACATGGCGACAATGCCCGCGCAGTCGCGTACGCGCCAGACGGCAAAATGCTGGCCAGTGCCGGTTACGACGGGAAAATCCAATTCTGGAATCCGGACACGGGCCAGTCGATGGGTGATCCGATTATCGGAAGTGGCTGGGAGGCACTGAGCTTCAGTGAAGATGGCAGACAGCTGGCGGCCGGGGGCTTCAATGGCACGGTCGTCGTCTTCGACACAGCCTCGCGTCGGCCGATCGCCCAGACATCCACAGGTCATCCTGCTGGCATTCGATTCGTCGACTTCAGCCCTGACGCGTCACGGGTCAGTCTTGTCGACTGGGATGGCGTCGCCGGGGTGTGGGAGCTGGCCGGCGGAAAGCAGGTGGGCGCCGACGTTGCCGATATCAACGCGCTCGCGATGACCAAGGACTGGAAAATGCTCGCCGAGAGCCAGAACGTCGATGCGGGTCAGATCAGGCTTCTCAACCTCAACGAAAAGGAAGCCGAACTGACGGATCTGATGAAGGGGCACACCAACAGTCTGCGAAGCCTGGCCTTCGACCCGTCCGGAAAAATGCTCGCATCGGCAGGTGACGATACGACAATCCGACTGTGGGACGTGGAATCACAGAAGCAAATCGGAGACGAGATGACCGGCCACACGGACACTGTGTTCAGCGTCGCGTTCAGCCCGGACGGGAATCGCCTGGTCTCCGGTGGAGGCGATACCACTGTGCGCCTATGGGATATCAAGTCCCATAAGCAAATCGGCGATCCACTGCTCGGACACGGTGAACAGGTGATCAGTGTGGCGTGGCGACCGGACGGCACCGGGTTCGCCTCCGCGAGCAACGACGGCACCGTTTACCTGTGGCCCGCATCTGCCGATCCCGGCGAGATCTGTTCGAAGCTGACGGCCAACATGAGCCGCAAACAGTGGAACGAATGGGTGTCGCCTGACATCGACTACCGGAAGGGATGTCCGGATCTGCCGATAGCGCCTCACTAGGCGTCCTGGGGTTCGTAACGTCGCGCGAATTCGTCTGCGGGCACCGGCCATTCCTCTCCTTGCTCGCCGCGCACCACCCAGTCGCCTTCGGCGGCGGTAACCTGACCCTCCAGCGTGTCGACGACCTCTCCGCTGCGGGCAGGACGCGCGGTGACGACGCCGTGTCGGCGCCAGGTGTCGCCGTCGATGTGTTCGTGCCGCGCGCGGAAGATGTCGTCGCGGACCGACCAGGGCCTCCCGTCGGGAGTTTCTCTCACGAACCAGTCGCCGGCCTGGGCGCTGACCGACTCGCCCGAGTCCGTCGTCCACGTCCACGGCTCGGACCTCTGCTCGGCGAGCACGGTGCCGACCTGCTTGAAGCGTCGCCACACCGGGCCATTGGTCATCGGCCTGGACCGGTATCCGAGTTCTCGAAGCTTGATCAACGTGGTCGCGAGGCTGCTCACCGCTTTTTCGAAAAGCTCAGGATCTGATTCGATCTCAGCCCAGTCGACCAGTTTGTCGTGGATTTTCCTGGCGTCATCGCGCGGCTTCCCATACCGCCACTTCGCCGCGATGTAGTACCGCCGCCAGTCCTCGTGTTCCTCGCGCGCCATCGCGATCGCCGCATCACGGTCGAAACCCATGAGCCGCAACTGATCCAGTGGCTCCTTACCTCGCATGTTGGTGATCGGCACCGCGCTCTCGCCGTCCCAGACGTTCCAGGTGTGTCCGCCGATTTTCTCCACCATCCACAGCGCGTTGCTTACCTGGCGCCGGTTTGACTCGCGGTAGAACTCGTCGAGTTCGGCCCACGGCAGGCTGGCCGCCGACTTGCGCCCGGCCTCGGCGGCATACCGGTCGTGTATCAGCCGCGCGGCCCGCTCCCAGTCGTCCTGCGCCTGGCCCTTCGGCATGTCCATACTGAGTCGGTAGGTCGTCAGCCGACCGACGATCGACAATCGATCGTCGGTCACTTCGGCATCGGGATCCCATGCGTAGATCAGCGTGTTCGGAAACCGGGCAGCGAGCCGGGTACCCATCGTGGCGTCGACGGCAGATCCGGTCGACCCGTCGGCGTCCACCAGGATGACCGCGGTCTGACTGGCTGAATCGTCTTTGCGCAACAGGGCGGACAACGATGCCACGGTGGGTGTTTCGGCGACTGCCTCGACGCGCAGTCCATCGCCGGAGATCCCGAGTTGGCGTTGCGAATGCTCGTGGTCCTCTTCGTATTCGGCGGCGTTCGAAGCGACGAGGACGAGCCGCGGTAGCGGCCGATCTCCCGGTGCGGAGTAATAGTCCTTCTCCAGCTGCCGCTGGCCGAGCTCGGAACACAGCGCCAACGTCAGCCGCGAGGCGCCGCAAACGAAAATCCTTCGCACCGAACCGCTTTCGATAGTTCGGTCGAGCAGCTGGCGGGCTGTGACCTCATACTTGCCGACTGCGTCTGCCGCCCACCGGGCACCCGATCTACCGAAGTGCTCAGCACGCCAGGCCTCGGCCTGCCACGGGTCGTCGATGCGCACGATCAGCGGGATGCGCACACGCTGGTCGACATCCTTGAGGCACTCCGTGATGGTCGCCAACCTCAACAAGTTGCTCGAGGGGTCTGCAGATAAGAGATAGAGCCTGTCGAGCTTTCGCCACAGCGATAGCGATGCCAGTGTCGCAGGATTTGTGAGGTTGACCGCCAGCACACGGGCGCCCTGCGCACGCGCTTCCTGGACACACGGCCGGTCGGGGTTGGCAGTGATGACGGCCAGCGTTCCGCGGTGGTCCATCGACCGCGCGACCGCACTGACCAGAGACTGCGCGTCGTCATCCATGTCGACGACGGCGGTCACCGAGCGGGCGAAGTAGACGCGCAGTCGGTCCACCCGCGACTGAAACAACGCCATCGCGACGCCGACCACCGACAGGAATACCGCCGCCAGCGCGCAGATCTGGGCGACGTCGAGAGCCACCGGCGTCTGCGCCGGACACGCTCCGTCGCTCAGCGACTGGTCAGCGTTGGCGCCCTTGACCAAGTCGGCGGTCCAGATCAATGGCGTGAAAAAGGTCGGGTTCGAGTCGTCGTGACACCGCCAGTACGACGACAGCCCCAGGAGTGCGCCTATCAACGCCAAGCCGGCCACGATCGCGACGGGTGCCCCGGGCCGTCGATTGGTTCCCGACCGCCACAGCGCAGTCGCGAGTCCAATCAGGACGATGATGACGATCGCGATGGTCGGCGCGGAATTAGGCTCGCCGAACCATTTGACCGCCGCGGGCAGTCCATTGCGCGCATGCGGCCATGAGGCGAGCACGGCGAGGTAGCAGATCAGGGTCACGGCAACGACCGACAGGACGGTCCTGATCGCGGTCAACCCGCTGACGGCGCTGCGCACGGTCGAATTTTAGTGGTTTTGTCGCGCCCGCTGGGCCTTCTTCGGCGGCGTAGCAAAGATGGCAACGTTTGATGACGGCCGGGCGGCCGTGCTACCCGACGGAGACTGCCTTGATGTCGGGCATGCGCGTCAGCACAGGCCTTTTCCGAGGGGTCTTCGGGCCGGGTTCGGCCTGTTCGACGGTGGCTTCGGGGTAGTCCCAGCACTCGCCGGACCGTTCGTCGTAGGTGCCGCCATAGAAGACACAGCAGACGCCGATGCCGTCGGTGTCCTGGTGGTCTGCGATGCACTCCCAGAAGTCGTCTTCCGGTGTGGCGCTTGCCGTCGCGGCCAGTCCGACAGCCAGGCTCAGGGCCATCGTGGCGCTGGCGATGAGTCGCTTCGTGTTCATGGCGCCAATCGTGCTGCCATAGCCCGCGCTCCAAAACGGGGCGAACTCCGGTGGCTGCCGAAGCGCCGTAGGGCCTCTGCCGCCACATCGGGTAGGGGGCCTAGGGGTCACCCGCCGGCGGCTCGCCTTACTTGTACTTGTGCTGCGGGCCCTGTTCCTTCTTGTACAGCGCTTTGAGCATTCGGTCGCGGAAAAAAGCGTTGTCGATGAACTTGATGCCGGTATTCGCCACCGCGGGGATACCCGCCAGCTTGTGGAAGTAGCGGCCGCGCTTGTATTCGCGGCCCCAGGCCGCTTCCATCCGCTGGGCATAGTTGGTGAAGTCGTCGGGACCGCCGTTCTGCAGCGCCGCGATCGCGCATTCACCCGCGGCCAGGCCGGATTCGAGCGCCTTGGAGATACCGGCACCCGACGCCGGTTTACCGGCACCGAGCGAGTCGCCGGTGAACAGCACACCAGGTCGCCACGGCGGCCAAGCGGTGAAGCCCATCGGCAGCCGCCACGCCCGCACACTCTTGTTCTTCTTCAGCTCTTCGATTGCGGGCAGCTCCCAGTCGCCTGGCAGCGTCCGCAGGAACTCGCCGAGGAACTGCGTCGCGTTGATCGACTGCCAGTTCTTGTAGCTGTTGACGTAGCCGAGGCCGATGTTGAAGACCCCGTTGCCCATTGGGAACACCCAGCCGTAGCCGGGCAGCTGGTCGCCCTGGAACTCCAGCTTCAAATAGATGTCAAGCGAGTCGGAGTCCGGACGGTTGGCGTGCATCTCCGAGCGGATCGCGATCGCCGAGTAGCCGTTGTACTCCGAGTCGATCTTCAGCGCCCGCTTGATGGGGGAGTAGGCGCCGTCGGCGGCGATCACCGCGTCGCCGTACACCTTCTCGCCGCCCTTGAGCGTCACGCCGACCACGCGTCCGCTGGCGTCGAACTCGGGGCCGGTCACCTCGGAGCCCTGCCGTACCTCGGCGCCTGCCGACTCGGCGTGCTTCAGCAGCACCGTGTCGAGGTGCTCGCGGCTGACGGTGTGGCCGTGGTCAGGCATCCCCGGGCGTTTGGGGAACGACAGCTCCCACTGCGTCGGGCTGAACACCGTCACCCTGTTGACCCGGTGGAAGGTGGCGACCTCGTCGGCCAGGCCCATCTTCTGCAGGTAGCTGACCGCGCGGGCGGTCAGCCCGTCGCCGCACGGCTTGGCGCGGGGGAACTCCGCCTTGTCGAGCACCACTACTTTGGCGCCGGTTTGCGCGGCCTGCCACGCGGCGGCCGAACCCGACGGGCCGCCACCTGCGATGACCAGGTCGTATCGCTGCGTCATATGTCTCGTCTCATCGGTTGGCTGTCGGGTGTGATAGTACCCAAGTCGGCGCAGGTCATCTGCATCGCCAAACGCGCCGGTTAGGTGTTCTGACGGCGTGTTCGGGCACGGTCTGAGCAGGTCAGAGACCCCTGGGCGGGTACAGTGATCCAAATGCGCGGAAGGCCGAAGTCACGCTCCGGTCATGAACCGGGCGTCAAGGTCGACGCTCGAAGTGAACGCTGGCGTGAACATCGCAAGAAGGTACGGGCGGAGATCGTCGACGCCGCGTTCCGTGCCATCGACCGCCTCGGGCCCGATTTGTCCCTGCGCGAGATCGCGGAAGAGGCAGGCACGGCCAAGCCGAAGATCTACCGGCACTTCACCGACAAGTCGGATCTGTTCCAGGCGATCGGCCAGCGGATGCGTGACATGTTGTGGTCGGCGATCATTCCGTCGGTCAACATGGAGACCGATTCCGCTCGCGAAATCGTCGGCCACGGTGTCGAGCACTACGTCGAGCTGGTCGACCAACACCCCAACGTGGTGCGCTTCCTGCTGCAGGGGCGGTTCGCCGACCAGTCCGCGGCGGCGATGGCGACGGTGAACAAGGGTCGCGACATCACGCTCGCCATCGCCGAGATGGTCAGCAGCGAGCTCGAGGAGATGGAACTCGACCCGGCGTCCTTCGAATTGGCGGCGTTCGCGATCTTCGGCACCGCGGCCTCGGCGACGGATTGGTGGCTGGGCGGTGACGGTGACAGCCCGCGCCGGATGGCGTCGGACAAGTTCGTCGCGCACCTGACGACCATCATGATGGGCGCGATCATCGGCACCGGCGACCTGCTCGGCGTCAAGATCGAAGCCGATCAGCCCATCCACACAGCGGTGCGCAGACAACAACCCGTCGCCTGACTAGCGATTTGTGGAATCCCGTCCTGTTCCGAGGACAAAGGCGTCGATCGGTCGTTCATGTCCCCGCAGCGTCAAAGTGCGCCGCGGCGTCGCCGCCATCAGCTCATCGGCAACTCCAGATCCGACGAGCAACTCCCCACCGGCTGCATGTTGTTGCATGCGCGCCGTGATGTTGACCGGATCGCCGAGGGCGGTGAAGTCCATGACAGGCCCGCCGACGTTGCCGACGTATGCAACGCCCGCGTTGACCGCCACGCCCAATTCAACCCAGGGTTCCTCGTCCCTGCCGTAGCCGACAGCTGTGAGCAAGTCCATCCCTGCCTCAACAGCGCGGCGTCGGTAATCGGGACCGCTGATGCCCGCCACAAAGAAAGCCATGACCTCATCGCCGATGAGTTTGTCGATCACCGCGTCATGCCGCAGAAGGGTGTGTGTCGCAGCGAGATAGAAGCGGTTGAGCAGTGAGGCGAAGTCCGTGGCCGCGCTCCGCGAGCTCAGCGCGGTCGAGCCGCGAACGTCGGCGAACAGGACCGCAACGTCGACCTCGGCGCCGCCTGACGGAAGCACGTCGCAACAGCGACTGCATAGATTGGGATTCTTGCGCGAGGGAGTGAAGCCGGCAACGGCGAGGACACGTCCTGCTGGCCCGCCAAAAGGGTTGCTACACATCTTGCATCGTGGCGCCGACGGCAAATACCGAAACAGCCGCCGCGCCCTCACCAAAGGCGCGTGACCGTCCGTTAGCACCTTCTGCCACGGGTTTTCCGGCTCCGCTCGAACGGTCTGCGGTGGGGTGCCGATGGTAACCATGCAGAAATGATTCATCCGGCAGCCATTCCGGCGCATGAGGCATCGGCCTCAAATACACCGCACCCAGGAAAAGGGTGACGGTGAACGCCTTCTGTTCATGCCGAAATAACCCTGATCAGATGCAGAATGAGGGCGTGCACCCGACCCGGACGCCGCGGGACCCCGGTAAAGGCCTGCGTAAAGCCGAGCTGCTGGCTGCGATATCGCTCGCGATTGATCTCGGTCTGGGTCAGCCAATGGAACATATGCTCCGGTCATCGTTGATCGCGACCCGCATCGCCGAGCGGATGGGGCTCGACGCGCAACAGCGGGCGACGGTGTACTACGCCAATCTGGTCGGGTGGATCGGTTGTCACGCCGATTCTCACGAGCTTTCAGTGCTATTCGGCGACGACATCGCCTTCCGGGCCGATACCTACAGCGTGGACATGGCCGGTCTGCCATTCCTGCGGTTGATGCTCAATCACGTCGGACGTGGAATGCCGACGTGGGAACGTGGCGTCCGATCGGCGGCCTTTGTGCTCACTGCCCGCAATCAGGTTGCCAAGCTCATCAACTCGCATTGCGCCTCGGCGGGAGTGCTCTCCGACAGAATGGGTTTGGACCCGCAGGTCAGTGCGGCGCTGTCGTACATATTCGAGCGCTGGGACGGCAAGGGTATGCCCAACGGTGTTCGCGGAGAGGATATCCCGCTCGAGATCCGGATTGTCCGGCTCGCCGATGTCGTCGAGGTTCACCTGCGCACGGGTGGCCTCGAACAAGCGATCGAAGTCGTGCGCTCACGGCGGGGCACGCAGTTCAGCCCTGCGGTGGCGGATGCGTTCGAGCAGAATGTCGCCGACATCCTCGAGGGATTGCTCGAAATCGACGTCTGGACTGCGACGTTGGAGCAGGCGCCAGATCGCGGCCGCACGCTGATCGGCGACGAGATCGACGAGTTATTAAGAGCGATGGCTGATTTCGTCGATCTCAAGTGTCCTAGTTCGCCGGGCTACTCCCGTGGTGTCGCCGACCTGGCGGCCGCTGCCGCTCGAATCCGGCGGATGCCCGAGGCTGACACCACCAGGCTTTATCGGGCAGGCCTCGTGCACGGTCTGGGCAAACTGGGTGTGTCGAACCACATCTGGGAGAAGTCGGGCATGCTCACGACCGCTGAAACGGAGCGGATGCGGATGTACCCGTATCTGACTGGGCGGATACTGAGCCGCGTCCAGGGGCTGGAGTCGGTGGTGTCCCTTGCGACCAAGCACGAGGAACGGATCGACGGATCGGGATTCCCCAGAGGCCTGGCCGGTGCGGAACTGACGGCGCAGGACCGATTGCTCTCCGCGGCAGTGGCTTATCAGCAGCTACGCGAAACGCGACCTGGCCGCGCCGGTCTCGACCCCGGCGATGCCGCGAGCGAACTGCGCCGGGAAGCGCGCGCTGGACACCACGATGATGAGTCTGTGGAGGCAGTGCTGGCGGCTGCCGGTCATCGGTCTTCAAGGCGGGCACCATTTTCGGCGGGCCTCACCGCCAGGGAGGTCGAGGTTCTGCGTTTGGTCGCGCAGGGTAGGTCGAATCGTGAGATTGCCGACGAGCTTTTCATCGCGCAGAAAACAGCGCGTAACCACGTCGAGCGCGTCTACGCCAAGCTCGGGGTCAACAACCGCACACAGGCGACGCTCGCGGCAATCGACCGTGGTCTGACAGGCCACCCGCTCGACGCATCCGCGCCGTGAAGCGGATGATGCGATAGCGCTGTCCGGATAGCGTTGGTGCGCAATAGGTCTGCCGAATCGTCCCGTCGCTTTCCCTTCGGCGTCATCTCGTACGCGAACCATCCAGCGCCGCGGGGGCATTTGCCTCTTTGAGGCAAACGCCCCATGTGACCTCGGAAGTGTCGGGCTGATGATCAAGCCCCAAGCAAGACACGTTCCGGAATGACGGAGGTTACAGATCATGACCGAATTGAGGTTCGGGCCACCAAACACCGAACAGATCGACCCGCTCGCGTCCAGTCGGGTGTCTCAAGCGCAGCGCGGCGGGCGAATCGACGCAATCAACGTGAGCCGCCATGCTGGCGGGCGGCAGATTCTGCCGAAGCTGTCGCTGACGGTGAAGCCAGGCGAGCTGGTCGCGATCGCGGGCGGTAGCGGCGCGGGAAAGACCACGTTGTTGGAGACACTCGCGGGACTTCAACCACCGTCTGCCGGTCAGGTTTGGCATGACGGCATCATTCGCGGTGCCAGAACGCGCATGGATGCCCGTATCGGGTACGTCCCACAGGACGACATCATCCATCTGGAGATGCCCCTCCGCCGCACGCTGCGCTACGCGGCGCGGTTGAGGATGCCGGCGGGCACTACGGCAGCCGAGGCGGATCGCGTCGTCGAGGAGACCATGCGAGACCTCGACCTGGCAGATCGTGCTGACGTGCCGGTCCGAGCGCTTTCGGGTGGCCAGCGCAAGCGGGCCAGCATCGCCGTGGAGCTATTGACTCGACCGAGTCTGTTCTTTCTGGACGAACCCACCTCCGGGCTCGATCCGTCGACGGCAGCCGACGTGATGCGCCTGCTACGCACGCTCAGCAGCCGAGGAGTCACCGTCGTGCTCACGACTCATGAGCCTGCGGGCATCGACAAGTGCGATCGGGTGATCTTTCTGGCCCGCGACGGACACCTGGCCTTCAACGGCAGCACGGCTGAGGCCCGCAGCTACTTCGAAGTCCGCGACCTCGCGGAGATCTACGAACGACTTGCTGAGCAGGACACCCCCGTGCGCTGGGCAAATCGTTTCGCACAGAAGGTCGGTACCACGGAACCTCAACGCGGCGACGACATACCGCCGATCCCGGCCCACCGTCCGCCGGACAGCCACCCGAGCGCAGTCCGGCAATGGTGGCTTCTGACCCGGCGCAATATCGATGTCCTGTTCCGCAACCGGCTGACCCTCGCCATCCTGCTCGGCTCACCGGTGCTGGTCACGGTGATGATGGCGACGCTATTCAAGCGTGATGCATTCGACCCAAGCAGTGCAGCCGATATCGGGCCGGCCCAGATCGTGTTCTGGATCGCGTTCGATGGCTTCTTTTTCGGCTTGACGTACGGTCTTCTCCAAATCGTCGGCGAAATGCCGGTGTTCAAGCGGGAACGGTTGGCCGGGCTCAGCGTCGGGGCCTATGTGGCATCCAAGATCACCGCACTGCTTCCAGTGCTGGCGGGAGTGAGCGCGGTGCTCCTTGCTGTGCTCCGTGTGCTCGGCCGCCTCCCGGCGATGAACTGGCACGTATACGTTCTGTTGTTCGCGACGATTGTGATCGAGGCGACGTCGGCGCTGGCGCTGGGACTGCTGGCGTCGGCTGCGGTCTCCAACGCAGCGCAGGCCGCCCTGGCCCTTCCGATGTTGTGCTTTCCGCAGGTTCTGTTCGGCGGCGCCATAGTCCCAGTCGACGACATGGCAGCTCCTGGGCGCTGGATGAGCTATGGCCTGGCCAATCGCCACGCCTTCGAGGCCCTCGGTCGAGATCTCGACCTCGACCGGTTCACGGAGACGGTGCCTGCCATGTCCGCCTACCGCGACACCTTCAGCGGAAGCACTACCGGCAGCCTGATCGCGCTCGGAACATTCGCGGTGGCACTGACGGTGGCAACTGTGTGGGTCCTGCGCCGCAAATCCACCCCTGGCGCATCACGGCGATGACAACGTAGCGAGGTCTTGCCGGCGAGATGACTGAAGAAGTCGCCTCGCGGGCAGACGCGCGAATACGCACGGGCGGGTCGGATGGTGGGCGGTACCCTGGTCGGCGAAGTACCCGGTACCGCTGTTCCCGGGTGGGGCCACACCGAAGGCAGGGGATCCTCGTGACGGAGCCAGTGCACACCCGTGCGCTCATCATCGGGACCGGGTTCTCCGGGCTCGGGATGGGTATCGCGTTGCAGAAGCAGGGCGTGGAGTTCCTGATCCTGGAGAAGGCCGACGAAGTCGGCGGGACCTGGCGGGACAACACCTATCCGGGCGCGGCCTGCGACGTGCCCTCGCACCTGTACTCGTTCTCGTTCGCGCCGAAACCGGACTGGGGCTGCGTGTTCTCGCCCCAGCCCGAGATTCTCGACTACCTCGAGGACGTCACCGACCGCCACCGGCTGCGGCCGAGCATCGTGTTCGGCGCCAAGGTGGCGCGGGCGCACTGGGACGACGCCGAATACCGCTGGCACGTATTCACCGACGGCGGGGAGGAATACGTCGCTCAGTTCCTGATCTCAGGCGCGGGCGCGCTGCACATCCCGTCGCTGCCCGACATCCCCGGCCTCGCCGAATTCGACGGCCCGGTTTTCCACACCGCGCAGTGGGACCACACCGTCGACCTCACGGGCAAGAAGGTGGCCGTCATCGGGACCGGCGCCAGCGCGATCCAGGTGGTGCCCGAGCTGGTCGAGATCGCAAGCCAGGTGCAGCTCTATCAGCGCACCGCCGCGTGGATCAAACCGCGCATCAATTTCGCCTTCCCCGCTGCGGTCAAGCGGGCGTTCCGCTTTGTGCCGGGCCTGCGGGCGGCGCTGCGGGCGGCGACGTACACCGCCTTGGACAGCCGCGCGATCGCGTTGGCGAAGCGGCCCGAGCTGATGAACGTCGCGGGCTGGATGTATAAGGCCAACATGCGGCGCTACGTCAAGGATCCCGAGCTGCGCAGAAAGCTGACGCCGAACTACAAGCCCGGCTGCAAGCGAATCCTGGTCTCGGACAACTTCTATCAGGCGGTCGCCAACCCCAGGACCGAGTTGATCACCGACGGCATCGAGCGTGTCACGAACAAGGGGATCGTGACGGTCGACGGCACCGAACGCGACGTCGACGCCATCGTCTGCGCGACCGGGTTCCACGTCACCGACTGGTACACCTACCTCGAAATCAAGGGTGCGGGCGGTGAAGATCTCGGTGATCGGTGGAACCGCGAGGGTGTGATGGCCCATCGCGGCATCACCGTCGCCGATGTGCCGAACCTGTTCCTGCTCCTCGGGCCGAACACCGGGCTTGGTCACAACTCGGTGGTGTTCATGATCGAGGCGCAGATCGGATACGTGGCGGACGCGATTGCCGCCGCCGACAAGGCAGGCGCCGCCGCGCTCGCGCCAACGCGCGCGGCGCAGGACCGTTTCAACGACGAGTTGCAGGACGATCTGTCGACGACGGTGTGGAACACGGGCGGTTGCCAGAGCTGGTACCTCGACGAGCACGGCGTCAACCGCTCGCTGTGGTCGGGCCTGGCGTCCGAGTACTGGCTGGCGACCAGGGAGTTCAAGCCGTCTGAGTACAAGTTCCTCGGTGTCGGCAAGCCCGTTGCTGTTTAGCGGGCGCGCGATTCGTGCGACACGCCTGACACATCATCTTGTGTTGCCGTTGTAACGCGGACCCCAGGGGTAGTGTCGGTGGCAGGCTGTAGAACGGCTATAGACCAACAAACTGCAGGTGAAATGGGGTTCGTCGTGGGTGATGGCATGAAGCTGGTCGACCGCGTCTCTGCGATCAACTGGAACCGCTTGCAGGACGACAAGGACGCCGAGGTGTGGGATCGGCTGACCGGCAATTTCTGGTTGCCGGAGAAGGTTCCGGTGTCCAACGACATCCCGTCGTGGGGGACGCTGAGCGCCCACGAGAAGGAAATGACGATGCGGGTCTTCACCGGCCTGACGCTGCTGGACACCATCCAGGGCACCGTCGGCGCGGTCAGCCTGATCCCGGATGCGATCACCCCGCACGAGGAAGCCGTCTACACCAACATCGCGTTCATGGAGTCGGTACACGCCCGCAGCTACAGCAACATCTTCTCCACGCTGTGCTCGACGGCCGAGATCGACGATGCGTTCCGCTGGTCGGAGGAGAACCCGAACCTTCAGCGCAAGGCCGAGATCGTCATGCAGTACTACAAGGGCGACGAGCCGCTGAAGCGGAAGGTGGCCTCCACGCTGCTGGAGAGCTTCCTGTTCTACTCGGGCTTCTATCTTCCGATGTACTGGAGCAGCCGGGCCAAGCTGACCAACACCGCCGACATGATCCGGTTGATCATCCGCGACGAGGCCGTGCACGGTTATTACATCGGCTACAAGTACCAGAAGGGCCTGGCGCTGGAAGACGCCGCCAGACAGCAGGAGCTGAAGGACTACACCTACGAGCTGCTGTTCGAGCTGTACGACAACGAGGTCGAGTACACCCAGGACCTCTACGACGAGGTCGGGCTCACCGAGGACGTCAAGAAGTTCCTGCGCTACAACGCCAACAAGGCGCTGATGAACCTCGGCTACGAGGCGCTGTTCCCGCGCGACGAGACCGACGTGAACCCCGCGATCCTGTCGGCATTGAGCCCCAATGCCGACGAGAACCACGACTTCTTCTCGGGGTCGGGGTCGAGCTACGTCATCGGCAAGGCCGTCAACACCGAAGACGAGGACTGGGACTTCTAACGCCGGTAATCAGGTCGCGGCAGCCTCGGTCCGCTCGTGTGCCTCCTCCAGCACGGTGCGACCGATGGCGGCGTATTCGTCGGGTTTGGCCGAGCGCAGCCACAGGGCCCACCCGACGCCGATGACGAATGTCGCCAAGATCATGTACGGCCCGACCTTGAACACATCCGAGTTCGCCGCATAACCCGCTGCGAAGGCACGGTTGTCCCATAGCAGCCAGACGACGTAGAACATGGCGAGGCCGCCGATGAGCGGACAGATCAACGTGGTGATCACGTTGCCCTTGTGTGTCTTCTTGATCCAGAAGTACCAGATCACCGCTATCGAACAGATGGCCTGCACCAGCAGGATCGCCGCCGTGCCGATCAGGGCCAGCAGGCCATAGATGTTGACGAAGGGCACGAGCGTCGGGGTGTCGACGGGGGTGCCGTTCGCATCGGGCACCTGTACCGCGGTGAAGACGGTGAACAGCAGCACCAGCACCAGCGTGATGGCGCTCTGCAACGCCGACGCGATGTACGGGGAGCCGTGCGTCGGATGCGCCGCACCGATGGTCCTCCGCACTGCGGTAGAAGGGATTTCGCGGCCAAGCGCAAAGATGTAGCGGGAGGCGGCGTTGTGGAACGCCATGGCGCATGCGAAGGATCCGATGACGAGCAGGATCTTGTAGACGTCCAGCAGTGTCCCACCGAGGTTGGCGTCGACAAGCTTGAACAGCAGGTCGGGCGGGTTCGCGCTGATTGAGGACTCGACGGACTGTGTCTTGCCGTTGCCTGCGATCACCATTGCAGAGATGAACGTGTAGAACAGGCCGAGGCTGATCACCGCTATCAGGGTCGCTCTTGGAACGATCTTCTTCGGGCTGCGGGACTCCTCGCCATAGACCGCTGTGGTTTCGAAGCCGACCCACGACCAGAACGCGAAGAACAGACCGATCGCCGCCGAACCGGCCGCAGCGGCGGTGCCGAACGCTCCTCCGGGAAGGCTCTGGAACGCGTTCTGGGGCAGCACCGTCTGGTTGAGCATGAAGCCGTCGGGTCCGCCGCCCTTGAAGATCACCGAGCCGGCGAGTGCGAGCAGCACGAGCACCTCGCACGTCAGCGTTATGCTCAGGATCGCCGCCGTCAGGCTGATGTGGAAGTGACACAGCGCCGCGATGACCAGTATCCCGCCGATGGCCAACCACAGCCACGGGATGTTCACTCCCACAATGGTGTTCACGGCGTCGTTGGCGAAATACGCGAAGCCGCCGATCAGCGAGCCCTCGAATACGACATAGGCGAACGTGGCAAGCGCGCCGCTGGCCATCCCCCATACCTGGCCGAGGCCGTGGGAGATGAAGCCGTAGAAGGCGCCCGCGGTGGTGATGTGCCTTGCCATCGCGACGTACCCGATCGCGAACAGCGTCAGGATGATCGTGGCGAAGAGAAAACCTGCAGGCGCACCGATCCCGTTGCCGAAGCCCACCGCTATCGGGGTGTTGCTCGTCATCGCGGTGATCGGCGCTGCGTTCGCAACGGCCATGAAGAGGACGGCGACGATACCGATTGCGCCCTTCTTCAGCCCGGCCGGTGCGGGGTTAGCTTCACTTTTCGGCGCTGCGGAATCGGTCGTCATCGCGGCTCTCTCGTTCGAATTCAGTCCTGAGAGTCTGCAACAGTGCAGTTCCCGGAAGTGAGCGTGGCACTACCCGGGCTGTCGGACAACTTAAACGGCAAAAATTTTCGAGATTGCGGGGAGGTCGCGATTTGATGGGGGCTGGCAGGTAGCCCGGCTTCCTGATTTCCGCTTCACAGATAGTTGCCAGCCTGGAAGACGTGCGCTTTCGCTGCGACGAGGGTTGAGGTTGCACCACAGTGGACCTCACCCGGATCGACAGGAGCCCGCCATGACCGCCTCACTGACCCGCAGCGACCACACCGCCTCCCTGTTGGACGGGGAGATCGTCGAGGAGAACGACTTCGGCTCGATGCGTCGAATCACCGCCGACAACTTGCCGATCCTGAACCGGCTGTCGATCAAGAGGGTGTTGCTGAACCCGGGCGCGATGCGCACCCCGCACTGGCACGCTAACGCCAACGAGCTCACCTACTGCGTGTCCGGCACTGCATTGGTCTCGGTGCTCGACGACCACAGCCGCTTCTCGAGCTCCATCGTGACGGCCGGCCAGATGTTCCACATCGATTCTGGCGCACTGCATCACATCGAGAACATCGGCACCGACGTCGCCGAGTTCGTCGTCGCGTTCCGCAACGAGCGCCCCGAGGACTTCGGGCTCGGCGCGACGTTCGGCGCCTTCACCGACGCCGTGCTCGGCAACACCTACGATCTGCCCGCATCGGATATGGCCAAGATCCGGCGCACCACCACCGACCACAAGCTGGCGGCCCGCGCCGGCGGCCAGGAGGTTCCATCCTCGGCGTACTTCGACGATCCGCACAAATTCGATATCGAGGGCCAACCGGCCGGTCTGACCTACGCATACGGAAACGCGCGCTTCGCCCGCGCCCAGTTCTGGCCCGCCCTGAGGGACATCTCGATGTACTCGCTGCGCATTGCCGAGGACGGCATGCGCGAGCCACATTGGCATCCCGTCACCGCCGAGATGGGCTACGTGCATCATGGCGACGCGCGTATGACGGTCATGAATCCCGATGGCACGCTTGATACCTGGAACATGACGACCGGCGACATGTACTTCATTCCGCGCGCTTACCCGCATCACATCGAGAACATCGGCACCGACGAATGGCACTTCCTGATCTTCTTCGACCAGCCGTTCCCCGCCGACATCGGCTACCGCGCATCGGCGAGCGCATACTCACGCGAGGTGCTGTCCGCCGCGTTCAACACCCACATCGACGATCTGCCGCAGTACCCGTTCACCCCGGCGGATCCGCTGATCGTCAAGCGCCGCAACCCCGTCGACGATCGCGCGATCGGCCAGTAGCGGTAACCCCGCCGGGCGCTACTTCTCGGTCTCGTCTTCCTCGGCGGCTTCAGCCTCGGCGACGTCGCCTTCCTCGATGTCGTCGACTTCGTCTTCCGCTTCCTCAGCGGGCCTTTCTTCGTCGTCGACCGGTTCTTCGTCGACGGCTGGCTCGTCGTCGACCGCATCGACTTCGGTGTGCTCGGCAGCCGAGTCCTCAGTGTCCGAAGGCTCTTCCTCCTCGGGCCGATCCGCCAACGCCACCCCAGTGGCGGACGCCGAAGGAGCCAGTGCCGCCGCGGTCGGTCGCGACGGATCATGCACCGGCTTCTGCCAGGCGGGCGCGCCCACGACCGTTCCGAACGCCATCGCCTCGTCCAACTGCTCGGGGCTCGGCTCCGATGCCTTGCGTTCGTCTTCGAGGGTGATCTCGCCGAGACCGATCTTTTCCTGCACTCGCTTCATCCATCGCGGTGCCCACCAGCAGTCGTTGCCAAGCAGTTTCATGACCGACGGCACCAGGAACATCCGCACCACGGTCGCATCGAGTAGCAGCGCCGTGATGAGACCGATCGCGAGGTACTGCATCATCACCAGATCGGAGAACGCGAATGCGCCGCCGACCACGACGAGAACCAAAGCGGCGGCGCTGATCAGACGGCCTGTGGTCGCGGTGCCGTGCCGGATGGCCTCTTCGGTCGTCATCCCGCGGGCGCGGGCCTCGACCATTCGGGACACCAGGAAGACCTCATAGTCCGTCGACAGTCCGAATATCACCGCGATGATCAGCCCGATCACCGGCGCCGTCAACGGAGTCGGCGTGAAGTTCAGCACAGACGAGAAGTGTCCATCGACGAATATCCACGTCAGCACACCGAGCGTCGAACACAGCGTCAGCGCGTTCATCAACGCGGCCTTGATCGGCAGCACCAACGACCCGAACGCCAAGAACATCAGGATCGTCGTCGTCGAGACCGCGATCAGGATCATCGCGGGCAGCTTCGCGGAAATGGTTCGCACACTGTCTTGTTCGAGCGCGGGTGTGCCGCCGACAAACAATTCCAGGTCGTGAGGTCTTGAGATCGATCTCAGCTCGTCGACCTTCGCCTTGGCGTCGAGGCGGTTGACCAAGCCGTTCTGGATCACCCGGACGGATTCGTCCTTGGACGCGCCGTCGAGATACGGACGCTCCGGCCACATCTTCGTCGGGTCGTTGTTCGGCTCGGTGAATCCGGGAATCGCGCGCGCCTCACTGCGAACCTGTGCGACTTCCGCGTCGGTGACCGGTCTTCCGTCGGTGCTCTGAATCACCAGCGTGATCGGTTCGACGCGGAATCCGGGGAACGTTTTATCGAACTGCTCCTGCGCCTGGCGCACCGAATTGGTTGGCGGCAGGTACTTCTCACTGATGCCGCCGAGCGCGATGTTGCCCAACGGAAGGATCAGAATGATCAGAACGAGGAGGATGGGGGCCGCGAACAGGACCGGTCTCTTCATGACGCGGTCGGCCAGCCTGCCCCAGAACCCGTTCTCGACCTCCGCACTCGTCTTGGTTTTCTGCAGCTTGTCGCCAAGCCAGTTGATCAGCCGGCTGGTCTTCTCGTTGTCGCGCAGGAATGGGATCCGCAGCAGCGTGCGCACATTGAGGGCGTCGACGTTCGGGCCGAGCATCCCGAGGATGGCGGGCAGCACCGTGATCGACAGGATGGCCGCCAACGTGACCGACGCGATCATGGCGTATGTCAGGGATTTCAGAAAGCCCTGCGGGAAGAGCAGCAGTCCGCCCACCGACGCAGAGATCAGCACCGACGAGAACGCGATCGTTCGGCCTGCCGTCACGACGGTGCGCCGGACCGCCGTTTCGGTGTCGTAGCCCTCGGCGATCTCCTCGCGGAAGCGGCTGACCACGAACAGCCCGTAGTCGATCGCGATACCGAGCCCGATCAGCGTGACGACCGGTTGCGCGAAGTAGTGCACAGGCACGGACAGCGCCGTCAGCCGCATGATGCCGAGCGCGCCTGCGATCGTCAGGCCGCCGATGATGCCGGGCAGGAACGCCGCGACCACACCACCGAAAACGAAGAACAGCAAAACCACCACCAGCGGCATGGCGAGCACCTCTGCCCGCTGCTGGTCGGTGGCGATGGTTCCGGTGAGCTCATTGGCCAACGGCAACAACCCGGCCAACTGCACGTTGACGTCCGGGTTGTCCAGGTCCGCCTGGACCGCCTTGTAGTTCTTCAGGATGAGGTCGTCGTTGTCGCCCTTGAGCTGGATGGACATGAACGCGTGCTTCCTCGACGCGTCAGCCATGTTGCGAAGCAGGTCAGGGGATTTGAAATAGCCGATGGACCGCAGGATCTCGTCCGGGTGGTCCTCTTCGACCTGCGCGAGGTTGGCCAGCACCTTCTTGCGGAAGGCCGGGTCGTCGACGGTCTTGCCGTCCGGGGCGGTGTAGATCGCGACGACGTGGCTCGAGGTGTCTCTGCCGTAGTGCTCATCGCCGAGGCGCGACGCCTGCGCCGACTCGCTGCCGTCATCGAAGAAGCCACTCTGCGTGACGTGCTGGCCGAGGCTGCTGCCGTAGATACCGCTGCCAAGGCAGAGTGCCACCATCACTGCGACCACGGCGAATCGGTAGCGGTATACCGTTCGACCCCACCAGGCGAAAACGATTGGCCCCTAACTCGTAGTGATCACTGCGCACGCATTGGTGAGATTACAAGCAGGGCAGCGGTGCGCGGCCATCGATCCGCTGTATGACGAGCAAATCGGAGGGCCAACGGCCACACTTAGCGGTGTGACCACCTCGTCGTTGTTTCAGTCGATCCTGCAATGGCTGCGCGGCGGGTATCCCGAGGGCGTCCCAGGGCCCGACCGCGTCCCGCTGCTGGCGCTGCTGCGGGCGACTCCGTTGACCGAGGATCAGGTCAAAGAAGTCGTGCGCAACATCACCGACACCGAAACGGGTGCTGCCGCCGACGGTGACATCACCCGCGACGAGATCGCGGAGTTCATCTCCGACGTCACCAACCACGACGCAGGCCCGGAGAATATCGCGCGGGTCGCGGCCAGGCTGGCGGCCGCAGGTTGGCCGCTGGAAGGGTTCGACGAACCCGAGTCGTAGATCACGCAGCGACACGGCGTCGTCTGTCGTCACCGCAGTGACTCCGTCTCCTATGTCGTCACCGCAGTGACTCCGTATCGATGACGAAGCGGTACCGCACGTCACTGGCCAGTACCCGCTCGTAGGCCTCGTTGATGTAATCCGGTGTGATGACCTCGATTTCGGGCGTCACATCGTGCTCCGCGCAGAAGTCGAGCATCTCCTGGGTTTCAGCGATGCCGCCGATCATCGAACCCGCGAGGCTGCGCCGCTTGGATACCACCGGAGGGGCGGCGAGCTCCATCGCATGCTCGGGCATGCCGACCTGCACGAGGGTTCCGTCGACGGCGAGCAGGCCGATGTAGGCGTTCAGGTCCAGGTTGGCCGACACCGTGTTGATGATCAGATCGAATGACCCGGCGAGGTCGGTGAACGTGTTGGGGTCGCTGGTGGCGTAGTAGTGGGCGGCGCCAAGACGCAGGCCGTCCTCCATCTTCTTGAGCGACTGGCTCAGCACCGACACCTCGGCTCCCATCGCGACGGCGAGCTTGACGGCCATGTGGCCCAGCCCGCCGAGGCCGATCACCGCCACCCGGGAGCCCGGTCCGGCGTCCCAGTGCCGCAGCGGCGAGTAGGTGGTGATGCCTGCGCACAGCAGGGGAGCGGCCGCTTCGAGCGCCAAGCTGTCGGGGATGCCCAGCACATAGTTCTCGTCGACGACAATCGCTCCGCTGTAGCCGCCGTAGGTCGCCTCGCCGTCGCCGCCGACGGCGTTGTAGGTGCCGACCATTCCGGAACCGGTGCAGTACTGCTCCAGTCCTGCCCGGCAGTTCTCGCATTCGCGACACGAGTCGACGAAACACCCGACGCCGACGCGATCGCCGACCTTGAACCTGGTGACATCAGCACCGACCTCGGTGACGACACCGGCGATCTCGTGGCCGGGTACGACGGGGTAGGCGGGCTGACCCCATTCGGCCTTGACCGTGTGAATGTCGGAGTGGCAGATGCCCGCGAAGTGAATGTCGAAAGCGACATCGTTAGGCCGCACGTCGCGGCGGGTGATGGTCGTCTTGGTCAGCGGTTCGGTGGCAGACGTGGCGGCGTACGCGGTTACGGAGTTCGTCATCAGGGGTCCCTCTTCAATACATGTCGATACATGCGAAAATCAGCTCAACGAGCAGGTGAATTGGCCGCGACTGTGCGGCCCGACCGTTGGAGCAACCGCTCGCGCGCCGGAACTAATCCCCGCGCAGCTGTGAACTGGCTCCTAGAGTCCTGGTGCGCGGACCGCGGTGCTGAACGACGTTCGCTCGTAGTTCGCGGCACCTGCCGCCGTGTAGGGGTCCCGCGCGACCATGTCGTCGGCCTCTTGGGCGTCGATGTCGGCGGTGATCAGCACGCCGCCGGAACCGTCCTCCTGCCGACCCGCGAGCAGGAGGCGACCCGCCGCGATCTCGTCCTTCAAGAACTCGAGATGAGCAGGCCGGGTCTGTGCGACGACATCGGGCGATTGCAGATACGTCGACTTCAAGACGTGGATCACGGTGCCGACGTTAGTTGATCGGCGCGTTGAGCCACCGAAGGTCCGTCAGTATCCCTCTGGCGGCGACGATGCCCTCTCCCGTCTGCCACACCTCGTTGTTGACCACGTAGACCCGGTTGTCCCGGGTGGCCGCCAGCTTCTTCCAGGCATCGCTGTGCATCACCTCGCTTGCGCGGTCCTTGGCCGCCGGCGAATCGAAGGAGACGTACACGATGTCGCCGTCGGCGAGCGAGAAGTCCGGCGAGTTGTCGAGATCTTCGTCGGTGGTGCCGACCTCGACGTATGGCTTGTCGGTAAAGCGTTGTGCCGCAGGCCGATCCACGCCGACGTCGGCGAGCACGCTGCCGGCGAAGCTGTCAGGCCCGAATACCCGAAGGGTCTTGTCGGTGAGCTGCACGACCGACGCCTGGAAATGTGTCGCATCGTTTTCCGCACCGGTCCTTTCGGCGGCCGCGGTGAAGTCGTCGACCAGCCCGTTGGCGGCATCTGCCCGCCAGGTTGCCGCGCCGACCGTTCGCAGGCTGTCCTCCCATCCGGCGCCTGGTGCACCCGTGAAGACCGTCGGCGCGATGTCCGACAGCTCGGGATACGCGTCGGGGGTCAGCGCGTCGGACCCAAGGATCAGATCGGGCTGCTCGGCCCGGATCTTGTCGAGATCGGGCGAACTGCGGGTGCCGACGGCGGGCAGGTCGTGCACGGCGGTGCCGAGGTAGGACGGCTGGGCGTCGGAGCCGTCGGGGAGTGCGGCGGCGACGATTCGCGACTGCAGGCCCAGCGCGCACAGCGCATCGAGCTGGTCGCCGGACAGCACCACGATTTTCTGCGGTTCGGCCCGCAGCATGGTCCCTCCTGCCGCATGGCGGACTTCCCGCTCGCCTTCGGCCGCATCCAACGGCGCAGGGGCCGGTGCGCATGACTCGTCCGGCCTGCGCTGATTGCCCAGGACGCCTGCCCCGGCGATTCTCGTGGTGCTGGTGATGACTGTCGGCTCATCGACAGGGGAAGCCGTTCCGCCGCCGAGCTGTCCGCAGCCACCGACCGCGGTCACCGCGATGGCGGCCAGCAGGGCCGCCGCCGCTGCGATCAGTGGGGGTACCGCCCGCTTGCGGGGGAGGGGCGCCGGACGGCGGATCAGCACGGGGCCGACGGTAACATCCGAGCACGTCGGGGCTGGTCACCCCGCGGGCCCGCGACGCGACGAAATCAATTACGACCGTTTGTAGGACCCATGCCGACACGGGGCCCTTCGGGAGATAGGATTCGGACAGCAAGACGCGGGCATGCCCGCGAGAGACGTTTGGAGGACGAGTTGGTAGCCGAAGCGCCCACGGTCGGAGAACTCGAGGCCCGTCGTCCATTCCCGGCGCGGCTCGGCCCCAAGGGCAGCCTGATCTACAAGCTGATCACCACCACCGATCACAAGCTGATCGGCATCATGTACTGCGTCGCCTGCTTCATCATGTTCTTCATCGGCGGGCTGATGGCGCTGTTCATGCGCACCGAGCTCGCGCTGCCCGGCCTGCAGTTCCTGAGCAACGAGCAGTACAACCAGCTGTTCACCATGCACGGCACGGTGATGCTGCTGTTCTACGCCACCCCGATCGTGTTCGGGTTCGCCAACCTGGTGCTGCCACTGCAGATCGGCGCCCCCGACGTGGCGTTCCCGCGGCTCAACGCGTTCTCGTTCTGGCTGTTCCTGTTCGGCGCGATGATTGCGATCGCTGGCTTCATCACCCCCGGCGGCGCCGCCGACTTCGGCTGGACCGCCTACACACCGCTGACCGACGCCATCCACTCTCCTGGGGCCGGCGGCGACCTGTGGATCATGGGCCTGGCCGTCGCCGGTCTCGGCACCATCCTCGGCGGCGTCAACATGATCACCACGGTGGTCTGCATGCGCGCACCGGGTATGACGATGTTCCGGATGCCGATCTTCACCTGGAACATCCTGGTGACGTCGATCCTGGTGCTTCTGGCCTTCCCGCTGCTGACCGCGGCGCTGTTCGGGCTCGCCGCCGACCGCCACCTCGGCGCACACGTCTACGACCCGGCCAACGGCGGCGTGCTGCTGTGGCAGCACCTGTTCTGGTTCTTCGGCCACCCCGAGGTGTACATCATCGCGCTGCCGTTCTTCGGCATCGTCACCGAGATCTTCCCGGTGTTCTCGCGCAAGCCGATCTTCGGTTACACCACGCTGATCTACGCGACGCTGTCCATCGCGGCGCTCTCGGTGGCGGTGTGGGCGCACCACATGTACGCAACAGGAGCCGTTCTCCTTCCCTTCTTCTCGTTCATGACGTTCCTGATCGCGGTGCCCACCGGTATCAAGTTCTTCAACTGGATAGGCACGATGTGGAAGGGCCAGTTGACGTTCGAAACACCGATGCTGTTCTCGGTGGGCTTCCTGGTCACCTTCCTGCTCGGCGGCCTGTCCGGTGTGCTGTTGGCCAGCCCGCCGATCGACTTCCACGTCACCGACAGCTATTTCGTTGTGGCGCACTTCCATTACGTGCTGTTCGGCACGATCGTCTTCGCCACCTACGCGGGCATCTACTTCTGGTTCCCGAAGATGACGGGCCGACTGCTCGACGAGCGGCT